>NZ_WAIE01000001.1:0-660418 GCF_008830225.1 Pseudodesulfovibrio senegalensis
ATCTCGCGTACAGGGTGTACGCGTCGATCCCGCCATTTTTTTATGCCTTGCCCTGCACACCTTCCCGCCCGAACGGGATGTTTGCTCGTGAATGACTTCGGCTTCCCCCCCCTCCCCAATCCGTTTTGCATTCGGAGAATGCAAAACAGAACAGGGTCAAGGGACGTGTCCCTTGCGGGTGCAGGGCAGCGCCCTGCGTCTTTTCCTGAAAAAAGCGAAAAAAAAGAGTCCTTCCGCCAAAGGACTCTTTTCACTCGACGGCCGCCATGGGAGAGAGGAGAGGGAGCAGCCGTCGACTCGTTGGAAACGAGTATATTGTCTTGATCCGTTGTCGCCTTATTGAAGCTGGCTGATGCCCACGGAAAGGATGAAGGACATCCCGGTCCAGAGCATGACCTTGGCCGTGGCAAAGGTGCGATTCGCCAGACAGGGCTTGAGGCTCGTGCTGGCCATGGCCGCGCCGACCGGAGTGCTGTCTTCCGGCATGATCAACTCAACCAGGGAAATGTTTTTTTTGCGTCCGAAGCTCATTTCAAGGCTCCTTTGGCCGATTCCGGCCTTGTTTTCCGTTGTTGAGGGCACTCTAATTTGCTCACGAGCCAAAAATCCAATCATATTCTCGGATAGGGCATTCGGAAATCCTGATTGCCTTCGGAACGGTTTGCGCATACTCTGCCGCCCATGGAATTGTATCATCTGCGATCGTTTGTGGCCGTGGCCGAAGAGGGCCACCTGACCAACGCCGCAAAACGTCTGCATACCAGCCAGCCCACGGTCAGTGCGCACATCAAGGCCCTTGAGGAGAATCTTGAGGTCAAGCTGTTCAGCCGCACGCCCAAGGGTATGATCCTGACCGAGGCCGGAGACATCCTCAAGGCGCAGGCCCGCAAGGTGCTTGCCGCGGTGGACGAGTTCCAGACCCGGGCCGTGCGGTTGCGCGCGGATCTGGCCGGTGCCGTGCGCATCGGATTGAATACGGATTCCGAATATCTCCGGCTCACGGACCTGATTTCCGCTGTTTCCGAAAAGCATCCCGGGTTGGAACTGCACCTGACGCAGAATTCGTCGGACAGGATTCTGGAGGCCATCCGCGCCGAGGAGCTGGATGCCGGATTTGTCTTTTACGAGAATCCCTATTCCGACATCAAGGCGCATGCGTTGCGGCGTTCGCGCGTGCTCATCGTGGCGCCTGCGGAGTGGGAAGAGCGGGTGCAGGATGCCAGTTTCGAGGAACTGGCTAAGATGCCGTGGGTCTGGCCTGCGCGGTATTGCCCGCTGGGCGCGCTGGTGCTGGACCATTTCGAATCCCGGGGCTTTTGCCCGGCCCGGACCATCCGTGCGGACAGCGAAGACGTGATCCGCCGGTTGGTGGTGGGCGGCAAGGGCCTTTCCATCATGCGCGAGGACGAGGCCGAGGCCCTGCGCGCCGAGGGCAAGCTCGTCTGTTGGCAGACCGACCAGAACCAGGACATCGGCATGGACATTTTCTTTGTCTACCATCGCGACAGGAAGGACGACCCCGTGATTCTGGCCATGCTGGAAGCCGTGGAGCGGGTCTGGAAAACCGAAGCCTAGCGTCCGGTCCCTTTTCGAATTCTTCAATACGGCCTCTTCAATTCCGTTCCCTTTTGCCGTATCTTTTCCCGACCCAAACAAGCCAAAGGAGAGCATATCATGCAGCTTATTTCCCGGCAGATTGCCGATTACATGGAGAGCGGATCATGGATTCGCAAGATGTTCGAGGCCGGAATCGCCATGAAAAAGGAATTTGGCGAGGACGCGGTCTGTGACTTCAGCCTCGGCAACCCGGACCTGCCGCCGCCCCCGGCTTTGAAACAGGCCATGAAGGACCTGGCCGAAGAAGCCGACACACCGTTTTTTCTCGGCTACATGCCCAATTTCGGCTACCCGGACGCGCGCACGGCCCTTGCCGGACAGGTCAGCAAGGAGCAGGGCGTTGCCGTTGCCGGTGAAGATCTTGTCATCACCTGCGGCGCGGCCGGTGCGCTCAATGCCTTTTTCCGCGCCGTGCTCGAACCGGGCGACGAAGTGATCACGCCCGCTCCCTTTTTCGTGGAATACGGTTTTTACTGCGAGAACCACGGCGGCGTGCTCAAGCCCGTGCCCAGCAAACCGCTGACCTTTGAGCTGGACATCGAAGCCATTGACGCAGCCATCAACGAAAAAACCCGCATCCTGCTGCTCAATTCGCCCAACAACCCGTCCGGGGCCGTGTATTCGCGTGAGGAACTGGACCGGCTGGCCGCCATTCTGGAGAGACACAACCAGGGGCGTGAGCGGCCCATCTTCATTCTTTCGGATGAGCCGTATCGTTTTCTGGCCTTTGACGGCGTGGAAGTGCCCAGCCTGCTGGACGTCTATCAATACTCGGTAGTGTGTTCCTCGTTTTCCAAGAACCTGAGCATGGCTGGTGAGCGCATCGGCTATGCCTGCGTGAATCCGGCCATGCCCGGCAAGCAGGAACTGCTCGGCGCGCTGATCATGACCAACCGCATCCTCGGTTTCGTGAACGCGCCGGCGCTGGCGCAAAAGCTCATGATGCGCTGCCTCGGCAGTCAGGTGGATGCCTCCATTTACGAAACCCGGCGCGCGGCCATGGCCGAGGTGCTGGACAACGGCGGGTACAACTACACCATGCCCAAGGGCACGTTTTATTTCTTCCCGGAAGCGCCCAACGGCGACGACGTGAAGTTCTGCAGCATTTTGCAGGAAGAGAAGATTCTGGCCGTGCCCGGCCGCGGATTCGGGTATCCCGGCTATTTCCGCCTGACTTTCTGCATCGGCGAAGACGTGATTCGCCGCTCAAAGGACGGCTTCAAGCGGGCCATGGAAAAGGCAAAAGCATAGGATTGTTTCCGGCTGCCCCGGGCCGTTTGTCCCGGTTGCAACGGTGGGACTGTTTCGAGGTCGGCACACGCGCGTGTCGGCCTCGTTTTTTCGTTTTTCGTCGGATTGCCGGAACAGAGGGGTAATGCAACAAGGCCGTCCCGTATTGGTTTGCCGGGAATTTTCGGGGAAAGAGGGAAGGCGCGCCCTGCAGCATCAGTGATTTGCAGCCGAAGCCGGGAACAGGCAAGCCCGAGCCCCGGAATCGTGCAACAGCAAACAGAACCCGCACCTGCGGGCAAAAAGAAAAAATCGACCGCGCGTCAGCGCAACCCGCCTAATCCTCGTCTTCCAGCCCGGTCAGGTCCCCGATTTCATGCCCAAGCTCCTCGGCCTTGAGCACGCGGCGCATGATCTTGCCGGAACGGGTTTTGGGCAGGTTGTCCCGGAATTCAATGGACTTGATGACCGCCACGGGCCCCAGTTCGTTGCGGATGTGGCGCTTGAGGTCCTTGATGAGTTCGTCGTCCGGTTCCACCTCGGGGCGCACCACGATGAAGGCCTTGGCCGCCTCGCCCTTGATGGTGTCGGGCACGCCGATGACCCCGCATTCGTGCACGGCGCGGTGTGCGCCGAAGGCCGCTTCCATTTCCGCGGTGCCGATGCGGTGGCCCGCGATATTGAGCACGTCGTCCGCACGGCCCTGAATCCAGAAGTAGCCGTCCTCGTCCTTGCGGGCCACGTCCCCGGCAAAGTACATGCCCGGAATCTTTTCCCAGTATTCGCGGTAGCGGTCCGGATCGTTCCACATGCCGGTCATCATGGCGGGCCACGGCCGCTTGAGCACCAGCAGGCCGCCCTTGCCCGCGGGCACGGGATTGCCGTCGCGGTCCACGATGTCCGCTTCCACGCCGGGCAGGGTCTTGGTCACCGAGCCGGGCTTGAGCAGGGATATGGGCAGCGGGCTGATCATGAACATGCCGGTTTCGGTCTGCCACCACGTGTCGAGCACCGGGCACTCGTTGCGGCCGATGTTCTTGTAGAGCCAGATCCACGCCTCCGGGCTGATGGGTTCGCCCACGGACCCGAGCAGGCGCAGGCTGGAGAGGTCGTGCTGGCGCGTGTACTGGATGCCGAAGCGCATGAGCATGCGGATCATGGTGGGCGCGGTGTAGAAGATGGTCACCCCGTACTTGGCCACGATGTTCCAGAGCCGGTCCGCCTGCGGATAGTTGGGATGGCCTTCGTACATGAGGGTCGTGGTTCCGGCCATGAGCGGTCCGTAGACCACGGCGCTGTGCCCCGTGACCCAGCCCGGATCGGCCGTGCACCAGAAGATGTCCGTGGGCTTGATGTCGAAGACATGGTTCAGGGTGCGGTGCACGCCCACCATGTAGCCCGCGTGGGAATGCACGATGCCCTTGGGCTGGCCCGTGGTGCCCGAGGTGTACATGAGAAAGAGCGGATCATCCGCGTCCATGACTTCGGTGGGCGAAATGTTGCGTTCGTTGCGGATCAGGTCTTCGTACCAGAAGTCCCGGCCATCGGTCATGTCCACGCCCACCTTGCAGCGGCGCACCACGATCATGGAATCCACGCAGTCCGCGCACGCGCCCACCAGCGCCTCGTCCACGGTTTCCTTGAGGGGCATGATCTGGCCGTTGCGGTAGAAGCCGTCCGCCGTGACCACGAGCTTGGCCTGCGCGTCGTTGATGCGCTGGCGCAGGGCCTTGGCCGAGAATCCGGCAAAGACCACGGAATGGATGGCCCCGATCTTGGCTGCGGCCAGCATGGAGATCACGGTTTCGGGCAGGGGCGGCATGTAGATGACGATGCGGTCGCCCTTGCCGATGCCCAGCGAGCGCAGGGCGTTGGCCACGCGGTTCACCTCGCGGTAGAGCTCGAAATAGGTGTACTTGCGCGAATCGCCGGGCTCGCCTTCCCATATGAGGGCCAGCTTATTCTTGTTGTAGGTTTCGATGTGCCGGTCCAGACAGTTGTAGACGATGTTGCATCGCGAGCCCGGAAACCATTTGTAAAAGGGGGCGTCCGAATCGTCCAGAACCTGGTCCCATTTCTTGAACCAGTCCAGCTCGTCCGCAGCCTCTTCCCAGTAGCCCAGCGGATCGTGCCCGGCCATGCGCCGGTGCGCTTCAAGCTCCTGCGGGTTGACGTTGGCCTCGATCACCAGTTGTGGCAGGGGCCTGAATACCCGTTCTTCCTGCAAAAGATTGTCCAGCGTTCCGAACTGGTCCATGTATTCCTCCTCGCGCAAGATTCATGGCTGCGAGTCTGTTTCGAACATGTTTGCGCGCCAATGTCCCGGCGTATTCGGCCAGCGGCAGGTTAGCGCGGTTCAACGGTCACAATCCGAGTATCTGCTTCAGTTCCGCGATCCTTCTGCGGCTGATGGGCAGCTCGATGCGGGTCTTGCCCGCGGTGCGGAGCATGAAGTTGCTGCCCGGCATGCTGGCGATTTCCGTGACCATGTCCAGATTGACGAGGTATTTCCTGTGTACCCGGAAAAAACGGTGCGGCTTGAGCCGGTCTTCGAGATTCTTGAGCCGGTAGGAGGTCAGGAATTTCTGCCCGGCGGTATGCACGTATGAGTAATCCTCGTAGGCCTCCACGAAGATGATCTGGTGGTAGGGGACGAGGTACATGCGGCCGTCCTGATTCACGGCCAGCTTGTCGATCTCCGGGGTACGGGTGCGGGTCTGGTCCCATGCCTGGCGCAACGCGGCCAGAAAACTCTCCTGCTCGTGTTCTTCCAGCGGCAGTTGCACGGTGTGCTCGTCCTGCTCGTCCGGGGATTCCTCCTGATTGGCCGTTTCCAGCGGCTCGGACGGTTCGGGAACCTCCTTGAACCGGGTCTTGAACTCGCCCAGCCGTTCCAGCGTGCGCTCAAACCGCCCCGGCGCGGGCGGCCAGAGCAGGTAGTCCGTGGCCCCCTGTTCAAAGGCGGCATAGGCCCGGGATTCGGAATCGGAAACAAAGACCAGCGCGGGCTTGTGCTTGCGGCCCGCAAGCATCTGGGCCAGCTCGATGCCGGACGGCCCGCCCGGCAGGTCCGTGCCCAGAAAAAGCGCCCCGTAGGCGATGGATTCCAGCAGCTCCATGGCCTCGTAAGCGGTCACGGCCTCGCCCAGCACCTGCATGAACGGCACGCCGTCCAGCAGAGAGCGCAGTTCGGCCCGTGTCTTCGGGTCTTCGTGTATGAGCAGCGTCTTGAGTCTGGGCATGGTCCTGTGCGCCGTTTTCGTAAGGTTTTCAGAGAATAATGAATATATTATCCGTACAATGTATCCGAGTGCTTCGCAAGAACGTCTTGAGGGTACATGGCTTGTTGACAACCGCACTCGAGATAGTTAAACGGTTAACCGACTTTTCGGGAACAACGTACCGTGGAGACGACATGGGCAGTGTGGAGGATTTTTTTGAAGGCGAACCGGTAGGGTTTCTGCTGGCGCGGGCCTCGCAATACATGCGCCTGCAGCTGGGCCGGAGCTTCGCGGATGCCGGACTGGGAATATCCGTGGAGCAGTGGCGCTTGCTGATTGAATTGTGGCAGCGGGACGGATTGAACCAGCGCGAGTTGGGAGAGCGGTGTTTCAAGAGCAAGGTTTCCGTGACCAAGATGCTGGCCAAGCTCGAGGACCAGGGCTATGTGCTCCGACGTCGTTCGACACGGGACAGGCGTGGCAACCGGGTTTTCCTGACCGCTGCGGGCAAGCGCCTCAGGGATGTGACTCTGGAACTTGCCGCGAAAAACAATATGCACGCTGTGGACGGCGTGGACGATGATGATCTGGCCGCGTTCAAGCGGGTCGCCAGGACGATTTTCCTGAACATGGAATAATTTTTTTGCCCCAATGGTTATACGGTTAACTTTTTACATGGGATAGTAAATAGTGATTACTGGAAAAAACGAGGTGGGAATGACGTTCTTTCTCGCCTTTCTTGCTGCGTTGGGCCCGTTGTCCAACGACATGTACCTTCCGGCCCTGCCGAATCTGGTGAAGTTTTGGGGCGTGAGCGAGGCCTCGGGCGGGCTGACATTGAGCCTGTGGTTCGTGAGTTTCGGCATATTCCTGCTGGTATACGGGCCGTTTTCCGATCGTTTCGGACGCAAGCCCAGCCTGTTGCTGGGGCTGGGCCTGTTTACGGTTTCCTCGTTGGGTTGCGCTCTGTCCGACGGCCTGACTGAAATGCTCATCTGCCGGATTCTGCAGGCTGCGGGCGGTGCGGCCTGTGCATCCATGGTCATGGCCATCAGCCGCGACGTGTTCGACGGCCACATACGCCAGCGCGTGCTGGCCTACCTCGGCGTGATCATGGCCGTGGCCCCCATGGCCGCCCCGTTTCTGGGCAGCCTGACCCTCAAATATTTTTCGTGGCGCTGGATATTCGGCCTGCAGGCCATCTACGGAATCACCGCGCTCGGGGCAGTGCTTTTTCTGGAGGAAACCCTGCACCATGAAAAACGGCTCACGTCCATGGCTTTTATAAAACCGTACCTTCAGACGCTGGTCAACGGCCGGTTTATGTACACCTCCACGCTCATGGCCGTTGTCATGGGGCCGGTGTACGGGTTCATCGCGGCTTCGCCATATATCTACATGGAACAATTCGGATTGGACCGGGCCGCCTTCAGCCGCTTTTTCGCGCTCAACGCCGTGGGGTTGATGCTGGGTTCGCTGGTCTGCGCCAAGCTTTCCAAACGCTTTTCCGGGGCCGTGCTCAACGGCTGGGGATTCGCGGGCATCACCGTGGGCGGAGCCTGCATTGCCGCATTCGGCGCGTCAGGTCCCGTGGCCTTTGCCCTGCCCATGATGCTCATAGCGTTCTGCTGCGGCGCGAGCCGCCCGGTGAGCAACAACATCGTGCTGGATCAGGTGGAGGTCAACGTGGGGGCCGCTGCATCCATCATGACCTTTTCCCTGTTCATGCTGGGCGCCGTGTTCATGTGGGCGGCCTCGGCCGATTTCATGAACCGGGCCACGCTCATCGGGTTCATGGGATTTGGCGTGGGGGGATTCGTGCTGGTCCTGTGGCCCCTGCTCCTGCGTTATCTTGGCCGTTTCGGCTACAAGGCATCCTGACCCGGACTTTTTTATATACAACCGTCACGGCCCGGCCACACGCATGTGTGGCCGGGATTTTTTTTGCGCAACGCCTTGACCTCGGGCTCGGATGACTATATCAATCTATCTCAATATAAAGATATCATGATGTAGTCATATAAGGAGACGGAGAGAAATCATGCCTATCCCACGTCTGATCGAAGAAGACAGGCCATTTATTTCATTGGAATTTTTTCCGCCACGCAATGAAGACGCCTTGCCCGTTTTTCTGGACACGGTGCACCGTCTGGCCCGGCTCAAGCCGTTGTTTGCGGCCGTGACCTGCGGCGCTGGCGGTGGCGGAGCCACCGGAACACTGAGGACCGCCCGTGATCTGTGCGAGGAAAAGGGGTTCACGGTCATGCCGCACATGACCTGCGTGCGCAACGACCCGGAGTCCATTGCCGAGCAGGTGCGTGAAATACGATCCTGCGGCATTCGCAACGTGCTGGCCGTGCGCGGGGATTTTCCTGACGGCGTGGATTCGGCCCCCAAGGGCCTCCGCCATGCCACGGACCTTGTCCGCACCGTGCGCCAACAGGATCCGGACCTGTGCGTGGGCGTGGCCGCATACCCGGACGCGCACCCGGAATCCGAGAGCATTGAGCAGGACATCGAACATCTGCGCCAAAAATTCGAGGCGGGCGCGGACTTTGCCGTAACCCAGCTCTTCTTCGACAACCGAAAATATTTCGACATGGTGGAACGCCTTGCGGACAAAGGCTGCACCAAGCTGGTCATTCCCAGCGTGTTGCCCATCCGCAGTTTCGGGCAGGTGCGCCGCCTCATGGGCCTGTGCAGCACGCCCATTCCCGGCAAGCTGCTGGCCGCGCTGGAAGCGGCCCATGCCTCGGGCGGAGATGGGGCCGTTCGCGATGTGGGCGCGGACTACGCTGCGGCACAGGTGCGGGGGCTGGTGGATGCCGGAGCGCCGGGCGTTCACCTGTATCCCTTCAACCGCGCCGGGCTGTGTCTGGACGTGGTTGAACGCGCCGGGCTCATGCCCGCCTGATCGGGGCTTGTTTCAAGACGGGCCGCCATGATTTTTTGCCATATTGGAAGCGACTGCCGAGACATTCATTTGCGGGATTGCCCGCAGCAAAACAGGAGGCTGGCATGCTGACGCACTCTCTGGGTTTCCCGCGCATGGGTATTGACAGGGAACTCAAAAAGGTCACTGAAGCGTATTGGAAGGGCGAGAAAGGCGAACAGGATCTTCTGGAACAGGGGGCGCAGTTGCGCGTCCGACATTGGGAGATTCAGGCCGGGCAGGGTGTGGACCTGCTGCCCGTGGGCGATTTTTCCCACTACGACCACATGCTGGATACGGTGGCCCTGCTGGGCGCCGTGCCTGCCCGCTACGGCTGGGAAGGGGGCAGCGTGGACACGGACACCTATTTCCGCATGGCGCGCGGCGATGCCGGGCACGGTGGCGCCACGGCCATGGAAATGACCAAGTGGTTCGACACCAACTACCATTACATCGTGCCCGAGTTTACCGAGGGCCAGACTTTTTCCCTGTCCTCGACGAAGATTTTCGACGAGCTGGACGAAGCAGTTGCCGCAGGGTACGCGGCCAAGCCCGTGCTGCCCGGCCCGTTCACCTTCATCGGTCTGGGCAAGTCCGTGCCCCCGGGTTTCGATCGCTGGGAGCATCTGGACGCGATCGTGGCCGTATATGAAGAGGTTTTGGGTCGCCTGTCCGCCAAGTGCGCCTGGGTTCAGCTGGACGAGCCGCTACTGGCCCTTGATCTGGATGCGGCCGTGACCGACCGCTTTGCCGCGGTATATGAACGGCTTGCCACGGCTGCCGGGTCCGCAAAAATATTGGTGGCCACCTATTTCGGCGGCGTGGACCACCACGCGGAAACCTTGCTCTCCCTGCCCGTGGGCGGCGTGCATGTCGATCTGGTACGCGCCCCGGAACAGCTGGACGCGTTTGCCGCAAGACTCCCCGAAGCCATGCATCTTTCCCTTGGCCTTGTGGATGGCCGCAACGTCTGGAAAGTGGACATGGACAAGGCGCTGGAACTGGTGGACCGTGCCGTGCTGGCCGTGGGCGCGGACCGCGTCATGCTGGCGCCGTCCTGCTCGCTGCTGCATACGCCCGTGGACCTGAGCGCCGAAACCGGGCTTGACGCGCAGGTGCGCGAATGGATGGCCTTTGCCGTGCAGAAATGCGCGGAGCTGGACGTGTTGCGCCGGGCGGCCGTGGGGCAGGACGCACAGGAGGAACTGGCCGCCAACCGCGCGGCATGGGACGCGCGCCGTTCCAGCCCGCTGACCGCCAACGCGGCCGTGCGCGAGCGCATGGAATCCGTGAACGAGACCATGGCCCGCCGCGTGCGTCCGTATGCAGAGCGTATTGTCTCCCAGCGCGAACGGCTCAAGCTGCCGCTTCTGCCCACCACCACCATCGGCTCGTTTCCCCAGACCCCGGAAATCCGGCGCACCCGGCTGGCCTTCAAGAAAGGCGAGCTGGCCAAGGCCGGTTATACGCAGGCCATGCAGGGCTTCATTGCCGAAAGCATTGAAAAGCAGGAACAGCTCGGGCTGGACGTGCTGGTGCACGGCGAAGCCGAACGCAACGACATGGTGGAATACTTCGGCGAGCAACTGGACGGATTCTGCTTTACCGCCAACGGCTGGGTGCAGAGCTACGGTTCCCGCTGCGTGAAGCCGCCCGTGATCTTCGGCGACGTTTTCCGGCCCGGCCCCATGACCGTGGAATGGATACGCTATGCCCAGAGCCTCACGGACAAGCCGGTCAAGGGCATGCTCACCGGCCCGGTGACCATTCTGCAATGGAGTTTTGTGCGCGACGACCAGCCCCGGTCCGAAACCTGCCGTCAGATCGCGCTGGCCGTGCGTGACGAAGTGGTGGATCTCGAGGCGGACGGCGTGGCCGTGATCCAGATCGACGAACCCGCCCTGCGCGAGGGCCTGCCCCTGCGCCGTGACCTCTGGAAGGAATATCTGGACTGGGGCGTGGAGTGCTTCCGGCTTTCGGCCTCGGGCGTGCAGGACCATACCCAGATTCACACCCACATGTGCTACGCGGAGTTCAACGACATCATCGAATGGATAGCGGCCATGGATGCGGACGTGATCAGCATCGAGGCCAGCCGCAGCAACATGGAGCTGCTGGAGGCGTTCGGCCGTTTCGACTATCCCGCGGAAGTGGGGCCGGGCGTGTACGACATCCACAGCCCGCGCGTGCCCCCGGTTCAGGAAATGGTGGACCTGCTCAGGCGCGCATCAAAGGTGCTGCCCGTGGACCATTTGTGGGTCAACCCGGATTGCGGCCTCAAGACCCGCGGCTGGCCCGAAACCATGGAGGCGCTGGCCAACATGGTGGAAGCTGCGGCCAAGGCCCGCGAAATCCTGAAATAAAAATATGTGAAGCCGTAGCCCTGTCCGCCCATGGGGCCGACCCGTGTGGCCGGTCAATGGCGCGGCAGGGTCACGGTGACCATGGTCCGGCCCGGTTCCGAGGTGTTGAGCACCACGTCGCCGCCCTGCACGCGGGCCAGCAGCCGGGCCGAATAGGTGCCCAGCCCCATGCCCTTGCGCTTGCCGTGGGTGGAATACTTGTGAAAAAAGCGGTCGCGCATGGGTTCGGGCACTTCGCCCATGTTGCAGATGGTCACCGTGCAGGTGGACAAGGGGCCGGCAATGTTGATGCTGACCACGTGATTTTCCGGGCTGGCTTCCACCGCATTCTTGATCAGGTTGCCCAGCAGTGAACGGCAGAGCAGCTCTTCGCCCATGAAAATGGTGTCGTCCGGTTCCGGGTCCACCACGACCTCGGCGCGTACGGACTTTGTGCGCATGGTCGGGGCCAGATCGTCCAGCACGGCGCGGATGATCTTGATGGCGTCCTGCGGTCCCGCATCCGGTTCGTAACGGTTTTCCTCGATTTTCAGCAGGGTCAGGGACATGTCCACCATGTTCAGGGTGTTGCGCGCTTCGGATTCCATCTTTTGCAGCAGCATGCGTTGCTGTTCGGGAATGGTGGCCGCATCCTGCAACACGCCCACCGCGCTGATGATGCCGCTCAGGGGCGACTTGAGGTCATGGCGTGCAATGCGTTCCACGTCCTTGCGCAGGGCTTCGGCCTTGCAGAGTTCGGTGATGTCGCGGTTGCTGCCGCGTCTGCCGCGCCATTTGCCCGAAGAATCGTAGACCGGCTGGCAGACGTGGCCGATCCAGCACAAGGTGCCGTCCTTGCGGATGATGCGAAAGGTGCGGGTGCAGGGCGGTTCCTCGCCGTTGGTGTCCTGCGCGCAGACCAGCGGCGTATCCCTGTCGTCCGGGTGCATGATCTTGGTGAACAGGTCAGGGTCCTTGTAGAAGTCGTGGGCATCGTAGCCCGTGACCCGTTTGGCGGACGGTGAAACCCAGACGCATTGCCCGTTTTCGTCCAGCCAGTATTCCCAGTCAAAGGTGAAATCCGCCACGGTCTTGAAGCGTTCGCGGCTTTTGCGCAGGGCTTCCTCGCTCTGCTTGAGCCGCCAGTACAACACTTCCTGCGGCCGCGCGATACCCGTGACGATCATGGCCTCATACAGGCAGTAGACTGCAAGAATCTTGAGCAAATGCCCGGCCAGCATGAACGGGCCGCCCGCAACGCCGCCCTGGGCAAAGCACACTTCCTGCACGGCCGTGAACAGGATGTAGGCCATGAGCATGCGCAGCACCGTGGTGCTGAACTGGTCCCGTTCGGTGTAGAGCTTGAAGGCCGCGGCCAGCATGCCGGCGGCAATGGCGTATTCGCTGAACGTCCTGAAATGCGTGGGGCCGTATCCCTCCACCCAGCAGACCGGGAAAACACCCGTGAATATGGCTCCGGCCAGTGCTGCCGTGACCAGCGCGAAACAGGCGAACGCCCCATAGGCGTTCAGGGAACGCCGCACGAACACCGGTGCTATGAGCAGTGCGCCGGTCTGGATGAAACGCGCGCCCAGCCACAGGCTGCTGTGCAGGTTCGGGCCATGGTTGGGAAACACGCCCATGCCTGTAAACGCCAGCGTATGCAGGAAGTCCAGGCTGCTGCAAAAGAGGAATCCGATGCCCAGAAAGAGCATGTAGTTGTTCTGCACCACCCGGCGCGAGTTCCATGAAACCACGAACACGGCCCAGGCCACGGCAATGCTGATGGTTTGGGCCAGGCAATGGAAAAAGAGATAGTTGCTGCGGCTCATCACGAGGAGAACGCCGAGGATGACAAGACCGCACAAGACGGTGAGCAGGGATTTTCTGGTCATGGAACGCCCTTTGTGTTCGACGCTGTGGAAATACCAGACTTGTCCGCGCCCGGCAATGGCGGCTTGCCCGTGGCGGCCCGGCAGTATAGTAAGGGAATAATGAACAAACCGTTGACCATGGCGATTCTTTCGGACATCCACGGCAATCTGGCTGCGCTGGAAGCCGTTCTGGAACACATTGACGCATCGGGTGCGGAGCATGCGCTCTGCCTCGGGGATGTGATCGGCTACGGCCCGGACCCGGAGGCCTGCGCCCGGCTGCTCATGGAGCGGAACATGGACACGGTCATGGGCAACCACGATCAGGTTCTGCTCGGCTACCAGTTTCTTTCGTGGTTCAATCCGCAGGCGCGCGACATGCTGCTCAAGACCCGTTCCATGCTCACGGACGAGGCCATCGACTGGCTCACCTCCCGGCCGCACAGCATGGTGCGCCATGGCGCGCGCTTTGTGCACGGCTGCCCGCCGGACAGCGTGCGTACCTATATCTACAAGCGTGATGTCGATCTGGACGCTGTTTTCTCCTCGTATGAGGAGCAATGGTGTTTTGTGGGCCACACCCATGAACTGGGTCTATATGTGCAACGCGATGGCGCGGTTTTTCGGGAGCCGCTCAAGGACGGGTTCACGCTCGGCCCGGGCCAGCGCGTTATCGTCAATGCCGGGGCCGTGGGCCAGCCGCGCGACGGCGACCCGCGCGCCAAATATCTGCTCTGGGAGCCGGAAACCGGCCATGTGCGCGTGCAACGCGTGGAGTACGACATTGCGCGCACCGTGGCGAGGCTGCGCGAGCGCGGGTTCCCCGCTGTGTACGGCAAGCGGCTGGGGTGATTGCGGGGCCGGATCGTCCGGGGCGATGCGTCGTGTTTGCCCACTGTGGAGCAGCGCAGGAGAAAGCGAAAAGTTGCGCCTGTCCCCGCGTTCCCTCTTGGCTCTGGGTCTTGTGGGTTTGAGCGGGGTTCGGTGGGGCGTGGCCAATCAACCGACGAACAGACGGCGACTTGGCAAGACGGGCGGACGCCCTATGCCGCGGCACGCCCTCTCCCCCCTTTCTCAGATTCCCGCCGCGCGCAAGCGCAACCGATTCGCGAAAACGGTGTGACGGACATTCCTCTGGCGCGCGTCAGCGCACCAACGGAATAACGGCGCTCCCTCGCTGCCGGAAAAAAGGAAACTATTGGCCGGATTTGGCCCAGAAATCGGGCCATATTTCCAACATGCGGCGGATGGCCTTGCCCCGGTGCGAGCGGGAGTGCTTTTCCTCGGCGCTGATCTCGGCAACGTGCTTGCCCAGTTCCGGGTCGATGAAGATGACGTCGTAGCCGAAGCCGCCCTTGCCCTTGTAGTCGTGGGCAATGCGGCCCTCGTAGGAGCCCTGCGTGTGGATTTCTTGCCCGTTGGGCGCCACGGCCGCCATGACGCAACGGTAGCGGGCCGTGCGCTTCTCGTCGGGAACCCCCGTGAGTTCGCGCAGCAGCTTTTCGTTGTTGGCGTGGTCGTCATGGCCGTCGCCCGCGAACCGGGCCGAATACACGCCGGGCGCGCCGTTCAGGTGATCCACCTCAAGGCCGGAATCGTCGGCCACGGCCACCAGCCCGGTCTTGGCGCTCACGGTGCGCGCCTTGATCAGCGCATTGTCCAGAAAGGTTTCGCCATCCTCGACGATGTCGCCGATCTCCGGAAAGTCGGAAAGGGGTTTGACCTCAAGCCCGAGCGGTTCGAGCAGTTGCGCGAATTCCCTGATCTTGCCCTTGTTGTTGCTGGCCAGAACGATTGACTTCATGTGCGGTTCTCCATTCTCGTGCGGACCGCGCATGCAGCCTTGGGGCGGGCGCGGCCGTTCGGTTCCGTTGTGGTGGACCGGAAGTTTCTACTCTGGCTTGCCGGAATCCGCAACCGCGAGGGTGGGTGGCAGTTGCAGGATGATGGACGTGCCTTCTCCTTCCTTGCTGGTCAGGTCCACCTCGCCGCCGATCTCGTCGAGAATCTTGCGCGTCATGGCCAGCCCCAGCCCGGAGCCCTTGCCCTTGGTGCTGAAGAACGGGCTGAAGATCTTGTCGCGTATCTCCATGGGGATGCCTTCGCCCGTATCCCGCACTTCCAGCAGCGCATGGTCGCGTGCCATGCCCGTGGCAATGGTCAGCACGCCGCCATCAGGCATGGCCTCCACCGCGTTTTTGACGAGGTTGATCAGGCATTGCTTGATGACTTCCGGGTTGGCCTTGACCCGCGCCATGCCCGCTTCCAGTTCCATGACCAGTCGTATGCCCTGATTGGAAAGCCCGATGCCCATGACCTCCATGGTGGCGGTGGCCAGTTTGTTGATGTCCACGCTGGAGACTTCGGCCTCGGTGGGGCGGGTGAAATTGATGATGCTTTTCAGGATTTCGTCCAGCCGTCGCGATTCCGTGAGGATGATGGACAATTTTTCACGAATGCCGTCGTTGGCTTCCTTGCTGCGCATCAGGGAGTTGGCGAATCCGCTGATGGTGAAGAGCGGATTGCGTATTTCATGGGCGATGTAGGTGGAAAGCTCGCCAATGGAGGCCAGTTTTTCGGATTGCTGGAGCCGCTGTTCCATTTCCATGCGCCGGGTGATGTCGCGCCGCATGGCAACCAGATTGCTCAGGGACTCGTTTTCGTCGTAGATGGGGTAGGCGTAGATGCGGTAATAGCGAACCCGGCCGTCCTCGCCCACCTCCGAGGCAAGGGTTTCGCATGGTTCCCCCCGGCCGACCGTGGTTTCCAACGGCAGGCCGCACCCTGTGTCCTCCAGCCCGCAAAAAACTTCGTTGAGCATGGCGCCCACGGCCTGTTTTTTGGTCAGACCCGTTCGTTCAAGGCATTTTTTGTTCACGTCCAGCACGCGGCCGTCCAGGTCGAGAAACAGGATTTCCTCGTCCATCTGGTCGATGATGGTCTTGAGCATGTTCTGGGTATGCAGAAGGTCCAGCTTGCAGGCGATCCACATCTTGTCCTGCGTGAGCAGGTTGATGAAGAAATTGGCCGCGCCCCGTTCCACGAGCGTGATGTCTGCGGGCAGGGTGGCGCGCAGTTCGGCCAGCAACGATTGACGGCCCGTGGCCTCGATGACCATGTTGATTTCCGGGTGCTTTTCCAGCATTTCCCGGTAGCCGGTATAGGTGGGAACCACGCTGGGCGGCTCGTAGATGCCGGGCAGCCCCTGTTGGCCGGGGAATGCGGCCGCGACAATTCCTATTTCGCGCAGGACCGTGTGGTTGGCCTGTTCGCGGAACATTTCCCAGAAAGCCATCAGGGCCGGAATGTCCCCGATAACCCCAATATCATATCTTCTGTCATTGACTTCTTGACCGGACACAGCGAAGACCCCCATTGGACATGTTGTCGCAATACCATTCGTGCATTGTACATGGCGAAGGGAAAAGCGCAATGCCGGAGTGTGGTGTTTGCCGCCACTTTATCATGGATTTTTTGCAAGGACGAATACTCGATGAAAGTAAGCGCTGATAATATCAGGGTTATGACCGTGAGCCTCGGTTGCCCCAAAAACCGTGTGGATACTGAACGGCTGCTGGGTGCCCTCGGCCCCGGGGTTGAGCCCGTGGACGAGGTTGCCGCCGCCCGCCTGGTGCTGATCAACACCTGCGGCTTCATCGAGCCGGCCATCGAGGAATCGGTTTCCACCATTCTGGACGCCGTGGCCGACATGGAAGAACTGGATGGGCAACGTCCGGTGCTGGCCGTGGCCGGTTGTCTGGTCAGCCGCTTCGGCAGGGATCTGGTTGCGGAAATGCCCGAGGTGGACCTGTGGCTTTCCACGGACGAGCTGGACCAATGGCCCGCCATGGTGCGCGAGGCCTTGGGCCGCGAAGCCGACCCGGACCTGCCGCGCAGCCTGAGCACTGGCCCGGGCTACGCCTACCTCAAGATCAGCGAAGGCTGCTCCCACGACTGCCGGTTCTGCACCATTCCATCCATCCGCGGCCCCCTGAAGAGCTGGCCCGTGGACTATCTGGCTGCCGAGGCAAAGGCGCTGGTGGGGCAGGGCGTGCCGGAACTCATCGTGGTGGGGCAGGATTCCACGCACTACGGCGCGGACCTCGGGCCGGAAAACGATCTGCAGCAGCTTCTTGCACGCATTTTGCCCGTGCCCGGGCTGGAGTGGCTGCGGCTCATGTACCTGTATCCGGCCGGGCTTACGCGTACCCTGCTTTCGTTCCTGCGCGACGCGGGCAAGCCGTTTCTGCCCTATTTCGATATCCCCTTGCAGCACGCCCATCCCGAGGTGCTGTCCTCCATGGGCCGCCCCTTTGCCCGCAACCCGGAAAAGGTGGTGGAGCGGGTGCGCGAGTTTTTCCCGGAGGCGGCTCTGCGCACCACGTTCATCGTGGGCTATCCGGGTGAGACCGACGAGCATTTCCAGTGCCTCATGGACTTTGTGCGTGCCACCCGTTTTCATCATCTGGGCGTGTTTCCCTACTGGCCCGAGGACGGAACCCCGGCCGCGGCCATGGACAATCAGGTGCCGGATGCGGTCAAGCTGGAACGGCGCGACGCGCTCATGGAATTGCAGGCGGAAATTTCCGGCGAAATCATGGCCGGCTACGTGGGCGAAACCCTGCCCGTGCTCGTGGAAGAGCCGTCCCCGGAATGGCCCGGCCTGTTCGTTGGCCGCACATGGTTCCAGGCCCCGGAGGTGGACGGCGTGACCTATGTCAGCGCCCAGCCCGGAACCGAGCTTGCGCCCGGCATGATCGTGGAGGCCGAGGTGGAGGACGCCAAAACATACGATCTTGTTGCCTTGGCGTAATGCCCTGAAAAATAATTATTTATTTTACGACCTGTTGCGAGGAAAATTGTCTTGTCAAGGTCTAAATTTTTTATAGATGGGGTTGACGTGAACCTCTGTTTATAGTCTAAAAAAGCCTGCTGAAAACGACGAGACACTTCAGGCGGCCATGTGCCGCAACAGGGCAATCCGGTGCGATTCCGGAGCGGTCCCGCCACTGTCAATTCGTCCGGTATCGACCCCGGGCGGATGAGCCAGAAAACCTGCTGAAGCATTTCTGACCGCGTCCGGCACGAGGATGCCGGAAACGGACACGAAATTCGTATCACCCGATAATCGCCGGGGCACAGGACGGTTCAGCCTCCCTGCGCAAACAAGCCCGGCCATGACGAAAGACGGCACCTTGGCGAGTCTTCCGGCTCTTTTTTTGCTGTCTTTTTCTGGAGTTCACTGCATGCCCAAACAAATTCTCAAACGCGACGGTTGCCTGGAAACGTGGTCCGTGGACCGCATCGGCAACGCAATCTTCAAGGCTCTCAAGGGCAGCGGCATCAAGGATCCGCTTTTGTCCAAACGGTTGGCCAAGAAAGTGGAACAACGGCTGGAAGACGTGGATATTCCCGAACAGGAAATGGTTCAGGACACGGTCCAGCAGGTGCTCATGGAAGCCCGTCTCTACAAGGTGGCCGAGCGCTATATCATCTACCGCGAAAAGCGCCGTGAGCTCAGGAAGCAGAACCAGGCGTACATGGACGTTGCCGGCATGGTGGAGACCTATCTGGACAACTCGGACTGGCGCGTGAACGAAAACTCCAACATGGTGCATTCGTTCCAGGGCCTGATCCTGCATATGGCCGGGTCCGTGCAGGCCCGCTACGTGCTGGAAAAGTATCCCGAGGAAATCCGCGACGCCCACACCCACGGCTACATGCATATTCACGACCTTTCCTTCGGCCTTGCCGGGTACTGCTCGGGCTGGAGCCTGCGCGACCTGCTGCTGGAAGGGTTCAACCTCAAGGACCGCTGCTGTTCGTCCCCGGCCCAGCATTTCGACGCGGCCTGCGGCCAGATCGTCAACTTTCTCGGCACGCTCCAGAACGAGTGGGCCGGTGCGCAGGCCTTCAACAACGTGGACACCTATCTGGCTCCGTTCATACGCCACGACGGCCTGAACTACCATCAGGTCAAGCAGCAGATGCAGAAGCTGGTGTACAACCTGAACACCACCTCGCGCTGGGGCGGCCAGAGCCCGTTCACCAACTTCACGCTGGACTTCACCCCGCCCTCGCACATCGCCAACGAGCCGGTGATCATCGGCGGTGAGTTCCAGGATTCCACCTACGGCGAATACGCCGAGGAAATGGCCATGATCAATCAGGCCTTCCTCGAAGTCATGCTGGAGGGCGACGCGGACGGACGCATTTTCTCCTTCCCCATCCCCACCTACAACGTGACTCCGGATTTTGCCTGGGATTCCGAGGCCGGCAGCCTGCTGCTGAAGATGACCGCACGCTATGGCGCACCTTACTTCCAGAACTTCATCAACTCGGACCTCAACCCCGAAGACGTGCGCTCCATGTGCTGCCGTCTGCAGATGGACCTGCGTGAAATCCGCAAGAAGACCGGCGGCCTGTTCGGCGCCGGCGACCTGACCGGTTCCATCGGCGTTGTGACCCTGAACCTGCCCAAGCTGGCGTATCTGGCGCACAACGAAGAGGACTTCATGGAGCTGATCACCGAATACGCGGAAATGGCCCGCGATTCGCTGGAGTTCAAGCGCAAGATGATCCAGAAGAGCCTTGATGCGGGCATGTTCCCCTATTCACGCCGCTACCTGAAGAACGGCTACAAGGGGCACTTCTCCACCATCGGCGTGATCGGCGGACACGAAGCCTGCCAGAACCTGCTGGGCAAGGGCATTGAAACCGAAGCGGGCGTGCGGCTCATGCGCCGCGTGCTGCGCCTGCTGCGTCGTCTGGTCGTGGACTTTCAGGAAGAGACCGGCAACCTCTACAACCTCGAGGCCACGCCCGGCGAAGGCACCTGCTACCGTCTGGCCAAGATCGACCGCAACCTGTATGCGGACATCATCACTGCGGGCAGCGACGAGGTTCCCTATTACACCAACTCCACGCTGCTGCCCGTGGGCGTGACCACGGACGTGCTCTTTGCGTTGGAACATCAGGACCAGCTGCAGACCCAGTACAACGGGGGCACCGTGTTCCATTCGTTCATCGGCGAGGCCGCGCCGGACGAGGAGAGCGTCAAGAGCTTCCTGATCAAGGCCATGACCAATACCAAGATTCCGTATATCTCGCTCACGCCAACCTTCTCCATCTGCGAGGAACACGGCTACATCGCGGGCGAGCACTTCGACTGCCCCACCTGCGGCAAGGAAGCGGAAGTGTATACCCGCGTGGTGGGCTACTATCGCCCGGTGAGCCGCTGGAACAAGGGCAAGCAGCAGGAGTACAAGGATCGCGCCGAGTATAGTATGGACAGCGTTTGCTGCGGCTAGTACAGCATAGGACATGATCCTCAATGCAAGCCAACTGAACGCACTGCGCCAGCGCAACGACGAAGAGTTGCGCAAGGGCCGCTATGCCCGGCACGGGTATCCGGCCCACACAATTCGGGACCTTTTGCACACCGTGGAAGCGGTCAAGAAGGAAAAGAAGAAGTGGAAAAAGCTGGCACAGGAGCGCGGCAAGGCCCTTGAAACGGTCCGCGAGGCAGCGGACAGCGTGCTGGACAACGGGAATTGAAGATACCGGTCCGGCCGGACAGATAAGCAAAACGGGACCGTCCCTCGGGGCGGTCCTTTTTTTGCGGGGTAAATCTGTTGGGGATCAGGCTGTGGTGCTGGACGGAACGCGCACTGTCAGGCGAAAGCCCGTGGCCGCGTTGGTGGCCTGTACGGTGCCGCCAACGTTTTCGGCAATGCGCGCCACCAGTGCCAGGCCGAGGCCGGAGCCTTGCCCGGTCTGGTTGGAGCCGCGCTGGAACGGCTCGAAAATGGATTGCAGTTCGGTTTCCGGAAGCGGGGCCGCGGTGTTGGTCACCTCGATGACGCCCTGCTTGTCTTCGCTGCGCATGGTGATCACGATCCGGCCGTTTTTCGGCGTGTGCTTCACGGCGTTGCCGATGACGTTTTCCAGCAGCCAGAGCATGGATTCCTCGCCAACATGGCAGACGACCTTGGCCGGGGCGAACACGTCCAGGCGGATGTCCTTTTCCAGCTGGCGGGGCGCATATGTCTCCAGCACGCTGCCCATCATTTCCACCAGATTCACGTCCCGGTATTCCTCCGGCCGCAGATGCATCTTGGAAAACTGCAGGATGCGGCCGATGAGGTTGTCCATGGCCTCGATTTCCTGATCCATGTCCCGGAGCAGGGCCACGGCGCGCGTGTCGTCGGTTTTGGACAATCGTTCGGCCAACGTCTGCTGCAGGATGGTCAGCCGGGCCAGCGGACTGCGCATTTCGTGGGAGACGTTGGTGGTCAGTTCCCGATTGCTTTCGATCATGCGCACGATGCTGTCGGCCATGGCGTTGTAATCCCGGCCCAGCATGGCTATTTCGCCCTTGCCGCACCGGCACATGGTGGCCCGGGCTTCAAGGTCCCCGTCCGCAAACCGGGCCATGACCTGGCGCAGGTGGTTGAGCGGCCGGGCCACATGGTTGGCCACGGGCCAACTCAAAAGTGCGATGGTCAGCACCGAAGCCGCCAGCCCGAGAAAGAACAGGGTATTGGTTTCCTTGTGCCAATCGTCGTTGAATACGAAGTGCAGCTGCCCGGGCGTGCCGTCGTGCAGGCTGATCGGCACGGCGCCCTCCTTGCCCTTGCCCGAAAACAGGTGCGCCGGTTCGGGGGGCGCGCCCTCGAAGGTTTTGAAAATGACGGAACCCGAAGAGTCCGTGACCCAGATCAGTCCGTTGATGCCTTTGGCCACACGGTTGAAATAGTCGCGGGTTTCCTCCAGGGCGAAGTCCGGTTGGTGCCCTTGTTCGTCGGCCATGATGGACGAGGTTACGTCGGCTATGGGCCTGTTGCGGATGGTGGCCAGCTGGTTTGAGGCCAGATAGAAGGTGGTGCCCACCACGACCAGCAGCACGGCCAGCATGATGCTGACCGCCATGAAGAATTTTATGTAGATGCGGTTGGATCGCATCAGCCCGCCAGGAATTTGTAGCCCGAGCCCCAGACCGTGCGGATGCGCTGGGCATGGGCCGGGTAGGTCTTGAGCAGGTTGCGCAGTTTGCTCACGTGCACGTCGATGGTGCGGTCATAGGCCTCGTAATCCCTGCCCCAGGCCATGTTCATGAGCTTGTCGCGGGAGAGCACGATATCCGGATTGTTCATGAATACGGACATGAGGTTGAACTCCGCCGAGGACAGGTCGTGGGCCTTGTCGTCCACGATCAGGGATTGGCGTGCCGTGTCCAGTATCAGTCCGCCGGCTTCGAGTATGTCCGGGTTTGCCTCCTGTTCGGCGGGGCGGTCGCTGGCGCGGCGCAATACCGCGCGGATGCGGGCCAGCAGCTCCCGCGGGTTGAAGGGCTTGGGGATGTAGTCGTCCGCACCCAGTTCAAGGCCGACGATGCGGTCCGAATCTTCACCCTTGGCCGTGAGCATGATCACCGGGATTCCGGAAACGGAGCGGATGGAACGCAACACGTCGAAGCCGTCCACCTTGGGCATCATCACGTCCAGCAGCACGATGTCCGGGGCCTGCCTGCGCACTGTTTCGGCAGCGCTGGTTCCGTCCGGCAACTCCAGCACGGAATGTCCGTATTCCTCAAGGTATTCCCTGAGTACCCGTCTGAGTTTTTCGTCGTCGTCTATTATGAGGATGGATTCGTTCATGGGGGACCTCCACCAGAAAGTCATTAAGGATTTTTTTGCAAAAAAGCACGGACTCAAACAAGAATTTACACTTGTTTACATATGCAGAGTGCCGGGCGCCTGTCTTTTTGCGCCATTTGGCCGCGGAATATGGGTCGTTGCTTCCTTTTGGGAGGTTACTGGGCGGGGGGATTTTCAATTTCGTCAACGGAAATGATCCATTCGAAGAGTTTGCGCATGCGCTGCTCGTCGAGGGAGAGCTGTGCGGCCACGCACAGGTTCTTGACGTTCTGGGCAAAGGCCTTGGACAATTCCAGGGACGTGTCCGAGCCGTCCTTTTTGTACAGGTACCCGGAACGGCCGATGCCGATGAGCACGAAATTCACATGCTGGCGCGAGACCGGAACGTCCTGTTCCACCAGCTGGTCGCGCACGTTCTTGGAGGTGGTGGTCAGCTGGAAACCGTTGCGGGCCACCTCGTCGGCAATGGCCCGGAACAGTTCCCGGTAGTGGGCCGGGGTCAGCAGGGGCACGTCCGTGACCTGATGCACCAGCTTGGCAAATTGGAACAGGTTCGGATGGCTCTGCTCGAAATCCGTGTTGGGCGATGTCTCCCGAGGCTGTTCGTGCCGTTCCGGGTCATAGACGTAGCCGGGAATGACCGAGGAAATCTGCAGCCCGCCGAGGTCCAGCGAATACAAAAAGTCCCGGAATTTCTCGGCCCCGAACCATGAATCGCAGGGCAGGCAGCGGGTGAAGCGCTGGCGGATTTTCGCGGCCAGCGTAGCCATGACGATGGGCGATCCGGACCCGGCCACGGTATCCAGTATGAACTGGCGCACCTGTTCCTTGAGGTTCTGGGTGGAGGCGTGGTCCTGAATGCTCTCCGGAATGTCCCGGTAGTCCAGTGCTTCCTCGATGAACTGGTCCTCGCTGATGAGCATGGAACTGGCCGCCTTGTAGGCCGGGGAGGTCGGTCCCACGTGCAGCACCGTGGTCATGCGGTCGTTCTCGCGCAGTTTGATGAGCACGGGCGTGAAGTCGGCATCGCCGGAAAAGATGATGAATTCGTCGAAGTTCGTGTCCCGGTTCATGGCGTCCAGAATGTCGAGCACCATGTGGATGTCCGCGCTGGTCTTGCCCTGCTTGGTCAGGGGCGGACAGTCCGTGACTCCGAAGGCGGAGGTGATGAAATGGGGACGGAAATCGTGGAATGTCTGCGGGTTCAGGTAGCACTTGCGGATGAGGATGGCCCGGCGCTGTTCTTCGCATCCACGGGGCAGGGCGAATTTTTCCAGCCATGACAGCCAGCGCTGGGGCTGGGTGGCGAATTTTTCGGCCAGTTCCGGGTCCTGATCGTTCAGGCGGATGAAAATATTGTCGAAATCGATGAACAGGGCGCTCTTGAGGTAGTCGGTCATGGCGTTGTCCTTTGTGGGGTGGTTGCGGTCCGTCTGGTGCCGGACGGTGTCATTTGCCGGTGTCGACGTTTCTGGGCCGGATTTGTCCGGCGGCCTGCGCCAGCAACGCGGAAAGGGTTTGTCGCAACGCCTTGGGCGTGCGGCCGATCAGGTCAAGGGTCGGTGCGGCCAATGCCGGGTCGAGCCCTTGTTGCCGCAGACGGTTTCCCAGCGCTTCCCGCAATCGTTTTTCGTTGTTGTCGTTCATGATTGCTCCTGCCGTGCCGGAGAGTCGGCGAACGTTCGGCGGCCAACCGGCCTCTGGGCAGCGGGCCTTGCCTTTTCGGCGCTCCCGGCGCTTTCATCAGTGATTGCGGGAGCATGACAGAAATTGTCCTGTGTGCGGCGCATGCGCATACCCGGCAGGGCCATGCGGTTGCGGCACGCTGTTGCGCGGGCTTGTTTCTGTTCGGGCATGACGTCTTGTCCGGGTTGGTTTGCGGTGGACGCCGCAGGGTTTTACAGACCGATTGTACAGCCGTTAATGACATATGAGTATTAGAAGTTTCGGTCAAGAAGCTCGGAACGGTTTGTCCGGGGCGGCGACCCGGTGGAGCCTCGACTTCCCGGGCGGGGCATGGTAAAGACCGCCGAAAAAAGAAGAGGGGCTTTCCGGTTTCTTTTCTTTTCCCGCCCGGGCCCTTTACCGTCGTTGGTCGAGGCCATTTCCCACCGGGCGGGTTTTGCGCATTTATCCCGGGAGGATCCCAGTGGAAAAGATTGAAAAGCAGGCATTGCAGGTGGCCAAGGAAGTGGTCATCAAATTTATCGAGGTAGGACGCATCTCCCCGAGCAATTTCGGGGAGCATTTCCGCACCATTTATACGGACGTCCTGCAAGCCACGGCCAGCGGCGGCAAGAACAACGCCTCCACGGCTCCGGCCACGGCCGGAGACAAGGAATAACCGCCCATGCAGGAACCGGATGTGGCGGAAAAACCCGTGCAGGGCGAACATGAGGAACATGGCCGCAAGGTCAAGGACATGTTTGGCCGCATTGCCCGCTGGTATGATTTTCTCAACCACTTTCTGAGTCTGGGCCAGGATATCTACTGGCGATATCGCCTGGCGCGCGCGGCCCGGCCCGCCGAGGGCGGCATGGTGCTCGACCTTGCGGCCGGGACCATGGACGTTTCCGTGGAGCTTTTGCGCCAATACCCCACGGTGCGCGTGGCCGCGCTCGACTTTACCCATGAAATGCTGGCCGAGGGCAAACGCTCCAAGCTGAAAAAGGGCCGCGAGAACGCGATACTCCCGGTGCAGGCGGATGGCCGCAAACTGCCCATGCCCGACCAGTGCGTGGACGCGGTCACCATAGCCTTCGGCATCCGCAACATATTGCCGCGAGAGGCGGCCTATGCCGAGGTCCTGCGCGTGCTCAAGCCGGGCGGACGCTTCTGCATCCTCGAATTCGGCACGGGCAGCCGCCGGGTCTGGAAGGGCCTGTATAATTTTTATCTGGACAAACTGCTGCCGGGCATAGGCCGGGTTGTGTCCGGCGATGCATCGGCGTATCGCTACCTTGCGGATACCATCCGGGCCTTTCCGGACGAGCGCAGCCTTGCCGCCGAGATGGTGGACGCAGGGTTTGAAAGGGTTTACCACGTGCCCATGATGTCGGGGATCGTGTACATGCACGTGGGCAGCAAGGCCGGAGACGACCGGTCCTGAGCTAGTGCAGCGAACGGGCCAGCCAGATCACGAGCAGGCCGAGGATGGCGGCCGTAAGCCCGAGGATGCGCAGGTTTCGGGGCGGCTGTTCGGCAAGCGTGCGCAGCACCCGGGGCATGCGGTCGGCAAAGATGAAATAGGGAATGCCTTCAATGACCAAGGCAAGGCCCAGGGCCGAGAGTATGAGGGTCCAGTCGATATTCATGCGAATTTCCTAAACCGGGCGGACGTCCTTGTCCACCCGGCGTTGATCGAAAAACACCATTTGGAGTGTATATATGTCAGTTGTCACCTTTGATGACCTGAAGAAAAAGCGGGATGCCATTGCGGTTTTGGGACTGGGCTATGTGGGCCTGCCCCTGGCCGTGGCCCTTGCCCGGCATTTTCGCGTGCTGGGCGTGGATATTTCCGAAACCCGCGTGGACGAGCTGGAAAAGGGTTTTGACCGCACCGGCGAAATCGATTTCGAGGACGTGGGCGACTGCGACCTGACCTTCACCTCGGACGTTGCCCGGCTGAACGAGGCCCGTCTCATACTGGTGGCCGTGCCCACGCCCATCGACGAGCACCGCTCCCCGGACCTGCGTCCGGTGGTCGGCGCCAGCACCACGGTGGGTGCAAACATGGCTTCCGGCACGGTGGTGGTCTACGAGTCCACGGTCTATCCCGGGCTGACAGAGGAAATCTGCGTGCCCATTCTTGAGCGTGAATCCTCCATGAAGTGCGGCGAGGACTTCAAGGTGGGCTATTCGCCCGAGCGCATCAATCCCGGCGACCGCGAGCACCGGCTGGAGACCATCGTCAAGGTGGTGGCCGGCATGGACGAGGAAAGCTCGGACCTCTTGGCCCACGTCTACGGAACCGTGGTGGAGGCGGGCATTCACCGCGCCGCGGACATCCGCACGGCCGAGGCCGCCAAGGTCATCGAGAATACCCAGCGCGACCTGAACATCGCGCTCATGAACGAGCTGGCCATGATTTTCGACCGTATGGGCATCGACACGCTGGACGTGCTCGAGGCGGCCGGCACCAAATGGAATTTCCTGCCGTTCAGGCCGGGGCTGGTGGGCGGCCACTGCATCGGCGTGGACCCGTACTACCTGACCTTCAAGGCCGAGGCCATGGGCCTGCATCCGCAGGTGATACTGGCCGGCCGGCAGATCAACGACGGCCTGGGCAAGTTTATCGCCGAATCCACGGTCAAGCGCATGATCAACGACGGCGCGGTCATCAAGGGCGCGCGCGTGGGCGTCATGGGGTTCACCTTCAAGGAGAACGTGCCGGACCTGCGCAACACCCGGGTGGTGGACGTGGTGGCCGAGCTGGAATCCTTTGGCGTGAACGTTGTGGTCACGGATCCGCTGGCCGATGCGGACGAGGCCCGCGAGGAATACGGCATGCATCTGCGGCCCATGGAGGACCTGCGCGATCTGGACGCGCTGATCCTGACCGTGGCCCACGATGCCTACGCCTCCATTCCGCTGGCCGAGATCAGGGGCTGGTTCCGCAATCCGGACAAGGCCCTGCTCGTGGACGTAAAGGGATTTTTCGACCGCAAGGCCGTACAGGATGAGGGCATGACTCTCTGGAGGCTGTAGGCCGCATGCTGGCACTGGTGGCCGCCACACATCGCGAGCTGCGCGCCTGTCTTGCCGGGGCGGGTATCGACCTGCCCGACGGCGATGCCCTGGAACAGGGCGGCACGGCGCGGATCAGCGTGCATGGCCGGGAACTGCTGGCCTGCACATGCGGCGTGGGGCTGGTCAATGCCGGGATCATGCTGGGTCGTCTGCTGGAACGCGGCGTGGCCGGGGTGGTCAACGTGGGCATCGCCGGTTCGTTCGACGTGCAGGCCGCGCCCCTGGGGTCGGTCTGGCTGGCCAAAAGCGAGACATGGCCCGAATACGGTGTACTGGACGAGAACGGTATGACCGATGCCCGCGCCCTGAAGTTTCCGCTGGCCCGGGTGGGCGGCGAGGCGGTCTGGGACCGGGTCGCCCTGAACCCGTATCGGGATGCCGAGGCCATGGGCCTGCATGCGGACAGGCAGTGGGGCGAAGCGGATTTCCTTTCCGTGAGCGGTGTGAGCGCCGCAACGGAGCGCGCCCACGGCCTGCGGAAAAGGTTTGACGTGCTGCTGGAGAACATGGAAGGGTTTGCCCTTGCCTTTGGGTGTGCCGTCGCCGGTGTGCCGTTTGTGGAATTGAGGACCGTGTCCAATCGTGTTGGATCCCGAGAGAGGACGGATTGGGACATCGAGGGGGCGCTTGCGGCGTTGGGGAACGCCTGCACTGGCCTGTTGTCAGGACGCCGAGAGGACAGTCCGCTATTTTGAGCGAGCATACATGAAAGAACTTCTTGCATATTTCGATGGGGAACTTCCCGGGATCAATGCCTTTCTTGAGGAGGAAGCCCGCAAGCTGAACGGGCTGGTCAGCGACGTGGCCCTGCATATTCTGGGTTCCGGGGGAAAGCGCATACGTCCCATGCTGACCATTCTCACGGCCCGTGCATTGGGCTATGACCGGGACGACTACCTGCCCATGGCCTGTGCGCTTGAGCTGTTGCATTCCGCCACCCTGTTGCACGACGACTACCTCGACGACGCGGACATGCGCCGGGGCAGCAGGGCCGCGCATCTGGTGTTCGGGCGCAGCGAGACCATTCTGGCCGGGGACGCGCTTCTGGCGCTGGCCAATGAAATGGGCGCGCGCTACGGCAAGGCCCGGCTTTCCGCGGTGCTGGCCAAGGGCATCATGGACACGGCCGCGGGCGAGATCGAGGAGATCGGCTTTTCCCGCAATCCCGCGCTGGACCGCGAAACCTACATGGACATCATTATCGGCAAGACCGCGCGTCTTATCGAAACGGCCTGTCGCTGCGGCGCGGTGCTGGCCACGGATGATGCCGCCATGGAGGAAGCCGCCGCGGAATACGGCCTGAACCTGGGCATCGCCTTCCAGCTGGTGGACGACGCCCTTGATTATGTTTCCCCTTCCTCCGAGACCGGCAAGCCCGAGGGCGGCGATCTCAAGGAAGGCAAGGTGACCCTGCCGCTGATCCTGCTCATGGAGCAGGCGGACGAGGTTGCCGCCGAAGAGTTGCTGGACGCCCTGCGCGAGCGCAGGCTTTCGGCAGAGCAGTGTACGGACATCGTGACGCAGGTGCGTGACGGCGGTTATGCGGACAGGACGCGGGACGAGGCCGCGGCCTACGTGCAAAAGGCCAAGGACGCGCTGGGGCCGTTTCCGGATTGCCCGGAACTGACGGTGCTCCGGCAGGCTGCCGAGTACGTGCTCACGAGAACCAAGTAGACAGGGCCGACCGGAATCCGGTCGGCCTTTTACGTTAATACGGATACTAAGGAGTCGGACGGATGTTGTGCCGTGTGGAAGTGGGGCTGAAGTCCCATGTGCGTGACGTTGTGGGCGAGAGCTTTGCCCGGAAGATTCGGAGCGAACTGGGTGTGGCCGTGGATTCGGTGCGCATCGTGCGCGTGTACACCCTCGAGGGGCTGGACGCGGCGCAGGTGGACATGGCTCTGGAGCGGGCCGCCCTGCACGATCCCGTGCTGCATGAGGTTTCGCTGGAGCCGCTGGCCCGCGATTTCGACTGGGCGCTGGAAGTGGGTTTTCGCCCGGGCGTGACCGACAATGAAGGCCGTACCGCCCGCGAAACGCTGGGCGTGGTGCTCGGCCTGGAATCCACCGAGAGCGTGCGCGTGTACACCTCGGCCCAGTATCTGCTGAACGGCGATCTGGACCGGGAGACCGTGGACCACATCGGCCGCGACCTTTTGGCCAACGAGCTGATCCAGCGCTATGAACTGCGCAGCGCGGACGAATGGGCCGAGGCCCCGGGATTCCCGGCCAGGGCGGCACAGGTCACGGGCAAGGCCAGCGACGAGGTGGCCGTGATTCCCCTGTCCACCATGAGCGACGAGGAAATGATGGCCTTTTCCCGTGCCAACACCCTTGCGCTTTCCCTGACCGAGCTGCACCGCATCCGCGATTATTATGCGGACCCGGCCGTGAAAAGCGAGCGCGCCGGACTGGGCCTGCCCGCCGACCCCACGGACGCGGAACTTGAAGTGTTGGCCCAGACATGGTCCGAGCACTGCAAACACAAGATTTTCAGCTCGAAGATTTCCTATGAAAACAAGGAACTCGGTACGTCGTCCACCGTGGACAGCCTGTACAAGACCTATATTCAGGGCAGCACCAAGACCATCCGTGAACGCAATGAAAAGAGCGGTGAATACGGCGACTACTGCCTTTCCGTGTTCAAGGACAACGCGGGTGTGATTCGTTTTTCCGACACGGTCAACGTGTGCGTGAAAATGGAAACCCACAACAGCCCCTCGGCGCTGGACCCCTACGGCGGGGCATTGACCGGCATCGTGGGCGTGAACCGCGACCCCATGGGCACGGGCATGGGCGCGAACCTGCTCTGCAACACGGATGTGTTCTGTTTTGCCTCCCCGTTTTACGAAGGCGAGCTGCCGCCCCGGCTGCTGCATCCGCGCCGCGTGTTCGAGGGTGTGCGCGAAGGCGTGGAACACGGCGGCAACAAATCCGGCATTCCCACGGTGAACGGCTCCATTGTTTTCGACAAGCGCTATCTGGGCAAGCCGCTGGTCTATTGCGGCACGGTGGGCACCATGCCCGTGACCGTGGCCGGAAAACCCAGCCATGAAAAGAAGGCCCTGCCCGGCGATGTCATCGTCATGAGCGGCGGCCGCATCGGCAAGGACGGCATTCACGGTGCCACGTTCTCGTCCGAGGAGCTGCACGAAGGCTCCCCGGCCACGGCCGTGCAGATCGGCGACCCCATCACCCAGCGCAAGATGTACGATTTCCTGATGCGTGCCCGCGACCGGGGCCTGTATCACGCCATCACCGACAACGGCGCGGGCGGCCTGTCCTCGTCCGTGGGCGAGATGGCCGAGGATTCCGGCGGGTTTGACATGGACCTTGCCAAGGCTCCGCTCAAGTACGACGGCCTGCGTCCGTGGGAGATTCTCATTTCCGAGGCGCAGGAGCGCATGACCATGGCCGTGCCGCCCGAAAAGCTGGACGAGTTCATGGCCCTTTCCCGCGAGATGGACGTGGAATCCACGGCCCTGGGAACCTTTGACGATTCCGGCCGCTATCTGGTGCGCTACAACGATACAATGGTCACCTGTCTGGACATGGAGTTCCTGCACGGCGGCGTGCCGCAGATGGAGCTGGAAGCTGTATGGGAACGCCCGGAAGTGAAGGAAACGCCGGTCCCGGCCGTGGACGACCACGGCTCCCTGCTGCGCGACATGCTCGGCCGGCTGAACATCTGCTCCAAGGAATACGTGGTGCGCCAGTACGACCATGAGGTGCAGGGCCGCAGCGTGGTCAAGCCCATGACCGGCGCACAAAACGACGGTCCGTCCGATGCGGGCGTGCTGCGTCCGGACCTCGCTTCCGAGCGCGGGCTGGTTGTCTCCCACGGCATCTGCCCCCGGTATTCCGATCTGGACACCTACTGGATGATGGCCAACGCCATTGACGAGGGCGTGCGCAACGCCGTGGCCGTGGGCGCGGACCTCCGTTTCATGGCCGGTGTGGACAACTTCTGCTGGTGCGACCCGGTACAGTCCGAATCCACGCCGGATGGCCGTTACAAGCTGGCCCAGCTGGTGCGCGCCAACCAGGCGCTGGCCCATTACTGCCTCGGGTTCGGCGTGCCCTGCGTTTCGGGCAAGGATTCCATGAAGAACGACTACAAGGGCGGCGGCGAAAAGATTTCCATTCCGCCCACCGTGCTCTTTTCCGTCATCGGCGTGGTGCCGGACGTGAACAAATGCACCACCTCGGATTTCAAGCGCGCGGGCGATCGCGTGTACGTGCTGGGGATGACCCATGACGAACTGGGGTGCTCCGAACTTGCGGACCAGCTCGGATTCACGAGCGCGGACGTGCCGCAGGTGGACCTGCTCTCGGCCCGCGATCGCTACGAGGCCGTGTTCGAGGCCTTGCAGCGCGGCCTGATCACCGCCTGCCACGACATTTCCGACGGCGGATTTGCCTGTGCAGTGGCCGAAATGTGCATCGGCGGACGGCTGGGCGCACAGGTGGACATTGAAAACATGCCCTGCTGCGGTGAGCTTGACGACACGGCCATGCTCTACAGTGAATCGGCCAGCCGGTTCGTGGTCACGGTGCCCGAGGCTGAGGTGCCCGCATTCGAGGCGCTTTTTGCCGGACAGGCGCTGGGCTGCGTCGGCACGGTCACCGAGGAGCCCGTGCTTGCAATCGGACGCGGCAACGTGTCTCTGATTCGTGAGGACGTGGACGGATTGACCCGGGCCTTCAAGGCTACGTTGGACTGGTAGGCATCGGATGCAGTATTTCCTACCGGAGTCTGCACGGTAAGCGAAATTCCGCCAGCCCCTTTACTCAGCTTGGAAAATCCTATATGGAATTATAGGGTTAGTAATATCAGGCTGTTGTAAACGTACTGCGCTTTGTGTGCGAGGGGGCTGAAATGGGAGTGTTTCGATTGTTGCAAGGGAGCTGTTGCGCGCTATGCGTTGCAGCTCTTTTTGTTTGCTGGACGCAGGTCGCCGAGGCCGGTTCCGGAAGATTTGTGGGCAATGCCGCGTGTGCGGATTGCCATGAAGAGGAATATGCCAATTATACGGAATTTTCCAAAAAGGCCCATTCCGGGAAGTCCGTGCAGCTCATGGCCGCGGACCTGACCGCGGACGAGCTCAAGGAATGTTATGCCTGCCATGCCACGGGATACGGGCAGCCCGGCGGCTTTGTTTCCTTTGAAGAGACGCCCGAACTGGGCAACGCCGGGTGCGAGGTCTGCCACGGGCCGGGCTACGACCATGTGGAGTCGGGCGGGGATCCCGAATTGATCAAGGGCGATATCAAGGTTTCCGACTGCGAGATCTGTCACAACTCGGAACGCGTGGCCGCGTTCGACTACAAGCCGCTGCTGTTCGGCGGCGCGCATTAGGAGGTGGCCATGAACGTACTCAGAAAATCACTCGGAGCCAAGGTTGTGCTGCTCACGTCGCTGCTGACAGTAGTGGCGTTCACCGGACTGTTTCTCTGGAATTCCTATGTGACCTACAACAGCATGCACGTGAGCGTGCATGAATCTGCCGACCGCATCGGCGACATGCTCTACATGGCCATCGAGGAGCCCATGAGCATCGGCGACAACGCGGGCACCGTGGGCAAGTTCGCCCAGATGGCCGAGCGGTACACGGACGTGCGCGCCTACCTCGTGGACTACAAGGGCGAGATCACCTATTCCACCAATGCCGACACCGTGCGCAAGAGCGTTTTTGACGTGCGCAGCGAGGGCTTTTTGCCCGGCCTTGTCAAAGAGGGACTGAAAAAGGGTATTCAGGAAGGTGATTTGCTGGATATCGACGGCAGGCTGCATTTCGGCGAGGTCAAGACCATCCGCAACGAGCCGTCCTGCTATCACTGCCACGGCAAGTCCCGCGAAATCCTGGGCGCGCTGGTGACCACCATCGACGTGAGCCCGCAGTACGCGGCCATGAAGGCAGACCAGATCAAGTCCGCGGGCATTTCCCTGTTCAGCGTGCTGGCCCTGCTGGCCGCGCTCATCGTGTTCATCCGCACCAACGTGGTCAATCGCATCAAGATCATCGCCTCGGCCACCGAAGAAGTGAGCAAGGGCAATCTGGACGCGCAGTTCAGCGTCAAGGGCGGCGACGAACTGGCCAGCCTCGGCGTGTACCTTTCCAACATGGTGGACCAGATCAAGGACCAGTTGCAATACAACCGCTCTGTGCTTTCGGGCATCATCGTGCCCTTGTTCGTCACCGACGACAGGGAGCGGTTCCAGTTCGTGAACAAGCCGCTGGAAGAGATTTTCGGCTGCCCGGCCGAAGAGGTGCAGGGCAGGACAGTGACCGATGTCTTCGATTGCGTGGAAGGCGAGGAAACGTGCGACGCCGCCCATGTCATTGAAAGCGGTGAGACCATCAGCGGCGCATTCCGCTATACCAATCGGGAAGGGCGGGCCGTTCCGCTGCACTTCGAGTGTTCGCCGCTCAAGGATTCCGAAGGCAAGACCGTGGGCGCCATCGGGGTGCTCATCGACCTGACGCGCGAAGAGGCGGACAAGGCCAATATCGAGCAGCAGCGCCAGAATCTGCTGGTGGTTGCCAACGAGGTCACCGAGGTGGCCATGACCCTGAACCGGGCGTCCGAAGAGCTTTCTGCCCAGATGGACCAGCTTGCCGGCGGCGTGGACACCACCGCGGACCAGACTTCGCAGGTGGCCACGGCCATGGAGCAGATGAACTCCACGGTGCTGGAGGTGGCCCGCAATGCCGCGGAAACCGCCGATGCTTCCGGAAATGCCAACAAGGTGGCCGAGGAAGGCGGGCAGGTGGTGCGCAACGCGGTGGGCGAAATCAACGAGGTGGCCAACACCACGGAAAGCCTGGCCACGTCGCTGGGCGAGCTTTCCCAGCATGCCGAGGGCATCGGCCAGGTCATCAATGTCATCAACGACATTGCGGATCAGACCAACCTCTTGGCGCTCAACGCGGCCATTGAGGCGGCCCGGGCCGGAGAGGCCGGACGCGGGTTCGCGGTTGTGGCTGATGAGGTGCGCAAGCTGGCCGAGAAGACCATGGACGCCACCAAGGAAGTGGAAGGCGCCATCAACCGCATCCAGCAGAGTACCACCGAGGTGGTCTCGGAAATGGACGGCACTCGCGAGCGCGTGCTCAACGCCTCGGAAATGGCGCAGGGGTCCGGCGAGGTGCTGGAGAAGATCGTGGAAGAAGCAGGACGCATAGCCACCATGGTTTCGGGCATTGCCGCGGCCGCCGAGGAACAGTCCGCCACCAGCGACGAGATCAATTCCGGGGTCACCCAGATCAACGATCTCTCGCAGGAAGTGCTGGCCGGTATCCGTGAATCCAACAACGGGATTCAGGAAGTGGCTGAAATGTCGCAGAAGCTGGCCACATTGGTGGAGAAATTCAAGAACTGACGGTGGAGCCTGATGGTTCTGGCATACAAAGCATTCGGACCGTGGCCGTTTCGGCCGCGGTCCGTTTTTTGGCTTGGTGCATAATTTGGCCCTTGACGTGACGGGAAAAAGTTTTTAGGAATAATTATCGTTAAGATTAACCCGAGGAAGAATTATGTCCAAAGAAGTAGGTTTCCGGCTGTCCAAGCAGCGCAAGGTCATACTTGATGAGTTGAGGAAAGTGACCACGCACCCCACGGCCGACGAGGTCTATGACATGGTGCGCAAGATCATTCCCCGAATCAGTCTGGGGACCGTGTATCGGAACCTGGAGTTTCTGAGCAACCAGGGTCTGGTGCTCAAGCTGGGCGGGCCGGGGACGCAAAAGCGTTTTGACGGCAATCCGAGTCCCCATCCCCATATCCGTTGTTCGGTGTGTTCGTGCATTGCGGACGTCATGTGCGATGTTGATGTGCCTGATCTGCCCGCAGAGTATGCGCGCGGTTTCGACATTAAGCACTGCAACGTGGAGTTTGTGGGCATTTGTCCCGAGTGCCGGTCCAAGCTGCATTAGGATTTTCTTTTTCGGGTGACTTTTTTCCGCGTCACATGCTATGGCTCTACAGTACCTCGGTCACAACACCGAAGCTGAACCTGATATCACGCTCAAGGAGGAATGATATGTCAATCAAGGGAACCCGTACCGAACAGAATCTGCTCAAGGCCTTTGCCGGCGAATCCCAAGCCCGCAACAGGTACAATTACTTTGCCAGCATCGCCAAGAAAGAAGGCTATGTGCAGATTCAGCATATCTTTGAAGAAACCGCCAACCATGAAAAAGAGCACGCGAAACGGCTGTTCAAGTTTCTGGAAGGCGGCGAGGTGGAGATCACCGATTCGTTTCCCGCCGGGAAGCTGGCCAACACCCTCGAGAACCTCAAGGCGGCCGCAGAGGGCGAGCATTATGAATTCTCGACCATGTATCCCGAGTTCGCCAAGATTGCTCGCGAAGAAGGCTTCAACGACATCGCGGCCGTGTTCGAGAACATCGCCGTGGCCGAGACCTACCACGAAGAGCGCTACAACGCGTTGATCAAGAACATCGAGGAAGGCAAGGTCTTCGTCAAGGACAATGAGATTGTCTGGCGTTGCCGCAACTGTGGCTACAACCACAAGGGCACGACCGCGCCGGAACTCTGTCCTGCATGCGCGCATCCCCAGGCCCATTTTGAAGTCAAGGCTACCAACTGGTAACCCGCCAAACATACAGGAGACGCATCATGGCTATCAAACTCGGTGAAGTTTACAAATGTGAAGCTTGCGGTAATATCGTCATGGCCATTCACGAAGGCGCAGGCGATCTGGTCTGCTGCGGTGAACCCATGAAGCTGTTCACGGAAAACACCGTGGACGCGGCCAAGGAAAAGCACGTTCCGGTCATCGAAAAGAACGGCGACGAGGTCGTGGTCAAGGTGGGCGGCGTGCCGCACCCCATGGAAGAAAAGCACTACATCGAATGGATCGAGCTGTGTGTGGGCGATCAGTGCCTGTACAGGATGCTCAAGCCGGGCGATGAACCCGTGGCCACGTTTTGTGTCAAGGGCCTGTCCGGCCCCATGAAGGCCCGCGAGTTCTGCAACCTGCACGGCCTCTGGGCTGCCGAAGCCTAAAAAGAAATGAACCGGGCGGGAAGCCCCGCCCGGAAATCACAGGGGGTGCGCCATGGCCAATCCGGAAGACATGTGGCAATGCCAGACCGTGAATTGCGGTTATATCTACAACCCGGACAAGGGTGACAGAAAGGGCAAGATTCCCAAGGGCACGCGTTTTGAAGACCTGCCCGACGACTGGCGCTGCCCGGTATGCGGCGGAACAAAGAAATGTTTCAGGCCGTTGGCCGGTCCCGGTTCCACAGCCGCGGACTGCGAACTGCCCACGGAAGATGCCGGCGGTGCGTTGACAGGTGCCGCGGCAACTGCCAATGAATCAAAACAGGAGATCAGTGATATGGAAAAGTACGTTTGCACCGTTTGCGGTTATGTGTACGACCCCGAAGTTGGCGACCCGGACAACGATGTTGCCCCCGGTACCAAATTTGCCGATATCCCGGACGATTGGACCTGTCCCATCTGCGGGGCCGGCAAGGAAGAATTCGAGGCGGAGTCCTAGATTTTTTCGGGCCGTTCAGGCCCTTTGAATGACATTGGAACAGCGCGGTCCGCCCCTTGAGAGGGGCGGGTCGCGTACTTTTCATGATTGCAATGCCTTTTGGCGGAGAAAAGTATGAAACCCGTTGAAATAAAAGAAGACATTTGGTGGATTGGCGCTGTCGACTGGAATCGCCGCAGTTTTCACGGCTATTCGGTTTCGCCTTTGGGAACCACCTACAACAACTACCTGATCGTGGACGACAAGGTCGCCCTGGTGGACACGGTGGACAAGCATTTCTGGGGCAGGCTCAAATGCAACGTGGCCCAGGTGCTCGGCGACCGCAAGGTCGACTATTTCGTGATCAACCATCTGGAGCCGGACCACGCGGGCTGCCTTGCCGATGCCGTGGAACACTACAAGCCTGAAAAGATTTACGTTTCCCCCATGGGCGAAAAGGCCATGAAGGCACACTTCCATTACAAGGACTGGCCCGTGGAAGTGGTGCCCACAGGGTCTACTGTTTCGTTGGGCAAATACAGCCTCAACTTTGTGGAAACCCGCATGCTGCACTGGCCGGACAGCATGCTGACCTACGTGCCCGAAGCCAAGCTGGCGTTCACCAACGACGCCTTCGGCCAGAACATCGCCTCCAGCGAACGCTTTGCGGACGAATATGACCCTTGGGTGCTGGAACAGTCCATGCGGCATTACTATGCCAACATCGTGCTGCCGTATTCGCCCATGGTCATCAAGACTCTGGACGCCATCGAGGATATGGGCATTGAGATCGACATGATCTGCCCGGACCACGGTCTCATCTTCCGCGGCGACGACGTTGCCTGGGTCATTGAAAAGTATCGCGAATACGCGGCCCAGAAACCCAAGAACAAGGCTGTCATCGTTTACGACAGCATGTGGAAGTCCACGGAGCACATGGCCGAGGCCGTAGCCACCGGGCTGGCCGACAAGGGTGTGAGCGTGAAGATCTACTCCATGAAGGCAGACCACCACAGCATCATCATGACCGAAATATTCGATGCCGCGGCCGTGGTGGTGGGTTCGCCCACGCACAACAACGGCATTCTGCCGCTCATGGCCGACATGCTGACCTACATGAAGGGTCTGCGTCCGCAGAACAAGATCGGCGCGGCCATCGGTTCCTTTGGCTGGTCCGGCGAGTGCGTGAAGATCCTCACGGAATGGCTGGAGAAGATGAGCATGGATGTGGTCGACCCGGTCAAGCAGAAGTTCGTTCCCGACCATGAAGGGCTGGGCCAATGTTATGAGCTGGGGCTTTTGCTGGGCGACAAGATTCAGGAAAAACTTGCGGAATAAAACGGAAAAGACGAAAACCCCGCTTCGGCGGGGTTTTTTTGTGCTTGGACCGTAGGCGGAAGTAAAGGTTTGTAAACCGGCTTGCCCCGGAGCCGGGCAGCGGCTATGAGAGGGCACTGCGGCTCAATGGACAGAATGAGGTGAATGGATGGATTCAAAAGCGCCCGAGCGCGACAAAAATACGCGGCTTGTAGATTTTCTTTTTGAATGCGGCATGTTGCGCAAAACGCCACGCACCGGATACCAGTTTCTTGGTTCCGGCTCGGAAAACGTGGCCGAGCATTCGTTCCGCACAGCGGTCATCGGCTATGTTCTGGCGACCATGGCCGGGGCGGACGTGGCACGCACCACGCACATGTGTCTGTTTCATGACCTGCACGAGGCCCGTACCGGCGATTTCAACTACGTGAACCGCATTTATAATTCCTCGCAGCGAACCGCTGCTCTGGAAGATGCCACCGCAGGAACCGGTCTGGAAGAAGCCATTCTGGGCATGTGGGAAGAGTTGGAGGACGTGGACACGCTGGAAGCCAGGCTGGCGCAGGATGCGGACCAGTTGGATTTCATCATGAATCTCAAGGAAGAAGCCGACCTCGGCAACACCTATGCCACCAAATGGCTGGACCTGGCCCTTGAGCGTGTGCGCACGCAGTGGGGCCGTGAATTGGCCCAGACCATAGCCGAGACGGATCATTCGGAATGGTGGTTTCTGGTGCGCAACAAGGATTGGTGGACACGCAAGAACGGTAAGCCGAAATGAATATCGGATGGCCGGGACAGTGTATAATAATTATATAGACCTTGCTGATCGCGAACAGTTTCTGTAAGAGAACGGGTGGTTCCCAATGGGCGTTTCGCCCCGGGGCTTGAAGGGGAGTTTCAAGCGCACTGCATCGGGCACACTGGTGCCCGTGTCTGCGACAAGTCAGCGTTGGAGAAGGGTTACATGTCACAGGTGACCGGGGGAATCACGCCCCCGTTTCATGCCATCGGCAGTGCCGTGCTGCGTTTTCTCGGAGAGTTGGGCGCCATGTCCATCTTTTTCCTGGATTCCGTGCGGTTCATTTTTGCCGGATGGGGTCAGCTCCCCAAGACCGTTCGTCAGGTCTATTTCATAGGCGTGCAGTCCGTGAGCGTCATCGCGCTCATCGGCCTGTTCACGGGCATGGTCATGGGCATGCAGCTGTACTTCGCGCTTTCCACCTTTGGTGCGGACGGTTTTCTGGGAACGGGCGTGGCCCTTTCCATGGTGCGCGAACTCGCCCCGGTGCTGACCGCCATCATGCTCACCGGCCGCGCCGGTTCCGCCATGACCGCAGAGATCGGCGTCATGCGCATCTCCGAGCAGATCGACGCGCTGACCATCATGGACATCAATCCCCTGCGTTATCTGGTGGCCCCCAAAATGGCGGCCTGCATCATCGCATTTCCGATTCTCACGGGATTTTTCAACCTCATCGCAATCGCCGGCGGCTGGCTGACCGGGGTCCGCCTGCTGGGAGCCAACGCGGGGGTGTATTGGTACCGGGTGCAGTCGGCCCTTCGTTGGGACGACATCGAAGGCGGCTTCATCAAGGCCTTCGTCTTCGCCGTGCTGGTCTGCACCATCTGCTGCTACGAGGGATATTTCACGCATTTGCGCGGACGTGTCGGCCCTGAAGGGGTCAGCCAGTCCACGACAACGGCGGTGGTCAAGTCCTGCGTGGTCATTCTGGCCGCGGATTACATTTTGACCTCGCTGCTTTGGTAGGGTTTGGAGAACGTATGGCAACGGCACCAGGAATACGACTTGAATCACTGACCGTGGGATACGGAGGCAACCCCGTGGTCAGCGACATGGATATCCACATCCCCGGCGGCAAGGTCACCATGATCGTGGGCGGTTCGGGATGCGGCAAGTCCACGGTGCTCAAGCACATCCTGCGCCTGCATACCCCGATAGCCGGCACCATCTTCATCGGCGGCCATGATATTTTTTCCCTGTCCGGCAAGGCGTTCCGCTGCCTGCGCCAGCGCATGGGGGCCCTGTTTCAGGACGGGGCGCTGCTCGGGTCGTTGCGACTCAAGGACAACATAGCCCTGCCCCTGCGCGAACACACGCGGCTCAAGGAATCGCAGATCATGGACATCGTGCGCCACAAGCTCGATCTGGTGGGCCTTGGTCATGCCATGGAACTGTTTCCACACGAGCTTTCCGGCGGCATGCGCAAACGTGCCGGGCTTGCGCGGGCGTTGGTCATGGACCCGCAGGTGCTGTTCTGCGACGAGCCCACTTCCGGGCTTGATCCGGTCATGTCTGCGGAACTGGACCAGCTGCTGCTGGAGATGATGGGGCATTTCGACATGACCACCGTGGTGGTCACCCATGATCTGGCAAGCATGCGCACCATTGCCGACCACGTTGTGGTGCTGGGCGACGGGCGTTGTCTTTTTCAGGGCAGCGTTGCGGAACTGGAGGCCAGCGAGGATGCGTACCTGCGCAGCTTCCTGGACCGCGAGGCCCCGCACCGGGATACCCCGCGACTGACCATGCCGCCCATTGACCCGGGCATGATGAAACTCAACTGTACCCAGTTGCTGGGCGAAGAGTAGGGCTTGGCCCGCAAGGATTTGTCATGAAGAAGTACAGCAAGGAAACCGCAGTCGGTATTTTTGTGTTGATCGGTTTGGTGGTCGTGGCCTATATGAGCATCAAGCTTGGCAACGTGACCATGTTCTCCGACGACTATTATGTGTTGCAGGCGAATTTCACGGATGTTTCCGGGCTCAAGGCCAATGCCCCGGTGCAGATTTACGGCGTGGAAGTCGGTTTTGTCCGCAGCATCAGCCTCGACCAGAAGGACGGCATGGCGCATCTCGAACTGATGATCCGCAAGAATGTCAAGTTGACCGACGACGCCATTGCGTCCATCAAGACAAGCGGGCTGATCGGCGACAAGTTCGTGAAGATCGCACCCGGCGGCGTGGGCGACCCTGTGGGTGACGGAGATACGTTGTTTGAAACCGAACCGGCCATCGACATCGAGGGCCTTATCAGCAAGTTCGCTTTCGGGAAGGTGTAGAATGAACAGGAAGAACCGAGTCCAGTGTAGCCTCGCAGCCATTGCGCTGTGCGCGGTGCTGCTGCTCCCGGCTCTGGCCGTGGCAGAAATGACCCCGACCGAAACTCTCAAGGAAGGCGTGGACAAGATCATCGCCATCCTCAAGGATCCGTCCGTCAACACCGACGACGGCAAGGACAAGATCATTCAGAAACTCAGCAGCATGGCCGATGATTATTTTGCCTTCGAGCAGTTGACCATGCGGGCTGTCGGGCGTCCGTGGCTGAAAATGCCCGCTGAATTGCAAGAAAAGCTGGTGGCCTCGTTCCGCAAGCTGCTGGAGCTGACCTACCTGAAACAGATTCGTCAGTACGACGATGAAAAGGTCGTGTACAAAAGGGAGATGGTCAAGGGTTCCAAGGCCATGGTCTTGACGGATGTAGTTGCTAAGGATAAGGTATTCTCAGTAAATTATAAGCTCGTGAAGCTTGACGGGCGTTGGTATGTCTATGACATCATCGGTGAGGGGATCAGCCTGGTGAAGAATTATCGTAGTCAATTCAATGAGATATTGCACGATAGTGATACTGCTGGGTTGATTGACCGTATCAACGAACGCGTGGCAGCTCTTGAGGCTGCGCAGAACAAGAGTGAATAGTAATCCTCCCGGGGGGAGACGGATTATGCGTTTGTATATTGCGATAATTGCGTTTTTCATGGTGGTGCTTTCCGCGCCGGTTTCGGTCATGGCCGATGCCGGGCAGCAGGATGCGGCCATTCAGTTGGCGCAGTTTGAGGATGATGAAATATGGACCGACTCCGGCGAGTTGATTACCGACGATCTGAATCGACAGCAGGTCAAGGTCAGCGATCCCCTCGAAGGCTGGAACCGTTTCTGGTTTCAGGTCAACGATGCCCTGTATTTCGGCGTATTCAAGCCCTTGGCGCAGGGCTATGCGTTCGTCATTCCCGAACGTCCCCGCGGCTGGGTCAAGAATTTCTTTGAAAACCTGATGTATCCTGTCCGTCTGGTGGGTTGCCTGTTGCAGGGCAAGTTCGAATCCGCGGGCATGGAAACCTCCAAGTTCATCATCAATTCCACCATTGGATTGGCCGGCTTCGCCGACCTGACCGAAGGACGAAAGACCGTACGCCCCATCCCCACGGGAGATGAGGACATCGGGCAGGCGTTCGGCGCATGGGGCATGGGTCCCGGCCCGTATCTGGTCTGGCCCGTGCTCGGCCCCAGCTCCACGCGGGATACCGTGGGTTACGTGGGTGAGTATTTCATCACTCCCACCACCTACATCCACCCGTGGTACTGGTCCGTGGCCACCAAGTCCTATGCCCGGATCAACAAGCTGACCTTTGAGATCGGCCGCTACGAATCCATCGTGGATAGTTCCGTTGACCCCTATGCAGCGGTGCGCGATGCCTACCTGAAGCTGCGCGCCAAGAAGGTTGCGGAATAATCGGCAGACCCATGCGGCTGGCCGTCATTTCCGACACCCATTGTTCGAAAGCTCCCGCCTGGCTCGACCATGTGTACCGCACGTGGCTCGAGCCGGCGGATTTTTTGTTCCATTGCGGGGACATTACCTCCTTCGACACATGGAGTTTTCTGCTCCAGCATCCCAATTTCCATGCCGTGCGCGGCAATTGCGACTGGGACCCGGGCCTTGTGGACGCGCTCGAACCCATGATCTCCATTGACGCGGGCGGCCTTGCCGTGGGCCTGACCCACGGATGGGGACCTCGTCCGCAGGTGGCAGACAGGGTGGCGCAGGCCTTTGGTGCCGAATACGACCTCGTATGCTACGGCCATACCCACGCCCGCGACTGGTCTGTGAACAGCGGGGTGCGCCTGTGCAACCCGGGCAGCCTCGGCGAAACCGGGTCGCTGGCCATCATCACGGTGCATCCGGATCGTTCCATGGACTGCGAGTTCGTGGACGCGGACATTTGATTTTTTTTCGCATTCAGTAATTTAATCCCTCCAGATTACAAATTTGCACAACTCGTTGCTTCGAGTTGTGCTTTTTGTGTTGTTTTTGTCAAAAAAGGATTCCTTTTTGGCGGACGCGTCGTCAACTACGTGGTTTTGAACAAAATGGCCGTGCAATATTTTGTTTTGATAGCCTTTTTCTGAAAAAACGGTTGACGAAAAACCATATTGACGCAAAGACGGAAGGCAAACGTGTTTGGTGCTGCCGAAAATCGGCATGGTTGTGTATACGAAAAGAGCGCTAGCAGGAGACCGATTCCATGGAAATCCTGGATCTGATCAGACAACGGGACCCCAACGAACGTGAATTTCATCAGGCAGTGGGCGAGGTGGTGGAATCCATCAAGCCCGTGCTGGACCGCAATCCCCAGTACCGGAGCGCGGGCATAATGGACAGGATCATCGAACCGGAGCGGGTCATCCTGTTTCGCGTGCCCTGGGTGGACGACCAGGGTGAGGTGCATGTGAACCGGGGGTTCCGCGTGGAAATGAACAGCGCCATCGGTCCGTACAAGGGCGGGTTGCGTTTTCACCCCTCGGTAAATCTGGGCATACTCAAGTTCCTTGCTTTTGAGCAGGTATTCAAGAACGCGCTGACCACCCTGCCCATGGGCGGGGGCAAGGGCGGCTCGGATTTTGACCCCAAGGGCAAGTCGGACATGGAAGTGGAGCGTTTCTGCCAGAGCTTCATGATCGAGCTTTCGCGCCACATCGGAGCAAACACCGATGTTCCGGCCGGGGACATCGGCGTGGGCGCGCGCGAGATAGGCTATCTTTTCGGCATGTACAAGCGGTTGCGCAACGAATTCACCGGCGTGCTCACGGGCAAGGGGTTGAACTGGGGCGGCAGCCTGATCCGGCCGGAGGCCACGGGCTACGGTTCCGTGTATTTCGCTGCGGAAATGCTGGATGCGCGTGGCGATTCTCTGGACAAGAAGACAGCGTTGGTGTCCGGGTCCGGCAACGTGGCCCAGTTCACCATGGAGAAGCTGCTGGAGCTTGGTTGTACGCCCGTGACCTTCTCGGATTCATCGGGCTATATTTACGACCAGAAGGGCGTGGACCGCGAAAAGCTGGATTTCATCATGCAGCTCAAGAACGTACGGCGCGGACGGGTCAAGGAGTACGCGGACCAGTATCCCGAGGCCGTGTATACTCCGGCGGACCCGGGCGCGGACCACAATCCCCTGTGGAACCACAAGGCGGACTGCGCCTTTCCCAGCGCCACACAGAACGAGATCAACGAGAAAGATGCGCAGAATCTGGTCGACAACGGCGTGTTCGTGGTTTCCGAGGGAGCCAATATGCCCACCACGCCTGAAGGAATCGAAATATTCATCGACAACAAGATCCTCTATGGGCCGGGCAAGGCCGCCAATGCCGGCGGGGTTTCGGTCTCCGGGCTGGAAATGACCCAGAACAGCATGCGTTTCAACTGGACCCGCGATGAAGTGGACCACCGGTTGCGCATCATCATGAAGACCATCCACAGGAACTGCATGGAAACGGCCGAGCAGTACGGTACGCCCTACAACTACATGAACGGCGCGAACATCGCCGGGTTCGTCAAGGTGGCGGACGCCATGCTGGATCAGGGCGTTGTCTAAGGCCGCATTTTGATGGCATGATCAGGGCATCCTGAAACATGGCGGAGGACGGTTCGGGAACCGTCCTCCGCTTCAAGCATGAGGCGGCCGCATGAACCGTGGTTGGGATTTTTGCTCCATAGGCGGCGGAACAGACGCCAAGTTTCGCATGTATCACGAGCTCATGGCGCACAAGGTCCGGGACATCCTGCTCATATCCACGCCCTATGATGCGTGGGTCATGGAGGAGGATTGCAAGCTTTCCGAGCGCATTGTCAGCGAGTATCGCGGGTTGAATCTTTCACACCCGCCACGGCTCACGTGGGTCTCCTCGGTGGACGACGCCCTGAGCGAGCTGGAGCGCCGTTCCTTTGATCTGGTCATCCATATGCCACAGATCGCGGACATGGCCGACGTGAACGCGGCCAGTGCCGTGAAAAAGGCTGCCCCGGACATGCCCGTGGTGCTGCTCACGCACCGCGACGTGCGTTTTCCCGAAGGCCGTCCGGATTGGTACGACCGCCATTTCGTCTGGTCCGGCGACGCGGAGTTGCTGGTGGCCGTGGTCAAGTCCTGCGAGGACGCATGGAACGTTGATTTCGACACCAGAAGCGCGGGCATTCGGGTCATCATTTTTGTGGAGGATTCGCCACGCTACGTGTCCTCGCTGTTGCCCATCCTGTACAAGGAACTGGTCATCCAGACCCAGTCCGTGCTGGAGCACGGACTGAACCAGGAACATCGCCTGCTGACCATGCGCGCCCGGCCCAAGATTCTGTTGGCGGAGACGTTTGAGCAGGCCATGGAACTCTTCGAGACCTATTCCGAAAACGTGCAGGGCGTGATTTCGGACGTGCGGTTCCCCTTGGCTGGTAAAAAGTGCGACGATGCCGGTGTGCGCCTGCTGCGCGAAATCAAGGACAGGCGCAGGGACATTCCCCTGCTTATGGCCAGCAACGAGCCGTCCAACGCGGAACAGGCCGCTGCCATTCCGGCATTTTTCGTGGACAAGAATTCACCCCTGCTGGTGGAGGCGGGAAAACGTTTCGTGGCCGACCAGCTCGGGTTCGGAGATTTCATCTTCCGCCGCGAGGACGGCAGTGAAATGGCCCGCGCAGCAAGCCTGTATGCGCTGGAAAAGCTCATGCGTGTCATCCCGGACGACGTTTTCCTGCGCCATGCACGCCACAATGATTTTTCCCGCTGGTTTTTCGCGCGCACCGAATTCGGGCTGGCCTGCATGGTGCGGCCTCTGACCGAAGGGGATTTCAAGGATGTGTCCACTCTGCGGGAGTTTCTGGTGGAACGCATCAATGAGCGCCGCAAGCAGCGCCAGAAGGGCGTGGTTGTCAATTTTAACCCCCGCGACTTTGACCCGGCCACGGACTTCATGAAGATCGGCGACGGGTCGCTGGGCGGCAAGGCGCGCGGCCTGGCCTTTTTGTTCGCCATGCTGGAGCGGGCCACGGATCTGCAGGAAAAATATGCGGACAGCATGGAGATAACCGCGCCGCGCACGCTGGCACTGGCCACCACCTGTTTTGACGAATTCGTGGACCTCAACGGCCTGCGGCATCTGGCCGAAACCGACATGGATGACGATGAGGTCGTGCGCCTGTTCGAGGCGGCAGTTTTCCCGGACTGGCTTCGCCGCCAACTGGGCGCGTATCTCATGGAAATACGCCATCCGCTGTCCGTACGTTCGTCCAGCCTGCTGGAAGACGCGCAGTTTCAGGCCTATGCCGGGCTCTATTCCACCTACATGCTGCCCAACGACCACCCTGATCTCGAATATCGGCTGGAAAGGCTGGAACAGGCCGTCAAGCTGGTGTTCGCCTCAACGTATTTCCGGTCGCCCAAGGCCTTTTCCCGGCGTGTGAACCTGCGCACGGACGAGGAGCGCATGGGCGTGATGATTCAGGAAGTTGTGGGCGAGCGGCATGATGACCATTTTTATCCGGCCATGTCCGGCGTGGCCCAGTCCTACAACTATTACCCCTTTGGTCGCATGAAGCCCGAGGACGGCGTGGCCACCGTGGCCATGGGGCTGGGCAAGACCGTTGTGGACGGGGAAAAATGCCTGCGTTTTTCGCCCCGGCATCCGCAGGTGCTGCCGCAGTGCCCGACAACGGACGAGGCCCTGCGCAACGCCCAATCCTCGTTCTATTCACTTGCCATGCCGGGCATACGGGGCGCGTCCGTGCGCAAGGGCGCCAACGTGGTGCGGCGTGACATGGCCGATGCCGAGCCGGACGGGCCGCTTTCCCTTCTGGCGTCAACCTACCTGCCGGATCAGGGCATCGTTCGCGACACGGCCGCCATTCCCGGCCCCAAGGTCATGCTTTTCGCCCCGGTGCTCAAGCACAGGAGCATTCCGCTGGCCCGCGTGCTGGACGATGTGTTGACCGTGGCGCAGGAGGCCATGGGCGGGCCGGTCGAGATGGAATTTGCCGTGAACATGCCCGTTGACGGGCGCAAGCCTGTGTTTTCTCTTTTGCAGGTGCGGCCCATGAGCGCACTGGCCGCCCTCAACCGTGTGGATATCGGCGAGGACGATGTCGCCCGGTCCTTCTGTTATTCCGAACATGCGCTGGGCAATGCGGAAAAGGATGACATCACCGAAATCGTCTACGTGCGGCCGGACAGGTTTGATCCGGCGCACACCGAGCGCATGGCCCGCGAGATCGGAGCCGTGAACCGGCGCATGGTGGAACAGAACCGCCCGTACCTGCTCATCGGCCCGGGGCGCTGGGGCTCGTCCGACCCGTGGTTGGGCATCCCGGTCAAGTGGGCCGACATATCCGGCGTTTCCGTGATCGTGGAGACCTATGCCGAGAATCTGAAAGTGGAGCCGTCGCAGGGATCTCATTTCTTTCACAACATCACCACGCTGGGCATTAATTACGTCATGGTGCCGCAAGCCGGGAACAGTCGGCTGGACTGGGATTGGATCATGGCTCAGCCCCATGAGGACGCGGGTGAATTCGTGGCCTGTGCGGTGCTGCCGAAGCCGCTGTCCGTCAAGGTGGACGGCCGCAGTTCCCGGTGCGTGATGCTGGCAGGCCACTGATAAAGGCCCGGTTGCCGCGCTGCCGCAACAGCATGCCAGGGAAATGAAAAAGGGCCGCACCATATGGTGCGGCCCTGTTGTTTTCGTGTTGCCGGAAGCTAGTTGAGCAGGTCCGGGCGAACGATTTCGATAGAGGCCTCGGCGCGCAGGGTTTCAAGATAGGCCTGGAACATCTCCTGCGAATAGCGGTCCGTGGCGGTCTTGATCCAGGCGTCCTTTTCCTTTTCCCATTCATCGGCCGGGGCCGCAATGCGTTCGGCAAGGCTGGCCACGATGAATCCGGCCTGGGTGCGGTAGACCTCGGGCAGCCAGGATTTTTCCTCGGCCTTGAAGGTTGCGGCAATGAGCTGCTGGTTCTGTCCCAGTGCCGGGATTGGACCCTGTCGGCGGAACGCTTCCGAGGTCTTGATGGACGATTTGTACCGTTCCATCGTCGGGATGGCCTCTTCGCCCGTGAGCTTGGCAAGAATGTCTTCGGCCTGCTTGCGGGCCAGCTCGGCAGCCTCCTGCGCGCGCAGGCTCTTGCGGATGCTGTCCTTCACCGTTTCCATGGGGATCGGTGCGGACGGCTCATCCTTGAGTTTTTCGGCCAGAACGTAGCCGCCTTCAATGGCCAGCGGGGTCTTGGGCTTTTCGGCCAGCGGTGCGGCAAACAGGACTTCAGCGGCCTCGGCGGTCATGCCGAACACCTGCTGTACCTGCTGTGCGGAGACCATGGGCGTTGTGGAAACGTCGAGCTTGAGCTCCTTGGCGATTTCCTTGAGGGTCATGCCCGAGAACAGGCGGTCCATGGATTCGTCGAGCAGGTCGGAGACTTTGTCCGCGGCCTTGTCTTCGGCAATGGTGTCGCGCAGCTGGTTCTTGACCTCGTCAAAGTCCTGCTGGCGGCTTTCCTTGCGATCTTCCACCTTGATGATGTGCCAGCCGAAATCCGTGCGTACCGGTTCGGAAATGGCACCTTTTTTCATGGCAAACGCCGCTTCTTCAAAGGGCTGCACCATGGCGCCGTGGCCGAACCAGCCCAGTTCGCCGCCCGTGGCCGCCGAGGGGCCTTCGGAATATTCCTTGGCCAGCTCGGCGAAGTCCTTGCCCTTTTTGGCCTGGGCCAGCACCTTCTTGATGCGTTCCAGCCCTTGTTCAACTTCGGCCGGAGTGGCCGTGGGCGCAAGCGCTATCAGGATGTGGCGCGCCTTGACCTGTTCTTTCTGCTTGTAGCTTTCCTTGTGCGCCTCATAGTAGGCCTTGAGTTCCTCCTCGGAAACGGGCTGGGCCGCAGCCAGTTCGCGGGGGGTGAAGGCAATGTATTCGAATTTGGCCGTGGCCGGTTTCTGGAATTTGTCCAGATTGTCCTGATAGAACTTGGCAACGGCTTCATCCGTGACTTCGGCTTTTTCAAGGAAGTCTTCGGGGTTGATGATCAGGTATTTGATGCGGGCCTGTTCACGCAGCCAGTTGTAGATGGCGCGCCCCTGTTCCGGGGTGCCCTGTGCGGTCTTGGTCACGAAGCGCTGCAGCTTTCCCTGAAGCAGGTTCTGGCGGAAATCCGCCTCGAACTGTTCCGGGGTGGTGCGGCTGCGGCGCAGCAGGGCAGTGTAGCGCTCTTTGTCGAAGCGCTTGTCCTTGTTCCAGAACGCGGGCATGGAACTGATGGCCTTGTAGACTTCTTCGTTGGAGATGGTGATGCCCAGCTTGCCGGCCTCGCGCAGCAGCAGTCTGCGCGAAATCATGTCGTTGAGCACCATCTGCTTGAGCTCCGGGCTTTCCAGCTGCGCGGGCGTGAGGTTTTTGTTTTGGCGCAGGTTTTCCACGAAACGCGCCAGCTTGGTCTCAAACTCCACGCGGGAGATGGGATCGTCGTCCACGTATGCGACGATGGGATCGCCCTTGTCGTTGAACCCGCCCAGCCCGAAGGTGAGCACGAAGGCGAGTATGATGATGGCAAAGAGAATCTTGATGATCCAGCTCTGGGCGTTTTCACGCATTATCTCAAGCATTTGTACCCCGATTGCGAGTTTTTGCGGTTATTGGCGGGATTGTCTGTCCCGAACCGCGTTCAACAGACCACCTGATTGGATAATCTCAAGTTCTTTTTCGGTCAAATCATTTATTGCCCGGACCATGTGCCCCGAGTCCGTGGTCAGGTCCACGGACTGGCCCGGCTTGATGTCCCTGGCCGGGATGGTCAGGGTGGTTCCCTGCTTCAGCAGGTCGTAGTCGTCCGGGTTTTCCAGCAGCAGCGGCAGGATGCCGAAGTTCACGAGGTTGGCCCGGTGAATGCGCGCCAGGGACTTGACCAGCACGGCCTTGACCCCGAGGTGCCGGGGACCGAGTGCGGCGTGTTCGCGGCTGGAGCCCTGACCGTAGTTTTCTCCGCCGAGGATGACGCCCTTGCCCGCTTCCTTCATGCGCGGCACGAATCCTTCGTCCACGCGGGAGAAGATGTATTCGCTGATGGCCGGGATGTTGGAGCGCAGGGCCGTGATTTGCGGACCCGCGGGCAGGATGTGGTCGGTGGTGATGTTGTCCTCCACCTTGAGCAGCACGTCCGCCTCAATGGTATCCGGCAGGGCTTCGAACCGTTCCAGGGCCACGATGTTCGGCCCGCGCACCACGTCCACGTCCGATCCGTCTTCGGGCGGGAACAGGAACAGGTCGCGAATGGAAGGCACGCTTTCGGGCAGTTCCACGCGTTCGGGCCGCTCGCCCCATGTGGCCGGGTCCGTGAACTGGCCGTCAAGGGCCAGCCGGGCCGCGGTTTCGGCCGATGCCAGATATATTTTCGCGTCCTGCGTGCCGCTGCGCCCTTCGAAGTTGCGGTTGAAGGTGCGCACGCTCACGCCAGCCGAAACAGGCGAGCCGCCCATGCCGATGCACGGGCCGCAGGTACACTCCATGAGCCGGGCGCCCGCATCCAGCAGCGGTTCGATGAGGTTTTCCGCGGCCAGCATCTTGACCACCTGTTTGGAGCCGGGTGAGACGAGCACGTCCGTTTCCACGGGAATGCGCTTGTCCTTGAGGATCAGCGCCGTGGTCTTGAGGTCCGAATAGGACGAGTTGGTGCAGGAACCGATGGCGCACTGGTCGATCTTGAGCCCGGCCAGTTCGCGCACGGGCACCACCTGGTCCGGCATGTGCGGCTGGGCCACCAGCGGCTCCAGCGCGGAAAGGTCGATGTCCACGACTTCGTCGTATTGGGCGTCTTCGTCCGCCACCAGTTCCACGAAATCCTGCGGACGGCCCATCTGTTTCATGAACCGTTCGGTCTGTGCGTCGCTGGGGAAGATGGAGGTGGTGGCACCGAGTTCTGCGCCCATGTTGGTGATGGTGGCGCGTTCCGGAACCGTCAGGGTGGCCACGCCCGGTCCCGCGTATTCAAAGACCTTGCCCACGCCGCCCTTGACCGTGAGCAGGCCCAGCAGGTGCAGGATCACGTCTTTGGCGGCGGCCCAGCCCTGAAGTCGGCCGGTCAGGTTGACCTTGACCACCTTGGGCATGGGAATGGAATAGGGCTCGCCCGCCATGGCCAGCGCAACCGAAAGGCCGCCCGCGCCCATGGCCAGCGCACCGATGCCGCCCGCCGTGGGCGTGTGCGAGTCCGAGCCGATCAACGTGGTGCCGGGCTTGCCGAAGTTCTCCAGATGCAGCTGATGGCAGATGCCCGTGCCCGGGGGCGAAAAGACAACGCCGTAGCGTTGGGCCACGGTGCGCAGATAGCGGTGGTCGTCCGGGTTGCGGAAACCCATCTGCAGGGTGTTGTGGTCCACGTAGCTCACCGAAAGGTCGGTGCGCACCCGGTCCAGGCCGATGGCCTCGAACTGGAGATAGGCCATGGTTCCGGTGGCGTCCTGCGTCAGGGTCTGGTCGATGCGCAGGTCTATCTCCTGCCCGGGGACGGTCTGTCCCCCCAGCAGGTGGGCCTTGATGATTTTCTGGGTAATGTTCTTGCCCATGTGCACTCCTGAATTTGTCCGGTTAGAACAGGAATCCGTCCGCGGGGGCTCCCTGGACATCTCCGGCATCTACGCCGAGGCGGATACGATTGATCTTGTTTTGCCGAAACTTGACCTCCACCTCCATGCGCAGCTTGTCCTGCTGCGCCTGAAAGATGTCCTGATGGTGGGAAATACCGGCGACCGGGTCTTCGTCTGCCATCAGGTCCCTGATGCGTTGCTTGGTCCGCTCCACCTCAAGGGTGAGCGTTGCAATTTCCGCTTCAAGAACATGTATGTCGTCGGAGAGCTGTGCGCTCTCAGGAACGGACTTTGATGCGTCTTCGCACGTCATTGGGTTCCTCCTTGGAAGGCCGCGGCTTCATGCGGCCCGTGGGAAGGGTGTTGTAGAAATTCCAGAATTGGGGCCAGATCACGGTCAGTTCGCCGTGGTTTTCCAGCCCGATGTGGGGCCGGACGTAGGCGATGAGCGCACAGGCCAGGGTCCAGCGGACGTCCGGGCTGCACCAGGAGCCTTCCCATTCCAGCTCGCCGCCGTTCAGGATCAGGGTTCTGTCTTCCGTGATCTCGTAATCGGCTTCCATGCGGTCCAGCAGTTCCACGGCCACGTCCGGCACCGTGCCTTCCAGCGAGGCCGTGCCGCGCTTGAGACCGAGGGCCAGGGCCAGCGGATACAGTCCGGGATATACGCCCATGGTCACGGCAGCGTCCTGCCTCGGGCCGACGTACGTCGCCGTGATGCAGCCGAGTCCGGTGGTGAATTCGATGCCCATGGCTTCGAGGTCCTGCAGCACGATGCGGCCCATGTCCGATTCGGGCCAGTCGCCATTGACCGTTACCGAGCCGTTGCTGAAGGCGGGCAGGGCCAGCAGGGCGGAGGCCAGTTCCACATCCAGCGACAGGCGCGGGGATTGCGGCACCTCGGGGATGCCGTCCGAAACCGTGCAGGTGCTTTTTTCGAGGCTGGCTTCGATGCCGCAGGCATTGAGCACGCTGACCGCGTCGGCCACGGCGGGCCGGGCATGTGCCGGGATGGACTTGATGGTCAGTCCGCCCGGGAAACTCCATGCTGCCAATGCCAGCGCACCGGCAAATTCCGCGTCGACCCCTGCGGGCAGGTCGATTTCCTCGTCCATGGGGCCGCCGCTTTCCAGACGCACCGGCAGGCCGGGATTGTTGGGGTTCATGGCCGCAAGGCGTGCGCCGATCTTGGGCAGCATTTTGTTCAGCGGCGCAAGGTCGAGCATCTGCAGCGCGGGCTGGCCCGTGAATTTGGAGCGGCCCATGTGGCCGAGGGCAAAAGCCAGCAACAGGTAGAAATTGACCGGGTCGTCTCCGGCGAAAATCATGGCATTTTCGAATTGCAGGCCCTCGCAGGCAGGCAGTTCAAAGGTGGAGCCGTCCCATTGGTTGGGGGCTCCGGCCTGCATCAGCGCTTTGGCAAAGTCTTTGACCGGGCCGGAATCCGGCACGTTCTTGAGGCTCAGTTCCTGGCCTGCGGATGCGGCCATGATTGCCCACATGCGGCTCAGGCGGCGGGAGCGCGGACCTTCAATGCGCGCGTTGGCCGGTTCGCGGCCCGGGGCGAGATTGTATGAATTGCCTGTGTCCGAGGATTTGCCGGCTTGCAGTGCGAACTGGTTGACAAGCCCGAAAACCTGGCGGGAAAGCCGGGGGTCGAGGCCGAGGCCTTCTCCGGCTTTTTCCCAGGAGGCACGCAGGTTCTTTTCCAGTTGCGGGTCCACTTTGGACATGTTTTTGGATCGGCGCCAGGAGCCTTCGCGCCGGAGCAGTTCGGCCCGGCGGCTGATGAGGTGCAGGAGCTCCCGGTCAATGCCGGAAATTTCGAGAAAACGTTTTTCCTTGACGGCCGCGGTCTTGCCGGGCCTTGCGGGGGATTCTTTGGGCATGTTTCTTACCGTTTCTTTCCTATGAAATGTGATTTCCCTGAGGGAAGGGGAATTTCGTGTAGCCGGAATCCGTCCGCGTGGCAAGCATTGTGTTCAAGGGTAAAAAAGGGGGACGGCACAGGCCGCCCCCCTCGAATCATCGATGCTGAGGTAAGCCGTGCTTACTTCATGTCCTGGCCGGAAGCGGCCTTCTGCATCTTGACCTCGACCTTTTCGGTCAGGCCTTCATAGTATTCGCGCAGGAGCACGAGCACTTCGTCACGACCGAAGTGATCGGGAACCTCGGCGCCTTCGGAAAGGGCCTTGCGCAGCTTGGTGCCGGAAAGGATGACGCGGTCTTCCTTGGTGTGCGGGCAGGTGCGCATGGAGGCCATGCCGTCACAACGGTAGCAGTAGAAGGTCCAGTCGATCTTCATGGGCTTGCAGAGCAGAGCCTTGCCTTCGCCAGCCGGAGCGGGAATGCGATCGAAGATGTCCTGGGCTTCAAACAGGCCGTAGAAGTCGCCCACGCCAGCGTGGTCGCGGCCGATCAGCATGTTGTTGATGCCGTAGTTCTGGCGGAAGGTGGCGTGCAGCAGGCCTTCGCGGGGACCGGCGTAACGCATGTCCAGCGGGTAGCCGGCGTTGATGACGTTATCGGCCACGAAGTAGTTGTCGATGAGGGTCTGGATGCACTTGATGCGGACGTCACCCGGGATGTCGCCCGGCTTCAGGTTACCGATCAGGGAGTGGATCACGCAACCGTCACAGACTTCGATGGCGATCTTGGCCAGGAATTCGTGGGAGCGGTGCATGGGGTTACGCAGCTGCAGAGCGGCAACGTTGGCCCAGCCGCGCTTTTCCATTTCGTCGCGGATCTGCTTGGGGGTCAGGTAGACGCCCGGGAAGCGGTCAGCGTAGTCGCCTTCGGAAAGGACCTTGACCGGACCGGCGATGTTGTACTTGCCCTGGGCCATGACCATCTGGACGCCCGGGTGATCTTCGAGAGCGATCTTCATGAAGTCTCCCTGAGAGTCTTCGCCTTCGCCCTTGTAGACCATTTCGGATTCCCACTTCTTGTCGGCTTCGGTCATTTCGAACTTTTCAGTGACCTTCATGGTGGCGTAGATAACGCCGTCCTGGCCCTTCAGTGCGATTTCGTCGCCTTCTTTCACGGCTTCGTCATCGGTGTCCAGGGTGACCGGGACGGGCCAGAAGGTGCCGTCGGCCATGAGGAACTTTTCACAAACGCCTTTCCAGTCGGCCTTGGTCATGAAACCATCCAGCGGAGAGAAGCCGCCGATGCCCATCATGATCAGGTCGCCCTTGGCGCGGTTGGAAATTTCGAGGGTTTTCAGGCCTTCGGCCTTCTTGAGTTCAGCATCGCGCTCAGCGCCTTCGAGCAGGCAGCAGACGAGACCTTTTCCACCATGGGGGGGTACCAGTTTGGACATGTGTAAGCCTCCTAACACTCTGATTTTAAGTAGGTTAATATAACCTGAAACATATTCATGCAGGGTATCCGGTTGATTCCGTGGAACCGTACATGATTCACACCTAGCATGGGGAAACTTTTGTTGCAGTTTGTGAAAGCTGTGTCAAGCCCAAAAATAAGAAGCTTCAGAGCTTGAAATCATTCATAAAATTAACCGCCGGGATACTTAGAGATTTTCTGCACAAAGTCTAGAAAATGGCCAGGATGGTTTTTTTATAATTGTCAGTAAAATCGGTGACTTATGTGTTTTAGGATTATATTTCGTTAATGATCCGAAAAAAGGGTTGCGAACAATCATGGTCTTGCTCTACTGTTTTCAACGCGATTTGACAGCGAGCCGCTATGGCTGAAAGTGGCCCGTCCGATAATTGATTTCACCGATCGGCGCGGGTTTTCGGGCGAAAAAAGCCCCTGTGCAGGCTGGGTTTACCATGCTTGTTCAAAAATTCACTTTCTCGTTGACATCGCGGAGTCGTCTTGCTAATTCGCAATTTCCACCTACTTTTGGGTGGATGCCTATTTTGGTAGAGGATGTCGGTAATTGTTTTCATTAATAAACCCTTTAGGAGGAGAAGTTATGCCGACCTTTGTTAACCCGGAAAAATGTGACGGCTGCAAGGGTGGCGAAAAGACCGCTTGCATGTACATTTGCCCCAACGACCTGATGATCCTGGATGCCGATGAAATGAAGGCATACAACCAGGAGCCTTCCGCATGTTGGGAATGCTACTCCTGCGTGAAAATTTGTCCGCAGGGTGCCATCGAAGCACGTCCCTATGCTGACTTCGCTCCCATGGGCGGTACCTCCATCCCCATGCGTTCCGCTGAAGACATCATGTGGACCATCAAGTTCCGTAGTGGCAATGTGAAGCGGTTCAAGTTCCCCATCCGCACCACTCCCGAAGGTTCCATCAAGCCTTTCGAAGGCAAGCCCGAGCCGACCGATCTCGACAACGAACTGCTGTTCACCGAGACCGAACTCGTCGCTCCCAAGGAAGCCCTCGGCAAGAAGTATGAAGTGACCGAAGCTGACATGACTCGCGTCTGGAAGGCTGGCGAACTCGAAGGCTAATTGCCTTTTGAGAACTTCATTTCTTTGAGAATTGGTTTGAACTGAACCTAACACTAGGAGGAAACTATGCCTCTGCTTCCCACCAAAGAAGCTCCCAAGGGTGTGGCCCTGGCCGAACCCGAAGTGATCGAACAAGACGTCGATATTCTCATGGTCGGCGGTGGAATGGGTAACTGCGGCGCCGCTTTCGAAGCTGCTCGCTGGATCGAAAAGGTCGACCCGTCCATCAGCCTGATGCTGGTTGATAAGGCTGCTCTCGAGCGTTCCGGCGCTGTTGCGCAGGGCCTTTCCGCCATCAACACCTACTGCGGCGAAAACGACGTTGACGATTACGTCCGCATGGTCCGCACCGACCTCATGGGTCTGGTCCGCGAAGACCTGATTTTCGACCTCGGCCGCCACGTCGACGATTCCGTCCATCTGTTCGAAGAATGGGGTCTCCCCGTTTGGGTCAAGAAGGACGGCAAGAACCTCGACGGTGCCAAGGCCAAGTCCGAAGGACTGGCTATCCGCAACGGCGACGCTCCGGTCCGCTCCGGCCGCTGGCAGATCATGATCAACGGTGAGTCCTACAAGTGCATCGTTGCTGAAGCCGCCAAGAACGCCCTGGGCGAAGAACGTTACATCGAGCGCGTCTTCATCGTTAAGATGCTGCTGGACGCCAACGAGCCCAACCGCATCGCCGGTGCCGTTGGTTTCTCCACCCGCGAAAACAAAGTCTACCTGTATCGCTGCAACGCTGCTGTCGTTGCCTGCGGTGGTGCTGTGAACGTTTATCGTCCCCGCTCCACCGGTGAAGGTATGGGTCGTGCATGGTACCCGGTCTGGAACGCTGGTTCCACCTACACCATGTGTGCTCAGGTCGGCGCAGAAATGACCATGATGGAAAACCGCTTCGTCCCCGCCCGCTTCAAGGACGGTTACGGTCCGGTTGGCGCATGGTTCCTGCTCTTCAAGGCCAAAGCCACCAACTACAAGGGCGAAGACTACTGCGAAACCAACCGCGCCATGCTGAAGCCCTACGAAGATCGCGGCTACGCCAAGGGTCACATCATCCCGACCTGCCTGCGTAACCACATGATGCTTCGCGAAATGCGCGAAGGTCGTGGTCCGATCTACATGGACACCAAAACCGCTCTGCTGAACACCGTCAACGGTGACCTGACCAGCCCCGAGTGGAAGCACCTCGAGTCCGAAGCCTGGGAAGACTTCCTGGACATGTGCGTTGGCCAGGCGAACCTCTGGGCCGCCACCAACTGCGCTCCTGAAGACCGTGGTTCCGAAATCATGCCCACCGAGCCGTACCTCCTGGGTTCCCACTCCGGTTGCTGCGGTATCTGGACTTCCGGTCCGGACGAGTCTTGGGTTCCTGATGAATACAAGGTCAAGGCTGACAACGGCAAGGTCTACAACCGTATGACCACCGTGAACGGCCTGTGGACCTGCGCGGACGGCGTTGGCGCCTCCGGTCACAAGTTCTCCTCCGGTTCCCATGCTGAAGGCCGCATCGTCGGTAAGCAGATGGTCCGTTGGGTTGTTGACCACAAGGACTTCAAGCCGACCCTGAAGGAAACCGCTGCCGACCTGGCCAAGGAAATCTACCAGCCGTGGGAAACCTACAAGGCTGGCGCTGCCATTTCCACCGACCCGGTCGTCAACCCGAACTACATCACCCCGCACAACTTCATGATGCGCCTGATCAAGGCCACCGACGAATACGGTGGTGGTGTTGCTACCCTGTACATGACCTCCAAGGCTCTGCTGAACACCGGCTTCTGGCTGCTCGGCATGCTGGAAGAAGACTCCAAGAACCTGGCCGCTCGCGACCTGCACGAACTGATGCGTTGCTGGGAACAGTTCCACCGCCTGTGGACTGTGCGCCTGCACATGCAGCACATCGAGTTCCGTGAAGAATCCCGTTACCCGGGCTTCTACTATCGCGGCGACTTCATGGGCCTGGATGACAGCAAGTGGAAGTGCTTCTGCAACTCCGTGTACGATCCGGAAACTGAAGAGACCAAGATCTTCAAGCGTTCGTACTACCAGATCATCCCCGACTAAGGGATTGATTATCCGGGCGGCCGCGGGCTTTCCGCGGCCGCCCTTCTTTCTCAGACCTGGTGAAAATGGTCTGAATCCGGGCTGGAACAGATGCCGGCGTCCAGTCCGGGTTTAGGCCATTTTGTTGGCTGAGCCTCAAATCATTAGGGAGGAGTGTGAGAATGTCGAATAACAGTATTCTCGTTGTAGGCGGAGGATTCGCCGGAATCACCGCCGCCCTCGAGGCCGCCGAAGTCGGGCACGAGGTTTACATCATTGAAACCAATCCCTACCTCGGTGGCAGGGTGGCGCAGCTCAAGCATTATTTCCCGAAGATGTGTCCGCCCTCCTGCGGCCTGGAAATCCAGTTCCAGCGCATAAAGAAGAATCCGAAGGTCAAGGTTTACACCATGGCCGAGGTGGAGTCCGTTTCCGGTACTCCGGGCAATTTCGATGTGAAGATCCGGCAGCGTCCCCGGTACATCAATGAAAAATGTACTGCCTGCGGCGAATGTGCCAAGGCTGCCAGTACCAAGGTGGAAAGCGAATTCGAATTCGGCATGGGCAAGCGCAAGGCTGCGTACATCACCCATCCGTTCGCCTTCCCCCAGCGTTACGTGCTGGACAAGGACCTCTGCGACGCTTCCGAGCTGGAGCAGATCAAGGCTGCCTGCAGCTACGACGCCATCGATCTGGAAGACACCGGCAAGGTGTTCGACCTGAGCGTTGGCTCCGTCATCTGGGCCACCGGCTGGAAGCCCTATGATCTTTCCAATCTGGAAAATCTGGGCGGCGGCACGCTGGCCAACGTTGTTTCCAACATGCAGTTCGAGCGTCTGGCCGCTCCCAACGGACCGACCAACGGGAAGATCCTTCGTCCTTCGGACAAGGCCGAGCCCAAACGCATCGCCTTTGTGCAGTGCGCCGGTTCCCGCGACCAGAACCATCTCAACTACTGCTCCTACATCTGCTGCATGGCTTCCCTGAAGCATGTGCGCTACCTGCGCGACCAGTATCCGGACGCACAGATCACCGTATATTACATCGATCTGCGCACCCCGGGCCGCTACGAGAAATTCAAGGCCCTGACCGTGAACGATCCCAAGCTTGTCCTGGTCAAGGGCAAGGTTGCCGAGATCGTCGAGGATTCGGCCAAGAATCCCGTGGTGACCGTGGAGAACGCCGTTACGGGCATCAAGACCGACGAGCAGTTCGACATGGTCGTTCTGGCCACCGGCATGCAGCCGAGCGTTGCTGGCCAGCAGGTGCCTGCAGGCGCGCCCATGGACGAGGAAGGATTCGTTGTGGGTGGAGACGAGCAGGGCTTTATCGCCGCTGGTTGCGCCAAGCAGCCGCTCGACGTCATGAAGAGCGCCCAGTCCGGCACCGGAGCCGCGATGAAAGCGATTCAAACCGTTGTTGGGAGGTAGTTAAAGATGGCTGAAAAGCTTGGTGTATATATCTGCGGAGGCTGTGACATCGGGGCCAATCTCGATGTCGACGCCCTGGCTGAGTTCGCCCAGAACGGCAAGCATTCCGCCGTTGTCAAGGTGGCCAAGGCCAATCCGGTGCTGTGCAGCCCGGAAGGCAAAGCCGCCATTGAGGCCGACATTGCCGAGCATGAGCTCGACGGTGTGGTCTGCTGCGCCTGTTCTCCGCGTGTCAAGTGGGACGTCTTCGGATTCGGCAAGACCCAGGTGGAACGCGTGAACCTGCGCGAACACTGTGTCTGGTCCTTCCAGGACGACAAGAAAATGCCCGGCCAGATGGAAGTCATTGCCAAAGACTACATCAATATGGGCATTTCCAAGTTGACCAAGAGCAACAACCCCGATCCGGAAGTTGCAGAAACCAACAAGACCATCCTGGTCATGGGCGGTGGCTTCACCGGTCTGAACGCCGCCAAGAACGCCGCCGGCCTCGGTTATGACGTGGTTCTGGTGGAAAAGGAAGACAAGCTGGGCGGCAAGGCTGCCAATTTCCTGAAGTCCTTCCCGCTGGCATACCCGTATGACCAGAGCCAGGAAACCGGTCTCGAGGCGCTTATCGCCGAAGTGACCGGCAACGACAAGATCAAGGTCTACACCGGTACCACGGTCAAGACCATCGAAGGCGCTCCGGGTTCCTACACCCTGACCCTGAGCAACGGCGATTCCATGGGAATCGGTTCCGTTGTTCTGGCCACGGGCTGGGTTCCGGGCGACGCCAATTATCTGGCCCCGCTGGGCTATGGCACGATCAAGGACGTGATCACCACGGCCGAACTCGAGACCATGGCATCCAACGGCGGCATCAAGCGTCCTTCCGACGGCAAGGCTCCGCAGACGGTCTGTTTCATCTGCGACCCGGCCAAGTTCATGGAAGACGTCTCCTATGAAGCGGGCGCCGTATGCGCACCCGTTGAGGAACTGCCTGAAGAGGAAAAGGCCGAAGGCGAAGAGGGCGAGGAAGAGGACTCCTTTGTCTATCCGGACAAGGAATCCGCCAAGCACCTGGCCTACAGCTCCGAGCTGACTTCGCTGGTGGCCCTCAAGCAGGCCAACTACGTTGCCGACGCAGGCGGCGTGGCCTACATCCTGTATGATCACATGATGGTTCCGGGCATCAACGAGCAGTACTACAAGGCTGCCCAGGACAACCCGGCCGTCATGCTCTCCAAGGCGGACGTGGTCGAGGTCAAGGAAAACGGCGGCTCGGTCGTCGTGGTGGCCAAGAACACCCTGCTGGGCGACAACGTGGAAATCGTGGCCGACATGGTCGTGCTGCCCACGGCCATGGTGCCCACCACCGCTGCCGACCCGACCATCAACCTGGTGTACCGCCAGGGTCCGGCCTTCCCGGATCTGGAACTCTTCGACGGGTTCGCGGATTCCAACTACGTGTGCTTCCCGTATGAAACCCGCCGTACCGGCGTGTACGCAGCGGGAACCGTGCGCCAGCCCATGGGTCTTGGCCTTGCCCGCGAAGACGCGGCAGGCGCAACGCTCAAAGCCGTGCAGTGCATCGAATCCGCCAACCACGGCGTTTCCGTGCACCCGCGTTCCGGCGACCTGAGCTTCCCGGTGTTCAACTTCATGCGTTGCACCCAGTGCAAACGCTGCACCGAGGAATGCCCGTTCGGCGCGCTGGACGATGACGAGAAGGGTACGCCGAAGCCGAATCCCACGCGTTGCCGCCGTTGCGGTACCTGCATGGGTGCCTGTCCCGAGCGCGTCATCTCCTTCGACAACTACAATATCGACCAGATCGGTTCCGCCATCAAGGAAGTCAAGGTTCCCGATACCCTCGAAGAGGGCGGCCCGCGCATCATCGTGCTGGCCTGTGAGAACGACGCCTACCCGGCTCTGGACATGGCCGCCATGCGCGGCAAGGGCTGGAGCCCGTATGTCCGCTTCCTGCCCGTGCGTTGCCTCGGTTCGGTCAATGCCATCTGGGTCGCTGACGCCATGAGTAAGGGTGTTGACGGCGTGATGCTGCTTGGCTGCAAGTATGGTGATGACTACCAGTGCCACTTCATGAAGGGTTCCGAGCTGTGCAGTCGCCGCAAGGAAAACATTGCCGAATCCCTTGGCCGCCTGGGTGTCGAACCCGAGCGTGTCGAACAGTACGAGCTGAGCATTGACGAGTATGACAAGGTACCGTCTCTGATCGCCGACTTTGTCGACAACATCACCAACAACTTCGGCCCCAACCCCTTCAAGGGCTACTAGGAGGTATGGACCATGTCGAACAACGTCAGGGTACAACCGGACCTGAAATTCGTTAAAGAATTGCAGTCTGTTGGAGGGGAGTCCCTCAAGAAATGCTACCAGTGCGCGACCTGTAGTGTCGTCTGTCCCCTGTCTCCCGCTGACAACCCCTATCCCCGCAAGGAGATGGTCTGGGCACAGTGGGGACTTAAGGACCGCCTGGTCAACGATATCGATATCTGGCTCTGCCACAACTGCGGAACCTGTTCCGACCTGTGCCCCCGCGGCGCAAAGCCGGGCGACCTGCTGGCCGCCCTGCGGAACATGGCCTACCGTCAGCTGGCTCCGCTGGGATTCATCGGAAAACTCATGTCCAACTTCGGTGGCGTGCTCATGCTCGCACTGGTTCCGGCGGTCATTTACCTGACCATCTGGATCGCCCAGGCAGCCAAGTTCGGCACCGCGTTCCCGCTGTTTGCGGCCGGCGCCGAACACGGCGCATGGGATGTCGTCGCCGACGGCAAAGTCATCTACGGCGGCCTGTTCCCGGGCGATTACTTTATCGACCCGATCTTCGGAGCCGCGTTCGCCTTCATGCTGGTATGCTTCTACCTGGGCGTGCAGAACCTGCTCAAGGGACTGAAGGAAGGTCCGAAAACCTTTGATCTGAGCGGGACTGAAAAGCCCGGCATGATCGCTGCCTTCATCGACACCCTCAAGCACGAGGTGCTGCAGCACTCCCAGTTCAACGACTGCGGTGAGGACGAGGCAGACAAGAAGCGCGCCTTCGGCCATAAAATGGTCATGTACGCCTTCATCATCCTCATGGTGGTGACCGGCATCGTGGCCACGGGCCACTGGTTCGGCGCGTGGTTCCTGGAACATGTTCTGGGACTGGACGATCCGTTCTCCAAGTTCATCGCGCTGCTGGGTTCCACGCCCATGCCGCAGCATAGCGTCGTCAAGGTGGCCGCCAACGTGGGCGCCGTGATGCTGGTCTACGGCCTGATGCAGCTGACCAGGCGCCGTCAGGGCCTGGACCCGGAAAAGCAGGGTTCCAACTTCTATGACTGGTACCTGCTGTACGTGATCTGGACCATCGCCCTGACCGGCATCGGTGCGGAGATCTTCCGGCTGGTGAACATCAAGTATCTGGCATACCCCACGTACTTCCTGCATCTGGTGGCAGTGTTCATGCTGTTGGCATACCTGCCCTGGTCCAAGCTGGGCCACCTCGTGTACAGGACCGTGGCACTTTCCTATGCCAAGACAATCGGACGTATCCCCATGGGCGCCGCGAAGTAAGGCTGCATGGGTAGGAAATACGATAAGCTTGTTCTCTTCAAGGAGGAATAAAATGGCTGAATCCAAAGTTTTCCCGATGAACACCTTTGTGTCCGTCCTTCGCGGCCAATCTGCTGACGTGGCTCAGCTCGACATGCTGGCATTCGTGCTGCAGGTGGAAGCCGTGGACGCGGACGCCGCGCCCCTGGCTCAGGCCCTGGTGAAGGCGCACATCTATGAAACCGAGCCCGCCCTGACCAAGTACGCCGAAGGCGATCTTGGCAAGCTGGGCAATCAGGTGAAGATCGTTCCCATGGCCGCGCCCGAACAGGCACAGGCCGTGCTGGAAGCCTTCGCCGCCATGAAGGCCGACCTTGCCGGCGCGCAGGATGCCGCCGCCAAGGCCGAAGACGCCAACAAGGCCCTGACCAAGGAGGTCGCGGACCTCAAGGCCAAGGTCAAGACCTTTGACGACGCCTCCAAGGGCGCTGAAAAGGCCATCATGAGCTCCAACACCAAGATCGACGAGCACATCAAGAAGCTCAACGACCTTCTGGCCGAAGTGGAAAAGGTCAAGAAGGAAGGTGTCGTGGTTGCCGGCGTTGCCGGTGACGGTGCAGCAGCACCGGCCGAGGGCGGAGGCGCTTCCGGCGACTCTCCGGACACCGGCGGTGAACCCGAAGCCGACTTCGGTTTCGGTTCCAACCCGTTTGCCGACTCCGACTGGTAGTCGACATCCGGGATGCGCTTCGGCGCAGACTTGTGATTGCAAGGCCCTCCGTCCCTCGGGACGGGGGGCCTTTTTTGGGTTCATCCGCCCGAGCGTACTTTTCTCCTGCTGCCGGAAGTACGTTTCGAATGCGCCCTGTTCGTGTCGGTGGGCGGGGGCAACCTCGTCCCTGACCTCTTTTTTGCCAACATTGGACGGATGGTGATAGGAATGTCGTCAAACGACATCCGTGAACACTACTGGAGAGAGAGGAACAGATGGTAGAAGTGGACCACAGGGGTGCAGCCGACCCCGGTATATCATCAGGGACCAGTGTGCGGTTCGACTATCTGGACAACATCAAGTGGACGCTTGCCGTGTTGGTCATCCTGCACCATTCTGCGGCAGTTGCCGGACTTGACCCGTTTCCCATCAATCTTCCTCACGTCCACCCCTCGGAGCGTTATCAATACGGCATTCTTCGTACCTTTCAGTCGATTAACCAGGGCTTTTTCATGAGCCTGTTCTTCTTTATCTCAGCGTATTTCGTCAGGCCGTCCTATGCGAAAAAGGGGCCTTGGTTGTTCATGAAGGGGAAACTCAAACGACTGGGTATACCCACTGTCCTGACAATACTGTTGATTGATCCGGTCGCGTTGAGCATTGCAAGTGATGGAGCCTTTTGGGATGCCATGCGGCTGGTCGTTCCATCGTACGCAGACATGTTGCAATCATGGAATATGATTATGGGTGTCACGTGGTTTTGCTGGGCACTGATTGTGTTTAATGCTGTCTACGTTTTAGTACGGGCGGTTGCTCCATCCGGCAAAGTCGCTCCCGCATTGCCCGCTCCCTTTCCCGGCTTTTTCAAGATACTGTTGTTCGCAACAGCCATGGTTCCTGTTAACTTCTTGGCTTTACATGCCATGAACGTGGTCGGAGAGGATTTTCTGGGATTCCACTTGTTGAAGTATTTCCCCATGTATGTGGCCATGTTCTGTTTCGGCCTTCTGGCCCAGAAAAATCAGTGGCTTGATGAATTGAACTTGAAGCACGCTTTCACCTGGATCGTCGTATGGATTATGGCCAGAGTCTTTTTGAACCCGCTGTCTCTGATGGTCAGTCGTCCTTTTGAAGTGATCGGCATGAGTATTTTCCTTCTGTACAGTTACAAGACGTTGTTCAATTCCACCACATATTGGTCCAGGCGCCTTTCACGTGTGGCGTATGCCGCATACGTCATTCAAGTTGTCCCATTGTGCCTTATCGGGAAAATGTATGAGCCGCATATGACGCAGTACCCGTTGGTTAACTTTGTTTTGATCGGGATTTCCGGGGTCATTATAACGTTTTCACTGGCTCATTTTATCTGCAAGACACCTGTTTTGAGACGGGTATTCTGATGCCCATCCTTGTGCTGGCTGGTGATGAGTCCAACCGATAATCATGCCATTGATCATCGGGAGGAGTGACTGCCGTGTCCGCGAGTTTCGTCCACCACGCGTTCGGCCTTCGAGGCTGCGGCTGTATTCGCCAGGGCTGATGCCTCGGTGATGCGTCCATTACAGGTCATGGCAAGGACGCTTGCCGGGTATGCTTGGGCATCCTCGCATACCACGATCACCCTGCGCATCAGGGCCGATCAAGGGGACAAACAACAGGATCAAGGCGCTGAAACGGCAAGCCCACGGCCACCGGGATGCGGAGTTTTGCAGGCTCAGGATTACGGTGATTCATGAAGCGGGGTACGCTTTGGCCGGATGCCCCCTTTTTTGTGCGGCACAGGAGGAGGGAGGGTGTTTTTCTGCAAAGCGTTCTGGCAATCCAAAAGTGCGTGTGGGCATGTTTTGCGTTCATTTCTCCTGTTTTCAGCGTCGCTACAGGGCATAATCGAGGCTCCATGTGAGCAGATTGGTCGATCAACCAATTCAAACGATTGCGCCCGGGGCTTTTTGAGTGAATAAAACGACAAAAAAGATAAAATTTGATGAACATTGTTCGGTTGTGGGCCGTGGTTATACGAATTTGCAAATCCAAACGCTTGATATGGTGCATGAAAAAAATAAACTTGAATATTTTGCCAATATTTCATAAGAGTAACAGTTAATTATGGCTAATCTAACTCTTTCGGACATCAGCGTACGTTTTGGCGGACTTCAGGCGCTTACTGACGTTAATTTTTCCGTTGCCGAGGGCGACGTTGTGGGGCTGATCGGTCCCAACGGCGCAGGCAAGACCACGGTTTTCAACGTCATTACCGGCGTGTACAAGGCTTCGGACGGCAATGTCCGGTATGACGACAGCGTCATCACCGGGATGCGTCCGTACCAGGTCCTGAACATGGGCATTGCCCGCACTTTTCAGAATATCCGTCTTTTTCAGAATATGACCGCACTCGAAAACTGCATGGTGGCCCAGCATTGCCGGAGCCGTTGCGGTGTTTTCCGGTCCATCCTGCGTTCGCCGTCGCAACGCAGGGAAGAGGCACGCATCGAGGAGAAATCCCGAGCCGCTCTCGAATTCATGGGCCTTGCAGATTACGAGAGCGAGGTGGCTTCCAATATGCCTTATGGGCACCAGCGCAGGCTGGAGATCGCCCGGGCCCTGGCCTCGGAGCCGAAGACCATCCTGCTGGACGAGCCGGCCGCCGGGCTGAACCCCGCGGAGAGCCATGAACTTATGGAAACCATCGGACGCGTAGCGAAACTCGGCATCAACGTCCTCATGGTCGAGCACGACATGAAGGTGGTCATGGGCATCTGCACCCGCATCGTGGTGCTGGACCATGGCGTGATGATTGCCGAAGGACTTCCCGAACAGATCCAGAAGGATCCGAAGGTGATCGAAGCATATCTCGGCCAATAGTCGCTTGGCTGGTAAACATTCAACCATGGGAGAGCTGCAATGAAACGCATTTTGATTCTGGCGCTTGTGCTGGCCGTGTCCCTGGCTTCGGCAGCCGCCTCTGCCGAAACCTTGAAACTGGGCAGCATGAGTCCGCTTACCGGGCCTTATGCCGCGGACGGCAACGACATCGCCAACGGTGTTCGTACCGCCATTGAGGTCGTCAAGGCCGAAGGTGGCATTCCGGGTTTTGACGACATCACCCTGTCCGCGCAGGACACGGCATGTGACCCGCGTCAGGCCGTGGCCGCCGCCAACAAGCTCATCAACGACGGCGTGAGCGCGGTCATCGGCGCATACTGCTCCAGTGCCACGCTGCCCGCTTCCGAGACGTTGGACGAAGAAGACATCATCATGCTCACGCCCGGTTCCACCAACGAGAACGTGACCGAGCGCGGGCTTCAGAACATGTTCCGCACCTGCGGCCGCGACGATGACCAGTCCAAGGCCGCCATCGCCTTCATGAAGGATTACCTGAAGGCCAAGAGCATTTATCTGGTGGACGACAAGACCGCGTATTCGCAGGGTCTTGCCGACAACGTGGAAAAGGCCAGCCCGGCCGCCGGCGTGCAGGTGCTCGGCCACGACCATGTCAACCAGGGCGACAAGGACTTCTCCGCCGTGCTGACCAAGGTCAAGGCTGCCAACCCGGACGTGTTCTACGTTTCCCTGCAGAACTCTGCCACGGGCGCGCTGCTGGTCATCCAGGCCAAGCGCATGGGCATCGACGCCGTGTATCTTGCACAGGACGCCGTGTACCACCCGCAGCTCATCTCCATTGCCAAGAAGGACGCCGAAGGCATGTTCCTGACCTTCGGGTATGTGGACACCGATTCCCCGTCCTACCAGAAGTTCATCAAGGCCTATGAGCCCAAGTATGGCCAGCCCGGTGCATATTCAACCTATGCTTACGATTCGGCCATGGCCTACATGGCCGCAGTGAAGAAGGCCGGCTCCACCGAGCTCCCGGCAGTGCGCGGCGCGCTTCTGTCCATGGAGTTCAAGGGTGCCTCCAAGACCTTCCGCTACAAGGAAAACGGCGACTCCGGTTCCAACTACATCATCCGCAAGGTCGAAGGCGGAAAGTTTGTGGACTACTGGAACGCCCAGACCGGCGAAAAGTTCTAGAGACCGTATGAAAACGGGGCCCTGCGGGGCCCCGTCAACACTCTCACGCAAGAGATTTCATGGACTATTTTCTGCAACAGCTCATCAACGGCGTAACCCTCGGGGGCGTGTACGCGCTCATTGCCCTGGGCTACACCATGGTCTACGGCATCATCCAGCTCATCAACTTTGCCCATGGCGAGTTCTTTGCCGCAGGCGGGTACATGGGCGTGATCATCATCAGCTATCTGGCCGCGAATGGCGTCAGCCCGGTGGTCTGCATCGTGCTCGGCATGAGCCTGACCATGGTCTATTGCGCCATCTTGGCCATGGCCGTGGAAAAGGTGGCCTACAAGCCCCTGCGCAACAGCTCGCGCCTGTCCGTGCTGCTTTCCGCATTGGGTATGTCCATTTTTCTCCAGAACGGCCTCATGCTCACGCAGGGCGTCTACGACAAGCCGTACCCCACGGCCATGACCGCAGGGGGCTTCGAACTGGGCAACGTGATGATTTCCTACATGCAGATATACATAATCCTGATCACTTCGGGACTGCTCGTGGCCCTGAACCTGCTGGTCTTCAAGACGCGCATCGGCAAGGCCATGCGCGCCACTGCGCAGGACAAGGTCATGAGCGCGCTGGTGGGCATCAATTCCAACAAGATCATTTCCCTGACCTTTGCCATCGGCGCAGGTCTTGCCGCGGCCGCAGGCATCATGGTCGGCTTCTATTACGGGTCCGTGAACTACACCATGGGCTTCGTGCCCGGCATCAAGGCATTTGCCGCGGCCGTGCTCGGCGGCATCGGCAACATCACCGGTGCCATGATCGGCGGGCTGATCATCGGCATGGTCGAAATTTTCGCGGCCGGGTATCTTTCCAGCGAATACAAGGACGTGTTCGCCTTCATCATTCTGATCGCGGTGCTGTATTTCAGACCCACCGGCATCATGGGAGAGAACGTTGACGACACAAGAGTCTAGAAAACGGTGGACATCGTTCGGCATCGGCCTGATCTGGCTGCTCATCATCCTTTGGCCGCTTCTGGGCATCAAGCCCGAGGGGTTGGAGTTCGCCTCCACGTTCTCGGTCTGGATTCGTCTGGCCGTGGCCGGCCTGTGCATCATGATCGTGTTCGAGCTCAACCGTGCCGGAATCTTCGATTCGGTCAAGAAAACCGGGTCTTCGGTCAAGGGGGTCACGCAGCGCGCGTATGCGGCCACGCCCAACTGGCTGCTCATTTGCGTGGGCCTGGCCTTTGCCATTGCGTTCCCGGCCATGACCGGGCGCTACGGCCATGACGTGGCCTGCAACGTGCTCATCTACGTGTGCCTCGGGCTGGGCCTGAACATCGTGGTGGGGCTGGCCGGGCTGCTGGACCTCGGATACATCGCCTTTTACGGGGTGGGAGCCTACACCTATGCGCTTCTGTCCATCCATTACGGAATTTCCTTCTGGCTCTGCCTGCCCGTTGCCGGGCTGCTGGCCGCCATAGCCGGGTGCATCATCGGCTATCCGACCCTGCGTATGCGCGGGGATTATCTGGCCATCGTGACGCTGGGATTCGGTGAGATCGTGCGCCTGATCCTGAACAACTGGATGGAACTGACCAACGGTCCCAACGGCCTCATGGGCGTCAAGCGTCCGGGCCTGTACTGGCTCGATTTCGCCAACGGCTGGTCCATCGAGCATCTCTGGGTCAAGAAGGTCTGGATGTTCTATTACGTGATCCTGTTCATCGCCATCTGCACCATCATCGCGGTATACCGGCTCAATTATTCGCGCATCGGACGGGCCTGGGAGGCCATCCGCGAGGACGAGACCGCCGCAGAGCTCATGGGCGTGAACACCTTTTTGCTCAAGCTGCTGGCCTATGCGTCCGGCGCTGTGTTCGCCGGATTCGCCGGGTCATTCTTTGCCGCACGGATGCGTTTTGTCAGCCCGGAATCGTTCACCTTTCTTGAGTCGGCCATGGTGCTGGCCATGGTGGTTCTGGGCGGCATGGGCTCCATTCCCGGGGTCATGCTCGGGGCGCTGGCGCTCATTGCCCTGCCCGAAGCGTTCCGCGAGTTCGACACCTACCGCATGCTGGTCTTCGGCGGCGTGATGACGCTGATGATGCTGGTGCGGCCCAAGGGACTGTGGCCGGCCAAGCGCGTGGGCCGCAGGTCCGAGGAAGCTGAGTAGACAGGACGTTTCTGCAACGCCAAACACGGGAAAAGAATGGCAGACAACAACGATATCATACTGGAACTGAAAAACGTTACCTCGGCCTACGGCAAGATCGCCGCGCTCAAGGGCATCTCCCTTTACGTGCGCAAGGGCGAGATCGTCTCCATCATCGGGGCCAACGGCGCGGGCAAGTCCACCACGCTCATGACCATCTGCAACATCGTGCGCGCCACCGGGGGAGACATCCTGTACCGGGGCGAGCGCATCAACGACGTCAATTCCGATCATCTGCCCGGCATGGGCCTGTGTCAGGTGCCCGAGGGCCGCAGGATCTTTCCGCGCCTGAGCGTGACCGAGAATCTGGAAATGGGCGCGTTTTTCCGGCGCGACGCCTCGGCCATTGCCGAGGACATGGAGCGGGTCTACGACTTTTTTCCCAAGTTGCGCGAACGTCGACGCCAGCTGGGCGGCACCCTTTCCGGGGGAGAGCAGCAGATGCTGGCCATCGGCCGCGCCATCATGAGCCGTCCCAAATTGCTGCTGTTGGACGAGCCGTCCATGGGCCTTGCCCCGCTCATCGTGCAGCAGATTTTCCGCATCATTGAGGAAATCAACAGTCAGGGCGTGACCGTGCTTCTCGTGGAGCAGAATGCGAACCTCGCATTGCAGGCGGCCAGCCGCGGCTATGTGCTGGAAACAGGCTCCGTGGTCATGGAAGACGAGGCCGATGCCCTGTTGCACAACGAGGATATCCGCAAGGCCTACCTCGGCGAATGATTGCTTCGTGCATTTCGGATTACAGGGCCCGGTCTCATATGAGATCGGGCCTTTTTCTAATGGCGGTTTTTTTTCGGAAGGGTATGCTTTCAATAAACCCGAGGTGATTGAGCCATGCGTTGCCTGACGGAAATGAATGCGACGGACAGGGAGCGGCTGGAACGAAGAGTGCGCGAACATGCCGAAAAGCATGAGGGTTTTGCGCGCATCATGTCCTGTTCCGTGGCTGTTTTCGACACCTATGTGTCGGCCATTCGTGATATCTGCGTGCGCATCGAGGCCGAAGGGCATGCGGCACAGCGGGATTATTCCGGGCTGGATTCTCTGGCCGCCCGGCTGGTTTCGCGCTGCCTGACCCAGGGCGGCTCCCTGCAATTCACATTGCTTCTTGTGCAGTGTTTTCGCGAGGCGTTTCTCGATCATCTGGAACTGTATGCGGCATCGGACCATGTGTCTGAACAATGCCCGGGCCTGATTCGAGAACTGCATGACGTTCTTGAGCGGTCAATAGTCCGGGAGTGGGAGAACCTCGAGCAGGCGTCCCGCCTGGCGCGGGATCATGACAACCCCGCGGCCGCGGCTGTCTTCTGGCAACTTCCCGAGCCTGTGCTGCTGCATTCTCGCGGTGGCGACATCATGGACGCCAACCCTGCTGCCTGTCTGTTTTTCGGGATTCCCGTGGAGCGGATCCGGACCTTGCGGCTGCAGGATATGGAAGCTCCGGCCGCTGCGGGCGGGCGAGGGCGAAAGCAGGCCATACCCGGTCCCGGAGAGGTGCAGTCCTATCGGACCGTGTTTACCGGAGTCCGCGGCAGGCGCGTCACGTGCGAGGTGCTGTGCCGTCAGGCCAATCTGGACGAATCCGTATTCTACATCAGCACGCTGCGCGACATCACGGACATGCGCAAACAGGAAAAACGGCTGCGGGACGCCGGGCGCGTCATGGAGATGCGCATGGACAAGAATGTGCAGCGCCTGCGTGAAATCAACGCCCGCTTCCAGGCCGTGCTCGACAACAGCCCCATGGCCCTGTTCATCGTCGATATGGATGGCAGGCATCTGGTGGCCAACGCCGCATGGTGTTCCATGCTGGGTAAAAAGCAGGACGCGGTGTTGGACAGTCATATGTCCGAGGTACTGCCGCCGGACAGCGCAAAGGCAATGCAGGACGTTCTGGCGATGGCCGAACGGAAGCAGGATGCCGTGGGTCTGGATGCCCGTCTGGAGGTAGGCGAAAAGGAAGTGCGTATTTCCGGAACCCTGTTTCCCTTGCCGGACGAGAACGGCGCCATGACGGCCTGTTGCGGTATGGCCATGGACGTGACCAGAAGCCAACGTGCCGAGGAACGCGGGCGCGCGCTGGCACGGCAGAACGCACTGATCCTCAACTCCGCGGGGGAAGGCATTTTCGGCATGGACAGTGAACGCAGGGTGACCTTTGCGAATCCTGCAGCGGCGGAAATGCTGGGCTGGGAGGTTGCCGAGATCATCGGTTCGGATGCCCATGCACTGCTTCTCCATTCGGACGAAGAGGGGCTGCCGCGTCCGATCCTGCGGTGTCCCATATGCCGTGTTCTGGAAACGGCGCGCCCGAGCAGGGGAGAGAGCATCCTGTGGTGCAAGAACGGCGTTGCCATTCCCGTGACCTATACGGCCGTACCCCTGCGCAGCGGAGTCGATGTGGAGGGCGTTGTTGTGACCTTCAGCGACATCAGCGAACACAAGCGCATCGAACACGAGTTGATCATGGCCAAGGAACGGGCCGAACTGGGCAGTCAGGCCAAAACACAGTTTCTCGCCAACATGAGCCACGAGTTGCGCACCCCGCTCAATGGCATTCTCGGTCTTGTGCAGCTCATGTTGGAAACCGAGCGCAACAAGAACAAGCGCGAATACCTGACAATGGTTCGCGAAGCCTCGAACCGGCTGCTGGGGCTGGTGCGCAATCTTCTGGATCTTTCCAATATCAAGTCCGGGCGCATTGAGCGGACAGACACACGCTTTGCCCTGCGCCAGAGCCTGTCCACGTTGGTGGAAACCATTTCCGTGCAGGCCAAGCTGAAGTCGTTGGAATTTGTCAGTTTCATCGATGAATCCCTGCCCGAGCAATGGTACGGGGACATCGTGCACATCAAGCAGGCGTTGAATAACCTGCTCAAAAACGCCATTCAGTATACGCCGTCGGGACGCGTCATGCTCGATATACGCGAACAGCCCGGGGGTGTGGACGGGGTGCGGATGGTGCGCTTCACGGTGACGGATACGGGCACGGGCATTCCCGAGGACATGCAGGAAAGGATTTTCGACAGCTTTGCCCTGGGTGAGGATTACCTGACCAAAAAGTATAGCGGTTCCGGGGTGGGGCTGAGCATTGCCCGCAAGCTGGTGGACCTGCTTGGCGGCGAGCTGAACATGAACAGCAAGCCCGGTGCGGGCAGCGTGTTCTCCTTCACGGCCGCGCTGACCCCGGCGCATAGGGAGGAGGATTTACCGACGCCTTCCGGACTGCGTATCCTGTATGCCGAGGACGAGTTCACCAACCAGCGCATGGTGCAGGGGGTTCTTTCACGGGCCGGGCATGAGGTGGTGCTGGCCTCGGACGGGGCCGAAGCCCTGAAGACGTTGTCCCAGTCCGAATTCGACCTGGTGCTCATGGACATCCAGATGCCGGTGCTGGACGGGTTGGAAACCACCCGTCGCATCCGCAAGGATATGAAGCTGGACCTGCCGGTCATCGCCCTGACCGCCTTTGCCGGGGAGGACGACCTGAACCGGTTCGAGGCCGTGGGCATGAGCGGGTTGCTGCACAAGCCTTTCGAGTTGAGCGAGTTGCTCAAGACCCTTGAGGATCATGCCGGAGCCGCCGCATGAAAGAAAGCGGGCCGCCCGGATTTCCGGGCGGCCCGCCTTTGTTCAGATCCTGTTCCCTTTTCAGAACTTTTCAAAGTCGTCGTCCGAACCGGACATGTCCAGCGCCAGCCCGCTGTCTGCGGGCGCCGCGGTCTTTCCGGCCACAGGCTTGGGAGGCGTCTTCTGCACCGTCTGCCTGCGGGGTGCGGATTGCACCTTGGGGGCGCGGGGCGCGGTGCCACGCGAACCGTCGATCTTGAAGAAGGAGATCGTCTGCTGCAACTGGCTGGCCTGACCTGCCAGGTCCGTGGACGTGGAGGCCATTTCCTCGGAGGCCGAGGCATTCTGCTGCACCACGTTGTCCAGTTGCTGGAGCGCCTTGTTGATCTGCTCGGCCCCGGTATTCTGCTCGTTGGATGCTTCTGATATTTCCTGAATCAGTTCGGCGGTGCGCTTGATGTCCGGCACGATGTCCGCGAGCATGGTGCCCGCCTTTTCCGCGACCTCCACGCTGGAGGAGGACAGTTCGCTGATTTCGGCGGCCGCGTTGCCCGAGCGTTCGGCCAGCTTGCGCACTTCCGCGGCAACCACGGCGAATCCCTTGCCGTGTTCGCCTGCCCGCGCCGCCTCGATGGCCGCGTTCAGGGCCAGCAGGTTGGTCTGCCGCGCGATTTCCTCGATGATGGAAATCTTTTCCGCAATCTGCTTCATGGCCGTCACTGTCTGGGCCACGGCTGCACCGCCTTCCTCGGTGCTTATGGATGTCTTGTCTGCCAGGGCCTCGGTGTCGTGGGCGTTCTTGGCGTTCTGGCTGATGTTGGAGGCCATTTCTTCCATGGAGGAGGAGACCTCTTCAAGCGAAGCTGCCTGCTGGGTGGCTCCCTGTGCCAGCGATTCGGACGTGGCCGAGAGTTCTTCGCTGCCTGCGGCCACCTTCGAGCTGCCGTCCACCACCTGCTGCACAACGTCCACCAGCTTTTCGGCCATGGCGTTCAGGGCGTTGACCATGGTGCCGATTTCGTCCTTGCGCCGGATGTCCACCCGCTGGGTGTAGTCACCCTTGGCCGCGAGGTTCATGAATCGCACGATGATCCGGATGGGCCTGACGAGCGCCCGCTCCACATAGAGCCAGATGCCCGCGATGACCACGGCCAGACAGAGGACGATGGCGATGGAGAAGGCCCAGAGGTTTTCGTAGACCGGGGCCATTACCTCGGATCGTTCCATGAGGCCGATGATCTTCCAGCCGAGTTTCGGGGAGGTGTAGACCACGCCGAGCATGTCCGTATCGTTCAGGGTCACGTCTGCGTCTCCGTTGCCCAGGGAAACGAGTTTGGAATAGGCAGGGGCAAGCTCGGAGGCGTTCTTGAAGTTGTTGTCCGGCATTTTGGGGTCGGCCAGGACCACGCCGTCGTCCTGCACCAGCAATACGTAGCCGGTTTGACCCAGTTTGATGTTTTCGGTGATGTTGGTGAGGTTCTTGAGCGAAATGTCAACGCCCACCACGCCGATGGTTTCGCCGCCGCGCAGAATGGGGTGCGTGACGCTGGCCACGGCCTCGCCCGTGGTGGACATGTAGGCCTTGGACATGGAGGGTCTGTTGCCCTCGCGGATGGCCGTGGTGTACCAGGGGCGTTTGCGCGGGTCGTAGCCCGCGGGCATGTTGGTGCTGTCGCCCGAAGTCACGAAAGCGCCTTCCTTGCTGCCGATGAAGACTTCGACATAACTCGGGTGGGTGGCCTGTGTCAGTTTGAACAGGCTGACCACCTGCTTCCCGGCTTCATCCGTGGGCAGGGCCTTTGCCAACTGTTTTGTGGTGGTGTCGACAAACATCGTGGTAATGTCGTCGGCCCGCAGGACTCTCGGCTCCCTGGCAAGCATGGTGGCGTTCATCTTGGCTTCATCAAGGAAAATGTTGATGGCCGTATCCACCTGCGCCAACTGGGAAGCCATGGATTCGCTTTTGGCTGTGAATGAGTCGTTGTAGGTGTTTACGGAAACGATCGAAAACAATACCAGCCCGGTGACCACGAGAGCCGCCGAAAATCCGGTGATGATTTTGGCTTTGAGGTTCATGTGCATAGCTCCCCCTCTGCTGCAGATGATGGTTGTTGTCAGAATTTCAGAGTAACGAAAAGGAAAGAAAGGGCCATTATTAAATGGGCACCCCTCGTTTTTGCCGCTGTTGCAACCGTGCCCGGATGCGGGTAATACCCACACGCATGGCACGCATGACATTCACCGACACAGAGGAAAGGATCCTGGCTCTGGCGGGCGGCGACATTCCCGACCATCCCGAGCCGTTCAAGGTCATTGCCGAACAGGCCGGCGCCACCGAGGAGCAGGTGCTGGAGCTTTTGGCCCGGTTGCGCGACAAGGGTGTGATCCGCCGGTTCGGCGCCACCCTGCGGCACCAGAAGGCGGGCTACGGCCACAACGCCATGGTGGCGTGGCGCGTACCGGACGAGCGCGTGGATGAGCTGGGCGAACTGTTTGCGCAGCGCCCGGAGATCAGCCATTGCTACGTGCGCCGGACCTACCCGGACTGGACCTACAATTTCTACACCATGATCCATGGCGAGCGGCCCGGCCATTGTGCCGAGATCGTGGCCGAGCTTGAAGAACAGTCCGGCATTGCGGACCACTGCACGCTGAACAGCATCAGGGAACTCAAAAAGACCTCCATGGTCTATTTCAAATAGGAGCGCATAGTTATGGATTCCAAGACATTGTACGCCCGGGCGCAGCAGCTCATGCCCGGCGGCGTGAACAGCCCCCTGCGTGCCTGCCGGTACGTGAACAGCGAACCCGTATTCATCGACCGGGCAGCGGGCGCCTATCTCTGGGATGTGGAAGGCAGGCAGTACATCGATTACGTGCTCAGCTGGGGTCCCATGCTCCTCGGGCATTGCGACCCGGAAGTGGCCGAGGCCGTGTATGTGGCCGTGAACAAGGGCACCAGCTACGGCGCGCCCTGCGAAGGCGAGGTTTCCTTGGCCGAAGAAATCACGAAGCTCATTCCCTCCATGGAGATGATGCGCATGGTTTCCTCGGGCACCGAGGCCACCATGTCCGCCCTGCGTCTGGCGCGCGGCTACACCGGCCGCGACAAGGTGGTCAAATTCATCGGCAACTACCACGGCCACAACGACGCCTTTCTCGCGGCCGCCGGTTCCGCGGCACAGGCCGTGCCCGGCACGCCCGGCGTTCCCGACGACATCGTCAAGCACACGCTGCTGGCCCACTACAACGACCTTGAAGCGGTCAAGGCCCATTTCAAAGAGAGCGGCGACGAGATCGCCTGCGTGATCGTGGAGCCCGCGGCCGGCAACATGGGACTGGTGCTGCCCGAAGACGGATTTTTGCAGGGCTTGCGCGACCTGTGCACCAAACACGGCGCATTGCTGATTTTCGACGAGGTCATCACCGGCTTTCGCGTCAGCCTCGGCGGGGCGCAGCAGCGGTACGGCATCACCCCGGACCTGACCACGCTGGGCAAGATCATCGGCGGCGGTTTCCCTGTGGGCTGTTATGGCGGTAAAAAGGAAATCATGGAGCACATGGCTCCGTGCGGCGGCGTTTTCCAGGCGGGCACGCTTTCGGGCAACCCCGTTGCCATGGCTGCCGGACTGGCAACCCTCAAGGTTCTGCAAAAGCGCGATTACGATGCGCTGGAAGCGCGGACCCGCGAGTTCGCCACCGCGTTGACCGGCATTCTCAAGGACAAGGGGCAGGCCGTGACCCTGAACCACATTGCCTCGGCCTTCACCATCTATTTCTCGGAAGTCCCGGTGACCAACATGGCGGAATCATCGGCCTGCAACGGTGACCTGTACGCCACGTTCTGGAAGCAGATGCAGGCGCAGGGCATCAACCTCGCCCCGGCCGGATTCGAATGCGCGTTCACATCCTTTGTCCATACGGACGAAGATCTGGAAAAGACGCTGGAAGCGGCCAGAAACGTCACGTTCTGATGCGCGTGGACAGTCGGTCATATTGCCGGAAACAGGGCCGACCGGATTCCCGGTCGGCTTTTTTTGTGAGGAATTCATGGGAAACATTGCATACCGGGAAGTCGGCAAATCCGAACTGGATGTGATTCAACCTCTTTGGGAAAGTCTCAACGCCATGCACGAGACCTGTTCGCCGTATTTTGCGGATCGTTTCAAGCGGTATTCTTTTGCCGAACGCAAGCGCGAATTGCTTGACCATGCTCATGGCGGCAGTCTGCTGATGCTCGTGGCTCGTGATATGAAGCAGGATAGCGACATAGGGTATTGCGTGAGCACGTTTCTGGGGAGCACCGGGAAGATCGACTCCCTGTTCGTGGATGGACGTTGCCGGGGGTGCGGCATCGGCCATGAACTGATGGTTCGCAGTTTGGAGTGGTTGAACGGGCGGGGTGCAAAAGATATTGTCGTGGATGTCGTGGCAGGCAACGAGTCTGCGTGGAATTTTTATGCGCGTTACGGATTTGCCCCGCATCGAACCTGCCTGTTGCACCGGGGCAGCGATGGGTGCGGAAAATCGGAACAGGAGAGAACAAGGCCGTGAATTACCGCGCGCTGTATGTCTTGAGCCGTTCGGCCCTTGACCTTTCCCGAGCCCTTGGCCGGGAACTGGGCGCGGACGTGTTTGCCCCGTCCCGATTTGCGGAATCGGGCATGACCGGCTTCGATTCCCTGCCCGAGCAGGTAGGGCGCAATTTCACGAGATATTCCGGGCATGTGTTCATTGCCGCGGCCGGGATTGCGGTGCGGGCCATTGCCCCGCATCTGCGCTCCAAGGGCGTGGACCCGGCCGTGGTGGCCATGGACCCGCAGGGGGCCAACGTGATCAGCCTGCTGTCCGGGCATCTGGGCGGAGCCAACGAACTGGCCCGGCAATGCGCGGCCATTACCGGCGGGCGGGCAATCATCACTACGGCCACGGACTGCGCGGGCGTACCCTCGCTGGACATGCTGGCTCAGGAGCGCGGCCTGCACATCGGCGACCCGGACGCAATCAAGGACGTCAACGCGGCCCTGCTGGAAGGGCGGACCGTGCAGGTGTTTGATCCGTTGGGTTGTTTGGGACCGCTGGACCCGGAAGCGTTTGTCCTGCTGGATACGCCGGACCTGTGGCGGGAAGGCGAGCCCGGCGTGCGCGTGCACTGGACCGTTTCACCCAAACGTCCCGGTCTGGTGCGTCTGTATGCTCCGGTCTTGTGCGTGGGCATGGGATGCCGGCGCGGCACCCCGGTCAGCGAAATTCGCGAATTCGTGGAGCGCGTGCTTACGGAAAACGGGCTGGCCGTGGAAAGCGTGGCGGCCGCCGGGACCGCAGACATCAAGAAAGACGAGGCCGGACTGCTGCTGGCAGCACAGGAACTGGGACTGCCGCTTACATTTTTTGACGCCGACACCCTGAAAACCGTGGACGCGCCCAACCCCTCGGCCATGGTCGAGAGCCATGTGGGAACTCCGGGCGTGAGCGAGGCCGCGGCCCTGCTCCTGTGCGAAAGGGGCGAGTTGCTGGTTGCCAAACAGAAAACATCAAGGGTCACGGTAGCCGTGGCCGGGAGAACCAAATGCTCACAGCCGTAAGTCTTGGTCCGGGTCATGAGAGCCTGTTGACCCCGGCGGCGCGCGTTGCGCTGGAAAACGCAGAAGTCATTGTCGGTTACAAGGGATATATGGATTTGGTGCCGCCCGAACTGTTGCAGGGGAAAGAAATATTTTCCACGGGCATGATGGGCGAGGTGGAGCGCGTGAACCACGCTGTGGACTGCGCGGAGCAGGGGCGGCGAACCGCCGTTGTCTGCAGCGGAGACGCGGGCATTTATGCCATGGCCGGGCTGATGCTGGAGGCTTTGGAAGCGCGCGGCCTGCTGGATTCCGTGCCCTTTGAAGTCGTCCCGGGCGTTCCGGCCTTCAACGCGGCTGCGGCCCTGCTGGGCGCGCCGCTCATGCATGATTTCTGTTCCATCAGCCTCAGCGACCTGCTGACTCCGTGGGAACTGATCCGCAAACGGGTGCGCCTTGCGGCCGAGGGCGATTTCGTGATCTGCCTGTACAATCCGCGTTCCAAGCGGCGCAGCGATCATCTGGCCGAGGCCTTGGACCTGATCGCGGAGCACCGCGACCCGCAGACGCCCGTAGGTATCGTCAACCGCGCATGGCGCGAAGGACAGAAGGTGCACACCTGTGCGCTGGAGCATGTGGACTCCGGGCTGGTGGACATGCAGACCATGGTGCTGGTGGGCAACTCCGCCACTCGGCGGGTCGGCGGCTTTCTGCTCACCCCGAGGGGGTACCACACCAAGTATGAAGTTGGTTCAAGCTTGTGATTACTGGAACTATTTTCTTGCACAATCCCCATTTTTTCAGTTAAAAACTATGTGCTATCAGGCGGGTGCCGGCTTGACACTGCCGAATATGTAATTTATCCCGCAGGGTAGAGAGTGTGACGTATATCCAATGCAACAGGAGGAACGAGGAGAATGAAAAAAGCTCTTTTGACCAGCCTCGTGGTTGCGGCTCTGGTCTGCGCGTTTGCGCTGCCCAACCTGTCCGCCGCCACCAAGGCTCCTGCCGACATGGTGCTCAAGGCACCCGAAGGCATGAAGATGAAGAAGACCCCGGTCGCTTTCCCGCACGGAAAGCATGAGGCTCTGCTCAAGGACTGTAAGGTGTGTCATCACACCTACGAAGGCTCCGGCGACGTGAAGGGCTGCTCTTCCGCCGGCTGTCACGACCAGGCCAGCAAGAAGGAAAAGATGTCCTTCTACAAGGCTTTCCATGACAAGAAGAGCAAGGTTTCCTGCTTGGGCTGTCACAAGGCTGAAAAGAAGGGACCCAAGTCCTGCAAGGACTGCCATCCCAAGAAGTAGCCGCTTAGGATACGTCAGGGGGGCTGCAATGCGGCCCCCTTTTTTTCCCTTTGTCACATTCTTCCACGGAGGTGGAGAGCATGACCCCGGTTCCCCCGTCTGATTCTCCTGAAGACATCCTCGAAATGACCGACTTGGCGGACGAGTCCGGCTCCAAGGGAGCGGACGACGATGCCATTGACGCGGACTTTGAGCAGGAGCTTGAAGACCTTTTTTCCGAGGAGCTGGACGACGGTCACGGCAGCGATGCCGAGGATGCCGACCCCGTGCTGCTCGACGAAGTTGTGGAAGAAGCTGCCGAAGCCGCCGCCGATGACGGGGCGGACAACGCCGTCCCTCAGGACGATGGTGCCGAAGCCCTGGAGCTGACGGACATTGTCGAAGACGGGGGCGATGACGATGCCGGAGCGCTGTTGCTGGACGACGTGGTGGATGAAGAAACCCTTGAACTGACCGATGTCGTGGATGAGGGCGATGATGCTCTTGTTCCTGATGACGTTGCTTCGGACGATGACGGCGACGATGACGCGCTTGTTCTCGACGATGTGCTGGAAGAACCCGTGGCCGAGGTGCCCGAGGACGTTGCCGCATCCGAAACGGACGAGCCGCTGATCCTTGACGATGTGGCGGAGCCCCAGGCCGAGCCCGAAGCCACTTCGGACCCCGAACAGAATATTTCCGATGCGTCCGGCGAAACGGACGGAATCGATTTGGATGACATCGACGTGGACGCGTTGCTGGCCGAAAGTCAGGACGAGGATTTGGCCGTTTCCGACGAGGACGTGGCCGAGCTCGACGCGTTGCTGGATGACATCGACGAAGGGGACGCGGAATCCCCGGCGGATGAAGAACCCGCCATTGAACTCGACGAGTTGCTGGATGAAGGCCTTGCCGAGACCCCGGCCGAGGATGCGGTGCCCGAAGAGTCGGTGGAAGAACCTGAAACGGAAGCCGAGGCCGTGGCCGCTGACGAATCGGCCGATGACGAAACCGCCGATCCGCTTGAGGCGTTCGTGCAGGATGCCGTGGAAGAAGGTGAGCCGGATGCAGACACGGAGTTCGGTGCCGATGGATTGGCCGACATTCCGGAAGAGTCGGAGGACGATGACATGGACGCCTTGCTGGCGGACGTGGATGTGGATGTTTCCGATATCATAACCGGCGATGAAACGGAGATTGCCGACGATGCGGCCGTGTTGCTGGATGAGGATGACCTCGATCTTGACGCGGGCATGGACGTTTCCGACGACGTGGACATGGACGCCCTGCTGGGCGATGTGCAGTCCGAGGATGGCGGTTTGAACGATCTGGTTTCACGCATGGATGCGCTGGAAGATCGCTTTGCTTCCCTTGCCGGCGAACCGGATGTGCAGACCGACCTGGAGAAGCGGATCGAAGCCATGGAAGCCCGGATGGACGAGGTGGAAGACCTTGTTCGGCGCGAGGTGGAACGGCTGGTACCTGCCGAGGCCGCGCGCATAATCCGCGAGGAAATTGCGGCTCTTGCCCGGGAACTGGATTCCTGATCGTCTTGATTTCACGCATTTTTTTCTTGGGGGACCGCACGTACAGCGGTCCCTTTTTTCATGCATGGGCAGCTGCTCATGAAGGCGCTTTGGCCGTCGACAACCCCTGGAGGGATATATGCGCAGGTTTTGCATTGCGTTGATTGTGGTTTTCCTGCTGCCTGTTTCTACGACTTCATGGGCACTGGACCTGAGTTCCCAATACCGGGCCCTGTATTCCTCGGTGGTCACGCTGGTTACGGAAGGCACCACCGTGGACAGGGAACGGGACGAGTTGACCGCTGCCGAGGGCCTTGGCTCGGGTGTGCTTATCGACAAGGACGGGCTGATACTCACCGCCAGTCATGTGGTGCAGGTGGCGGATGCGGTCGGGGTGGTTTTTGCGGATGGCCAAAGCGTCCCGGCCACCGTGGTTTCCTCGTTGCCGCAGGCGGATCTGGCCCTTGTGCGGGCCGAGTCCGTGCCCGAGGGAGTCAGGCCCGTGAAGCTGGCCGATTCCTCCCGCATCGAGGCCGGGAACGAGATATTCGTGATCGGCGCGCCGTTCGGCCTGCATTCCACCATCACTTCGGGTATCGTCAGCGCCCGCTATCAGCCGGGTTCCAATCCGCGTTTCTGGCTGGCAGAAATGATTCAGATCGATGCGGCCGTGAACAAGGGCAGCTCGGGCGGTCCGGTGTTTGACGCCAAGGGCCGCTGCATCGGCATTGTCAGCCATCTGAAAACATTGAGCGGCGGATTCGAGGGGCACGGCTTTGCCGTGACCACCAACACGGCCCGGGAGCGGCTCATCGGCAAGCCGGGCGTGTGGAGCGGGTTGAGCGGCAAGGTTTTGGGCGAGGAGATGGCCTGGATTTTCAATCTGCCGGAAGCCAGCGGCGGATTTCTTGTGGAGAAGGTGGCCGCCGGGTCGCTGGGTGACAGGCTCGGCCTGATAGCCGGTACGGTCCCGGCCACGATTCGCAAGCGGAAATATCTTCTGGGCGGTGACGTGATCATGCGCGTGAACGATATTCCCGTGGCCAAGCTCAAGGATCATTATGACGAACTGGTGAGTTCCCTGAAGCCGGGCGACACCATGACCCTTGCCATCATGCGGGGCGGCGCGGTCATGGAGTTGACCGGAAAGCTGCAGTAACCCGGCGGCTACAGGTTTTCATCGTCCGAGCCGACCACGCCGCGGGTGATGATGCCCACGGTGAGCGCGAACATGACATAACCCACAAGGCATTCCAGTGTTGTCAGCAACTTGGCGCCGGGTGAAATCGGGGTGATGTCCCCGAAGCCGAGCGTGGTCATGGTCACGACCGTGAAGTAGACCGCGTCCGCGAACACGCCGGTTTCAACGGAGAACGGGAACTGGGGGTTGGTGAGCAGGCCGCCCCGGTGGGCTATCTCCAGCGTGGCGTTGATGAGCGTGAAGCAGGCGATGATGGTGATGTATATTTCCACCAGGCCGAGGATTTCCGGCCACATGCAGTATCTTCCGGGTTTGAGCATGGTCACCACGCTGCGGGCGAACCGCTTCAGGTGACCGATGGTCAGCAGCACGAGGAACACCGTGGAGATCAGCAGTCCCCAGTTGCTCAGGGCCGTGACGATGGTGGAGCTGCCGCACACCAGTCCCACGGCTGCGCCGATGCCCGCATGGCGCAATCTGCTACTGGCCCGGGACGTTGAGCCTGCGAACGAGCCCACGATGCGGCAGCGCAGCACCAGATGATAGAATGTATTGATCCCGGCCGTGCCCAGCCCGCAGAGGAGCATGACCAGCACGACGGTCGTCATGTGCCCTTCCTGCTGTATCCTGCGCACGGCTTCGCCGTAGTTCAGGGAAAAGAAGGCCAGCAGCAGATAGCCGCATAAAAAGGACGGCACAATGTGTCGGAGGATTATGTCCGTTGCCGTGGCGCGGGCGCTGTTCATGTCGTGCCTCGTGTGTTGCTTCTGCGTTGTGCCGGGCATTGCCCGCAGCGATTTCCTGATCGTGCCGGAAGTATGGTCCATGTCGGGACATTGGGCAAGGGACAGGAGTTTTTCGGTGTGTGCTGCGTGGAAGCCGGGGCGATTCCGTGGGCAGCCGGAAGGGCTGCAGGCAATGAGCCGTGCGGACGGGGCGCGTTTAGGCAATGCTTGACTAATCCTTGACAATATCATAACTCACGTACTCTTTGCCCGCGCTGGACGGTGTCTTTGCGCGTGGAAAATAAAGAGAATTCCGGGGGATGAGATTTGTTTGACAGCCTGCAAGACAGATTAGGCAACGCGTTCAAGAAGTTTCGGGGTCAGTCCAGCCTTGATGAAAACAACATCAAGGAAGGTCTGCGCGAGGTCCGCCTTGCCCTGCTCGAAGCGGATGTGAACTTCAAGGTGGTCAAGGAGTTCGTGGATTCCATCCGCGATCGTGCCTTGGGCGAAGATGTTGCCAAGGGTCTTGACCCGGGTCAGCAGGTCGTCAAGATCGTTCACGAGGGCCTGATCGAGCTGCTCGGCGGCGAACAGGCCGGGTTGAACCTGAAGCCTTCGCCGCTCAAGATCATGATGGTCGGCCTGCAGGGTTCGGGTAAGACCACTTCCTCGGGCAAGATTTCCCTGTTCCTGCGCAAGAACGAGAACCGCAAGCCGTACCTTGTCCCTGCGGACGTGTACCGCCCCGCGGCAATCGAGCAGTTGCAGACCCTGGGCCGCCAGCTGGACGTGCCTGTGTATCCGTCCACGCCGGACATGAATCCGGTGGACATATGCAGGGACGCGCTGGTCAAGGCCGAAGAGGCCGGGTGCGACCTGATCATGTTCGACACCGCGGGCCGCCTGCACATTGACGAGCTGCTCATGGAAGAGCTGGGCGACATCAAGAAGAGCTGCCGCCCGGACGAGATTCTTTTCGTGGCCGACGCCATGACCGGTCAGGACGCGGTGACGGTTGCCGAGACGTTCGACAAGCAGCTGGACATTACCGGCGTGGTGCTGACCAAGATGGACGGCGATGCGCGCGGTGGCGCGGCCCTGTCCATCAAGTCCGTGACCGGCAAGGCCGTCAAGTTCGTGGGTGTGGGCGAAAAGCTCTCGGACCTCGAACTGTTCCACCCGGACCGCATTGCCTCGCGGATTCTGGGCATGGGCGATATGCTCACCCTCATCGAAAAGGCCCAGACCACCATCGACGAGGACGAGGCCAAGGGACTGGCCGAGAAGATGGCCAAGGCCCAGTTCGACCTTGAGGACTTCCGCTCACAGATGCGGAAGATGAAGAAACTCGGGTCCATGGAAGGTCTTCTAAAACTGATTCCCGGCATGGGCGGACTCATGAAGCAGCTGGGCGACGCGCAGCTGCCCGAAGACGAGATGAAGCGCACCGAGGCCATCATCAGTTCCATGACCATGCAGGAACGCCGCAACCCCAAGGTCATCAATGCCAGCCGCAAGGAGCGCATTGCCAAGGGCTCGGGGCACGATGTGGCCGCCGTCAACGCCTTGCTCAAGAATTTCAAGCAGATGAGCAAGATGATGAGCAAGATGATGGGCGGCAAGGGCAAAAAAGGAAAATTTCCCAAGCTCCCCAAAGGTATGCCCGCGCTCGGCGAGGGCGGCATGCCGGACATGGGAGCAGGAATGCCGGGAATGCCCGGTATGCCGGGTATGCCCGGAATGCCTGGCATGGAAGGAATGGAAGAGGCCGGGAAATCCCGTACCATTTCCAAGAAAACGCTGAAAGAGCGCAAGAAAAAGAAGCTCAAGAAGAAGCTGCGCAAGAAAAAGCGTTAATGTTCAGGTGGAAAGCAGCGTGCTTTTATAAACTTTCATGCGACCTTGCTTTTACGAGGCCGAAAACTTACCAAATGATTATATGGGGGTAATGAAACCATGGCAATGAAGATCCGACTGACCCGCATGGGTTCCAAGAAGCGTCCCTTCTACCGCATCGTGGCCATTGATGGCGCCAAGCGTCGTGACGGCCGTCCGAGCGAATATCTGGGACACTTCAATCCCATGACGGAACCCGTCGACCTGAAAATCGACAAGGAAAAGATCGAAAAGTGGCTCTCTTTGGGCGCACAGCCGTCCAATACTGTTCGCTCTCTGTTGAAGCAGGCCGGACTGTAGAACCTGTTATTCGTCCGGTGTGCTTGGCGTAACGCTCACTGAATTCCATGGCACGAACGACCGTGCCGTACGCGGAGGTAGTCCGAATGCTGAAAGAAATGATTGAGTACATTGCCAAGTCCCTTGTGGACAACCCGGATGAGGTTCAGGTTTCCGAAGTCGAGGGTGAACAGACCTCGGTCATCGAGCTCAAGGTCGCCAAAGAGGATCTGGGCAAGGTGATCGGCAAGCAGGGGCGGACCGCCCGGGCCATGCGCACCCTTTTGGGGGCCGCATCCACCAAGGCCAGGAAGCGTTCGGTTCTGGAGATTCTCGAGTAAGATCCACGATCATGACCGCTCGATACGGCAAGGATTTTGTCGTTGTCGGCACGGTGGTCAAGCCGCATGGTATCCGGGGGGAGTTCTGCATCAAGAGCTTTGCGGACTCCCCTTTTCTCTTTGACGAGGTGCCACAGGTATTTCTCGACACCGGGAAAAAGCGGCCGAAACCGTTGTCCGTCAAGGCGTGGCGCATGCACAAAAGCATGGTGCTGATGACCGCCGCCGAAGTTCCCGACCGCAATGCGGCCGAGGAGCTCCGGGGCATGGACGTGCTTGTGCGCACGGACGACCTGCCCGAGATCGAGGACGGCGACTTCTATCTCTATGAGTTGGAAGGCTTTGCCGTATCCTTGGAGGACGGCAAGGACATCGGCATCCTGAGCGGCTTCATCGAGGCGCCCACGCAGGACATCTGGGTCATAGCCACGGCAGACGGCCGCGAGGTGCTGCTGCCCGGCGTGCCCGAATTCATCCGCGACGTGGACCCCGAAGCGCAGCGCATTTTCGTGGACCCGCCCGAGGGCCTTTTGGAGTTGTACGAAAAGCCCGAACCCAAGCCGGCAAAGCAGCACAAGGGCGTCAAGGCCCGCAGCAGGGCGCGCGGCCGGTCTCGCGGCAAATCCGCCCAGAAATCCGACAGAGCGTCCGCAGGCAAGAAACCGGCCTCCGGCTCCAAATCCTGATTCCGTGCTTGCGGCATCCCTGAAACATCATGCAATTCAATCTGGTCAGCCTGTTTCCCGAATTTTTTGATTCCCCGCTCGGCGCGGGGCTCATGGCGCGCGCCCAGGATTCGGGGCTGGTGTCCTTCAACCGCGTGAACCCGCGCGACTTTTCCCCGGACCGGCACAGGACCGTGGACGACCGTCCTTACGGCGGTGGCCCCGGCATGGTCATGATGCTCGATCCGTTGGTGCAGGCGTTGGAGTCCATCGGGCAACGCGGGCGCATCATCATGCTTTCCCCGCGCGGCCGGGTCTTTGATCAGTCCATGGCCCGCGAGCTGGCCCGGGAAGAGGACCTGACCTTTGTGTGCGGCCGGTACGAGGGCATTGACGAGCGGTTGCTGGATATCTACCCCGTGGAGTTGGTCAGCATGGGCGACTACGTGCTCAACGGCGGCGAAGCCGCTGCCCTGTGCATGGTGGAGTCCGTGGCCCGGCTCGTGCCCGGATTCATGGGGCATGAGGATTCCGGGGAAGAGGAGAGCCATTCCGCCGGATTGCTGGAATATCCGCACTACACGCGGCCGGAAACCTATGAGGGGCTGGCCGTTCCCGAGGTGCTCCAGTGCGGGGACCATGGACGCATCGCCGCATGGCGGCGCGAACAGGCCCTTGAACAGACCCTGCACCGCAGGCCGGACCTTCTGGACAAGACCAGCCTGACGCAGGAGGACATCGACGTGCTCTGCGGGCTGGACCGCACCACGCTCGGCCGCAACCTGTATATCGCCCTGACCCATTACCCGGTGCTGAACAAGTTCGGGGAAAAGGTGGCGGTTTCCCTGACCAATCTGGACGTACACGATATTTCCCGCGTATCCCGCTCCTACAACGCCGGCGGTTTTTACGCGGTCACGCCCATCGAGGACCAGAAGGCGCTGGCCAAAAGCCTGCTGGACCATTGGGTGGGCGGAGCCGGAAGCAAGGCCAACCCTGACCGTGCCGAGGCTCTTTCCCTTGTGCGGGTTGTGGATGATATCGCGTCCGCAGTCCTTGACATCGAACGCAGAACAGGGCAAAGTCCCGTGCTCGCGGCAACGTCTGCGCAGCTGGACCGACGCAAGAAGGCTCCAGCGCCGCTCCGGTATCAGGATGTGCGTAACTGGTTGAAAGAAAAGCCTGTTTTGCTCATATTCGGTACGGGGCACGGTTTGGCGGAAGATGTCGTCGATATGGCCGACGGCGTGCTTCGGCCCATCCGGTATCTGGATGAATACAACCATCTGTCCGTGCGCAGCGCGGTGACCATCACGGTGGACCGACTGCTGGCGGACGTGTTTTAGAATAGATTTTCGAGAAAGGAGTTACCCATGGACATCATGAAAAAAATCGAATCCGAACACCTTCGTTTGGACCTGCCCGAAATCAAGGCCGGTGACACGGTCAAGGTTCACTACCGCATCATCGAGGGTGAAAAGGAACGCATTCAGGTCTTTCAGGGTGCTGTCCTGCGCATGCGCCGCGGCACCACCGATTCCACCTTCACGGTCCGCAAGATTTCCGACGGTGTCGGCGTGGAACGCGTGTTCCCCACCAACTCCCCGTACATCGACCGCGTGGAAATTGTCTCCGAGGGCAAGGTTCGCCGCAGCCGCATCTACTACCTGCGCAATCTGCGCGGCAAGGCTGCCCGCATCAAGTCCAAGCAGATCTGGGAATAGCCCGTATCTGTCCGGTCCGTTTACGGACCGCGTATTGAAAGAGAACGAACTCCCCGCCGTACCGGAATTCCGGTATGGCGGCGGAGTTGTTTTTGTTTCCTTTTTACGGGTCGGGCGCGGCGCCGCTTTGCCTGCATGAAACCGCACAGGGAGCACATATGGACCAGCATTCGGCCCTGATGGCCTTTACCGGCGACCCGGCCATCGGCCCTGAACAGGTGGCTGGCGTGGACGAGGCCGGGCGCGGTTGTCTTGCCGGCCCTGTGGTGGCCGGGGCCGTGATTCTGCCGCCCGAGTGGGATCTTTCCGGCCTGAACGATTCCAAGAAACTGACAGCGGCCAAGCGCGAAATCCTGTACGAAGGCATCCGCCAGCAAGCTGTTGCCTGGGCCGTGGGGCTTGCCTGGCCCGCCGAGGTGGACTCGATCAATATCCTTCAGGCCACGTTTCTGGCCATGTCCCGCGCGGTTAGTCACCTCGGCCATGTCCCGCGTCAGCTGCTGGTGGACGGCAACAAGACCATCCCGGAACACGCCTTCAGGCACGCGGGCGGGCAAAGCATTGCCCAGCGCGCCATCGTGGGCGGCGACGGTCTGGTCCCGGCCATTTCCGCTGCCTCCATCATGGCCAAGACCTTTCGCGACCGGCTCATGACCCGGCTGGACCGCCGTTATCCGGGCTACGGCTTTTGCGAGCACATGGGCTACGGCACCAAGGCCCACTATGCGGCGCTGGAGTTGCTTGGCCCGTGCCGCATGCACCGCCTGACATTTCGCGGCGTGGTGCAGGAAAAGCAACAGCCGCAACAGTCGCAGGGGCTGCTGCCCGGCATGTAGCGGATGAGTCCGCTGCCCTTCCGCACAGCTGGACGACATTTCCCCAAACGCACACGGCCCCGGACAGCATGACTGTCCGGGGCCGTGTGCGTTTGGTCCGAGTCAGTTTGTATTTGTTTTACTCAGGCAATATAGTTCGCAAGCTAGTGAGCATATTCTCCACAAGTTGGTTAAAGTGATGATGATGAGAAAAACGCTCGCTATTGTTAATAAGAATTCAAATGATATGAAGTTCATGCTTTCTAAATTTGTCTTTTGAAAGGATAAAAATATCCCTGTTGCGAGTATCGTAGGTACAAATATGACTACGAAGCCCAATGTATAACTTGCTACCTTCATGAATAAAGTACCACCCATAAAAAGTGTATATGTTCGTTCGATGGCAAAAGGGGAAGAACAATCGCACGGCAGATAGATTCCTGCTCTGTGAAAGTTAGCATTTTGGTGTTCGCATACAATTATGGCATATCCTGTAATGGTGTCGTCAATGTAAAGATACGATATGAGGAAGGATTGGAATATGAGGGCAAATAAAACACAAGATTCAGCGAGGATTCCTTTGCCGTGTAAGGCGGGGTCAAAGTAGAGGTAGAGCGTCAGTCCGAAAGTAAAAAGGGTACTAAGGATGGTTTTGTTCAGGCTTTGCTGTTTTGCCCAAAGTTGTTGCATGATTATCTTTATGTTTTCTCTGTCTTCTTCTTTTTTGAACATGCTGCTGTAATTGGTTTTTATTGCGCTTAATCCCATGTTAGCTCCTTGGATAAAAGAAAAGCCCCTGTCAGCTTGTGGCTGGCAGGGGCTTTTCTGGCAATTAGAAAAAGTGTGGTGCGTGTGCTTTCCGGTCTTATTTCCAGCCGTTCTTGTAGCAGAAAATGTGGCGGTTGGGGATGACCTTCACGGTGTGAAACTGGGCCTTGCGGGCTTCCTTGGCTGTCGCTCCGGAAGCCTCGAAGATTTTCTCCTTGTAGGAGAGCACCCCCACATAGGGAACGGTCTTGGATTTGGAACGGCGCACCTGACAGACCATGGATTCGGGGGCGATGACGTGATAGCGGGCCTTGTATGTGCCGTCCGCCATTTTGGTGACCACCATGCGCGAGCGGGAAAAGCGGTGGTTGCGGTTCAGCGCGGAGATCTTGACCCGGGCAAAGGACCGGAATGCCTTGTGCTGTTTGACGAGGTCCTCGTCCAGATATTGCGGCAGCTTCTTGGCCGTGACAGGCAAGGCCTTGTTCGCGGGGCGCGCAATGGCGATCTCCACGGTTTTGGCTTTGTCGTTGTTCGCGTCCTGCGCAAACGCGCAAACGCTCATGCCCAGAATGGCAACAAGCGTGAGAAGTATGGAAAATCCGTTTTTCATGACAGCCTCGTGAAAAAATGCGGGCCGGCCGGGGTTCCGGCCGACCCGCGAATCATACGGCTACTTGGTGCGGATTTCAACCCTTCTGTTGAGCCTGCGGCCTTCCTTGGTGCCGTTGTCGTACTTGGGATTGGTCTCGCCATATCCCTTGGCTTCCAGACGTCCGGAATCAATACCGTTCTCGATGAGCCATGCGGTCACGGAGTTGGCGCGGCGTTCGGAAAGGCCCTGGTTGTAGGCCTCGGCGCCGGTGGAGTCCGTGTGGCCCTCGATGAAGTAGCTGGCACCGGCATTGTCGTCCAGAATCATCTTGGCCTGTTCCAGAATGGGAATCATCTCGTCGGTGATCTGGTATTTGTCGAACCCGAAGTGCAGGTCAAAGGTGATGACCTCGGCGGCAGGAGCCATCGGTGCCGGTGCCGGAGCGTCGGCGACTTCTTCGTAGAAAACGTCGTTCACGTACTGGGCCAGCGTGGCGTCGCAGCTCAGGGATTCATAATCCGCATTCACGGAGCAGTTGGAAAGGGCGCGGATTCCGTCGATGGTCATCTGGCCTTTTGCGGAGTCCGCATAGCTGACCACGTGGATGCACAGACGGTCACCGTATTGTGCATAGAGCTTCTTGGCCTGGACCACCGGGTCGACACCGATGTTGGACTCGCCGTCAGTGAAGATGATCAACGCGGTGCGTCCGTTCAGCCCGGAGATGACCGGGGCGATATCCATGAGGCCTTCACCCATGGGGGTCTGGCGGCCGAAAATATCGAAATCGGAGTTGATGCTGGCCACGGCGTTTTTCATTTTGGCCTTGGAATACGGCGCGGGTGCCAGCTTGGACTGGAACGGCGCGACCATGAACAGCGATCCGTTGTATCCCAGTTCGGGAATCTGGTCGGACATGCGGGTCATGGTTTCCTTGGCCAGGTCCATTCTTTTCATGCCGGTATCGCCAAGAATCTGGGCCATGGAGCCGGACTGATCAACAAGGAAGATGAAGTTGTCGATTTTTTTTACCATCTTGGCGGAGGCCATTGCCGGGAACGCCAGCATGATGACCATGGCCGCGATAATGGCGGGACGAAGAGCTGTCTTGAACTTGATCATAAATAACTCCTTTACGTTGGATTCATCGCACGGGGCGGTATGAAAACGGAAATTCTTACATATTCTGATGTAAACAAGTTTCATGCTCCATGCAACAGGACGGCTATAATAATAACGTGATTCCTGTCTGCCATGCATACAAAAAACCAACATATCCACTCCTTGCGAACCGGGCTGTAACAGCGTATAAAAATACGGTTTAAGCAAAGCGCGTCAGCAGCTTATGAGCCGGGGCGCACCAAAGGCACGCAAACGCAAGGAGCGGATATGTATATAGTCACGGGCGGGGCCGGGTTCATCGGCAGCGCGATGATCTGGAAACTCAACCAGTTGGGCATTGACGACATTCTTGTGGTGGACAATCTTTCCACCACGGACAAGTGGAAGAATCTCGTGAACCTGCGCTACGAGGACTACCTGCATCGAGACCAGTTCTTCAAGTTCGTGGTTGAAGGGGACGATCCCTTCGAGACCGAGGCGGTCATCCACATGGGCGCCTGTTCCTCCACCACGGAACTGGACGCGGATTTTCTCATGGAAAACAATTACCGCTATACCCAGATGGTCTGCCGTTTCTGCATGCAGAACGATGCCCGGTTCATCAACGCCTCCAGCGCGGCAACCTACGGGGGCGGCGAGTTCGGCTTTGATGACGATCACGAGGGAATCAAGCGGCTCAAGCCGCTGAACATGTACGGCTATTCCAAGCAGCTGTTCGACCTCTGGGCACAGCGCGCCAATGTGCTGGACCGCATTGTCAGCCTCAAGTTCTTCAACGTGTTCGGGCCCAACGAATACCACAAGGACGACATGCGCAGCGTTATCTGCAAGGCCTTCACCCAGATCAACGAAACCGGAAAGCTCAACCTGTTCAAGTCCTACCGGGACGACTATCCTCACGGCGGCCAGAAACGCGACTTCGTGTACATCAAGGACTGCGTGGACATCATGGCCTGGCTGCTGGAGAACCCGGAAGTGGGCGGCATCTTCAACGTGGGCACGGGCACGGCCCGCACGTGGAAGGATTTGGCCAACGCGGTTTTCGCGGCCATGGGCAAGGACCCGGAAATAGGGTTCATTGAAATGCCCGAGGCCATCCGCGACAAGTATCAGTATTTTACCGAGGCGAACATGCAGAAGCTGCGCGATGCCGGGTACGCGACCCCCATGACCACCCTTGAGGACGCGGCCGCCGACTACGTGCAGAATTATCTGGCACAGGACGATCCCTATCTGAAGCCCTAGGGCAACGAGGACCGTTTGAAACTTCGATCGCCACGATACATCTCCCTGGCGGGCCTGATCGCCGCCCTGTTGCTTTGCCTGCCGCTTACCATGCTGGGCAAGGACAAGCGCGTGTCCGAAATCCAGCGCTATGTGCGCGGCGCGGACCTGCCCACTACGCAGGAGACCGAGAAGTGGACCTTTGTGGCCGACAAGGTCAGCGGCAACCACACCAGCGAATACCTCGAGGCCGAGGGCAACTGCACGCTGGCCATGGGCGACGATTCGGTGCGTGCGGACTTTGCGCGGTATTATCAGGCCACGGGCTGGGTCTACCTTCGGGGTAACATCCGCGCCCGCTGGCAGGGGGATTTCCTTGAGGCGGACGAGGCCGAGTTCGACCTGAACAACATGCTGGGCTGGCTCAAGAACGGCCGTGTTTTCGTGGCCAAGCCCCATGTCTACGTGCAGGCCGAACACGTGGAGAAGCACCCCGGTGACACCTATACCTTCCGCAATGCCCAGGTGACCCGGTGCAGCGGCGAGACGCCCGCATGGTCGGTGACCGCCAGCCGGGGCGACATCAATCTTGACGGCAACGTGCGGGTCTATCACAGCGCGTTTCGCATCAAAAATATTCCCGTGGCCTACCTGCCCTATGCCAAGCTGCCCACGGGCCGCAAGCGGCAGAGCGGCTTTCTGCTGCCCGAAATCGGCTCCAGCTCCCGGCTCGGGTTCCGCCTGAACCTGCCGTACTACTGGGTCATCAACGACGAGGCCGACGCCACCTTTTACGAGAACTGGATGAGCAAGCGCGGTCTGATGCAGGGCGTGGAACTTCGCTATGCACCGGACAGCAACACCAGGGGGCTGATGCTGGGCACATGGCTCAACGACAAGGAAGTGCACAAGAGCGAGTCGGACGAGAGCGACGATCTGGACAACGACGGCATGACGCGTCCCAACCGCAACCGCTGGTGGGCCGTGGGCAAGTACGACGGCTGGCTCGGCAGTCCGCAATGGAAGCTCAAGGCGGATATCGATCTTGTTTCCGACCAGAATTACCTGCGCGAGTTCAAGAACGGCTCCACGGGCTTCACTTCCATGCGCGAGCAGTTCATCGAGCAGTTCGGGCGCGATATCGACGACATCGACGATTCCAACCGCACCAGCCGCATTTATCTTTCCCGCAGTTGGGACCGTTTCGGCGTGGCCGGCAAGGTGGAATACCACCAGAATCTCGAATACATGAACGGCAACGGCGATGACGACAAGGATCCTTCCATCCAGACCCTGCCGGAACTGGACGTCTTTGCCTGGAAGGACGCCATAGCCGGCACGCCGCTGGAGTTCGAGGGCGGGGCCAAGTATGATTTCTTTACCAGCAATTTCGGTCCCAAGGGCCATCGGCTGGACCTGAATCCGTCGTTCAGCCTGCCTGTGCGCACCCGCTACCTGACGTTTATTCCCAAAGGCACGGTGCGCCAGACATGGTACTACACCGACAGTCAGGACGACACCGGCGAACGTGAGATTTCGCGTTTCAACGTGGAAGACAGCACGGACACGGAAACAGGGTTCAAGTCGCGCTTCAACTGGGAGGGCGGGTTCAGCCTGTTCTCGGAAATGGAACGCATCTACCAGCTCAACGAGCCTCTGCAGCCCACGCTTTCCAACGGTGGCACAAGCCGCTGGGTCAGCCTGCGCCATGCCATCACTCCCCGGGTGGAATACGCCTACAGCCCGAACCTCACCGGCCAGTCCGAACTGCCGTATTTCGATTCGCGCGACCGGCTCACGGGAACCAACAAGGTCACCTATTCGCTGACCAACTCCTTTGACCGCAAGCTGCAACGCGTGGTCATGGTGGCGGATGACGATGGCAACGAGGTTCCGGTACTCAAGACCGACTACAAGGATTTCCTGACCCTGCGGCTTGAGCAGTCCTACGACCGCAACGAGGCCACGCGCAACGACATGCGTTCCACCTACGAGCGCCGACCTTTCTCGGACATTCTGGCCGAGGTCATGCTGCGTCCGGCAGAGCTGGTTTCCCTGTCGCTGCGGGCGTGGTACTCGCCCTATCTGGGCAGCATCACCGAGCATGAGCACCTGCTCAAGTTTTATCGGGACGATCTGGGCGAGATCTATGCCGGGCTCGATTTTCGCGAGCCCGTGGACGAGTATCTGCGTTACCGCGACGAGCGCATGACCATGTTGCGCCTTGGCGGCAAATGGAAATTTGCCAACAACATGGAAGTGGGCGTGGACTGGCGGCAGAATCTCGAGGACGGCCGCAACGTGGAAACAACCGTGGACCTGCGCTGGACCCGCGAATGTTACGACGTGATCCTGTACCTCAAGACCGAACCCGGCGACACCTCCTACGGCGTCAAGTTCGACCTTTTCAACTTCTGATTTCCCGGAGCCTTCATGCCCGAACGTGCTTCCATACGCCCCCTGCCTCCTGCATTGCGCAACCAGATCGCGGCCGGCGAGGTTGTGGAGCGTCCGGCCAGCGTGGTCAAGGAGCTGGTGGAAAACAGTCTGGATGCCGGTGCCGCGCGCGTGGACGTGACCCTGGAGCAGGGCGGGCGTTCGCTCATCGTGGTGCAGGACGATGGATTCGGCGTGCCTGCGGACGAGCTTGAGCTGGCCGTGACCCGCCACGCCACCAGCAAGATTCGCGAAGCTTCGGACCTCGTGTCCATCGGTTCGTTCGGGTTTCGGGGCGAGGCCCTGCCGAGCATTGCCTCGGTTTCGGATTTTCGCATGACCTCCAAGGCCGCGGACGCGGATGAAGCCTCGTTCATCGAGGTGCATGCGGGCGAGGTTCATGAGCAGGGGCCGGCCGCGCTGCCCGCCGGAACCCGCGTGGAAGTGCGCGGCCTGTTCGCCAATGTTCCGGCCCGGCTCAAGTTTTTGAAAACCGAGACAACGGAAAACAAGCGCTGCCACAACGCGCTCATGCGCATCAGCCTTGCGCACCCGGACGCGGGTTTTTCCCTGAACGTGAACGGCCGCGAGTCGTTTCGCCTGCCGCCCCGGCAGGAACTGGCCGCACGCATCGGTGCGTTCTGGCCGTCCAGCGTGTGCGAGGGACTGCGCCCCTTTGACGTGCAGCGCGAGGATTACCGGGCCTTTGGGCTGGCCGGGCTGCCGTCCTTTGCCCAGAGCCGGGGCGACCGCATCCTGCTGTTCGTGAACGGGCGCCCGGTTTCGGACAAGGTCATGTTGCAGGCCGTGCGCCAGGCGTACCGGGGCATGCTGCTTTCACGCGAATATCCGCAGGTGCTGCTGTTTCTGGAGATGCCTGCGGATCAGGTGGACGTGAACGTGCACCCGGCCAAGATGGAAGTGCGCTTCGTGGACGAGAGCGCGGTGTTCGCCACCATTCGCCGGGCCGTGATGCAGGCGGTTTCCGATCCTGTCGGCGGGATGTCTTCCGGCAGCGACATGCCGGAGCGTACGCATCAGGGCGGCGGTGTTTCCGCGGAATCCCCGGCCCCCTATGGCACAGGCGTGCTGGTGCCGGACAATGACGGCGAATCCGTTCATGCGCTCGAACCGCGCGCGCCGCAGGCCGACCCGCTCGGCGGCCCGGGGTTTTCCACTTACCGCGAATTCAAGGCAATGGTGCCCGATCCCGTTGCTCGGCACGCGGACCTGCCGCTGGCCATGGATAAGCCTGCGGAACACCGCGTCGAACCGCAGCAGGGAGGCGTTCAGGTCGATCCCGGAGCGCATGCTTCCGATTTTTCCCCGGCCCGCAGCGCACAACCCGTGAAACTGGCCGGGACCGACATCACCTATCTGGGCCAGTTCGCGGATACCTACCTGATCATCAAGCAGGGCGGGCAACTCATGCTGGTGGACCAGCACGCCGCTCATGAGCGGGTTCTGCTGCACGTCATGCGCGCCCGGCGCACCAGCGGAGATTCACAGCCGCTGGCCATGCCCCTTGAGATGGCCCTGCATCCCAGCGAGGCCGAGCAGTTGCAGGAAATATGGGGCGAACTGCGCGCCATGGGATTCCTGCTGGAAATGGACGGCACGCATCGGGTGCTGGTCAAGGGCATTCCGCCCACGCTGGAAACCGGCCGGGCCCGCGAATACCTGACCGATGCGCTGGCCTGCAAGTCCGGCGGTCTGGAAGACCTGTGGACCATGCTGTCCTGCAAGTCGGCCATCAAGGCCGGGCAGCCCCTGGCCCACGACGAGGTCATGGCCCTGCTCGAGGCCTGGCTGGCCACGCCCGACCATGATTTCTGCCCGCACGGACGGCCTGCGGTCATCCGGTGGACCGCGGGTGATCTGGAACGGCTTTTCAAACGAAAGTGATTGCCATGATAGAATATTCAAAAATAGAGATTCAGGTCGATCTGGCTGCGGTGCAGCACAACTACCGGGAGCTGGCCAAGGCCGGGACCCGGCTTATCGCCGTGGTCAAATCCGACGCTTACGGCCACGGGCTGGCGCAGGTTTTCTCCGCGCTGGAAGCGACCGGCGCGGACACTTTTGCCGTGGGCTACGTGCACGAGGCGCACCAGCTGCGCGAATCCGGTTGCCGGGGGCGCATCATCAGCCTGCTCGGCCCGGTTGATTCGGACGACATGACCCGGCTGGCCCATGGTGACATCATACCTTTTATCGGGCACTTCGATACGTTGCGCGCGCTGGCAGACCGCTGGCCCGCTCCGGAAGATGCCGGTTGTCCCGGCACCCTCGACATTGCCCTGAAGTTCGACACGGGCATGTCCCGGCTCGGGTTTCAGAGGGATGAACTGCCGGAGCTGCTGGATTTTTTGCGCGCCCATCCCCAGTTGCGGCCGGTCATGGCCTCCTCGCACCTTGCGGCCTCGGACGAGCCGGACAGAGATGCGCTCACCGCCGGGCAGCAGGCGCTTTTCTTCGAGATCGTGGACGCATTGCGCGGCGCGGGATTCGAGGTGGAGGCCAACCTTTCCAACTCGGCCGCCATCATGGGTCACGAGGCCTGTCGCTACGACACGCAGCGGGCCGGAATCGCGCTGTATGGCGGCAATCCCTTTGCGGGCACGGCCCGGGAATCTCTTGGTCGGAATCTGCGCCCCACCATGGCGGCCACGGCTCCGGTGCTGCATGTGCACACCCTGGAAAAGGGGCAGGGCATCAGCTACGGCCACACCTATGTTTCGGACCGCGACAGGACCGTTGCCGTTGTGGGGGCGGGCTATGCGGACTGCTACAGCCGCGGTCTTTCCAACAGGGGCTTCATGAACGCGGGCGGGGTTCGGGTTCCCATACTCGGCCGTGTCTGCATGCAGATGACCTGTGTTGACGTGTCCGCCCTTGCAGGGCAGGGTGTGGACCTGCACGTGGGTGACCGCGTCCACCTTCTGGGCGGCGATGATCCCGGACGGGTGGACATTCACGAGCTGGCCTCGTGGTGGGGCACCATTACCTATGAAGCGTTGTGCGTGCTGGGCATGAACCGGCGCGTATTTTTGAAATGATTGCAAATGAGGAGTACGCCATGAGTTGGGTGGTTGCGGAAAGCTATCCCGTGGAAGAGATGGAAAAGGAAGGCGTCAGCCCTGCATGGCTGCGCAAGCGCTGGGAAGACACGGCCGAGGACATGGCCCTGATTCCCGAGACCAACGTGCGGGTGGAAGTGCGCAACGGCGTGTGCTTCATCGAAGTCTCGGACGTGATGATGTCCTGTTTGCGCGGCATGTAGCACGTATTTTGGATGCAGGAAGTGAGGGATTCTCCCGGGATGGCCGGGAGAATCCCTTTTTTTGCCCAAAATTTATGTCAAGAACAGTTAAGAATATTGACAGCTTGTTATTCATTAAGGATATGTTGATACAGATGATGTTTGCGAACTGTTCTGTTCGTGTGAATGCGGTAAATCAAGGAAACGGTAATGCACCACAAGGCAGAGGGAACGTTTTCCATGCCAACGCGAGCGTTGATGAGCAGGATACTCGGCGGCCTGTGCGGTCTGGTCTCGGGGTTTGCCTGCGGTGCCCGTGTGGACGATGAATTCCTGACCATATCCTTTGGGGTCATGGGAGCATTCATCGGCATGAACCTTGGTTTTGTCCGTTCCCTTGTTCTGGGCATATTGGTGTTTTTGTTGCTGTATCTTTTTTGAGGGCGCGTTCTCAAACGTTCCCTGTTGCTGGCGCGTCACGACCTTCGGGTCGTTTTTTTGTGCCTGTGGCATTGGTATCCTGCCATGAAAAAAACGGGAAACGCCGAAGCGTTTCCCGTTTGTGTCTTTTTATGGTCCGGCAGGGATCAGAGCAGGCGCCTGGCAATTTCCATGGCCGCACGGCGTCCGGCACCCATGGCCGAAATGACCGTGGCCGCTCCCGTGACGATGTCGCCGCCAGCAAACACGTTGGGCATGGAGGTTTCCCCGGTTTCGGGATCGGCCTCGATGTAGCCCCACTTGTTCAGTTCCAGATCGGGCGTGGCTTCCAGCAGGATGGGATTGGGCCGCGTTCCCACCGCGATGACGGCCATGTCGCAGGGAATGGTTTCGGTTTCGCCCTCGAGGCAGACCGGGCTTCTGCGGCCGGATTCGTCCGGTTCGCCCAGGCACATCTTCTGCACGTCCATGGAGACGAGGTTGCCCTTGTCGTCGCCATTGAAGGCGATGGGGCCGCACAGGGCCTTGATCGCCACGCCTTCCTCGATGGCATGGTGCAGCTCTTCGAGCCGTGCGGGCATGGCGTCCTGCGTGCGGCGGTAGACGATGGACACGGAGTCCGCGCCCATGCGTTTGGCCGTGCGCGCCGCGTCCATGGCCACGTTGCCACCCCCGAGGACCACCACGTTCTTGCCCATGTAGGTGGGGGTGTCGTAGCCCGGGAAGTCATAGGCCCGGCCGAGGTTGACGCGGGTCAGGTATTCGTTGGCCGAGAACACGCCCACGAGGTTTTCGCCGGGCACGTTCAGGAAGCGGGGCAGGCCCGCGCCCACGCCGATGAAGATGGCATCAAAGCCCTCTTGCTGAAGGTCCTGAATGGTCACGGTCTTGCCGCCCACCCAGTTGACCTTGATGTCCACGCCGAGTTCCTGCATGGCGGCCACTTCGTTGGCCACGATGGATTTGGGCAGGCGAAATTCGGGAATGCCGTAGATGAGCACGCCGCCCGGTTCGTGCAGGGCCTCGAAAACCGTGACCTTGATGCCTTTGGAGGCGAGGTATCCGGCCACGGTCAGGGACGAGGGGCCAGCGCCGATGCAGGCGACCTTGCGGTCGTCGCGTTCCATGGAACATTCCTGCTTGCCGGTGACGGTTTCGCAGGCGTTCTTGGCCATGAAGGTGTCGGCCACGAAGCGTTCGAGGCGGCCGATGGCCACGGGCTCGAACTTCTTGCCCAGAATACAGTTGCCCTCGCACTGGGTTTCCTGCGGACAGACGCGGCCGCAGACAGCGGGCAGGGAATTGGTTTCGCGGATGACCGCGTAGGCTCCGTCCAGATCCTTTTCGCAAATTTTGGCAATGAAGCCCTTGATGTCGATTTCAACGGGGCAGCCTTTCTGGCAGAGGGGAACCTTGCACTGCAGGCAGCGTCCGGCTTCAAGCAGGGCCTGTTCCATGGAATAGCCCAGGGCCACTTCCCGGAAGTTCCCGGCGCGCACGTCCGCGGGTTGCTCGGGCATGGGAGTGCGCGGTCCCACATCCTTGGGGCTTCTGGGTTTAGTGTTTCCCACAGGTGCACTCCTTCTTGTAGTGTTCCATGGATTCCTGCTCCTGATCCCGGAACTGCCACAGTCGGGCCTTGAGTTCGTTGAAATCCACTTTCTGGCCGTCGAATTCGGGGCCGTCCACGCAGGCGAATTTTGTTTCGCCGCCCACGGTGCAGCGGCAGGCACCGCACATGCCGATACCGTCCACCATGATGGAGTTGAGGCTGACCGTGGTCTTGACGCCGAAGGGCTTGGTCACGCGGGCCACGGCCTCCATCATGGGCACCGGGCCGATGGCCACCACTTCGCCCACGCTCTTGTCTTCCTCGAGCCGTTTTTGCAGCAGGTCGGTCACAAAGCCCTTGTGCCCCACGGAGCCGTCGTCCGTAGCCACCAGCACCTCGGGACAGAAGCCGTCCAGCTCGCATTCGAAGAGCAGAAGGTCCTTGCTGCGCGCGCCGATGATGGCCACAACGTGGTTGCCCGCCTCGTGGTGTCCCTTGGCGATGTGGTGCATGGCCGCGATTCCGGTGCCGCCGCCAACGCAGATGACCGTGTCGTGCTTTTCGATGTGGGTGGGCTTGCCCAGCGGGCCGCATACGTCGAGGATTTCATCGCCCTGCTGCAGCGCATTGAGTTGTGCCGAGGATTTGCCCACCACCAGAAAGACGATGGTGATGGTGCCTGCTTCGGGGTCCTTGTCCGCAATGGTCAGGGGTACGCGTTCCCCTTTTTCGTCGATGCGCAGGATCACGAAGTTGCCGGGTTTGGCCTTGCTGGCTATCTGGGGAGCGTCGATGACCAGCAGTGAGGTCTGGCCCGGAATGAGCTCCTGCTTCTGCAAAATTTTGTACGCCATGGAACTGTCCTTTGGGGGGTTGAAAAACGACTCGGAAGAATTGACCCAGGCAGAATTGATTAGTCGTTCAATGTGGGCTTGTCAAACCACGCAATATTGACTATATTGTTCATAATGTTTTCTTTCAAGGATGAAGGAAACCCCGCACAATCCCTCTGGACTGAGCGCGGCCAATTGGGCCGCAGGGAAAGCCGGACGCATGACGCGTTGCGGTTTTTTTGTTTTTTGGAGACATGATGCAGATACAGGCGCACGCTGCTGATCTTTACGGCCGCATTCAGGCGGTGCAACCTCCCCGGTCCGTTTCCGGGGCGGGTGGCGGTGCGCGCGAACAGGCCGAAGCTCGGGCGCAGGGTGATGATTCCGGACCCCGCGCGGCCGGAGCACGCATGACCACCCGCACCATGGGCTTTTCCCTTGGTTCGTTCGGCGTGGAATATTCCTCCAGCAGCCTGCAACTGGACGAATCGCTCTCGCCCGAAGCCGCCAGCGAACGCCGCACGGCGCAATCTTTTTCCGTTGAGGCCGAAGTGGAGACCCTGCGCAGCCTCGTGGCCGGGCAGGCGGTTGCGACGCGTTCCTCGCTTTCCGGCCTTCCGTACGGAGCATCTCGCGGCTCCATGTCCTTCATGCAGGCCGGGCTGGCCGCCTATTCCCGGGCCGCTTCCCCGGAGCTGCCAGCGCCCGGTTCCATGTTCGCCTCCCTGGCTTGATTCCCGGATTTTCCGATTTATATGATATGACGGTTTCATGCTTGTATGGCGTGGACGATTTTGATAATTGTTTTCAATAAAACAATTGCACAAGGATCGGCGAAATGAATGAAAGCGCAAAGGCCCGCGTGACGGGAATGCACTGCGCCGCATGTTCGGCGCGCATAGAAAAGGTCGTGGGCGCCATGGACGGCGTTGCGGACGTGAACGTGAATCTGGCTTCGGAAAGCCTGAATCTGAAATATGATCCGGATGTTACCGATCCTGACGCCGTGGCCGAGCGCATTGCCGGGCTCGGATTCGGAGCCGAGTTCGCCAGGGCCGCCGAAGCCGGGGAGCAGGAGCTGGACCTTTCCGTGGGCGGCATGCATTGCGCGGCGTGTTCCGCACGCATAGAAAGGATTGTGGGGAAGATGGACGGCGTGCGCGAGGCCAGCGTGAACCTTGCTTCGGCCCGGGCACAGGTTTTTTTCGACCCGGCCGTGGTTTCGCGGCGGGACATCCGGCAGGCCATCCACAAGGCGGGATTCACCACCGAGATTTCGGACGGGGCCGGTGCGCGTTACGAGCAGCAGCGCAAGGAGGCCGAGCAGCGGCTGGCCGTGCAGAAACGCGAATTGATCCCGGCGTTCGCCTTTGCCCTGCCGTTGCTGGTGGTCAGCATGGGCCACATGTGGGGCATGCCGTTGCCCCGGTTCATGGACCCGGCTCACAGTCCGCTGAATTTTGCCCTGATCCAGCTCGGCCTGACCCTGCCCGTTGTCTGGGCCGGGAGGGGCTTTTACCTGCGCGGCGTCCCCGCGTTTCTGCGGCGTTCGCCCAGCATGGATTCCCTTGTGGCCATGGGAACCGGGGCCGCATTCATCTATTCCTTCTGGAACACGGTGGAGATCGCCTTGGGCATGCAGGCCCACGCCCGGGCCATGGATTTGTATTACGAATCCGCGGCCGTGCTCATCGCCATGATTTCGCTGGGCAAGTATTTCGAGGCGCGCTCCCGCCTGCGCACCACGGACGCCATCGGTGCGCTGCTGCGGCTGGCCCCGGAGACCGCCATACTGCTGCGGGACGGCGAACAGCAGGAGATTGCGGCGCAGGACGTGGAACCGGGCGATTCCCTGCTCATCCGTCCGGGCGCGCGCATTCCCGTGGACGGTTCCGTTGTTTCGGGCCGTTCCCATGTGGATGAATCCATGCTCACGGGCGAGCCTGTGCCTGTGGCCAAGGGTGAAGGCGACGCCTTGGCCGGCGGCACCCTGAACACCAACGGCAGCCTGACCATGCTGGCCGAGCGGGTGGGCGAAGACACCATGCTGGCGCGCATCGTGCGGCTGGTGCAGGACGCGCAGGGCTCCAAGGCTCCCATTGCCGGGCTGGCCGACCGCATCAGTTTCTATTTCGTGCCTTCGGTCATGGGCGTGGCCCTGTTGGCGGCCATTGCCTGGGGGCTTTTCGGACAGGCCGATTTTTCGTTCTGCCTGCGCATTTTCGTGGCGGTCATGGTCATTGCCTGCCCCTGCGCCATGGGACTTGCCACCCCGGTTTCCATCATGGTGGGCACCGGACGCGGTGCGCAGCTGGGGGTTTTGGTCAAGAGCGGTCGGGCATTGCAGGAGGCGGGCAGCATCGACACCGTGGTTTTCGACAAGACCGGCACGCTGACCCACGGCAGGCCGGAGTTGCAGGAGGTGAGTGCGTTTGGGGAATATGACGACGCTCAGGCCCTGCGCTTGGCCGCCCGGGCCGAGTCCGAATCCGAGCATCCGCTGGCCGGGGCATTGGTTCGCGGCGCTGCGGAGCGCGGTCTGGATTCCGGGGGCGCGGCATCGCTGGAAGCCGTTCCCGGACGCGGGCTGCGCGCGGAAGTGGACGGTTCGGCCATACTGCTGGGCAATCGGGAATTCATGGAAGAGAGCGGCGTGGAGGCCTCTGGCCTGAACAAGGCCGTAACGGTTGCGGACGCCTGTTCGCACAAGGGCATGACAGCCCTGTTCATGGCCGTGGACGGTGCCATGGCGGCGGTATTCGCCATTGCGGACCAGCTTCGGGACGAGGCGGCCGGAGTCGTGCGCGAATTGCGGTCCATGGGCACGGACGTGGTCATGCTCACGGGCGATAACGAGGTCACGGCGCAATCCGTGGCCCGGGACGCGGGCATCGACACCGTGATCGCGCAGGTTCTGCCGGACCGCAAGGCCGGTGAAGTGGAGCGCCTGCAGGCCGAAGGGCGCACCGTGGCCATGGTGGGCGACGGCATCAACGACGCCCCGGCCCTTGCGCGCGCCGATCTGGGCATGGCCATGGGCTCGGGCATCGACGTGGCCGTGGAGTCCGGGGACGTGGTGCTCATGAAGGGCGAGCTGGACGCGGTGCTCACGGCCCTGCGCCTGAGCCGGGCCACCATGCGCAACATCAGGCAGAATCTTTTTTGGGCCTTTGCCTTCAACGTCATCGGCATCCCCATTGCCGCCGGGGTGCTGCACGTTTTCGGCGGGCCGACCCTCAACCCCATGCTGGCCGGAACCGCCATGGCCCTGAGTTCGGTGACCGTGGTCTCCAATGCGCTCCGGCTGCGTTTTTTTTCGTAAACAGGATGTCCTTTGTCACAGAATATTCAGACCGGAGGGAAAACCATGAGCAACGTCACGGTAAAAGGCATGAGCTGCCAGCACTGCGTGGCATCGGTGACACAGGCGCTCGAAGCGCTGGAAGGCGTTGGCGACGTGCGTGTCGACCTTGATTCGGGGGTGGCCGAATACACGGAAGAAAAGCCCGTGGAGCCGGAAGCGGTCCGCAAGGCTATCGAATCCATCGGGTTCGACGTGGAAGATTAGCAAACAAGGGGTCGGGGTTTCCCGGCCCTTTGTTTGCCCCGGCCCCTTCCCGCCGGTTTTCGGGGAAGGGTGTGAGCGATTTGGAGATCAGCCCACGTTTTGTACGGCCTGCTCCACCATGAACGGTTCCGGTTCGGGCGGAGCGGTCCTGATTTCATTTTTTTGACGGAACAGCCCGGAGATCATCATGTCCGGCTCGTCCGTGGCGATAAGGCAAGAGCTGCATACCTTCCCCTGCCCGTAATCCATGAAGAAATCGTCCCGCATGATTTCCTGTCCGCAGATATGGCACCTGTGTTTCATGGTGGTTCTCTCCCTGTATTTTTTTCCGAATGACAGCAGTTTTCAAAAGAAATGCAAATTGCAGGCCGGAGCGTGTTGCGGAAAATAATGTATGCGTCGGCTTCGCGGGAGTAGGGTTGCCCGGTTCGAATCGTCAACAAATCATACCGTGTACGCCTTGATTGTATTTGATACAGCGTATGGAAATGCACAGGGCGTTATGGTATCGATGAGTAACGTCTGACTGTTCATATTGCCGTTTTGCCGGAGGTACTGCATGTTCCGCGTTTTCTGGGCCGTTCTTTCCTGTCTTGGTTTTCTGACATTGCTTTCATCTCCCTGTGCGGCTTTGGAACTGGACGGGCGTTTCGACCGTCTCAACACGAAACACGGCCTCTCCCAGTCGCACGTGCTGTGCATGATCCAGGATTCCGTGGGCTTCATCTGGATAGGCAATTACACCGGGCTCAATCGGTATGACGGCAAGAGCGTCAAGATTTACAAACACGATCTTGACGATGAACACTCTCTTTCCGACCACAATGTCCGTTCATTGCTGGAGGACTCCAAGGGCAGGCTCTGGGTGGGGACCAAGACCGGCGGACTGAACCTTTTTGACCGTTCCACGGAAACATTCCGGCACTTTAAGCACGATCCTTCGGATCCGGACAGTCTGTCCGGCAATTCCGTGCGCGCTCTGTATGAGGACTCCCGGGGCCGGATATGGGTGGGCACCTTTGACGGCCTGAACCGTTTCGACCCGGAGACCGGCACATTCACTCATTACAAGCATGAACCCGCGGATCCCAAATCCCTGAGCAGCAACGAGGTCCGGGCCATCCGCGAGGATGCGGACGGGCACTTGTGGGTGGGCACGGAAAAGGGACTGAATCGTTTTCATCCCAAGACCGGCACCTTTACCCGTTTTCTTCACGTTCCCGGAGATTCGCGGTCCCTGCGCAACGACGTGGTGCTGAGCCTGTTTGCGGAAAAACCGGGCGAGCTTTGGGTGGGCACAGAAGAGGGCGGGCTGAGTCTGCTCGATATGGAAACCGGTGCGTTCCGCCATTTCTTGCGCCCCATCGAGGTGGATTCCATCTACAAGGACAGCCGGGGCGTTTTCTGGGTGGGTACGGAACAGGGATTGGCGCGCCGCGCTCCGGGCGATTCCGGCCAGGGGCCGTGGCGTTTCGACTTTTTCCGGCACAACCCCTACGACCCCAAAAGCCTGCCCGACAACGAGGTGCGCGTCATTTTCGAGGATCATTCCGGGGTGTTGTGGATCGGCACCTACGGCAACGGCGCGTGCCGGGTGCCGCCCAAGATGCAGGCCTTCGGGCTGTACCGCAACAAGCCGTGGGACAGGAACAGCCTCGCAGGACCCGTGGTGCCCACAGTGTGGGGCGGCAAACGGTATCTTTGGATCGGCAACCTGAACAGCGGTCTTAACCGTGTGGATCGGTCCTCCGGCGAGATCAGGCATTTTTCCAAGGCAAACGGTGCGTTGCCCACGGACAAGATCAATTACATCTGCGGCGGGACCGATGATTTGCTCTGGGTGGGCACGCTGGATGCCGGGCTGCTGGCGCTCGAGCGCCCGAGCGGGCGCATCAAGGCCGTGTATCGCCATGAGCCGGACAATCCACGAAGCCTGAGCATGGACAACATCTGGTACGTGTTGGAAGACAGCCGCGGCGACATATGGGCGGGAACCAGCAAGCGGGGGTTGAACCGGCTGGACAGGTCCACCGGGATCGTGACCCGCTACCTGCACAGCGACGACGATCCCGCCAGCTTGAGTCACAACCGGGTGCGCAACATCTACGAGGATTCACAGGGGACGATCTGGGTCGGCACCAACGGCGGGCTGAATCGGTTCGATCCCGACATCGACGGGTTTACGCATTGGCGGTCCGATCCGGATAATCCCAATGCCCTTTCCAACGACCGGGTAACGCCCATCGTGCAGGACGTGGACGGCAAATTGTGGGTGGGCACGGACATGGGCCTGAACCGGCTGGATGACCCGGAAAAGGGTATCTTTTCGCGTGTGACCATGGCGGACGGACTTGCCAGCGACGCGATTCAGGGCATGCAGCTGGATGCGGACGGCCATTTGTGGGGCAGCACGTTCAAGGGATTGTTTCGGCTTGATCCGAAAACACGGGATATCGTGACCTTTGAAGCTCCGGACGGACTGCAGGGCAACGAATTCTGGATGGATGCCTATACCACCACCGAAGACGGGGCCATGGCCTTTGGCGGCACCAAGGGACTCACAATTTTTCATCCCGACAATGTGCGAACCAACACGACGCCTCCGCCCGTTGTCATCACCGGGTTCAAGATCATGAACAAGCCCGCCAGGCTGCCGAAGAGCATCACCTGGACAAAGAACATCACCATATCCCACGAGGACAGTTTCTTTTCGTTTTCCTTTGCGGCGCTGGATTATCACAACCCCGAGGAAAATCATTTCCAGTACATGCTCGAAGGTTTTGACAGGGAGTGGGTGGATGCGGGCACGTCCAACGTGGCCACCTATACCAACTTCGACCACGGCCATTACGTGTTTCGGGTCCGTGCGGCCAACAGCGACGGCGTGTGGAACGAGACGGGTGCCTCCGTGGAACTGGTCATCACTCCGCCCTACTGGAAGACATGGTGGTTTCGGGTGCTGTTCCTCGGTGCGGTTTTTGTCACGGGGTATTTCATTTTCCGGCGGCGGGTGCGGGCCATTGAGCAGCAGCGCAAGACCCTGATTCAGGAAGTCGACGCCAGAACCGAGGATTTGCGCCATGAGGTCGAGGAGCACAAGAAGACCATGGGCGAGCTGCGCGAGGCCACCATTGCCGCGGAGGAGGCCAACACTTCCAAGAGCGTGTTCCTGACCACCATGAGTCATGAGATCCGGACCCCGCTCAATGCCATCATCGGCACTGCGGACCTGTTGACCGAGACCGACATGAGCAGCCAGCAAATGCGCTATGTGGAATTGCTGCAGTCCTCCGGGGAAACCCTGCTGGCCATCATCAATGACATTTTGGACTTTTCCAAGATCGAGGCCGGGCAGGTGCATCTGGAGAACATTCGCTTCCGCCTGCGGCAGGAAGTGGAAAACGCCGCGACGACATTGAGTGCGCACGCCGGGAGCAAGGGGTTGGAATTGTTGTGCCGGGTGGCACCGGATGTGCCCGACACCGTGCAGGGAGATCCCACGCGCCTGCGGCAGGTGTTGCTGAACCTGTTGTCCAACGCCGTGAAATTCACGGAATCGGGTGAAGTCATGGTGGACGTGGCTCCGGCCCCGAACGACGAGGGCGGCGACATGCTGCTGTTCACGGTGCGCGACACGGGCGTGGGCATTGATCCGCGCAAGCTCGATTCCGTGTTCGACGTGTTTCATCAGGCGGACAGCTCCACCACGCGCCGGTACGGCGGCACGGGGCTTGGGCTGGCCATCTGCCGGCGGCTCGTGGGGCTCATGGGCGGCCGCATCTGGGTCAGCAGCGAACCGGAAAAAGGCTCGGTTTTCAGTTTCACGGCCCGCCTGTCCGAAGCACCGCCGCTGGGCGCGGCCACGGTGCCCGACCTTTCGAACATGCTGGTACTGGTCGTGGACGACAACGCTTCCGGGCGTGGCGTTTTGCGAGAAATTCTCGAGTTGTGGGGTGCCGAGGTGCGCGAGGCTTCCAATGCGGAAAAGGCCATGCAGGAACTGCAGGGGAGCGGTACGCGATCATTCGACATCCTGTTCGTGGATCAGCTCATGCCCGGCAAGGACGGCATTGCCCTGACCCGCTCGATTCGCGATTCCGGCGACGGTACGCCCGTGGTCATTCTTTCTCAGGGATATCTGGATTGTTCGTCTGTCCTGAAGGACATGCAGCAGGTGACCTGCTGTCAGAAGCCCTTGAAAAACAAGGATCTTGTGCGGTCTGTTGCCGTTGTTCTCGGGCAGCCTTCCGAAACCGGGAGCGGTGCGGAAAAACCGGATAACGTTCTGCCTCCCATGCGCATCCTCGTGGCCGAGGATAACCCCTCGAACCGTGAAATCGTGCGCCTGTTCCTTTCCGATTCCCCGGTGACCGTGGATATGACCGAAAATGGGGAACAGGCCTTGAAACGGTTGGAGCAGAACCATTATGATGTCGTGCTCATGGATATGGAAATGCCGGTCATGGACGGCTACGAGGCCACCACGGCCATACGGGCGGCCGAAGCGCAGGACTCCATGCGTCCCTACACGCCGGTGGTGGCGTTGACTGCCCACTCCTTTGCCGAACATCGCGACCGTTGCCACAAGGTTGGGTGTGACGACTATCTGGTGAAGCCTGTCAAGAAGGACACCTTGCGCGATGCCCTGTTGCGCTTTGCGCCCGCAGCATCGGGGCCTTCGGATACTGCAGGCAGCACCGGATCCGGGGAGAATCCCGCGATGGATGCGGACGCCACTGTGTACGAGGTGGTTCCGAAGATTTTCCGGGATCTCATTCCCCGTTTTTTGACCCACTCCCTTGATGATTGCCGGGATATGGAAACCGCATTGTCCGCAAAGGACTATGAAGAGGTTCGCCGTCTGGGACACAAGGTGGGTGGTGCGGCCTACGGGTTCGGCATGACGCGACTGGGCAAGACCTGCAAGCTTGTTGAGACATTGGCCGAAGCCAAGGATGATCTTGCCCTGCGCAAACTGGTGGCCGAACTGTTTTCCTATTTTGACAAGGTCGAAGTATCCTTTGAATGACCCATAAAAAAACGACAAATGCAAAAAAAAAGCCGGGGACCCTGCATGGGGCTCCCGGCTTTCGTGTTTTCCTGTGGTCGGAATCAGTCTTCGAACACGGCTCCGGTTGCCGCGGACGTGACCTGGCGAGCATAGCGGCGCAGGAAGGGAGAGTTCACTTCCTTGACCACCGGCTTCCAGTCCGCCCGGCGCTGTTCCAGTTCCGCTTCGTCCACCAGCAGCTCGATGCTGCGTTCGGGAATGTTGATCTCGATTTTGTCGCCGTCCTGCACCAGACCGATCAGCCCGCCTGCGGCAGCTTCGGGGGAGACGTGGCCGATGGCTGCGCCGCGGGTGCCGCCCGAGAAACGGCCGTCCGTGATCAGGGCCACGCTGTCGCCCAGTCCCATGCCTGCGATGGCCGAGGTGGGGGTGAGCATTTCGCGCATGCCCGGGCCGCCCTTGGGACCTTCGTAGCGCACCACGATGACGTCGCCCGGCTTGATGTCGTTGTCCAGAATGGCTTTTACACACTCCTCCTCGGAATCGTAGCAACGGGCCGAGCAGGTGCGGTGCATCATTTCCGGGGCCACGGCAGACTGCTTCACGCAGCAGCCCTGCGGGGCGAGGTTGCCGTAAAGGATGGCAATGCCGCCTTCCTTGCCGTAGGGCTCGTCAATGGGCCGCACGATGCCGGTGTCCCTGTTGACGGCTTTCATGTCTGCGAGGTTTTCGCCCACGGTCTTGCCGGTCACGGTCATGACGTCCAGATGCAGCAGGTCCTTTTTGGCCAGTTCGGTCATGACGGCCGGAATGCCGCCTGCGCGGTCCAGGTCTTCCATGTGGTGCGGCCCGGCAGGCGAAAGTTTGCACAGGTTCGGGGTTTTGCGGCTCACTTGGTTGAAGATGTCCAGTCCGAGGTCGAGGCCCGCCTCCCGGAACAGGGCGGGCAGATGCAGCACCGTGTTGGTGGAGCAACCCAGGGCCATGTCCATGGTCACGGCGTTGTGCACGGACCGTTCGTTGACGATGTCGCGGGGCTTGATGTCCTTTTCCAGCAGGTCCATGACGCGCATGCCGGCCTGTTTGGCCAGGCGCACGCGTCCGGCCATGACAGCCGGAATGGTGCCGTTGCCCGGCAGGGCCAGCCCGATGGTTTCGGAAAGACAGTTCATGGAGTTGGCCGTGAACATCCCGGAACAGGAGCCGCAGGTGGGGCAGGCAGAATGTTCCAGTTCGGAAAGTTCGTCTTCGGTCATGGTGCCGGCCTTGACCCTGCCCACGCCTTCAAAGACGGTGATCAGGTCTGTTTTGCCGCGGTCGCCCGCCAGCATGGGGCCGCCTGAAACCACGATGGCCGGGATGTTCAGGCGCAGGATGGCCATGAGCATGCCGGGTACGATTTTGTCGCAGTTGGGTATGCACACCAAGGCGTCGAAGGGGTGCGCCGTGGCCATGATCTCCAGGGAATCCGCGATGATTTCGCGGCTGGGCAGGGACATTTTCATGCCCTCGTGGTTCATGGCGATGCCGTCGCAGACACCGATGGCCGGAAATTCCACGGGGGTTCCCCCGGCCATGCGCACGCCGTCCATGACCGCCTGTGAAATCTGTCCTAGATGCACATGGCCCGGCACGATTGCGTTGGCTGCGTGGCAGACGCCGATGAGCGGGCGGTTCATTTCCTCGCGGGTGAGCCCGGTGGCATGCATCAGGGAACGGTGCGGGGCCTTTTCCAGCCCTGCGGTCATTTTCTTGCTTCTCATTGGTGAACACTCCTTGTTTTCTGAGCCGAGAGTTGAATCGGGATTGGTGCGGATGTCAAGCGGCAAGTGGCCTGCGGCCGGTGCGTATGTGCAGCGTGTGTCAGGATTTCGGCAAAAAATCATTTCACCGTGACATGTTCCGCGTATCGTAATGATAGAGAACGTGTGACCGGAGGATGAAGATCATGAAGTTTGGCATACCGTGCCTCATGTTTTTGACTGTTCTTGTTTTCCCGGCCTTTGCAGGGGACATGCCCGGACCGGACGCCGCGGAATTGTGGACCTATGTCACGGAAATCGAGCCGTACGGCGAATGGGGCCAATGGCCGGATCATCAGGACATGCAGCCCGGACGCTCGCCGCACGGTCCCCTGCACGTGATCCGCGTCAACGACGCGGCCCTGACCAAGGGGCACCCCAAGCCGTCTGGAGCGATTGTGGTCAAGGAGAATTTTTCTTCGGAAAAGGAATTGATGGCAATAACCGTGATGTACAAAGTCAAGGACTACAACCCCATGGCCGGGGACTGGTTCTGGGTCAAGTACTCCCCGGACGGAACCGTGCTCAAGGAGGGCAAGCCAAAGGGGTGCATTGCCTGCCACGGAGCGCGGGCCGATGAAGATTACATCATGGTTTCCGATTATTGATTGTGGACGGCTGTTTTGGACGGGTCCTCCTCCCCTGCCGAAAATAGCCTGGAAAAAGCGGCCGTTCCGGCCGCTTTTTTTGTGCCCGTGCGCAGGGTGAAACCGCAACGGAAAAGAGTTGTCGGACCTGTAACACAAATGTAACACTTTTCCTGTAACGCGGTTGTAACGATTGTGGTAGGGGTGCGCACGCAGGCTGTTTGCCCGCAATGAGTCCCATTCGGGAAAAACCGGTTTCGTTCATGGATGGCATGGTATGAGATTGCGTTCCTTTCAAGTCCGTCTGTTGCTGTGGGGTTGGGCAGTGCTGCTGCTGGCCCTTGCCGCCGCGTTCTACTATTCTTCCACCCTGGTCGGTTCGGAACTTGTCCGCGAAACCGAGACGCGTTCCTGGAAACAGCTGGAAACCGTCAAATGGCTGCTCGAAGAGCACGAGTCCTTTGCCGGGGAATGGGCCATGGACGAATGGGCCAAGACCCTGGCTGCAAAAATGGGCAGCCGCATCACCTACATCAAGGGTTCCGACGGCCGGGTCATTGCGGATTCCGAGGTGCCGTTCGGCCAGGTTCCGGAAATGGAGAGCCACGACAACAGGCCCGAAGTGGTGGCCGCCCGGGAAGACGGCAGGGGCATGAACCTGCGTCATTCGCACACGCTGGGCAAGGACATGATCTATGTTGCCTGCCGCGTTTCCCGGGCAGGGGGAATGCCCGCGGGCATCCTGCGCGTGGCTGTCCCGTTTTCCATTGTCCAGGCCCGGCTCGATTCCCTGCGCATCAATTTTCTGTGGATATTCCTGACCGTGCTGCTGTTGGCCGCCGGAGCGGGCACATATCTTTCCCGCAACGTGGGCCGCTCCATCCGGGCTTTTTCCGAGGTGGCCCGCCAGATCGGCGAAGGCAACTACTCCATGCGGCTGCGCGCCTCGCCCGGGGGGGAATTCCAGCCCCTTGCCCGTTCGGTCAATGCCATGGCCAAGCGCATTGAAAAGCATATCCAGACCATTGATGAACAGCGCGGCCAGTTGCGCGCCATGTTCGAAGGCATGAACGAGGGTGTCATGGTTCTGGATGCGGACGGGCGCCTTGTCGCCTACAATTCCGCGCTGGACGAAATGATCTCCATGCCCGGGACGGCCGTGGGCCGCACGCCTATCGAGGTCTGCCGTCGGTACGAGGTTCAGGAGGTGGCGGACCAGTTGCTGGCCGAGGGCGGCCCGGACAGGGCCATGGCCGAAATCGAACTCATGGACGGTCGCACCGTAGACGTGAGCGGCGTTCCCTACTATGAAAACGACGGGGCCAGAAAGATCATACTGGTTTTCCATGACATCACGGTTATCCGACAGGCGGAAAAGGGGCTTCGGGATTTCGTGGCCAATGCCTCGCACCAGTTGCGCACGCCGCTGACCAGCATCAAGGGATATTCCGAAACTCTGCTGGACAATCCTCCGGCAAAGTTTGAGGATGCGCGCAGTTTTTTGGAGATAATCGTCAAAAACTCGGATCATATGAACAAGGTCATTTCCAGCATGCTGGCTTTGGCCAAATCCGAACAGGTTGGCAAGGCCCTGCAGGTTTCCCCGGTATCCGGGCGTGATATCTTCTCGCGGGCGCTGGACGATCTGACGCCGCTCGGACATGAGCGGGGTATTGATTTTTCCGTTTCCATGCCGGACGATGATCCGCTCATGGTCATGGGTGAACCGGACGGCGTTTTGCACGTGTTTCACAATCTGATGCAGAACGCTGTCAAATACAGCCCGGATAACGGGTGCATAACGGTCGAGGCAAAAAAACAGGACGGGTTCGTGGCCTTCTGTGTGGAAGATCAGGGGCCGGGCATATCCAAGGAACATAGTCTCAAGGTTTTCGAGCGGTTTTACCGGGTCGATGAAAACACCATCGACGGGCATGGCAGCGCCGGGCTGGGGCTGGCCATCTGTCGCCGCATCGTGCAGAACCTCGGGGGCGAAATCTGGCATGACGGCTATGGCGAGGGTGCGCGGGGGGCGCGGTTCTGTTTCCGCCTGAAAACACCTGCGTAATCCTGATGTGATTTGGTTGCCGTCCCCCAAGGAGGGGGCTTGATGGACGTATACGATCTTTTCTTTTATCTCTCGCTATTTGCGGGATTCATGATGGCTTTCAACCTGGGGGCCAACGACGTTGCCAACTCCATGGCTTCGGCCGTGGGAGCCAAGGCCATTACGGTGCGTCAGGCGGTGTTCATCGCCGGTGTGCTCAATTTTGCGGGCGCGGTTTTTCTGGGTTCGCACGTCACGGCCACGGTCAGCAAGGGCATCATCAACGCGAGCTCCATTGATCCGAAAATAATGATGATCGGCATGTTTGCCGCGCTTCTGGCTGCCGCCATCTGGGTGCTTCTATCCACGTTGACGTCGTTGCCGGTTTCATCGACCCATTCCGTGGTGGGAGCCATCGCGGGCATGGGCATCGTGGCCGGGGGCATGGACGTGGTCAACTGGCTCAAGATGGGCGGCATCGTTCTTTCCTGGGTCATTTCACCGTTTTTTGCCGCGGCAATCGGTTTTGCGGTCTTTTCGCATGTCCGGCGTTACATCCTGTACAAGAAGCATTTTATCCTGCAGGCGCGGCGATGGGCCCCGTTCTGGGTGGCGCTCACCGTGTCGCTGGTGGTGCTTTCCTTTTTGTACAAGACGCCCATCGGCAAGAATCTGCATCTGCCGTGGGCCGTTTCTCTGGGCGTGGCCGTCGTGCTGGCGCTCTGTACGTGGGCCGGGGCCCGGATCTGGGCCGGGCGCGTGGTCAAGGATGTGGAAGAGGGTGCCGAGGGCGTGGAGCGGGTTTTTCGCAAGATGCAGGTGGGAACGTCCTGCTACGTAGCCCTTTCCCAGGGTGCCAACGACGTTGCCAACGCCATCGGTCCTGTTGCCGCAATTTACATGATCGCCAAGGACCATGTGCTGCTGGGCAAGGCCGAAGTGCCCATCTCCATGCTGATTCTGGGCGGCGTGGGCATTGCCGTGGGTATCAGCCTGCTGGGGCACAAGGTCATGGCCACGGTGGGCAGCAAGATCACCACCCTGACCAATACGCGCGGCTTTGCCGTGGACTTTGGCGCGGCCAGCACCGTGCTGGTTGCCTCGAACCTCGGCCTGCCGGTTTCAACGACCCACGCGGCCGTGGGCGCTGTGGTGGGCGTGGGCCTGGCCCGCGGGTTCAGCGCCGTGGATTTTCGCGTGCTGGGGCGCATCGTGATCTACTGGTTGCTGACTGTGCCCATTGCGGCCTTGACAAGCATCGTCATATTTGAGCTTTTGAAATGGATGTGCCTCTAGGCGCGAAAACATATACGGAGTCCTGCCATGTTTTTGAAAATTCCCTTTTTCGGACTGATCGCCAAGCGTTCGCCCATGGACGGCCTTGTGGAGCATTACGACAAGATTTCCGAGTGCGTGGCCACCATTGATGAATCTCTTGAGTGTTATGTTTCCGGTGGCGTGTGTCGCGAGTTCGAGGAACTGACCAAAACCATCGACACCATCGAAAACCATGCGGACAAGATCAAGCGGAACATCCGCAACCATCTGCCGCGCGGCCTGTTCATGGCCGTGGATAAAAGCACATTCCTCAATTATACGAAATTTCAGGACAATATCCTCGACGCCGCACAGGATGCCCTGCATTGGCTGGGTATGCGTCCCGTTGCCATCCCCAATGAATTCCAGAAGGAACTCATCAACCTGCTGGACAGCGTGCGCCACGCCACCGAACTGCTTGGGCCGGCGCTCAAGTCCACCATCGGCCTTGTGCACGGCGAATCTCTGGACCGCTCCGGCACCAAGGACTGCTATCGCAAGGTTCGCCACGAGCGGGAGACCATCCGCAAGGCCGCCAACAAGCTGCAGGGCAGGATTTACAATTCGGACATGGATTTCAAGGACATCTATCAGGTGATACACTTCATCGACTGCTTGGGCGACATGGGGCATAACTGCGAGAACTGCGTGGACTGTTTGCGCAACATGATAGCGCGCTAGCCTTACGGCTGCCGATAGCGGCGTGACTGCGTCGTCGATGCAAAAAGACCAACCCCTCGCGTACGTTTTGTACGCGTCGGCCTTGGTCTTTTTTTTTCTCCTAGCCCTCGCTTGCTCTCGCCAGCCTTGCGAATTGAGGGGGCACCCACGCTGCGCGGCTTCGGTTTGGAACTCGCCGAATCAGCCGAAAGGGAATCGGGGCGGTCGCGGTTCTGGTGTCCGATTTTTTATCGCGTTGTTTCCGGTGGTTGTGGAAAAAATTGCGCTTCATGCCGCATGTGTTGCCGAAAGCCTGTTGCCGCCGGGCCGTATTTGCGGTAAATCGTTCTCCTTATGCATGAAATGTCAATAGTCCAAAGCATTTTGGCGATACTCAAGGATGAAATGACCAAGCGGGATATTCCCCGACTCAAGCGTGTGGTTCTCAAGAACGGCGCCTTGGCCGGAGTGGTGTCCGAATCCATGGAATTCTGCTGGACGGCCCTTGTGCCGGGCACCGAGTTCGAGGACACGGTGCTGGAATTGAGCGAAATTCCCCTGAAGCTGCGCTGCGGAGAGTGCGGCGAGGAATTTTTTCCGGAAGATGTCCGCTATACCCCGTGCCCCAAATGCGAGGCGGTCATTGGCCACGATGTTTTGGAGGGGAAGGAACTGTATATCGATTTCGTGGAACCCGCCGAGGAATAGGGCGGCACAAGGAGCCTGCAATGAGCATGGAAGTTCCCATCGTCAGAAATGTGCTGGAAGCCAACGACCGCATAGCCGAGGAACTGAAGAACACTTTCAGGGAAAAAGGCATTCTGTGCCTGAATCTCATGAGTTCCCCGGGAGCGGGCAAGACCAGCCTGCTGGAACGCACCCTGACCGACCTCAAGGACGAGTTCGGCATGGCCGTGGTGGAAGGTGATCTGCAAACCGATAACGACGCCCGCCGCGTGGCCGCCACTGGTGCGCAGGCAGTTCAGGTCAACACCGAGGGCGGCTGCCATCTGGATTCCGGCATGGTGCTGGATGCCATCCGCTCCATGGATCTGGACAATATCGACATCCTGTTCGTGGAAAACGTGGGCAACCTCGTGTGTCCGGCGGAATTCGACGTGGGCGAGGACTACAAGGTCACGCTGCTTTCCGTGACCGAGGGTGACGACAAGCCGGAAAAGTACCCCCTCATGTTCCACCTGTCCGCGGTCATGTTGCTGAACAAGACCGATCTTTTGCCCTATGTGGACTTCAGCCTCGACAATGCGGCCAGGCATGCCAAGGCCTTGAACAAGGATATCAAGGTCATGCCCCTGTCCTGCCGCAATGGCGAAGGGCTTGACGATTGGTACGAATGGCTGCGTGCCAAACGAGCGGAAAAGAAGTAGATTCTTGGAATGTGATTATTGCGCCCCGCACGGCTTGCCGTGCGGGGCTTTTTTTGGGCGAATAATCCGTCCTTTTTTTCGTCATTTCATCCCTTTTCATGCGTGAATTTTGGGCGTATGCTGCGCCCATGTCGTTTCCGAAAGACCTACCCTTCGAGGATGTGCTGGCCTCCATTGCCGATGGCGTGTTCACCGTGGATACGGATTGGAACATCACCTATTTCAACGAGGCGGCCGAGCGCATCACCGGGATTCCTGCCGAAGAGGCCCTGGGCCAGAAGTGCTGGGACGTGTTTCACTCCAGCCTGTGCGACGGTTCCTGCGCCCTGCGCGAATGCGTTGCCAATTCGGGCGTGATTTCCTGCAAGTCCATATTCATCGTGCGGCCGGACGGGCAGAAGGTGCCGGTGTCCATTTCCGCGGCGCCCCTGCGCAATGCCGACGGCGAAATCGTGGGCGGCGTGGAGACCTTCCGCGACCTGACGGAATTGCAGCTCATGCGCCGCAAGGTCGAGGAGCACTACAGCTTCGAGGACATCGTGGGCCGCAGCGAGGCGCTGGACAAGATTTTCCGTATCCTGCCGCAGGTCAGCCGCAGCGAAGCAACCGTGCTGCTCTTGGGCGAATCCGGCACGGGCAAGGAGCTGTTCGCCCGCGCCGTGCACAACCTGAGCACACGGCGCGAAGGACCGTTCGTGGCCGTGAACTGCGGAGCACTGCCGGATACGTTGCTGGAATCCGAACTGTTCGGGTACAAGGCCGGGGCCTTTACCGACGCCAAGGGCGACAAGCCCGGGCGTTTCGAGCTGGCTGCCGGGGGCACCATTTTTCTGGACGAGATCGGTGATCTGCCCGCCAAGTTGCAGGTCAAGCTGTTGCGCGTGTTGCAGGAGAAGGTTTATGAGCCGCTGGGCGGGGTCAAGCCCGTGCCGTGCGACGCGCGCATCATTGCGGCCACCAATCGTGATCTGGAAACCCTCGTGGCCGAGGGAACCTTCCGGCAGGATCTCTATTACCGGCTGAATGTGGTCACCCTGCGCCTGCCGCCGCTGCGGGAGCGGCGTGAGGACATTCCGCTTTTGGTGAATCATTTCATACGCGAATATAACACGTTGCAGGACAAGAACGTGCAGGGCGTGTCCGAAGACGTCATGGCGCTTTTGCTGCGGCACGATTTCCCCGGCAATGTGCGCGAGCTGGAAAACATTCTCGAGTTCGCCTTCATTTTGTGTAGCAACGGCTTCATTCAGCTGGAACACCTGCCGGACAGCATCCGGCCGCTCAAATCAGCGGACGTGCTGGCCGAAGGTGTGGGCGGCACGCTGGAGGAAATCAAGTGCCGGGCCGTGCTGCAGGCTTTGGAGCGCAACGAGGGCCGCAAGATGGCCACCTGCCGCGAACTCGGCATTTCCAAGGACACCCTGCGGCGCATGCTGCAGCGTTGTGCGGAAACCGGAGCGGAAACGGGCGCAGAATAAGCCTTCGTTTTTTCTCAAGGCGAAGTCTGCGCCGTTTTTTTCGGGGCAAGAAAATTTTATTTGTCTGTAATTATTGATTTTATTGCGTTGGCACATTGTGTGCTTTATGGAGGTGTCCGTCGCGACAACCCGTGGCGGAGCAAAAGCTTATGAATGAAAAACAACTCGTTTGCCTGGCCTGTTATGAAGATCGTCTTGCTTCCGTGTTCGACAACGCGGACGAGTTTCGGTTTTATCAGGTGGACGAGGACGGAATTTGCCCCGCAGGTCACCTATCCCTTCCCTCAAAGGACCCAATGGACAGGACATCCGCCATACTGGCCTGCGGGGTAACAACTCTTGTATGCGGCGCCTTGTGCGGCCGCACTGAACGACAGCTTGTCAATGCTGGTATCGCCGTCCGCCCGTGGGTCAGGGGCGGCGTCGAGGAAGTCCTCGACGCCTTTGTGCGAGGCTCCATCGAGTCTCTGGCCATGCCCGGGTGCCGTGCCGCGAGAGGCGACGCGACCTGGCCGGGAATGGGTCGTTGCCGCTCCGGCAATGGTTTGGGACGGCGCCGGGGAGCCGGTTTGCAGGGTGCAGCCGGTTGCCGGGCGGGCGGCGTACTCAAAAAGAAAATGAACGGGGGTAACTGATGAAAATAGCAATCAGCAGCACCGGACCGGACCTTTCCGGTCCCATGGACGCACGTTTCGGGCGCGCTACCGGTTTTGTGATCTACGACACAGAGACCGGCGAGCACGAATACGTTGATAACGAACAGAATCTGACCCTGCCGCAGGGCGCGGGCATCCAGTCCGCACAGAACGTGGCCGCCACCGGGGCCAAGGCCGTGATCACCGGCCACGCCGGTCCCAAGGCGTTCAAGGCTCTGGAACACGGCGGCATCGCCATGTATCTCGGCCAGGGCGGAACCGTGCAGGAAGCCGTGGACGCATTCAAGGCCGGCTCCCTCGAGGTTGCACAGGGTCCGGACAAGGAAGGCCACTGGTAATGGGTAAAAGGGGTTTGACAACCCCGCGTCAGTGATTATTTCCCGTTACACAACGGCCTTGGCCGGAATTTCAATATCAGGAGAATCATCATGAGTGACTCATGCGGTAGCTGTTCATCCGCCCAGGGCGGCGGATGTTCCGGCGGCGGATGTGCCGAAAGTCCCGAGGAACTGAAACTCAAGAAAACCCTTGGCCGCATCAAGCATAAGATCGTGGTCATGTCCGGCAAGGGCGGGGTGGGCAAGTCCACCGTTGCCACCAATATTGCCGTGGCCCTTTCGCAGGCGGGCAAGCGTGTCGGTCTTCTGGACGTGGACGTGCACGGACCCAGCGTGCCCCGACTCCTGTCGCTGGAGGGCCAGCAGCCCCACATCGGCAGCGAGGTCATCGAACCCATTTCCTGGAGCCGCAACCTGTGGGTCATGTCCCTCGGTTTCATGCTGCCCAGCAAGGAAGACGCCGTAATCTGGCGTGGTCCGGTCAAGATGGGATTGATCAAGCAGTTCGTGCAGGACGTTGCCTGGGGCGATCTGGACTACCTCATCGTGGACTGCCCTCCGGGCACCGGCGACGAGCCGCTTTCCACTTTGCAGACCCTCGGTCAGGACGCCCATGCCGTGGTCGTGACCACCCCGCAGGGCGTGGCCGTGGATGACGTGCGACGTTCGGTTTCCTTTGTGCGCCAGCTGGGCAACCCGCTGGTGGGCATCGTGGAAAACATGTCCGGCTTTGCCTGTCCGGACTGCGGCGCTGTACACAACATTTTCAATTCCGGCGGCGGTGAAGAGCTCGCCAAGGAAATGGGCACCAAGTTCCTGGGTCGCATTCCCATCGATCCGGAAGTTGCCCGCTCCGGCGACGAAGGCTTCCCGCTGGTCAAGGTGGATCACGATTCCGCCACGGCCCAGGCCATGAATGCGGTCATCAAGCACATGCTTGATCTGGCCGACGCATTGCAGGAGAACAAAGAAATGCCCAAGGTCGATGAAGTGAATTCCGAAAACGGTCGAGTCCGTATCGCCATTCCCGTGGTGCAGGGCCAGTTGTGCATGCATTTCGGCCATTGCGAGCAGTTTGCCATGGTGGACGTGGACTCGGAGCTCAAGTCCATCATCTCCACGCATTTCGAAACGCCGCCGCCCCATGAGCCGGGTGTGATTCCCGCATGGTGCGCGGACCAGAAAGTCAATCTGGTCATCGCCGGGGGCATGGGGGCCAAGGCCCAGTCCATGTTCACGGATCGCGGCGTGCGCGTGATCACCGGCGCCCCGTCCCTGGAGCCGGAAGCCGTGGTCAAGCAGTATCTGGACGGATCGCTGGTCACCGGCGCAAACACCTGCGACCACTAAACGAATACAAGGCATAACCGACATGCCTCCATTCCCAGACGGGGGACGCGGTCCGAACGACCGCGTCCCCCTGATTTTTTGTGGCCATTCGGCGTGAACAGGCGTCCGTGCTGGCCGCAGGCGCTTTTCGCGGAAAACCGGCATTGACAGGAGCGCGTTCATGCTGTTGTCTTGCCGGGCCATGAAAATCATACACAAACTCTTTCGCACACCGGCCGCGCTTCGCGGGCTGGTGCAGGCCGCGTTCACGCTGTTCTGCCTGTACGTGGGCTGGACCTTTTTCTGGTTCGTAAGCTGGGCCAGAGGCGCAAGCCCGGATTTCGTCCCCCGTCCGCCGGCCGTGGAGGCTTTTTTGCCCATCAGCGCGCTCATGGGGTTGAAACGGCTGGTCATGACCGGACAATGGGACCCGGTGCATCCGGCCGGACTGGCCATTCTGGTGGCCGCATTGGTCATGAGCTGGCTTTTCCGCAAGGGTTTCTGCGCGTATGTCTGTCCCGTGGGTTTCATTTCCGGCCTGCTGGAAAAACTGGGCAGGCGCATCGGCCTGGCCCGCACCCCGCCCCGCTGGCTTGCTGTGCCCCTGCACGGCCTCAAGTATCTGTTGCTTGGCTTTTTCCTGTATACCACCTTCTTCGGCATGAGCCTGTTCGCTGCCGAGCGGTTCATGCGCTCGTCCTACAACATCACGGCAGACGCACGCATGCTGGATTTTTTTCTGCATCCCTCTGCCGCGGCCCTGACCGTGTTGGGAGCGCTGCTCGTGCTGTGCATTGTCTGGCGCAATTTCTGGTGCCGTTTTCTGTGTCCCTATGGCGCACTGCTGGGGTTGGCCGCGTTTTTTTCCCCGCTGGGAGTGCGGCGTGATCCTGCGACCTGCGTGGATTGCGGACGGTGTTCACAGGCTTGTCCCATGGGCATTCCCGTTCATGAGCGGATCTCCGTGGGCTCGCCCGAATGCATCGGCTGCGCCGAATGCGTTGGTGCATGTCCTGTTCCGGACTGTCTGAACGTGAGCGCCGGCCGTCGTCGTTTGCCGTTCTGGATCGTTGTCGCTGGCTGTGTTGCCGTGTTGCTGGGAGTCTGGATTGTGGCACGTGTGACCGGGCATTGGGACGCGGCAATGCCGCAGGACATGCTGCGGCGCATGTACTCCATGCCTGCTGCCGGTTTCTGATCCGGGCATAGGTTATAACTGGCGTCCGTCCGGTTTTGGTGTATTATCATCCCATGATGAAATACGTTTTGCGTGGGGGGGCGATCATCGCTCTTCTCATTTTTCTTTTCAGCACGGCACAGGCCGCCCCGGTTCGTGTCGTCTTCATCCCCAAGGCCACCATGCCGTTTTTCTGGCAGGTAATGGAACGGAGTGCCCGACATACAGCGGAACGGCTGAACGTGGACCTCGTCTGGCGCGGGCCGCGAAACGAAATCAATCTGTTGGCCCAACGAAAGTTGCTGACCCTCTATACCCGGACCCCCGGGACAGATGCCATTGTCCTGGCCCCGTCAAGTCTCGACGATCTCAATCCGGAGATAGCGGAGGCCGCCGAGGCGGGCATCAAGATCGTCGTGGTGGATTCGCCTTCCTCCTCGCGTCATGTTTCGGCTTTCATTGCCACGGACAACTATCATGCCGGGTACAAGACCGGCGAATACATGGCCGCAAAGGTTGGTCCGGACTCCACCGTGATGATCATGGGGTACGTGAAGGGAAACGTATCCACGGACCGGCGTGAGAAGGGTTTTCGCGACGCCATGAAGGCTCGGGCACCCGGAGTGACTCTGGTTTCCAGCCATTGCGAAAAGGGGCTCTACCGGGTCTGTGCACAGGCCGCGCTTGCAGGGCTCAGGAAATACAAGGATCTTGCCGGCGTATTTGCCGTCAACGAGATTTCGAGCGTGGGGCTGGTGGAAGCGCTGGGCTATCATGAAGGCACCCGCCCCGGGACTGTCGTGATATTCGACTACAATCAGCGCCTCGAGGATGCGCTCAAGGATGGAAGCGTGGATATTCTTGTCGCCCAGTCGCCGGAAACCATGGGCAGGCTCGGTGTGCAGACGGCCCTCGACCTCGTGGAAGGGCGCTGCGTGGAGGCGGTGAAGCGATGTCCCGTGCTGTTTCTCGACCGTGAAAGCGCCACGGAAGATGTTTTGAAGACCCTTCGCCTTGAAGGGTTCAGTGGTGTGGAGGCATCGCCCCACATCATGGGAATCAATACCCCGACCCCTTGACTTCCCCTTGCGTCCCTGCTTGAACAAGGCAATACTTGAGATATGCGCGTGTCCGGAACTGTCCGCCATGCGCACTTTTTGACCCTACCCCTGATGCCGTGCGGCCGAGGAGAAACCGGATGTTCGTTGGACTGAAAATGTTGCGCGATTTCGAAACCGTGACCCCGCAAACCCTGGTCAAGGATGCTCAGAAGATTCTTGAAGAGAGCAAGCTGTGGATGCTGCTCGTGGAAGACGGGGACGACCTTGTGGGCTATGTGCGCAAGGAAGACATCACCGGCGCACTGCCGAGCATGGTCACCTCGCTGGAAAAGCACGAGATCAGCTTTCTCATGAGCAAACTGACCATTGCAGAAATCCTGCGCACGGACATCAAGAAGGTTGCCCCGGAAACCGAAATCGAGGCCGCCGCGGACATGATGCACGAGATGAACCTGGCCGGGCTGGCCGTGGTGGATGAAAACGACGGTCTCATCGGTTACATCAACCGCAGCGTGATGCTCGACGTGCTCGTGGAGGGCATGGGCTACCGCGAGGGCGGCAGCCGCGTAGCCATGGAAGTGGAAGACCGCCCGGGCATGCTCTACGAAGCCGCCGGAATCATCGCCAATCTCAAGTTTTCCATTATTTCCGCGTCCACGTTCCTTTCCGGCGACAGCCGCCTGCTTGTTTTTCGCATTGCCGCCGATGACACAGCCCCGGTTGTGGAGGCCCTTGCCGGACGCGGGTTCAAATTGGTGGATTCCTCGGATTTTCAGGAAAACTGGCGATAGCCGTGTCCTTCGACTGGATCGACGAGGATCGCCTGCCGCAGTTCGCGCCCGGCGAGCAACTGCTGTTGTTCGGGGCCGGGCAGGGGTGCGTGGAGCTCCTGCAGTGGCTGGCCGAATTCGCTCCGCAAACCATCGTGACTGCCATTGCGGACAACGACAATTCCATGTGGGGCCGCAGCCTGCAGGGGTATCCGGTCATTGATCCCGCCACCATTGCGGAGCACGAATTTTCGCGCATCGTCATCACCACCATTTCCGGCGAAGACCCGGTTTCCGCACAGTTGCGGGCCATGGGCCATGAGCCGGGCGAGCATTTCTGTGCGGTGGGCAGGTATCCCACCAATCATCTGGGCAATTTCAATATTCTGTTGGAACTGGACCGGGCCTGCCCGTTTCTGAATCCGGGCTCGCGCATCCTGCATGTGGGGCCGGGCGGGTTTCTCGGTTTGGAATGCAGCCTGTACGCGCTCGGGCATGAACCGTGCAGCATGGACGCGTATGCCTTCGGGGTCAGCTATCCGGACGTGACCGAACGCATGGACAAATACCGCGGCACACGTGACGCCCTGTTGCAAACGCCGCAGGCCAAGGACGTGCCGGATGCCGCCGAACGTTTTGATTCGCTTTTTTCCGAGCGGGGCGGGCGGATCATGCTGGACGAACAGCGCATGCCCTATGTTGCCCCGGCGCGGTTCAGCTCCCTGCCTTTTGACGATGCCAGCCTCGACGTGATCAGCTCGTTTGCGGTGCTGGAGCATGTGCGCTCCCCGGAAAACGTGGTGCGCGAGTGCCGCCGCGTGTTGCGGCCGGGCGGCGTGGCCGTGCAGCGCATCCTGAGCCGCGACCACCGCTCCTTCGGTCAGGTCGCGGGGTATCATCCGGCCAGTTATCTGGACCATTCGCCGCAGGAATGGGAAGCCGTGAACACGGACAAGTTTTACCAGAATCGCGTGCTGCCCGAAGAATGGCGCGACCTGTTTGAACAGGGCGGCTTGCGCGTGGAGTTTTTCCGCACCCTTGGCCAGTATCATTTCAGCGACGAGGAACGTGAGCGGCTGCATCCGGATTTCGCGCATGTGGCCGAGGCAGGGGTTGTTTCCGTCAACTGCGATATGGTCGTCCGCAAATACGAGAACGGATAAAGGGCCGATAGCTTCGTTGCTGCGAAAAACGCAGTCCCTCGCGTATGGAGGAATACGCGTCGGCCCTTATGCCCTTCGGACGGAGCAGGGCGCTGCCCTGCACCCGCAAGGGACACGTCCCTTGACCCTTTTCTGCCGTTGCATCCTGCGGATGCAGCGGCGGGTTTGTACTTCAGGAAAGTTTTTCTTCCTTTCTTCACAATGCACCAGCGGCCCGGTTTGCCATGCAAACCGGGCCGCTCGCCAAAAAGTTTTGGAGATTCCAAAGAACCTTTTTCAAAAGGTTCTTTGGCCGCCGGCGGCATCTTCCCGCTTTTTCTTATACGCTTACGCCAGCCTGATCAAAGGTGGCCATGTTGTTGTATATGGCGGCGGCGGCGCGCAGCAGGAACATGGCGCAGGCCGCGCCGGTTCCCTCGCCGAGCCGCATGTCCAGATGCAGCAGCGGCGTGAGGCCCATGGCCTGCATGGCTCTGGCATGGCCGGGTTCGGCCGAGGCGTGGGAGAGCACGCAATAGTCGGCTACAGCCGGGTTCATGCGCCATGCAGCCACGAACGCGGCCGTGGAGATGAAACCGTCCACGCAGATGGCCTGGCGGTTGTGCGCACCTTTGAGGATCATGCCGGTCAGGGTGGCGATTTCCAACCCGCCCAGTGCGGCAAGGATGCGCAGGGGATCGCCGGATTCCACGGCGTCGCGGTTGGCGTGCAAACCGTCCCGCACCACCTGCGCCTTGCGGCGGACCATCTCGGGCGGCGCCCCGGCTCCGGGCCCGGAGACGTCCTCGGGGTCGAGGTTCAGATAAGCGCAATACAGGGCTGTGGATGGTGTGGTGTTGCCGATGCCCATTTCACCGGTTCCCAGCGTGCGCACGCCGTCCGCAAGGGCCGAGTCCGCGAGCTTGGCGCCCAGAAGCAGAGCGTCGAGGCATTGCTCGCGGCTCATGGCCGGACCGTGCGAAAGGTCGGCCGTGCCCGGGGCGATCTTGTTGCGTATCAGTGCCGGATGAGCCGGGAAATCATCGCCGCAGACCCCGGCGTCCACCACGCGCAGTTCGGCGTTTGCCGTGGCTGCCAGCGCATTGATGCCCGCGCCGCCGTTCAGAAAATTGAGGACCATCTGCCGGGTCACGGCCTGCGGGGCCGCGCTTACGCCCTGGGCCACCACGCCGTGGTCGCCTGCCACCGTATAGATGCGGCACGGGTCGGGCGCGGGCGGATTGCCGTTGTTGATCAGGAACAGTTGCAGGGCCAGTTCCTCCAGTCTGCCCAGGCTGCCCTGCGGCTTGGTCAGGTTGTCCAGGTGTGCCTGTCCGGTGGCGGCAAGCGTGCTGTCCACGGGACATATGTCGTTGATTATGGATTGGATTCGTTGCATTGCTTTTGTCCTCGGCAAGTGTGCACGTTGCCGGTCTGTTTGGTTGTGTGTTATCTCCCGCGCATGGAACATGCTGTCATTCATGCCAATTGCCAGGGCGAACCGCTGTTGGAACGCCTGCTGGCCTGCCCGGAATTCGCGGCCCGTTACCAGTGCGAAGTGTTCGTCAATTACGTGCGCCAGCCCATTCCCGAAGGCACGCTGGAACAGTGCGGCCTGTTTTTGTATCAGCACCTTGGTTCCAAATGGGAGGGGCTGGCTTCGGACCGCTTGCTGGAGCGCGTGCCGGACTCGGCGCGCACCCTGTGCATTCCCAACATGTTTTTTACGGGCTACTGGCCCCTGTGGTCGGGCGAGCCGGGTTTCAATTACCGGGATTCCCATCTGGATGCGCTCATTGATGCCGGACTGTCCGCGGAAGAGGTGCTGACCCTTTTCCTGCGGGGTTCCCTGTCATCGCGTTTTGATCTCGGCAGACTGCTGCGCGAGACCCTGGACAGGGAGCGGGAGCGGGAAGCGCATACCCCGGTGAAATATGTGGACGTCATCGAGCGGGATTTCCGTTCGGAACGGCTGTTCAATACCGTGAACCATCCCGGCTCGAAATTGCTCAACCATGCGGCCACGGAAATTCTGAAGCAACTGGGATTCGAACCGCCGGACATGTCCGGCATGTCTGACCCGTTTCCGGAATTCGAGCAGCCCATTCACCCGCAGGTGGCAGCCTTTCACAAGCTGTCCTTTGTGGACGCGTCCACGGAATACAACGTCTATGGCTGCCGGAAAACGTTTGTCCAGTACGCAGCCCGATACGTGGAAGCGCGGCTTGCCGGGGTCACGGACTTTATTGAGTATCTCGCTTCCTGCTGATTTCTACAACCCCGTGGTCAGTGCGTCGAGCAACCCCTGATAATCCATGGGGCGCGGCAGATAGGCGCCCAGAATTTCGTTCAGCTCGCGAGGCCCGCGCATCTGGCGCAGGCTCAGGGCGGCCCGGAGGGTCATGTCCGTCTTGATGCGCATTTCCCGTTCCAGCGTGTCCTTGCGGCGGCTCATGACTTCCTGCACAAGGTGCGCGTCTTCCATTTTTCCCAGCAGTTCCAGCCCGGCTCCGAGATAGGCGTCGTCAACAGCCCATTCCGGTTCGGCCAACACGGCATGCCCGTGCACACGGGCGGTCTGTGCCAACGCCAACAGGTCCGCGGCCAGATTCACCTCCTGCGTGAACAGGCTGCCCAGGATGTTTGTGCGGCTTTCGGCCAGACCCGGCAGCCGGTCACGTTCCAGAAAGAGCAGGGGTGTCACGTCGCAGAGCCGGTCCAGCAGTTCGTCGGCGGAAAGGTCGCGGCAGATGCCCATGACCCCGCGCCGGGCCAGTTCCAGCATGTCCGAGTAGTGCGCCGTGAACTCGGTTTGCAGGAGTCCGGATTCGGCCATGAAGCGGTCATCGTCGCTGTCGTCCGCGGCAAGGGCCAGCACGCCTGCGGTGAATCCGTCGCGCACCGAGTCCAGCGCCTCGTCCACGGCCGTGTTGAAAAGCCTGTCGTAGCGGTAGGCCAGCAATACCCAGAACCCGAGAATCCCCTCGGGTGAAAATTCGGCTATGTGCGCGTGGGGCAGGGGTCTGGACAGCAGCGGATTTTCGGACGCCCCGGAGGGTTCAGGCATGTCCGAGGCCAGATGGATCATGCCCCGGGAAAGGCACCGGCTTGTGGATTGCAGAACCGTGTCCACGGCCTTTTCCATGGCCGGTTCAAGCGTGTGCAGGTCTTCGATGTCCGAGGTCTCATAGGTGCGCAACAGGTCGCGCACCTCCTGACGGCGCACGCTGTTCAGGCCGCTGAGCACAGCCTTGCGCGCCGGTTGGCCCGTGCGCATCAGGGCCAGCGCAAGTGTCTCGTTGCTCATGCGCGTGCCGTTCACGAATTTGTCCGCCACCTGAAATACGGCTCCCGGCCCAAGGTGAAGGAAAACATCCATGCCGTATTCGTCCACCGGGGAACGTCCTGAAAACGGCATGGTCATGAAACAGACTCCTTGCGCTGTGTCGTGCCGGGCGCAAAAGGCGCGGGTATACGCTTTGCTCTACCGCAGGGCCGGAGGCCCGAGCACGATCATTTCGGCGATGGTATGGTCCACCTTGGGCAGACTGCGCAGCTTGGGCCCCACGAATTCCATTTCCAGCCGGGCGAGGTCGGAATAGAGCGGGGTGCGGTCCACCACGGGCGGCTGCCTGTCCTGTTCGCGCATGTCGCCGGTCAGTTCCTGGCATTTCCAGCAGCCCGGAAAGTCCACACTGCGTCCGTCCGGCCGGGTCATGACGTTGGGAACACCGTGCATGCGGCAGATCATGAGCCTGTGTTCATACAGGCCGCAACGGCCCTGTCCCTCGTCGCCGAGGTTCAGCGGACACATGATGTGCGGGCGCTCCCCGCGTTGCAGGTCCTGCCGGGCCTGCTCCACGTATTCACGGGAGCGGTCCTCGAACAGCGTGCGTTGCGCGTCGGGCAGTTGTTTCAGCCCTTCCCACAGGTAGGCCCATTCGATGTATGTGTGGTGCTGGAAAAAGCTGTAGCAACAGTTGTCCGTGCACCCTTCACAGCTCAGGCCGATGGCCTGTGCCGCGTCCGCGTAGCCGTCGGCCATGCGGGTATAGATGGCGGCCAGCTTGCGAAAGGCCGCCTTGGGAGTCTTTTTCTTCATGCGAAGTTCACCTTGTTCAAAATGGCCTGCACGCATTCTTCGGGCGTGCGGTCGTCGGTACGCACCGTGATATCGGCTGCGGCACGGTACAGGGGCTGGCGCTCCCTGTAAAGGTCGCTCATGCTCATGCCCGGGGCAATGGCCAGCCCGCGGTTGTGCCCGGCTCCCACGCGGCGCAGGAATTCTTCTTCGCCCACGGCAAGGTGAACCATGGGACCGAGCCGCTTGAGCGCGGCCACGGCCTTTGTGCCGTAGATCACGCTGCCGCCCGTGGAGACGATGGTGCGGTGCAGCATGAGCTCGCTGACAAGGTGTTCCTCGATTTTCAGGAACTGGTCGCGTCCATAGGTGTCGTAGACCCCCTGCAGGGGCAGCGCGTAATAGGATTCGATGTGCCGGTCCGTGTCCAGATGAGCCCATCCCAGTGCCTCGGCCAGCAGCGGGGCAAGTGTCGATTTTCCGGCCCCGGCCATGCCCACCAGCGAAATGCAGGGAGCCTTGGGGTCGTCCTGTTTGACCTTGGTGAACGCCATCTATGCCTCGTCTTGATCGGTAACCACGCAGACCTTGTCCTCGGCATCGCGCTCCAGCACCATGACGTTGACGTGTTCGCCCTTGGAGGTCTTGACGTTTTTGCCCACGTAGTCGGCCTGAATGGGCAGTTCGCGCAGTCCGCGGTCAATGAGCGCCAGCAGCTCCACGCGCTTGGGCCGTCCGTAGTCGAGGATGGCTTCCAGCGCGGCGCGCACCGTGCGGCCGGAATAGAGCACGTCGTCCACGAGCACAATGCTTGCGCCCTCGATTTCAAAGGGGATTTCCGTACAGTTTATGGTGGGCTGCACGTCCGGATTGGTCCAGTCGTCCCGGTACAGGTTGATGTCCAGCTTGCCCAGTGGAACCGTGCGGTCCAGTTCGCGGTCAATGGTCCGTTTGAGGCGGTCGGCCAGATCCGCGCCGCGGCGCTGGATGCCGACGATGGCCAGCCGTTCGTCCTCGCCCCGGCGTTCGATGACTTCCATGGCCAGTCGTTCGATGGTCCTGCCCAGTTCGCGGCTGTTCAAAATGGTCCCGCATTCACGCATGTATCCACCTTCCTTCGGCAGGCTGTCGCAATAATGTGAACGGCCTGTGTTTGTTGACGCAACCAGTGGTTTGTCAGGAATTTTCGGCTTGTGAAACTCCATGAATAAGCCATGGTCCCCGCCGTGGTCAACAAAACGTCTTATCAGGAATGATTTCTATTTGACAAAGAAGAACACAGGTCTTACCTCTCTAGTCCCAACCATGAATTTCAAGGAGGACTGACAGATGATCAATTTGACCGAAGCCGCACAGAAGCAGCTGGAAAGCTACTTCTCGGATCGGGAAACCTCTGCCATCCGGGTGTATCTCGCATCCGGCGGTTGAGCTGGCCCCCGACTGACATTGGCTCTGGATGAGCCTAAGGACACTGACGGCGTATACGAAACCGGTGGATTCAAGTTCCTTTTGGACAAGGAGCTGGCACAGCAGACCGGTGAAATCAAAATAGACATGACCTACTACGGATTCTCGGTGGACGCACAGAATCCCATGGGGGGCGGATCCTGCTCCTCGTGTTCCACGGGGTCGTGCTCCTGCTAGCAGGAGTTGCCACTGTCGTTTCAGGGCGTCCCGCAAGGGGCGCCCTTTTTTTATACTGTTTTTTCGGAGTGTTGCCTGCACCGTGCATGAGAGTTCTCAATTTTGGTTTGACGCCTCGCTTTTTCATGCCTACCTGTAGGAGACCAGACCTTTAACGATCATAGGAGGATTTCATGATCGAAGTAACCAATGAAGCCATTGCCAAGCTCGAAGAGCATTTTGAAGGACAGGACCGTGCGCCCATTCGCGTGTATGCGGCCTCGGGCGGTTGTTCCGGCCCCATGCTCGGACTTGCGCTGGACGAGGTCAAGGCGGGCGACGCCAGCACCGAAATACAGGGATTCACATTCATTGCCGAAGAAAAGCTGCTGGAAGTCGTCGGTGACGTGAACATTCACGCCAACGAGCACGGCTTTCAGGTCGCCAGCCAGAATCCGCTTCCGGGCGGCGGTTGCGATTGCAACTCGGGCTGCGGCGGCTGCTGCAGCTAGCAGGAATATCGTGCCGGATGGCAAATGGCTCCCGCGCTTACGGCGACGGGGGCCTTTTTTTATGGAAAAATGACCCGTGCGACACCGAACAGGACCGGCATGCTTGCAACTATGGCCCATGGTTCGTATGACTACCTGCCACCAGAACAAACCGAGCGGGAGATCGGCCATCATGTTCAGACAGGAAGAATGGATTTTCAGCGGGGCATCCGGCGCACACTACCGGTTCTCCATTCGCACCAAGAAAAGCGGCCTGCCGCAGGCCCCGGGCGTGGTCATGCTGGCCTATACCCATCCGCGCGGCCATATGGCCGGATGGCAGGTGAACCCGCTGTTCATCGGTCATGCCGACGACATGAGCCGGATTCCCGAAAGCGAAGTTGATCCGCACAGCAAGCAGATGGCCCTGTGGAACAGTTGTTTCCTGTTGCCGGAATCCCTTGCCGCTGCCCGTGAGGCATGTGTCCTCGATCTGGAGCGTGCGAACGCCCCCTTCATCATCATTCCGGAATAGCCCGACCTATCCTCCGCAACGCCGGAAAAAATATTGGCTGGCCCAGCCTTGCTTTTTTTTGGGCCTTTGACCATGCCGTGAGCAAAGATTGATTTGTTGACACGGCGGTCATTTCCATATTAGCTGCTTAGAAAAATGACCGTCGGTCACATTATGACCGGTGGTCACGCAACAGGTGCGGGACACGTGAACCAGACAGGAACAGGCAGCATGAGCAGGCAGCAGGAAAAATCGCGCCAGACCATGAAAGAGTTGATGGAAGCGGCCACCAGCCTGTTCGCGTCCAAGGGCTTCACGGCCACGTCCGTGGCCGAGATCACAAGCCGGGCCGGGTATGCCAAGGGCAGCTTCTACCGCCACTGGGAAAGCAAGGGCCAGCTGTTTCTGCAGATCGTGGAGCACAAGATGCGCCAGTACCGCGACGCCCGCGACCGCCGTATTGCCGATGCCGGTAATCTGGAAGAGGCCATGCGCATCATCTGGGATTTTCTGGAGACCATGGTCTCGGATTCCGAGTGGGCGCGCGTTTTTCTGGAGTTCACCGTGCATTCCATGCGCGATGAAGAGCTGTGCGCCGAACTGCGGCGCAGCCAGTACCGTCTTTCCGAGGACATTTTTGCGGAGCTGGTGCGGCCCTTCGTGACCACGGATTATCCTGCGGAAAAGATCGGGGCCCTGAACACGGCCCTGTTCGAGGGCTTCATGGTCCACAACGCGCTGGAGGCCGGGGTGCTGGAGCTGGAGGACGTGCGCGAGGCCGCCGTGGCCCTTGCCGTTGCCAAGGGAACGAAACAGTAGATCGCTGTTCGCCATATATTTAATCACGGGAGGAGAGGATGAAACGGGTATTTCTGTTGAGCACGGCCGTTGCGGCCCTGTGTGTGAGCATGTTGTGTGTGAGCGGTCCGGCCGAGGCCCAGACGCGGCTGACCTATTCCAACTTTTTCCCGCCCACCCACGTGCAGTCCCAGCTGGCCGAACAATGGTGCCGCGAAGTGGAAAAGCGCACGGACGGCGAAGTGGTCATCGACTACTATCCGGGCAGCACCCTGACCAAGGCCAAGCAGTGTTATGACGGCGTTGTCGAGGGCATGTCCGACATCGGACTTTCCGCGCTGGCCTATTCTCGCGGGCGTTTTCCTGTCATGGCCGCCGTGGACCTGCCCCTGGGCTACACCTCGGGCGTGCAGGCCACCCGGGTGGCCAACGACGTGTACGCAAAGTTCCGTCCGGCCGAGCTGGACGACGTGCAGGTCATGTATTTCCATGCCCACGGCCCGGGCCTTTTGCACACGGCCAAGAAGCCGGTCAAGACCCTTGAGGACATCAAGGGACTGAAGCTGCGCGCAACGGGCAACTCCGGCAAGCTGGTGCAGGCGCTGGGCGCCACCCCGGTGGCCATGTCCATGTCCGATTCCTACCAGGCCATCCAGAAGGGCGTGGTGGACGGCGGCATGTATCCCGTGGAAACCAACAAGGGCTGGAAAATGGCCGAGGTCGTGGACTACATGACCGAGTCTTTCCCGGTGGGGTATACCACCACCTTTTTCGTGGTCATGAACAAGGACCGCTGGAACGCGCTTTCCGACAAGGCCCGCGCCGCCATCACCGAAATCAACGCCCAGTGGTCCGTGCTGCACGGCAAGGCCTGGGACGAGAGCGACGTGGTGGGCCGCGAGTACTTCAAGGCCAAGGGCGGGGAGATCATCCCCCTGAGCGCGGCCGAAGGCGAAAGGTGGAAGGCTGCGGCCGCACCCATGCTCGATGAATACGTGAACGACGCGGACGCCAAGGGCCTGCCCGGCAGGGAAGTGCTGGAATTTACCCAGAAGTCGCTCGAGGCGGACCACTAGGAATCTGAATTCGAATACGCGCGCGGTCTTTGCGGGCCGCGCGTTTTTTTACGGGACAGACGCATGGAAAATCAGAATCCGGGACTGCTCGGGCGCTTGGAGTCGGTCATGAAGGTGGTTGCGGCCGCCTGTCTGATGGCCATGGCGCTCGTCACGGGCGTGGATGTGGCCGGGCGCGCCCTGCTCAATACACCCCTGTTCGGCACCGAGGAAATCGTGACCATTCTGGCCGTGTTCGTGGCCGGGCTGGCCTTGCCCTATACCCATTCGCAGGGCAGCCACATCGGTGTGGAAATCCTGTATGCCCGCATGGGCAGCCGGATGCGCGCCGTGTTCGACGTGCTGACCAATTCGTTGGCGGGCGGACTTTTCCTGCTGGTGGCGTGGCGCATGGTGCTGTACGGCAACAGCCTGCGCCGTTCGGGTGAGGTATCCATGAACCTTGAGCTGCCCACCTACATGGTGGTCTATGCGCTGGGATTCTGCTTTCTGGTCTTTGCGCTCTGCCTGCTGGCCGGGGCCGCCAAACCCCTGACGCGCGGAGGCCGCTCATGAACCTGATGGACCCGACCACCATGGGCCTTGTGGGCGTGGGTGTGATGCTGCTTTTGTTCATGACCCGCATGCCCGTCGCTTACGTCATGACCCTTGTGGGCTTCGTGGGTTTTTCCTGCCTCATCTCCCTGAAAGGCGGCATGAACCTGCTTTCGCGCAGTATCTACGACGCGTTTTCCTCCTACAGCCTCGCCACCATCCCCCTGTTCATCCTCATGGGGCAGCTGGCCTTCAACAGCGGCATCAGCCGCAGGCTGTACGATGCGGCCTATTGTTTCTTCGGCCATGTGCGCGGCGGGTTGGCCATGGCCACGGTCACGGCCTGCACCGCGTTCGGCGCGGTGTGCGGGTCCAGCCCGGCAACGGCCGCCACCATGACCACCGTGGGCCTGCCCGAGATGAAGCGCTACGGTTACGCGGATTCGCTGGCCACCGGAGCCATCGCCTCGGGCGGCAGCATGGGCATGATCATGCCGCCCAGCGTGGTGCTGATCATCTACGGCGTGCTCACCGAGCAGTCCATCGGCGCATTGTTCGTGGCCGGAATCCTGCCCGCACTGCTCATGACCCTGCTTTTCGTGGGCGCCATCGCCATGCAGTGCGCCCTGAACCCGAAGCTCGGCCCGGCTGGGGAGCGCACGCCTCTGGCCGCGCGTTTCAAGTCCCTGATGGGTCTTGCGGACACCCTGCTCATCTTCCTGCTGGTCATCGGCGGCATGTTCTTCGGCTGGTTCACGCCCAACGAGGCCGCCAGCATCGGCGTGCTGGGGGTGCTGGCCATTTCGCTGGTCAAGCGCCAGCTCACGTGGCGGGCGTTCGTCAATTCACTGTACGAGACCCTGCGCACCTCCTGCATGGTGCTGTTCCTTGTGGCGGGCGCGGGCGTGTTCGGCAAGTTCCTGGCCGTGACCCGCATCCCGTTCAACGTGGCCACCTGGGTCTCCGCCTTTGACCTGCCGCCCTTTGCCATCATGGCCATGATTGTCGGCATCTTCTTCATCGGCGGCTGTTTCATGGACGCGCTGGCCCTGATCATGCTGACCATCCCGGTCTTTTTTCCGGTGGTCACCAACCTCGGGTACGATCCGATCTGGTTCGGCATCATCATCGTGCTGGTCACGCAGATCGGGGTCATCACTCCGCCTGTGGGTATCAACGTCTATGTGGTCTACGGCATGTCGCGCAAGATTGCGCCTTCGGTTTCGCTGGAGGCCATTTTCCGTGGCGTGATGCCGTTTCTGGCCGCCATCGTGTTCGGAATCGCGCTGTTGTTCGTGTTTCCGGAAATCGTCATGGTTCTGCCGAACATCATGTACTGACCGCAGCCATTCCCGACCGTTTTGCCGTTTCAGCAGCCGCCGCACGGATCGTGATTCCGTGCGGCGGCTGCTTGCGTCCTCATGCCGGACGTTATAAGGGATTTGATATATAAGAACGCCAATTCACGCGATTGCGGCGGGGCCGGATCGTCCGCTCCCGCCTGTCGTGAACCCTGAACAAGGCAGGTTCCCATGAGTCCGCAACGACTGTACAAATCCATCTACGATATCGCCAGAACCATCAACTCCAGCCTTGAGCCTTCCAAGGTGCTGGCCGCCATTGCCGAGCAGGTCACCCGCGCCATGAATGCCAAGGGCTGCTTCATCCGCTTGCTGGATGCGCGCGGCGAAATGCTGCTGCCCGGTGCGTATCACGGCCTGAGCGACCGCTACGCCGAGAAAGGCCCGGTGCAGGTGGAAAAGAGCCGCCTTGATCAGGAGGTGCTTGAGGGCAAAATCGTGACCATTGCCGACGTGCGCACGGACGACCGTTTCCAGTACCCGGCCGAGGCCGAGGCCGAGGGGCTTGTTTCCCTTGTCGTCGTGCCCCTGACCGTGGGCGGCGAGCGGGTGGTGGGCGTGTTGCGCGTGTATTCGGACGCGGCGCGCGAGTTCGATTCCGAAGAGCTGGATTTTCTTTCCTGCATTGCCGACCTTTCGGGGTTGGCTCTGGAAAACGCACGCATGTACAAGGCGTTGAAGCGGGCCAGCGAGCTGGCCAACGAGTTCAACTACCGCGTTTTCGAGGATTGATGCGAACGTCACGACAATCGGGCGCGGCCGCATGGTCCGCCGGGAGGATAGCATGAGCAAGATCAGAGTAGGCATCAACGGATTCGGCCGCATCGGCCGTCAGGTGCTCAAGACCATATGGGAATACCATCGCGACACCATGGAAGTGGTGGCCGTGAACGACCTTTTCGACATAGAGACCAACGCGCATCTTCTGGCCCACGACACCAACTACGGCAGCCTGCCCGTGGACATCGCCGTGGACGGCGATACCATCCGGGTTGGCGATGACTTCAAAGTCACAAGTTTTGCCGAGCGCGATCCGCGCATGATCCCGTGGGGCAGACTCAAGGTGGACGTGGTCGTGGAATCCACGGGCATTTTCCGCACCGGACCCACCGCGGCCCAGCACATCGAGGCCGGGGCGCGCAAGGTGGTCATTTCCGCGCCCGCCAAGGAAGAGGACATCACCCTTGTCATGGGCGTGAACCACACGGACTATGACCCGGCCAAACACCATGTCATTTCCAATGCCTCCTGCACCACCAATTGTCTTGCCCCGGTGGTCAAGGTCATGCACGAGGCCTTCGGCATCAGCAAGGGCGTCATGACCACGGTGCACGCCTACACCAACGACCAGCGCATTCTGGACATGCCGCACAAGGACCTGCGCCGTGCGCGCGCCGCGGCCTGCAACATGATCCCAACCTCCACAGGCGCGGCCAAGGCCGTGGCACTGGTCATCCCGGAGATGCAGGGGCGGTTCGAGGGCTATTCCGTGCGCGTGCCCACGCCCACGGTCTCCCTTGTGGATTTCGTGGCCGTGCTGGAAAAGGATACTACCACCGAGGAGCTCAAGGCGCGGCTCAAGGCCGCCTCGCAAAACGAGCTTGCGGGCATTCTCGGTTATTCCGAGCAGGCGCTCGTGTCCACGGATTTCGTGGGCAATCCCCATTCCGGCATCGTGGAGGCCGACTTCACCGTGGTGCAGAGCGGCAATCTCGCCAAGGTCTATGCATGGTACGACAACGAGTGGGGCTATTCCTGCCGCGTGGCCGACCTCATCGACTACATGGGCCAAAAGGGGATTTAGGTAACGTTGCTTTTTTTGGGGAGAACCCTTTTGAAAAAGCCCCCCTCCCCAAATCCCATCCCGCAAAATTTTTTGGCGAGCGGCCCGGTTTGTCTTGCAAACCGGGCCGCTGGGTTGTTGTGGGGAAACGAAAAACTGTCTTTGCTGAATTACTCACCCGCCGTTGCATCCGCAGGATGCAACGGTAGAAAAGGGTCAAGGGACGTGTCCCTTGCGGGTGCAGGGCAGCGCTCAGCTTCTCCCAAGGAAATCATTTCATGGCCTGGATTTTTCGTGCGTTTCGTATGGACGTGAGCGTGTCGCGGTAGGGTGCGTCCTTGCCTTTCGGAGCAAGTCCCACGGCTTCCTGAGCCAGCTGTTCGGCCCTGTCCAGCCTGCGTTTGCGCGTGTAATAGAGCCAGGCGAGGTTGTTGCGTGGCCTCGGGTCGTCGGGCATGTGCTTGATGGCTTTTTCATAGCGTTTTTCCGCGCGGAGCCATTTTTCCATGGCAAAGGCCACGTTGCCCAGATACAGCCACGCCTCGGGCAGGTCCTTGGCCTGTTCGTATTGCTCCTGTGCCAGTTGCAGCTCGCCCTTTTGTTCATAGCTCACGCCCAATTGCAGGTGCTCTTCGGGCGAGAGAGCGTCATCGTGCAGGGTTATTTTGGGCATGGCGCAGCCGCCAAGCCCCATGAGCACGATCAGGGCGAGGCAGGGCAGGGCCGCGCGCAGCCTGTATTGAGTGCTTTTTCCTTTCATTATCGTTCCTTGGGCGTCACGGTCAGCATCCAGTAGCCGGTTTCCTGCCACTGGCCGAGAAATTCCTTCCACGCAATGCGTTTGGCGCGCTCGTGGCCGGAGTGCACGATCACTTCCGTGGGCGTGTAGCCGATGACCACCATGTAATGCAGCTTGCGCACCATGGGCAGACCCTGATCCACCATGACCACCATGGGGTGGCCCTGATTCACGGCGTTGATGACCGCCTGCGGCGAACCCTTGCCGAACATGGAATTGAATCCGCGGTGGCGCGGGTACAGGATCATGTCCAGGTTCACGGCCCCGCGGATGTCCTTGCGGAACACGTCGCGGGCGATCGCTTCCGGCGTGACGCGGTCCCCGGCATGGTTCAGCACCATGGCCAGCGCAGCCGGGCCGCATTGGTATTGCTCCTGCACCAGAAAGGGCACGTCCCGAATCATGGCGCTGCCCATGTTCTTGGGCAGGGGCGGCAGGTTTGTTCTGGCGGCGCAGCCGCAGAGCACGCACAGGACAAGAACCGTTGCAAGCCCCATGGCGAACAGCCTTCCGGGCAGGGCGGGGCAGCATGACGGGGGGGGCATGAATGGTTGCCGGACCGCACGCGCGGCCCGGTTTTTTTTCGAGGCAGTCATCAGGATATGGTCACCCGCGTGTCCGTGAAGTGGAATATGAGCGCCACAAGCGCCACGATCACCAGCAGGCCGATGACCAGTCCCACGCCGTCACCGGCGACGTCGATATCCTTGATGCTGGAGGCCACCCGGTGCAGCTCCTCGTCCGAGAGCGCGCTCATGCGGGTTTTGATCTCTTCCTGCGAGTAGCCCAGTTCGGAGAGCCGCTTGGTGACCATCCTGTTTTCCAGCACCTGCTGCACGGTTTCCATGTTCTGGCCCCGCTCCTGGGCGTAGGCGTCCGCGCTGGGGATGAAACCGGCCTCGGCCCGGGGCGCGAAACCGGCAATGGTCATGACCGCCAGCAGCAGAATGGCGGTGATCCTGAACAAACGTGTGTCTATGCATTGCGTCATTGCAAATCCTCCATGAGCGCCCAATTCCCCAAAGGGGGAGGGGTGTCAAGCATGTGCAGGGATCGTGCACAAACACGGGGATTTGCAGCGGCATACCCTGCGGGGCATGCGTCAGCGCACGGGCAGGCCCCACTCCTTGCGCACGTCGTTCAGGTCGATGATGCGCGGCGGCAGTAGCGTGAACCCCGATGCTTCGCACAGGTCGTGCCGGTCCGCGAACTTGTCTTCGTAGAGCACCTCGTCGAGGATGTAATAGTCGGATTCGTTCATGATACGGTCCCACTGGTGGGTCATGAATTGCAGATGGTCGGGGTCGAACGTGTCCACGTCGTCCCAGTGCCAGCTGAAGCGGCACAGCTCGTTGTCGAATCCGAGCACGCAGATGTACCGGGCCTTGCTGTCCAGATACATGCGCCGCCTGAGCTTGAGCGGGTCGCGCGTGATGGCGGCCATGTCGAACTCCACGGGTTCGCCGTTGAGCGTGGTGTTGACGTAGCAGTTGGCGTCGATCTTCATGCCCCACGTGGCGGTCTTGCCGCGCCGCCACCATTCCAGCGGCGTGTCGGAGTATATGTCGAATCCCTTTTCCGTGATGCGCTTGGCCGTCTTTTCGGAGACCGGGTGAAGGGCCAGATCGCACGAATGTCCGTGCACGGTGATTTCCAGAGCCATGGTTGTTCTCCTTGCGTTTTTTCTTTTGCCTGTGCACGGGCAGTGCCAATAGGAGCGTTGCGATATATTGTCTCGTTTCATCAGGCGGTTGCGTTGGGGCGTGGCTGCGCGTTGCGCAAATTGGTATCGCGCAGCAGAGCCGTGCACGATGTTGCGGGGTGATGGCGGAGAGAGCGGCGCTACGCGCACGAAAAAACGCGCCCCGCTGTGCACGGAGCGCGCTTCGTCCCAATCGTGTGCAAGGAGAGAGGTTAATGCAGCAGGTTGGGGAGGAAGGTTATGACGGCAGGGCAGAGGGTTAGGACTGCCAATGTAGCGAGCAATGACAACAGATACGGCATGGATGCCCTCATCACTCGTTCGAGGGGTACCTTGGTAATGGCGCTGGCAACGAACAGGTCCAGTCCCACGGGCGGGGTGATGCACCCGATGGCCAGGTTGATGACCATGAGCACGCCGAAGAACAGGGGATCGATGCCCAGCTGGACGGCCACGGGCAGGAAGATGGGGGTCAGGATGACCACGGCCGCCGAGGCGTTGATGAGCGTTCCGATGAACAGCAGGAGAACGTTCATCATCAGCAGGAAGACCACCGGGGAGTCGGTCATGGACACGATGTACGCACCGATGTGGTGCGGGATTTCCAGGTTGGTGAGCATCCAGCCGAAAACCTTGGCCGCGCCCACGATGAACATGATCAGGGTGGTGCCGATGACCGCCTTGAAGATGATCTTGGGGAAGTCCCTGAGCTTGAGTTCCTTGTAGATGAACAGGCCCACGAAAATGCCGTAGACCGCGGCCACGGCCGCAGCTTCGGTGGGCGTGAAGATGCCGCCGTAGATGCCGCCGATGATGATCACCGGAGTCATGAGCGCCCAGAACGAGTCCTTGAAGCTCTTGAGCAGGGCCATGAACGAGAAATTGCCTTCGGCCGGGATGCCTTCGCGCTTGGCGATGACCCAGCTCACGGCACACATGGTCAGGCCCATGAGGATGCCCGGCACCAGCCCGCCCACGAACAGATCGCCGATGGAGGTTCCGGCGATGACGCCGAAGACCACCAGCGTGATGGAAGGCGGGATGACGATGCCCACGGTGCCGCCCGCGGCGACGATGCCGGTGGCCAGCTCGCGGCGATATCCCTTTTTCTCCATTTCATTGACCATGGTGGAACCGATGGCCGCCGTGGTTGCGGCGGACGAGCCGGAAATGGCCGCGAAGAACATGCCCGAAACCGCAACAACCTGCGCCAGCCCGCCGGTGAACGACCCGACCATTGCCTGCGCGAAGTTGACCAGACGGCTGGTGACGCCGCCGGCGGACATGAAGGTTCCGGCCAGCATGAAGAAGGGCACGGCCATGAACGAGAACGAATCAACGCCCGAGTACATGATCTGGGTGATCATGACCTGCGGCATGCCCAGAAAGTAGTAGAGGATGATGGATACGGACAGGGCCAGGGCAAAGGCCACGGGCACGCCCACGGCGGTCATGCCCAGAAAGGAAAAGAGCAGTACGGCTTCCATGTCATCCCTCCTGGGGCTTTTCGGCTGCCGCGGTTTCCATGTCCGCGGCGGGCCGGTTGCGGTTCTTGATGGCCTTGGCGATGCGCACCGTGTCCTTGAACAGGTAGAGCATCATCAGGCAGGCGCTGGCTGGTATGATGGCGTAGACCGAGCTCATGGATATTCCCAGCCCCGGAGCGGTCTGGAAGGTCATGACCGAGGTCATCTTGGCCCCCTGCACGAGCAGGAGCAGGATGAACACGTAGCTGCAGACGTTGACGAATACTTCCAGTGCCAGCCCGGCAGCCGTGCCTTCCAGTTTCCTGGCCAGCAGCTGCACGGAAAGATGGCCGGATTCGCCCATGATCAGGGCGGAGCCGAGGAAGACGACCCAGACGAACAGAAAGCGCGAAAGTTCCTCGGACCATTCAAAGGTATGGCCGAAAAAGTAGCGCGATATGACCTGCAGGAAGATGAGTACGAGCATCAGGGTCATGGCCGAGACCGAAACCCAGTACAGTACCGCATGCAGGCCCTTGAACAGTTTTTCCATGGTAGCATCCTTGGGGGAGCGGCGCCCGGACACAAAGGCCCGGACGCCGGGAGGAGTTATTTCTTGAGGGCTTCGACAGCGTCGATGTTGTCCTGTCCGACCACATCGGCAAACTGCTTGTAGACCGGACGGGTCGCCTCGATGAAGGCGGTGCGGTCAACTTCGATGACTTCGATCTTGCCGGTGGCCTTGATCTTGTCCCAGAACTCCTTGTCCTGCTTTTCGGAAAGCTGGCGCTGCCATGCAATGGCTTCGTCGGCACTGTCCTGAATGATCTTCTGTTGGGCCGGGGTCAGCCTGCTCCAGGTGATCATGGAGATGACCACCGGTTCCGGCGCATAGGCGTGCGCGGTCTTGGAGGCGTATTTCTGCACTTCGAAGAAGCGCTTGGTCCAGATGTGCGCGCTGGGGTTTTCCTGTCCGTCCACGGTGCCCTGCTGCATGGCGGAATAGAGTTCGCCGAAGGCCATGGGAGTGGGGGAAGCGCCGAGCGCTTTCATCATTTCGATGTATATCTTGTTGGTCATGACGCGGATCTTGAGGTCGGTCATGTCCGCGGGGGTCTTGACCGGGCGGATGTTGTTGGTCAGGTGGCGGATGCCGTTTTCCATGTAGCCGAGCAGCTTGATGCCCTTGGGCTCAAGGTCTTTGCCGATCTTCATGCCGACGGTATCCAGGCTCTTGTAGGCGTGTTCCCTGTCCTGAAACAGGAAGGGCAGGTCGAACAGAGAAATCTGGGGCTGGAACTGGCCGAGAACCGCGGTTCCCACGAGCGCCATGTCCACGGTCCCGAAGATCAGACCCTCGATGAGGTCCTTTTGCCCACCGAGCTGGGAGGTGGGAAAGACCTTGACTTCGATTTCGCCGCCGGACTTTTCCTTCACCAGTTTGGCGAAGTGGTCCGCGCCCTGTCCATAGGGGTGAATGGGTTCCGCAATATGACCCAGCTTGATGACGACTTTTCCTGCAAAGGCCGGCACCGCAATGACGACCGACAGGATGACGGTAAAAAAAATGGTTGCCAGACGTTTCATGATAGCTCCTCAGTTTACATGAATGGTTGGTGCGGGGAACCCCACGTTCCCCGTTATGAATGTGCTCCTACGTTGTCTGGCATACACATTCCGTCATGAAAAAAACTGTTGGGAACGTATTCTGGAAAGTGTGTTTTTCGGGCGTTTTGTTCATTTTGTTCACGCGGTCGGCGTGACGGATGCGGCCCGTAGGAAAAACGGCCCGCCCCCTTTCGGGAACGGGCCGTTCTGTGTGACGTGTGTGGGGGGCTAGGCCCGGAAGTATTTGCGTTCCGGTCTGCCCACGCTGCCGTAGACCACGTCCGCGTACACGAAATTCACGGAAACCAGATATTCGAGATAGCGGCGGGCCGTGGACCGGCTGGCCCCCATGCGCTCGGCCGCGTCCTCGGCGCTCAGGCCCGTGGTGCGCGGCAAGTCTTCAAACAGCCGCCGGACCTTGCGCAGGGTCAGGGAGTCGATGCCCTTGGGCAGGTCGTCCTGCACGGCGTTCCCGGCCGGGGCCGTGGCGGGCCGCAGGATGCTGTCCACGTCGCGCTGTTCGATGGTTTCGCTGTTCGAGAGCCGCATGCGGTATTCGCGGAATTTGGTCAGACAGTCGTTGAAGCGCTCGGTGATGACCGGCTTGATGATGTAGTCGAACACGCCACCGCGCAGCGCCTGCTTGAGCGGCTCCATTTCCCGGGCGGCCGTGATCAGGATCACGTCGGTCTCCATCCTGTTGGCGCGGATGGTGTGCAGCAGGTCCATGCCCGAGCCTTCGGGAAAATAGAGGTCCAGCAGGATAAGGTCCGGTTCCAGCGCCTCGACCATGTAGCGGGCGTCTTCCAGCCCGGTGGCGATGCCCACCACTTCGCATCCTTCCACCCGTTCGGTGAAGCGCCGGTGCAGGTCCGCTATCTTGGCATCGTCTTCGACAATCAAAACCCGTATGGTATTCATGCGTTTTCCGGTTTGGTTTTCGGGATGGTCACGGTAAACAGCGCGCCGCCCAGTTCGCTTTCCAGCACCATGACCTGTCCGCCCATTTCCCTGAGCCTTTTCCGGGCCAGAAACAGCCCCAGTCCGCGCCGTTCACGGCCTTTGGAGGAAACGCCGCGCCTGAATATTTCCTCGCTCTGCTCGGGCGAGACCCCGGGGCCGGAGTCCGAGACCTCAAAGACCAGATCGTTGCCGAGGTCCGTGAACGAAAGTTCCACTTTCCTGTTGTTCCGGGGCTGGTTCCTGACCGCGTCAAAGGCGTTGTCCAGCAGGTTGCCGAGGATGGTCACCACGTACTCCTGCCGAATCCAGCCGGGCACGTCCACCATGGTCCCGTGGCGGTCCATGTGCAGCTCCACCTTGAGCTCGCGCGCCCGGTTGTATTTGCCCAGCACGATGGCGGCAATGACCGGGTGGGGCACGGCGCGGTTCAGGAAACGGATGATTTCCTCATAGCCCGTGGATTCATTGACCACAAGCTCCAGCGCCTCCTGGTGCGCCTCGATCTGGATCAGCCCGGCGATGGTGTGCAGCTTGTTGGAATATTCGTGGGTCTGGACCCGCAGCAGTTCGGAGTACTCCTGCACCCGGGAAAGCTCGAAGGCCAGCCTGTCCAATTCGTCCTTGCGCCGGAAACTGGCTACTGCGCCCTGCACCTCGCCCGAATGGATGAGCGGCACGGTATTGAAGATCAGGTCGCGGCCGTTGATGCTCAATTCCACGTCGTGTTCGGATTCGCCGGTTTCCAGCGTGTGGTTCAGGCCGTTTTCGGGCATGAGTTCGCGGATGTCGTTGCCCGGCATCAGTTGCTTGGCGTCCAGCCCGGTGTAGTGCATGGCCGCGCGGTTGGCCAGTCGGATTTCTCCTGTGCGGTCCACGGAAACGACCCCTTCGCGGATGGCCTCCAGCACGGCGCCGCGCTCCAGATACAGGGCCGTGATTTCGGCGGGTTCCAGTCCGAGGGTGATCTTCTTGAGATGCCCGGCAATGAATATGGCGCTGACAATGCCGATGAGCAGCATGGAAACGATGTATATGAGAGGTTTGTTCAGGTGGGCGGGGATGGCCTTGCGCACGCTTTCCATGAGGTAGCCCACGGCCACGAAGCCGATGATCTCATCGTCATGGAATATGGGCACCATGCCGCGCAGGGACGGGCCGAGTGTGCCCACGGCGCGCGACACGTAGGATTTGCCCTCGTGCAGGGCCGGGCCGGTGTCGCCGCCCACGAAATGCCTGCCGATGCGGTCCGGCTTGGGGTGGGAATAGCGGACCCCGTCCGTGTCGCCCACCACCACGTAGGACGCCCCCGTGGCCTTGCGGATCTGTTCGGCCTTTTTCTGGATGCTGCCCAGCGGGTCGCGGGCCATGAGCGCCATGCGTATGGACGGCATGAGCGCCACGCTCTGGGCGGTCTGCAGGGCGCGCTTGCCGATCTGCTGGTGCAGCACGTCCGTGGCCAGGCTGGAAACCGTGAGCCAGCTCATGAGGCTCTGGATGACCACCAGTGCCAGCACCATGTGGATGAGATAGGACTGGATGCTTTTGGGTTTGATGCGTTCGTACAGACGCATGAGGAACATGGCTCGACCTCCACGCATTGGCGATGATTCCGGCCTACATGGCAGATTCGAAGGCATTAGGCAAACCCTGTTCAGGATCGAGGCGGGCGGGGGCGGTTCAGTATGTTTCAAAAAGTTGCCCGATGTGTCGGAATCGTTGCTGCCCGGCCTGTGCCGTGGTACGTGGACACATGCCCGAAGTCGACAGAGAACGCCTCATACAATTCTTTACCCAGCCCGGAACCCTTTCCGGCCTGCTGGACGAACTGCCCATCGGCGTGGCCGTGCTGGAGCGTGACGGCTCCATCCTGCTGGTCAACGGGGCCTATGAAAGTCTGACCGGCGTGGACCGGGCCAGGGTCACGGGCCTGCGCTGCCTGCATTCCCTGCGTTGCGACTTCTGCACGCGCGACTGCCCTGTCTTTGCGGGCAGGAGCGATTTTCCCATTCAGCAGGTCAAGGGCAACATCATCAACCGTGAGCGCAAAAAGGTTCCGGTGCGCCTGACCGTGGCCCCGGTGTTCGACGAGGCCGGGGAGCAGGTGGGGGTGGTGGAAACCGTGACCCCGGTTTCCGGGCCGGACGATTACGACGACCCCGAGGCCGGGTCCTACAGTTTTGGGAAGCTGGTGGGCAAAAGCCCGCAGATGGACAAGGTCTTCCGCATGGTGCCCAGCGTGGCCCAGACCGATTCCTCGGTGCTGATCACCGGGGAGACCGGAACCGGCAAGGATGCGCTGGCCGAACAGATACACCGGGCTTCGGACCGGGCGGATGGGCCGTTCGTCAAGGTCAACTGCGGCGCATTGCCCGACACCCTGATGGAGTCCGAATTGTTCGGCCATGCCAAGGGGGCGTTCACGGGCGCGGACCAGAACAAGCCGGGTCGGTTCCGGCTGGCCCACGGCGGTTCACTGTTCCTGACGGAAATCGGGGACCTGCCGCTCAACCTGCAGGTTAAGCTGCTTTCGTTCCTGGACGACAAGACAATCTATCCGCTGGGCAGCGCCAAGGGCTTTCACGCGGACGTGCGGGTGATCGTGGCCACGCATCGCAATCTCGAGGCCATGGTCCGGGCGAACCAGTTCCGGCAGGATCTGCTGTTCCGGCTCAACGTCATCCGCATCCACCTGCCGCCCCTGCGGGAGCGCGGCGTGGACATCACCTTGCTGCAGGATCATTTTCTGCGCGATTTCCGCAACCGCTTCAACAAGAAGATCGTGGGTTTCACCAGGAACGCCACGGACCTGCTCGGCGAGTATCATTACCCGGGCAACGTGCGCGAATTGCGCAATATCATCGAATATGCCGTCAACTTCTGCAACGACAAACGCATACATCTGCGCCATCTCCCGGCCTATCTGCATCAGGTTTCGGCCGTTCCCGCGCAGGAGGCGGAAGCCCTCCCCGCGCCTGCTCCCGCCCCTGTTCCGCCGCCAACTGTTCCTGAAGCCCCGGCCGCTGCCCGGGCCAGCGAGACGTGGGAGGACGTGGAGCGGCGCATGATCCTGGATGCGCTGGTCAAGGCCCATGGCCGCCGCGGCCGCGCCGCGGAAATCCTCGGATGGGGGCGCAGCACCCTGTGGCGCAGGATGAAGCGCTACGGCATGGAGTAACGCATGCAGCAACGTATTCTGATTCCCATACTGGATAACGAGATCGCACCCCGGTTCGATCTGGCCACCGACGTTCTCATCATTTCCCTTGTGTGGGTGGACGGCAAGATCGTGGACCGCGAAGACAAGGTGGTGGTTCTGGATCATCCTTCTCCCGAGGCCGTGTGCCGTCTGGTTATCGTGCATACGGTGAACACGGTCATCTGCGGCGGCATCGAAGGGGAGTATTACGATTTTCTGGTATGGAAAGGCGCGGAAGTCATTGATGACGTGGTGGGATCCACGGCGGACGCCATGTCCGTGCTGCTGGCCGGGGAACTGGAATCCGGCATGATCCTGCAGCGCGGGGATAGTTGGTAGTTTCATTTTGTCTCTTTATGTCTCAAATGCGAGCGCGCTATCTGAAACAAAATGTTTCAAACGGCGCGTTTCTGTTGGTCGGTGATTGTGAAAAATTGCTCAACCTGCTGAATTCCTGCAAGAAAGCAGGGTTGGCATGCGGATTGCCTTGTTTTTTTGTGGCCGGCCTGATGTGCGCCGGTCGTAAAACAGCAAGGATCAACCTCGAGCATGAAAGTTTTGATTGTAGACGCAGACGAAGCCTTCCGGGCCAATCTTGCCACCCAGCTTTCCCGGCGGGGCGTGCAGGTTTCGGCCACGGACGACGGAGAACAGGCCGGCCGCATGGCGTGCAGCGACAAGGCGGATGCCGTGTTGCTGGGCGTTTCCAGCCATGACCGCTCTCTTGTGGCTCATGTCGGCCGCGTCAGAAAGGCCTGTCCGCGAGCGGAGGTCATTCTCATCAATCATTCCGGCGATGTCCCGCTTTCCATAGAGGCCATGAAGATGGGGGCATTCGCGGAATTGGCCGCGCCCGTGGACATGGAGGAACTGGAGGACAAGTTGCGGTTGATTCGGGAACGAAGAGGCGGGAGGTCCGGCCGTTGAGCCGGAGTTTCTTCAAAGACCAGCAGGAAGGTTGTTTATGAAAGTCAGGGAATTGATGATTCCGGTGGCCGAATACGTTACCGTGAGTGAAGGTGCCACGTTGCTGGATGCGTTCGTGACGCTTGAGGAGGACCACCGTGCCAAAGGCAACGGCGGGCATGCGCACCGGGACGTTCTGGTGATGTCTTCGGCAGGTGAAGTGGCGGGGACCATTACCATGGTGGATATCATCCGCTCACTGGAACCCAACTACAAGAAACTCACCAGCGGAGGCCAGGAGTCCGACGTGCTGTCCCGGGAGTATGTGGCCGGGGTGTTCAAGGAACTGGGCCTGTGGGGCGAGTCGCTGCAGGATTTGTGCGGCAAGGCCGTTGAGCTGGCCGTGGAAGAGGTCATGCACCGACCCGACAAGCAGGAGCTGGTGGACGAGGACGATCCATTGGAGCTTGCCATCCATCATTACATCATGGGCGTTCGCCAGCCTTTGCTCGTCAAGCGTGGTGAAGTGGTGGTAGGGGTTCTGCGGTTCAGCGATATTTTTGAAGAAATCCGCAAGCGCGTTTTGGCCTGCGGGTAATGGGGGTTGTCATGGAGGAGGCAGTAATGGCTTCGACTCAGGCCGAAAAATTCGATTGGAAGCGGATTGTGTTCATGCTGCTCGGCGTGTCGCTGTTCGCTGTGGTTTACTACAGTCCCATGTGGCCCGACGCCGTGGACCCCATGGGTGAACATTTCCTGCTTTCCCGCGAGGGCAAGGGCGCCATTGCGGTGTTTCTGCTGGCCGGAACGTGGTGGGTGTTCGAGGTCGTGCCCATCGGCGTGACCAGTCTGCTCATCGGCGTCATGCAGGCCATGTTTTTCATCCGGCCCGCCAAGGTGGCGTTCAAGGATTTCATGGACCCGTCCGTGCTGTTCATTTTCGCGTCCATCATGATCGGGCTGGTGTTCACCAAGACCGGTCTGACCAAGCGTCTGGCCTACAAGATGCTGGAAGTGGTGGGTGAAAAGACGAGTCGCATCTATCTGGGCGTGTTCGTGGTCACCGCACTGCTGACCCACATCATGGCGCATACCGCGGTGGCGGCCACCATCTACCCGCTGCTGCTGGCCATCTACAGCCTGTACGGCGAGGGCAAGAAGCCCACCAAGTTCGGCAAGGGCCTGTTCATCGGCATGGCTTACGTGGCGGGCGCGGGTTCCATCGTGACCCTGCTGGGCGCGGCGCGCGGCGCGGTTGCTTTGGGCTTTTTCAAGGAAGTCGTGCACCGCGACATCGGCTTCTTCGAACTGAGCTGGTACATGTTCCCCATCGGCTGGCTCATGGTCTTTTTGCTCTGGGGTTTCTTCATGGTCTTCTTCAAGCCGGAAAAGGCCACCATTCCCGGCCTGCGCGAAAAGGCCCGCGAGCTCAACGCCAAGATGGGACCCATCACCCGTCAGGAGATTCTGGCCGCAGTCATCGTGCTGGGCGTCATCGGGGTCATGAGCGCCCGCGCGTTCGTGCCCGAGCTCAAGATGCTCAACAAGACCGCCATCATCCTTGTTTCGTCCATCCTGTTCTTCGTGTTCAAGATTCTGGACCTCAAGGACCTTGAAGACATTCCCTGGAACATCATCCTGCTGTTTGCGGGTGCCATGAGTATCGGTTTCTGTCTCTGGCAGACCGGTGCGGCCAAGTGGATGGCCGTGAACTGGCTGGTCATGTTCCAGGATGCAAATTGGTTTATCTTCGTCATGAGCATTGCCTTCTTTGTCATGATTATGACAAACTTCATCATGAACGTGGCGGCAATTGCCATTTCATTGCCTGTCGCGTTGGTCATTGCTCCGTACCTTGGTGTGGCACCGGACGTGATTCTGTACGCTGCCCTGGTAACCGCCGGTATGCCCTTCCTGCTGCTGGTCGGTGCGGCTCCCAACGCAATCGCATATGATTCCGGCATGTTCAGCACCGGTGAGTTCTTTGCTTACGGCATCCCCGCAAGCATCATGCTCATGGTGGTAGTTGGCATTGCCGCCCTGGTTATTTGGCCTATCATGGGAATGCCCGTGACCCTGCCTGTAGGGGGGTAGCCCGGCCTGATCTCGTGAGCCCGGACCGGACTGATGTCCGGTCCGGGCCATAACCTGAACCAAGGCGGACCGGACTGTGAAACAACTGAACAATCTCATCAAGGACATCGTCAATCGCATCACTGCAAACCTTCGTGAACCCGACATGAAGGTGGGCGAATACGTGGATGGGCTGATCCCGCACGACAGCCATTCCATCTATTACGCCTTCTACGCGCTGACCACCGAGCATCCGCTCTCATTCCAGTTCACCCATTCCAGCCTTGCCGGGACCTATTTCCTTGGCAAGTGCGAAGTGGAACTTTCCGTGGTGTACAAAAGCGACATCCGCGGCGACGAACTCAAGAAAAAGGGAACCGTGGTCAAGGTCAATGGAGCCGATCTTGAACTGTTCCAGGACGAGCGCATTTCCATTCGACACAGCTTTTTGGTCAAGACGTTGGTACACAACAATTCCCACGACGCCGAGAACGTGGAAATTTTCCGCATCCTGAACACTCTGTCCCTGCATTACGCAAACATCCACGGCACATCCGTGGAGGGCTGCTACATCGCGCCCTTTGCCACCGTGGACCTGTGCACCTGCCGCAACTGCATCGTCGGCGATTTTTCCTACGTGCAGGCGGGCGACCTTTCGGGCGAGCGTATCGAACCGGGACGGATCTGGATCCGGCAGCCGGGTGTGTTCGAACTCAACTACCAGCATGACCGCAACGTGCTGGACAAGTTCATTTCCATGGACGCCAACAAGCGCCCCAAGGGCGTGTTCATGGATTTCTGCGAAAGCCACAAGGCCGATTTTGAACCCGTGTACAACGCGGCCCAGCCCGAGATTTCACAGGAAATACCGGACACCTCGTTCGTGAGCCACTATTCCGTGCTCAAGGGCGATTGCGCGGTGGGCGAAAACGTGCTGGTGGCCCAGCGCGCCTTTATCGACAATTCACGGCTTGGAGACGGCTCCAACGCGCAGGAAAACTGTTACATCATCAATTCCAATTACGAGGGCATGAACGTCACGGCCCACGGCGGCAAGGTCATCAACTGCGACCTCGGCCGCAAGACCTTCACGGGCTTCAACTCGTTTTTGCACGGAACCGAGGATGCCCGCGTCAAGGTGGGCCGCAACTGTGTGATCATGCCGCACACGATCATTGATGCGGTGGAAGCCATCGAGATTCCGGACGGTTCGCTGGTGTGGGGCTACATCCGCACGCAGGAGGACCTGAAGAACAACACCATCGCCCTGGAGGAATTCAGCAAACGCAATTCCCTTTCCCTGGGCAGGATGAGCTTTACGGGCGATGCCGAGGCATTCGTGAACGGCTTTGCCCACAGGATCGAGCATATACTTGAGGAAAACGGAGCATACTTTGACGGCAGTCCTGAAACCGCCGGTCATGCCCAGAAAACGCAGGAAGTATCGTACAACACGGTGCAGGCGTATATGGGCGGCGAATACAAGGGACTTTGCCCCACCATGCTCATCAAGCCGCTGACGCATTAGGCCTCGGCGGATTCACGCGTAACCGGCCGGTTTCGGCCAGGGGAGTGCGCATGGACCATGGCCCGGACAATAACAGCACCGCTTCGGTGTGCTCGTTCGGGTGTGGCCGCGCCTTTTCTGGACGGGACCGGCCTTGTTTTTGCGGAGTGTTGCGCCCCGGCGCTGTCGAAATGGTGTCTTCGGCAGGGATTTCCCGGCATTTCCGGATAGGTTGATGCTTGCAATACTGTGCGTTCGTTCAGGGGCGGCCTGCGGCGGAAGTCCCCCCGGCCATCGAATGCGAGGCTGGCCGCAACGGCATCCGGGTCGTTGGGCATTGACCCGAAAGCGGGTCGAAACCTGGTTTACTGGGAGGTTGGAATGAACATTGCCAAAATATTGCTTGTGGACGACGAAGTGAACTTCCTGTCCATCATGGAAAAGCGTCTGTCCGCACGGGACATGGGGGTTGTTACCGCGGACAGCGGCAAGGCCGCGCTGGACGTGCTGGAAAAGGATCCGGAGATCGACGTGGTTGTGCTGGATGTGAAGATGCCGGGAATGGACGGGCTGGACGTGTTGCGGGCCATCCGTTCCGGACATCCGCTGGTGGAAGTGATCATGCTCACGGGTCACGGCACCATCGAGACCGCCATTGACGGCATGAAGAACGGTGCGTTCGACTATCTGCTCAAGCCCTGTGAGATCGAGACTCTCATGGATCTGGTGCGTCAGGCCAAGGACAAGAAGGATATTCACGAGGAAAAGATCATTCAGGCCCAGATGAAGGACATCACCGGGCGTATGGGCGTGTAGCCGTATCGTTTTCCTGTTGTTTTATGCGGCCCCGGAGCAGGTTCTCCGGGGCCGTTTTTCAGTTGATGCTCAGGGCCGCCCCCAGTGCGCCGGTCATGTCCGGTTCGTCGGGAACCAGCAGGGTCGCCTCCGTCCCCAGTTCCTCGGCCAGCAGCGAGAGCACGCAGGGGTTTTTGGCCACGCCGCCCGTAAAGACTACCGGAGGCCGCAGGCCCACGCGGCCGAGCATGTTGCGGGTGCGCTTGACGATGGACTTGTGCAGGCCCAGCGCGATGTTTTCCGGTTTGTGCCCTTGCGCCATGAGCGAGGTGGCCTCGGTTTCCGCAAAGACCGTGCACATGGCGCTGATGTGCGGGGCGTTGTCGCCCTGCAGGGCATAGGCGCCGAATTCGTCCACCGGAATCTGGAACACCCCGGCCGTGTATTCGAGGAATTTGCCGGTCCCGGCAGCGCAGCGGTCGTTCATCTCGAATTTGAGCACGCGGCCGTCCTTCACGGCCATGGCCTTGGTGTCCTGACCGCCGATGTCCAGCACGGTTCCGGCTTCGGGGAACCAGTGGGCCGCGCCCAGCGCATGGGCCTTGATCTCCGTGACCGTGGAAACCGGGCATTCCGGATACAGTCGTTCCACGACCTTTTTGACCAGCTCCCGGCCATAGCCGGTGCCCACCACCGCCAAAGGGGTGATTCCTTCCAGCAGTTTTGCGCACTGGCCCAGCGGGTCAAAGGTGGTGGGCAGGGTCGCGCTGTGCGTGATTTTTCCGTTTTCCAGCACCACCAACTCCATGGAGCGCGAGCCGATGTCCAGCCCGACGATCACGCCAGTGTCTCCACAAAGGCCTCGATGCGCGTCTTGAGCTGTTCCACGTCTTCCATGGAGTAGTCCGTCTCAATGGAGAGCATGGGGATGCCCTCGTTTTGCAGGGCCTTGTCCACCTTCATGGATTCATGGGAATAGGGCTGGCAGAAGAGCAGGCTGTAGTGGATCACGCCGTCCGCGTTCAGGTCCTTTGCCAGCGCGGTCACGTTGTCCAGCCGTTCGGTGTTGGGCGTGAAGCAGGCACAGTCTATCTGCATGTAGCGTTCGGCCAGCGCGTCGATCATCTCGTCCAGCGTGGTGCCGGATTCGTCCACGAGGTCGCGGAAGTTGCGCGTGCCGATGCAGGATTCCTCGCCCACGATCACCGCGCCCGCGCTTTCCGTAACATAGGGCAGTTTCCAGTTGGGCACGGCCATGGGACAGCCGGAAAGCAGCAGGCGCGGGGTGTCCTCGTCCGCCACGCCCTGTTTTTCGGCAATGCGGGTTTCCAGTTCGTCGCACAGTTCGTTGATCTTGGCCGTGAAGCGTTCCGGGTCGTCGTAGAAGCTGATCTGGTTGATGAGCAGGGCGTCGCGGCCGGAGATGGGGGCCGGGCTTGCCGCGCGCAGCTTGTTGAGCCGCTGCAGCACGCGCCGCCTGGCGTTGACGGTTTTGATGCCCTGTTTGAGCTTTTCCGCGGTCACGGTGTTGCCGGTCAGTTTTTCCACCTCGGCCAGATAGCGGCGGATTTCGGTTTTCCACAATTCCAGCGCGGCCTTGCTCTTGGTCTGCGGCACCTCCATCACATATGTGGGCGTCAGTTCATTGAAGGCCTCATAGGCTTTTTTCTTGCCGTCGCAGGTGGTTTCGCCCACCACGAGGTCGCAGGATTCAGTGAACGGACAGAGCTTGGCCATCTTGAAGCCTACAAAGGATTTGATCAGCGCGCAGGTGTTGCGCGGAATGACCTGCTCGGCCTGTTCCGTGCCTGCCTCGGCCCCGGCGCACAGCCCCACCTGAATGGCGTCCGCGGCCATGGTGATTTCCTCGGGCACGAACACGCAGAAACTGCCGATGACCTTGCGGCCCGCGGCCTGCGCCTCGCGCAGTTCCTGAATGCGCAGCCCGTGGATTTCCGAGAGCACGAAATCCAGATACTCGGCTCCGGCCAGCCGCCCCTGCTGCGAAAGATAGATGTCCCCGTAAAATTTGCCCAATACTTCAAGCAACCCGTCATGGGCGTCGAGATCAAGGTCAAGGGCTTCCCACATTTTCCTGTAGTTCTGTTGCGTCATGGTCGAGACTCCTGATTATTCTGATGTGTCTATGACAGCTATAGATTTAATCAATATGTCGTACACCGGGTGTTTTTTCGAGTAAAGGGGTAGGTGCTTGTCCGCGGTTCGGCACGAGTGGTTTCCGGAAGGTGCCTGCTTAACAAATGCCGGGATCGTGGTAAGAATGGCCCAACAAATGAGTCACACAGGAAGGAGTGAACGATAATGCTTGAGTTTTCCATAGATCAGGAACGCTGCGTTCAATGCGGCGAGTGTGCGTCGGTCTGTCCCATGCGCGTCATTGCCATGGCAGACGACGGTTTCCCGGTCATCGCCCAGGGGCGCGATGAACTCTGTCTGCGCTGCCAGCACTGTCTGGCGGTCTGTCCTACTGCGGCCCTGTCCATTCTGGGCAAGGACCCGGACAAGAGCGTGCCTCTGGACAACCTGCCGTCGGACGCGCAGATGGAGCAGCTCATCCGGGGCCGCCGCTCCGTTCGCAGCTACAAGAAGGAGGCCGTGGATCCGGAAGTGCTGGAACGTCTGCTGGACGTGGTTTCCAGCGCACCCACGGGCAAGAACAATTTGCAGACCCGGTTCACGGTTGTGGACGACCCGGCCATGATGGACAGGATGCGCGCCGCATTCATGGAAGGCGTGCGCAAGGGCGTTGCCGAGGGCCGGGCCACCGGGCCTTCCAGCGTGTTCGAGGATTTCCTGAAGCTCTGGGACGAGCGTGGCATCGACATCATTTTCCGGGGCGCGCCGCACATGATCGTGGCCTCCTCGCCCAAGCAGAGCCCCACGCCGCAGGCAGACTGCCTGATCAGTCTTTCCTATTTCGAGCTGTTCGCCAACAGCCTCGGCCTGGGCACGCTCTGGGACGGTTTCGCTGTCTGGGCCATGACCACGGTGGCGCCGGAACTGCCCGCCGTGCTGGGCATTCCCGAAGATCATGTGGTGGGCTATGTCATGACCTTCGGCACGCCGGACGTGACATTCCGGCGCGCGGTGCAGCGTGATCCCCTGCCTGTGCACCGCGTTTCACTGTAGGGTCCCCCGCAGAACGACAACGGACCGTTCCGGTTTTTCGCGCCGGGGCGGTCCTTTTGCTTGCCGTTGTTTTTTGGTACTTCACGGCATCCGTTTTTCACCCGCCAAGCCACGGAGCCGATACGCCATGGATGAACGATTCGCACGCCAGATTGAGTTTTCCAACACGTTGGACAGCCTCAAGACCATATTGCGCCGCAACCTGATCATGGACGGTTCGCGCCGCGAGAACAGTGCCGAACATTCATGGCACATGAGCGTCATGGCCATGTTTCTCATGGAATACGCGCCCGATGGCGTGGACCAGCTCCACGTCATGAAGATGATGCTCATTCACGACGTGGTGGAGATCGATGCGGACGACACCTTTTGTTACGATACCAAGGGCTACGAGGACAAAGCCGAGCGCGAACAGGCCGCCGCGGACCGTATTTTCGGCCTGCTGCCCGAAGACCAGCAGCGCGAAATGCGCGCGCTCTGGGACGAGTTCGAAGCCTGTGAAACCCTTGATTCCCGTTTCGCCAACTCGCTGGATCGTTTTCAGGTGCTCTTCCAGAACATGCAAACCCAGGGCGGCACATGGCGCATCTATGACATCCCCAAAAGCAAGGTCCTCGGACGCATGGGCCAGATTCAGGACGGCGCGCCCAGGCTTTGGCCCGTGGTTTTGGAAATGTTGGATGAGGCTGTGGAGCAGGGCTTTCTCGTGGCGGACTGCTGAAAAAGGACCATCTGCTGCGTTGCCGCAAACCGGACAGCCCCTCGCGTACGTGTTGTACGCGTCGGCCCTGTCCGTTTTTTGCGCCTTGCATCTGCCCCTTTTTGAGCAGTCCGTTTCGCGTTTGTGTGGCTGGTTGGAGATGGTCCGCAAGGTGTGCGGGCATGGCTGAAAAAGGACCATCTGCTGCGTTGCCGCACAACGGACAGCCTGATTGTGGTGCGCGTGCAGGTCCGAGGGGTGACCGATAAGCATCCGGTCGCTTGCGGGCGTCACCTCGATGTGCGTCACTCCTGTTCGGGCAGGAGGTTGTGGGGGGCGTCCTTGTTTTGCCGTTGTTCGTTTTCAGGAAAGACCAATGCTTCCGGACCCATGACAACCATGGCTTCGGCCCCGTTTTCACGGCTGTGCAGGGTCAGGGTTCCACCGTGTTCGGCGATGATTCTGCGTGCGGTGGGCAGGCCCATGCCTACGCCGTCCGGCTTGCTGGAATAGAAGGGATCAAAGGCGAAGGGCAGATGCTCCTGCGAAACGCCCGGGCCGTTGTCGCGTACCGTGATCACGCAGGCATCGTCTTCGGCCGAGGCCATGACCCGCAGCCGCAGGGGGTGTTGCTCGGTGAAGTCGAAAGCGTTGTCGATCAATGCCTGCATGGCCTTGAGAAAGAGTTCGTGGTCCACGAAAAAGTCCACCACCGGACAGGCCGTGATCCACTCCAGCGTGCGTCCGTCGTTTTTCGCCCGGTTGTTGGCGTGGTCCTCCAGTTCGGCCAGCAGTACGCAGGACGGCACGCGTGATCGCCGCGCCGGGCGGAGTTGCGCATAGTCGCGCACTGAGGCAACCACGTTTTCCAGCCGCCGCGCCTCTTCCAGAATGACTTCCAGATGATGGGAATAGGGTGATCCGGGTTCCTGTTCGCGAAGCATCATGGCCCCGAACCCGCCGATGGTCATGAGCGGATTGCGTATCTGGTGGGCCACGGAAAGGGCCAGCTTGTTCAGTCCCTTCACACGCGCATCCTGTAATTGATGGATTTCCCGCAAATGGCGGTTTTCCCGCTTGAGCATTTCCACGCGTTCGGTTTCGTCTTCCAGCAGCAGCACCACGGCTACGATTGTATCGTTTTCCTTGAGATAGGAGGTCGTCACCTGCAGATGGCTGGTTTTTCCGTCCTTTCGTTGGTGGGCAATGCTTTTTTGCAAGCCAACGGCCCCATGCTGCACCGCTTCCAGTATGGCGTCCGCAAGGTCCGACGAGCCGGCATCCTCCAGAAACAGGTCGGCCCATGGCTGGTCCTGCATGGGGGCATCCACCATGTCCAGTATTTCGGCAGCGGCGGGATTGGCTGCGGCAATGATTCCGTCGGGCCGGATGACCAGAATGCCCACGGGCAGCCCTTCCATGATGTTGGCGATAACCAGTTCTTCCGAATGCGGCATGGCGTTTTTCCTGTTTGCAGGTTTCCTTGAATCAATAGCATGCCCGCGCCTTTAACGTCCAGATGCACTCTGAACGGGCTGGTGGCAATGCGTTTGTCAATGTGATCGTTTCGGTGACAAAAGACCTGCCCGCTCTGTGGAAATGATCAGGCTGGCAGCATCGTTTTTTTGCGGCATTGGTGGTCATTGTTAATGATTTTCCCTGCCATGACAGATTGTTGCGAATTCTATACATAGCGACGCTTTTTTCTGTTCTCGTTTTTCTGATACAAAAAATGTCTTGTGGAACAGGCTTTTGTCATTGCGCGGACACGGGGATGCGTCCTATTGTCATGGGGTCGCGTAAATCAGGCATCCTGCCAAGGTTGCGGGCGCTGCCGATGAATCAGGGAAGAGAATCGAGATGAGCGAATTGCACGGCGAAGGGCTGTACGCACGCGTTGCCTGGGCCTACTACAACGAGGAAATGACGCAGGCGGAGATTGCCGAGCGCATGGGTATGACCCGCGCCCGCGTCAACCGCATTTTGCAGGAGTGCCGCGATACCGGACTGGTGCAGATCATCATCAATTCCGAGATCACGGGCTGTGCCGGAGCCGAGCATGATCTGGAGAGGGCGTTCGGATTGACCAAGGCCGTGGTCGTGCCGACGCCGACCCGGGAGCGGCATCTGTATACGGCCATCGGCAGGGCTGCGGGTACGTATCTTTCCGCGCGCATTCGCGACGGCCAGACCCTTGGGTTGGGCTGGGGCACCACTCTGCGCGCCAGCGGGCGGTCGCTGATCCAGCGCAACCCGGGCGGCATTCGCATCGTTTCCCTGTTCGGCGGCCTGCCCAGCAGTTCCACCACCACGCCCTATGACGTTGCCTCGGTGTTTTCCCGTCGTCTCAACGCCGAGGAATGCTATTACATTGCCGCGCCCATGTACGCGCCCTCCGAGCAGATGCGCGAGACCCTCATGACCCAGAAAATGTTTGCCACGATTTTCGAGATGGGCTCCGAGGTGGACATGGCCCTTGTGGGCGCGGGCGACCTGACCAACCGTTCCACCAACGTCAATCTCGGGGCCATCACCGAGGACGAGCGTGTTTCCCTGTGCGAGGCCGGAGCCGTGGGCGAGGTCTTCGGGGTTTTGCTGGACCGGCACGGCAACCGGGTGGAACACACGCTCAACCGTAGGTTCATGGGGCCGGCCTTTGACCGTCTGCCGGATGCGGCCGTGAAGATTCTGGCGGCCGGGGGACTGCACAAGGTCCCGGTGTTGCGGGCCGCACTGGCCGGGGGCTACGTTGACGTGCTGGTCACCGACGAACTCACGGCCGAGTCCTTGCTGGCCCTTGCCGGGGAGGAGACACCGTGAACAGCGTCCGTGCGGTTTTCTGGGACATGGACGGTACGCTTATCGACACGGAACAGCTTCACTACGAGGTCATCCGCGACTGGTGCGCGGACCATGGCTTTGCGCTCACCGAGCAGGCCAACGAGAACCTTTTGGGCAAGACCATGCCGGAAAAATGGGACCTGCTGCGCCCGAACCTGCCTGCGGACGCGGATTTTGAACATTTCGGGAAATGGTGCGCACGGGAGTACATGGGGCGGCTGGATATTTCCATGCGCCGTGACGACACCGTGGCCGTGGTGCGCGAACTGGCCGCGCAGGGCGTGGCGCAGGCGTGCGTTTCCAACGGCGATGCAGAGGTCGTGCGCACCAACCTGCGCATCATCGGCGTTGAATCGTGCATGGATTTTTTCATCAGCGGACGCGACGCGCCCCGGGGAAAGCCGCATGCGGACCCGTATCTGGCGGCGGCCCGCCGGGCCGGGCTTGCGCCGGAGCACTGTCTGGCCGTGGAAGATTCGTTGGTGGGGCTGACCGCTGCGCGCGCAGCCGGATGCGTGGTCTGCGCATGGCCCCTGCACATGGATTCATTGCTGTGCGCCCCGGACGAGCCTTTGCCCGCGGCGGATTTTGCGATCCGCAAACCTGACGATTTCCCGCATCATCTGTTGGACTGATTGTTACGCACGGTCGGCAAACGCAGAACGGGCCGCATCAGGATGATGCGGCCCGTTTTTTTGGGTCGTAAAGCAGTTGCCGGACCTGCTAGAAGACGTTCAGTCCCTTGAGCAGCACGATGGCCACCAGCACCGGGGACACGAAACGCACCAGCGTGAAGTAGATGCCGGATAAGGTTGCGTTGTCCAGCATGCCGTTGTTGGAGAGCGCCTTGGTCACGTGGTCCTTGCCCCAGAACCAACCCACGAACACGCACAGGCACAGGCCCACGCTGGGCATGAGGATGTTGGAAGACAGGAAGTCGTAGCAGTCGAACACGGTCTTGCCGAAGAACGTGGTGTCTGCCATGACCCCGAAGGACAGGGTGGCGGGCACGCCGAACAGGGCCAGCACCAGCGATGTGGCGATGGTGGCGGTCTTGCGGGAACAGCCGGCCCACGTTTCGGTCATGAAGGCCACGGGCACCTCGATGATGGACAGCATGGCTCCGATGGTGGCGATGGCCGTGAGAATGAAGAAGATGGACATGAACAGCTGGCCGCCGGGCATGGAGCTGAACACGGCCGGAATGGTCATGAACAGCAGGCCAGGGCCTGCAGCGGGCTCGAATCCGTAGTTGAACACGGCCGGGAAGATGGCGATGCCCGCCAGCAGGGAGACGGTCAGGTCCGCCAGCATCACGCGGGTGGCGGTCATGGGGATGTTGGCGTCGTCGCGGAAGTAGCTGCCGTAGGTCATCATGGTGCCCACGCCCAGCGAGAGCTTGAAGAAGGCCAGGCCCAGCGCCATATAGACCACGTCCACCGTGACCTTGGAAAAGTCCGGGGTGAACAGGAAGGCCAGCCCCTGACTCGCCTTGGGCAGGGTCAGGGAGCGTGCGCACACGATCAGCAGCATGATGAACAGGATGGGCATGAGGGTCTTGGTGACCTTCTCGATGCCCTTGGAAACGCCCGCGATGATGATCACGCTCACCAGCGCCAGCACCAGCCACTGCCAGCCCAGCGCGCCCCATGTATTGGAGACCATGCCGCCGAACACGGCCGAGGCCACGTCCGGGTCCGTGGTGTTGAGCTGGCCGCTGACAGCCTTGACCACATAGCTGAACACCCAGCCCACCACACCGGTGTAAAAGGCCATGAGCGCCACGGCTGCCACAACGCCGCCCACGCCCACCAGCGTCCAGATCCGGTTCGGGGTCAGCTTGCGCCATGTGGCGATGACGTTGGCCTTGCCATAGCGGCCGAGCATGATCTCCGAGATCATGACCGGCAGCCCCACCACCAGCGTGGCCAGAATGTAGACCACCAGAAAGGTCGCGCCCCCGTGCTCGCCTGTCATGTATGGAAATTTCCAGATGTTGCCGAGTCCCACTGCGGAACCCAGCGTTGCCGTGAGTACGCCGAGCCTTGTGGCGAAGCCGTCCCGGTTGCATTGTGGTGTGGCCATTGTCGCTCCTCCTCCCCTGTTTCTGATTGGAAAATTGTCCGCAAAACCTGAGGGTCAGTAGAACGGATGCGCGCAGTTGGCAAGGTGTTATTTAATTAATGTAGCCAAAAACTGCTCCTCGTCGAATAAAATTAGGATTTTGGCACAAGAGAAGGGGTTGTGTTCGGTGGAGGATGGCTTTGGGATTGAAATTCCCCCTGCCCCGGAGGAGGTGGGGCGGGGCAGGGGGAGTACGCTCAGACGTGTTGCGGATCAAAGGCGGATTCATTCACGTCGTTGCGCATGGTTACCTGAAGGATGTCGTGCAGCCGCTCCAGCTCGCGGACCAGCTGTCCGAGGCGCTTGTCCTCGTTGACCATGAGATACATGCGGCTGGTGCTGCCGTCCCCGAGCGCGCCGCACAGGATGCCCTCCAGATTGAAGGCGCGGCGTGCGAACAGGCCGGTGATGTGGGACATGACACCCGGATGGTTGTGAACGTGCAGTTCGATCACGGGCTTGGCCATGGTTGCGGTATGGGCGTTAGCAGTCATGGGCGGCTCCTTCGATCATCTGGTGGTTGGCGGCTCCGGGAGGCACCATGGGATAGACGTTGCGGGCGTGGTCGATGGGCATTTCCACGATGCACGGGCCGCTGCCGCACAGGGCGTTTGCCAGGGCTGCTTCCGGGTCGGTTTCCCTGTTCAGGTTCGCGCTGCGCAGGCCGAAGGCGCGTGCCAGGGCGGCAAAGTCCGGCACCGTGGCAAAGCGCGAGGCCGTGGTGCGGTTGCCGTAAAAGAGTTCCTGCTGCTGGCGCACCAGCCCGAGGTGGCCGTTGTTCATGATGATCACGGTCACGGGCAGGTTCAGGTCCGCCAGTGTGGCCAGCTCCTGAATGTTCATGAGAATGGAGCCGTCGCCGCTGAAACAGACCACGCGCCTGCCGGGCGAGGCCATGGCCGCGCCGATGGCCGCGGGCAGGCCGAAACCCATGGTCCCCAGCCCGCCGGAGGTCAGCAGGGTGCGGGGCCTGCGGAACGGGTAGTGTTGGGCGACCCACATCTGGTGCTGGCCCACGTCCGTGGTGATGACGCTGTTTTCGTCCATGATCCCGGCCACCCGCTCGATGACCCCCAAGGGGTGTTCGTGGCCGTGTTCCGGCATTTCCGGGTCCATGGTCTTGAGTGCGGCAATGCGGCGTTGCCATTGCGTGCGTTCCGATTCCTCGGTCAGGGGCAGCAGCTGGCGGATGACCGCGCCCGCGTCCGCGGCAATGGAGATGCTGGCCGGGCGCAGTTTGCCGATTTCCGAACGGTCGATGTCCACATGGGCGATCTTGGCGTCCGGGCAGAACTCGTTGAGCTTGCCTGTGGCGCGGTCGTCAAAGCGCACGCCAATGGCCAGCAACAGGTCGGCTTCCTGCAGGGCCTGATTGGTGCTGCGCGCGCCGTGCATGCCGAGCATGCCCAGAAAGAGCGGATCGTCGGAGGGCATGGTGCCCAGTCCCATGAGGGTGCAGGCCACGGGGATGCTGTTGTGCCGCGCCAGCTGCTGCAGTTCCTGGCAGCATCGGGCCGAGGTGATGCCGCCGCCGATGTACAGGATGGGGCGTTTGGCCTTGCCCAGCATGCGGGCGAGCGACTGGATGTCTTCGGGCTCGGGTTGGGCAAGGGGTGTTCTTTTGCCCGGTTCAGGCCATGCGTCGAATTCGATTTCGCCGGTTTGCACGTCTTTGGGGATATCCACGCACACAGGGCCGGGCCGCCCGGATTCGGCAATGGAAAACGCCTCGGGAATGACCTCGAGCAGTTCCTCGGTGCTGCGCACCAGAAAATTGTGCTTGGATATGGGCAGGGTCAGCCCGTAGGTGTCCACCTCCTGAAAGGCGTCCGTGCCGATCATGGGCAGTGGCACCTGTCCGGTGATGGCCACCATGGGGATGGAGTCGAGCCGGGCATCGGCAATGGCCGTGATCAGGTTGGTGGAACCCGGGCCGGACGTGCCCAGACACACGGCGGCCTTGCCAGTGACCCGGGCCATGCCCTGGGCCATGAATCCCGCGCCCTGCTCGTGGCGGGTGAGCACGTGGTTGATTTTCGAATCGGCAAGCGCGTCGTACAGCGGCAGGGTGGCCCCGCCCGGTATGCCCGCGATGGTGGTGACGCCCTGCCGCTCCAGCAGGGTGGTGATGATCTGTGCTCCCGTGCGTTTCATGCTTTTTGCTCCTCTTGTGTGCGGTAAAAGAAAACCCCCGCCGGGCTTGCGCCTGCGGGGGTGGGATTTTCTCGGTTTGTGCCCATGCCGCTACGGCGCTGCCCGGATGACCGGGAGTGCTGCTAGTACGGGTACTACTACGATTGCGTTCATGGTGATCATTGCCTGCTCCTCGTTTGCCTGTGTCCTGAAACTGAAAACCCCCCGAAGGCTGCGCCTTCGGGGGGTCGGTTTGCGAATATGACCGAAAAACCTAAGGCGCTGCCCGGAATGAATGACGTACTACTACTACGGATACGATGGATACGACGGCTAGGCGGTCGTCGCTGCAGGTGTGTATGTGCGTCAGGGAATGCGTCATGGTTTTTCTCTTTCCATTGTGCATAGACCGTCCGTGCGGCAAAGGCAAGGCCTTTGCCGTATTTTTATACTATGCGCCAAAGCTTTGGTCGTGGTACTTTTTTCCCATGGCAACATGGGGCATGAAAATAGTGAAGGCAGGCGTATGCGCAATCCTCCTGTGCATGGTCCTTGCGACCTTTCCTTTCCGTGCGGCAGCCGGCGATGCGTTGCCCGTGGTGACCATGGCTTCGCTGGAATGGCCTCCCTATTCCGGGGCTTCCCTACCCGGTCAGGGGGTGAGCGTCTGTGTGGCCCGCAAGGCGTTTGAGGCCATGGGCTATCGGCTAGAAGTACGTTTTTTTCCGTGGCAGCGAGTCCTTTCGCAAATGGGCATGGACAGCGGGGTGATCGGGTATATGCCGGAATACGATTCCGCTGAACGCCGTGAATCGTATTCGTATTCGACCCCCATAGGGGTAAGCCCGCTGGGGATAGTGGAGCCTGCGGACAAACCATGGCCGTGGCATGAGCTTCGCGATTTGCGCGGAGCCCGCATCGGCGTGGTTGCCGGTTATGTCAACACACCGGACTTTGATGCTATGGTCGAATACAGACAGCTGTGGGTAGAACCCGTGATGGACGATGAAACCAACCTGCGCAAGGTGTTGGAGGGGCGCATTGATCTGGCTGTCATCGACCAACACGTGTTCAACTGGATTTTGCGTTCATCCCGTTTTTTTCGGGGCCGGCGAGACGGCGTTCGGTTTCAGGACAGACTGTTGGGCGAGAACCTTTTGTACGCCTGCTTTGCCGGCACCGTTGAGGGTCACCACTGGAGAGATATTTTCAACGAGGGGCTCACGAGAATCAACGCCATGGCCTTGCACAAGAGCCTGATGCAAAAAGCCGAGGGAAAGGATTCTATAAAGCGCTGAATGGAAAGTATCGGCGGCTGATGGTGTGATATATGCCCGAGGCGGATATCTGGTCGATGGCGCGGTTCAGTTTGCTGCGAAGCTCGGAATCCGACTTGCGCACGGCAATGTGTGACGAATTGTGAGGATATTCCTGCTCGGAAAGGGCCTTGCCCACCAGTTCGCACTCTCCGCCTTTTTTCGATTTCAGAAATTCGAAGGCCGTCAGCAATGGCGCAAGGGCCAGATCGCATTCTTTTTCCGCCACGGCCAGAAGGGCGTCCTCCATGGTCGGAAAGCCGATTACATGCGCCTCTTTTCCGTATTTGTCTTTCAGGTATTTGAACTGAATGGTGCCGGACTGCGTGCAGAGGCGCTTGTTTCGGGCCGCCTGCAGGGTCAGCGGAATTTTTGGGCTGGTGCCGTAGCCCACGAATCCGGTCTTGGAACGTTGGTAGGGTTTTGTGAAGGATACCACCGTGGAACGTTCCGGAGTCTTGGCCATGTTGGCGATGATGGCGTCCACCCTGTTGTCCAGCAGGGCCGGGATGAGTTCATTCCAGTTGAAGGCCCGGACTTCACATTGCATGTTCATGGCCTTGCTCAGCGCATGGGCGATATCCACGTTGAATCCATATGGTTTGCCGTTTTTGTCCGTCTGGCTGAAGGGCGGGTAATGGTATTCAACCGCCACCCGCAGGACGTTTTTGCGGGCGAGCGCGTTGGTGGACATGGCAAACAGGGCCAGTCCCAGAGCAAGGACCATTGCCCGGAGCAGGAGGGAATGGTGCGGCCCGGCCCCATGGCAAATACGGTTGTTCATCATGAGGTGAGGATAGGACGTGTGCATGGCGCGCGCAATGCAGTTATAGTTCCACACGGTCTGAATCTGTTTAACCGCCTATTCGTCCATGAATCGGGACAGGTCATTGATCAGATCCTTCAGGGCTTCCGCGTGTTCGCTGGCGCCTGAGGATTCCATTTCTTCAAATTGACCAAGGCGGCGCTTGAGAAGCTGCGTCCGTGCTGATTTTATTGCCGCATCAACGGCCCGCATCTGCACGAGGACATCACGGCAGCTTCTGTCCGTTTCCACCATGCGGTACAGGCCGCGCACCTGGCCTTCGATTCGTTTCAGGCGGGAGAGTACATTTTTTTTGAGCTGTTCCTGGTCCTTTGCCGGTTCATGCCCGTTGTTCATGGACGTGCTCCTGGGAGGGTAATGGGTTGCATCGACTGGGCGGGGAATAGTCCGTGGCGGAGAAAATGGCAACCTGTGCCCGCCGACTGATCGAGCGATTGATTGCGTATTTTTTGCAGATTGCGAAAAGAATTGAATCCGGAATCGAAAATAAGTATATAGAATACGTGAAGAGTCTGTTTTTGGTTTGCGAAAAACGCGCAGTTTCCCGGCGATTGAAGGAATTGTGTTGCAGGTGCAGGAATGAGCGACAAGGGAAGTGTCTGGATGGGGCTTTTGTGGGCCTCGATATTTTGCCTTCTGGCCGCCGGAGCGGGTTTGGGCACGGGCTATGTGGTGGATATGAAACGGCGTGCTCCCGACGAGCCCGAACCGGTAACGCTGGCGGCGGAATATGATTTTTCCGGCCCTGTCAAACCTTCGCATCTGGCGTTTACGAGAAAGGAGATTCTGCGCCTCAATGCCACTGCCCGTTCGGCCTGTTCCGAATTCAGAAAAATCGACGTGCGCCTTGCTCCTCTTGTCGATCAGGATCTTTCCCGCCCGGATACGCTCATGAAGATGGAAATTCGCCTGCAACTCGGTTCGGATTCGGTTATCAGGTCCTGGGGGCGCAAGGTGAAGCGCAGGATGCTGGTGAGGCGGCTGGAACGCACCGTGGCTCTTGGAATGGAGGAAATGCGCAGGTCCCGGGAAAGTGGCCGCTCGTTCAAGACGCTGTATATCTGAAATTTCCCCCCCCTTTCTTTTTTTGCACGATCGGCACCTGTTGCCATTGCGCCGTACCCGCTGTAGAAAAATTCTGCTGGATTGAGCTTCGCATCAACAACCGCAAAGGATTACCGCATGAGCGTGCGCATGGAATCGAAGAGTCGTTTGTTTCGTTTGTCGTTTGTTGTGTTTATTTCCTTGTTCCTGCTGGGGTGCAGCATGCATCCTCTGGGGATCAGTGACGAGGAATGGAACCAGCTGACCCCGGAGCAAAAGCTCGAGGCGCACAAGCAGGAAGAGGCCAACCGGCTGGAGCGCATGCGGCTGCGGCAGGAAGAGGAAAAACGGCGGCAGCAAGAGCAGAAACGGCGGGAAAAACTGGAACTGGAGCAGGACCTGGCTGCAGGCATGCTCATGCAGTATCATCCCGAAGTGGTCCGGGTTATTGGCGGAAAGGATAACGATTTTCAGGAGTTGATCCTTTCACTGCAGCGCCCGGCCTATGTGGACAAGGTGGTCTTTCATGCCGACGACCTGATCGGCAAGCATCACGAGGGTAAGCTTGCCGTGTATGCGGACGGCGTGTTGATCAAGGACAGGATCGACATCAAGAAACGCGGCAAGTGGCATCAGGTGCTGGTGGCTCGTTTGGCGCGCAACATTTCCTTCAGGGCCGTTGATGACGAAGTGCATGTCAACCGTGTCAAGGTTTACGGCAGCTGGGTCTCGCAGGGCGACCGTCAGTATTACTATTTTCGATAGCAGATTCGTGTTCGTTCATGGGCCGCCCCTTTTGGCGGCCTTTTTTTGGGCCATGAAGTGTCATTTTTCTCGTTTTCGTATGATTTATTGTTTATCAGTTTGAATTTCATATCTTCCATATTGTAATTCTTTGGCAAAAGTAATACGAAAATGGAAAGTTTATGCAGACAGCATGTGCCGGGCGAGACTTCGTACACGGTTCGAGGTGTGCCGTTTTCAGCCTGTGAGGGGTGGGCAGGGCGGTCGGATTTTTCCGGAGGGCGGACCGGGGTATCTTTTTTCGCTGCCGTGTGCCTGTACGCCCATGAACGTGCTGTTTCCTGTCGTCAACCTTGAACGAATCGAAGGATGGAGGTGTTCACCATGGACAGAACATACAGGAAAGTGCGGTCGTTCGGCGTGTGGCTTGCGTTGGCTGCGACGTTGACATTTTGTTTTTCCACCGCGGTTTTGGCAGCTCCGGCACAGTACGGCAACGCCGTGAAATTGGGGCAGGCTGCGAGCGCACAGGCCTCCGGCATGCTGGGCATGGACTGGTCGCAGGCTGAGGTCATCGCGGTGACCAACGCGGGGTACGCCATGCCGGGCGAGAATTCCACAAAGGGTTGTCTGGACGGCATTGCCGAGGCCACGGGCGCCACGGTCGGGGCGTGCACGCTTTTGACCCTGCAAAGCCGTTTCGACCAGCCGCTGTGGTTTGCCTTTTTCAGCAAGAAAACGGGCCAGTGCGTGTATCTTGAATATGAGTCGGCCCGGGCCGCCAAGGCCTTGCAGGGCGAATCACCGGAATCGATCAAGGCCGGGGTGGCCCAGATGGCCAGAATCGACGCGGACTATCTGTTCGCCCATGCCGCTGATTTTTCCGCACAACTGAAAAAAGGGCTTTTCGGCAACAATGCGTTTCGCATCGTGACCACGGCCAATGCCGCCGCCCGTAATTGCAACAGCGAAACGCTCAAGGCCATTCAGGTACATGACCACTTCTGCCCGGGCGTGAGTTCCGGCATCGTGCTGGCCAACTACGTGCGTCACAATCTGCTGCCTTCGCCGGACGCGGGATGCTTTGTGCTGAGCGTGAATCCATGGTGCAAGGAAGACGCACTGACCACCCTGCTCAACGCCACGCCGGGCAAGCGCAGCTATGCCGTGGTCTATCCCACGGGCAAGCAGCGTGCCGCATGGCCCGCTCCCCTGAACCGTGCCTGCTCCGTGATCTTCACGCAGCAGAAGGGCCAGCCGTGGCACGGCACCGTGCTGGGCTTCGATTTCTCCAAGGCCAAGGCCGAATACGGCAAGAAGTCTTTTGGCAACAAAGTACTGGACAAACTGCACGCGGACCTGTGGTTCATGGACAACATGGACAGGGCCGAGGCCATGGTCGAGCCGCTCAAGGAGTTCGATCTTGCGGCAGGCATGATGCCCCGCGATCTCATGCAGCCGGGCACGGACCTGATCGGAACGCTGCACAAATTGTAGCGCCACCGGCTACTGTATACAATCACGAAGCCGCTTTCGGCGTTCCCGTGTGGGACGGCCGGAGGCGGCTTTTGGCATGAATCGGCGGGTAACGCTGCTGTCTTTTCGGGTTTCAAAGGAACGGTTCGTGCGATGACGCTCTCTGACCGGCTGGGTTTCGCGTCTGGATTTAGCTCTCTGAGATCGTTTACAGGTCCGTTGTTTTTTTGGGGTGGTTCAAAACGCCCCGCTTTGCAGGGTGTCGTGCAAGCAACACGATAACGAGGACCTCCCGTGGTCTTTTCATTTGTTCGGTACAAAATGTTCCAGTGGGAGTTTTTGTACCGTTTTTCCCTTTTTTTGTATTGAATAGGGATTTCAAATGCCTGAGAGGACGTTGATACGCTTGGTGTCGGCCTCGATGGCTTTGTTTTTATAGTTAATTATTTCAGCGCTTACGCGTTGTGTGCTTCATTGGCTTCTGTGTTGCCTTCTGTCAGGCGTCTGGCACGCGGCTTGCTCATTGCCCAGAAACGCGCGTTGACTCGGCGCGTATTCCAGGGAGAGATGTATGCAGGTTCGGGAAAAAGGCTCATACCACAAGCTGTCGCGCAACATGGTGTTTACTGTGGTCACAGTATCCATGGCGCCGCTTATTCTTGTCGGCGGGCTCATTTTCAACCATTTCCGGTCCATCTATCATGAAAAGGTCTATGCGCTGCTCGTCGAGGTGGTGGGTAAGCATACGGCCACCGTCGATACCTTCCTTCATGAAAAGCTTTCCGAGGTTCAGTTCCTGAACAGGGCGTTCTCCTTTGACCAGCTTTCCGACAACGTTTTTCTGGAAAAGACCCTGCGCGACATCCAGCAGCAGTATGGTCTCATTTTTGTGGATCTGGGCATCATTGATGAAAGCGGCAGGCAGATCGCCTATGCCGGGCCCTTTGACCTGCTCGGCGCGGATTATTCCAAGGCCGACTGGTATCTGGAGTCTCGGGGAAAGGTTTCGGTGATCAGCGACGTTTTTCTGGGGCTGCGCCGGTCGCCGCATTTCATCATTGCCGCCAATGCCGTTGCCGGAGGCAAACAATGGACGCTTCGAGCCACCATCGACTTTCTGGCCTTCAGCAATCTGGTGGAGAGCATCCGCATCGGTGAAACCGGGCACGCCTATATTCTCAACCGGAGCGGCGTGTTCCAGACCAAGCCCCCCGCAGGGCGCAGCAGCAGTTTTACGCTTGCCCCGGTGGAATCAATCGTGCCCGAGGCCTTGGGGGCAGGCATCCGGATGAACAGGTCAAAGGGCAGCGACGATGCCTACTATATCATCGTTTCTTCCTCCCTCAAGGGAGGAGATTGGCGGCTGGTCTATCAGCAGAAATGGAACGACGCCTTTTCCGCCATGAACCGCAGCGAGTTTTTCACGCTGGCTATTTTTCTCCTCGGCGGGTTGGGAATCGTGGGCATGGCGGTGGTTATGTCCAGAAAGCTCATGGCCCGTTTCAAGAGCATCGATCGGGAAGCTGAACTCATGAACAAGCAGATGGTGGAGGCCGGGAAGCTGGCTTCCATCGGCGAACTTGCTGCAGGCATTGCCCACGAGATCAACAACCCGGTGGCCATCATGATCGAGGAGGCCGGATGGGTGGGCGACTTGTTGGAGGACGAGCAGAAACAGCTTTCCTGCAGTGACGAGGTTGCCCGCGCCCTCAGGCAGGTTCGCACCCAGGGGCAGCGGTGCAAGGATATCACCCACAAGCTGCTCAGCTTCGCGCGTCAGACCGATTCCGAAGCGTCCGATGTTTCCATTGCCCCGCTCATTGAGGAGGTGGTCAACCTGTCCATGCAACAGGCCCGATTTGCCAAGGTCAACTTCAATCTGGATCTTGAGGACATGCCTCGAGTGCGCGCTTCGGTTTCGGAGCTGCAGCAGGTTTTCTTGAATCTTGTGAACAATTCCATTCAGGCCATGGAACCGGAAGGCGGAGAGCTCTCCCTTTCCTGCATGGCTGCAGGGCCGTGGGCCGTCATCAATGTTCAGGACACAGGCCCCGGTATCCCCGAGGCCAATCTGGATCGCGTCTTTGACCCGTTTTTCACCACCAAACCCGTGGGTAAAGGGAGCGGGCTTGGCCTGTCCATCTGCTACGGAATCATCCGTCGCATGGGCGGAGAAATAGATGTGGAAAGCTCTGCGGGCAAGGGTGCCCGGTTCACCATCCGGCTTCCCTTCGCCTCTTCCGGACAGCGGGAAAATCAGACCAAGGCGGTTCATCATGACTGATGCCGTCATCCTGTTTGTGGACGATGAGGCAGGGTTTGTGGATGCAATGTGCAGGCGGCTGAGCAGGCGAAACATGTTTGTCCATAAGGCGTTTGAAGGTGAAGGCGCCCTGAATCTGCTGGCAGAGCACAACGGAATTGACGTGGTCGTGCTGGACATGAAGATGCCCGGCCGAGACGGGATGAGCGTTCTCGAGGACATCAGGCAGGGCTATCCGCAGGTGGAGGTCATCATGCTCACCGGCCACGGTACTGTGGAGTCGGCCATCGAAGGCATGCACAAGGGCGCGTATGATTATTTGCTGAAGCCGTGCGATATCGAGGTTCTGGTCGATAGAATTCATCAGGCCGCAGCGCATAAGCGCGAAAGAGAAGCCCAGGCAACCAAAAATCGGGTGGATCATATTGCCGGAAGTATAGTATAGGCAGGAGTATGGCTCCAGGAAGCAGGGCTACGGGACCCAACACCGTTGTCACCAGTCCGGGCAGGGAGTGGCTCAGGATGGAAACAAAAGTTCGGACAACCCCGGACTGAAAAATCATAGAGTGAGGATACCATGAATTTTTTCAACAGATGGGGAAATTTCATGATGGCGGGAGCGGGAGCGCTCGCACAGTGGGAGATTGAAAACGCCAAGAGCATCTTGAGCAGCAGAAAGCGGATCATGATGATCGGACTCCTGCTTATTCCCGTGGTGCTGGGCGGGATAGCGTTTGCCGACGAGGTGGCTCCGGTGCTGCCGGACCTGTTGGGCGGCAAGAAATCCTACAGTCCGGCCTTCTACAGTCTGGGCATCTTTCTGGTGTCCATCGCCATTGGCATGGGCGCCGGGCTCATCACCGGCTGTATCGGCGCTGGGGGCGGATTCATTATCGCGCCGGCACTCATGAGCGCCGGCATCAAGGGTATTCTCGCCGTCGGGACCGATCTGTTCCACATCTTTGCCAAGGCGATCATGGGCAGTGTCATCCATCGCAAGCTGGGCAACGTGTCCGTGGCTCTGGCCGTAGTTTTTCTGGTGGGGGCCATCATGGGCGCCACCGCAGGCGGGGTCATCAACCGCGTGCTCTACGAGATCAACCCGGTTCTGAGTGATGCGTTCATCACAACCGTCTATTCGCTCATGCTCGGTTTCCTGGGTTTTTATGCCTTGTCCGATTTTCTGCGCTGCCGCAAGGCGGGCGACGGCACCTGCGCGCACGGCGGCGGCAAGACCGAGGGCGCTGATATGGGCGGCATGGCCAAGGCTTTGCAGGCCATGAATATCCCCCCCATGGTCACCTTCGACCAGGACCTGACTCCCGGCGGACGCAGCATTTCCTGGGTCTTTTTGGTGCTTTCCGGCGCGCTGGTGGGATTGGCCGCAGGCATCATGGGCGTTGGCGGCGGCTTCCTGACCTTCCCGATCTTCGTGTATGTGCTGGGTGTCTCCTCCATGACCACTGTGGGCACCGACATTTTCCAGATCGTGTTCACGGCAGGGTTCGCGTCCATTTCCCAGTACGCCATTTACGGCTTTATCTTCTACACCTTGGCCATGGGCATGCTGGTGGGGTCCCTGCTGGGTATCCAGATCGGCGCGCTGGTGACCAAGGTGGTACCGGGTATCACTATCCGCGGTTTTTATGCCATGGCCGTGCTGGCCGGTTTCATGAACCGTATCTTTGCCCTTCCGGGCAAGCTCGGGGAAATGGACGTGTTGCCCATATCGCCAGCGCTGGGGTCGGTGCTCAACGACATCGGCATCTGGGCTTTTTTCATAGTCATCGGCGGATTCTCGGTTTGGGTCATCGGCACCTTCCTGAAGAATATCCCAACCCTGAAGCGATAGGAGGCATGGTAACATGATTGCCAACAAGAAAGAATTCACTGGCGGCGTTGCGCTGCTCGTCCTGTTCTTCGTGGTCCTTTACGCCATGTTCCAGCCCATGTTCGACGGCAGAAACGCCATGGGCTACCTGGACCACCTGTATAACACCATCTCCAAGGGGTCGGTGTATTACATCCCGGACATCAAGTCCGATGTGGAAGGGCTGAAAGGTCAGGACATCGCGTTCAGCCTGGGATACGGTACCGAGATCGAGGCCACCCAGTCCCAATCTCTGTTCAGGGAAGCGGGCGCCATGGTGGAGCGACAGGGGAAAACCCTGAACGTGAAGGGGGCGCTCAGCGCCATGCTCGGCGCAGCACTGAGCGATGCGGACCTGATGTACAACAACCACGGCGCTGCCCTCACCGACAAGTACGATGTGGAACCCCGCCGGGCGCTCTTCAACTGGTGGACCAGCCTGGGACTCATGGACAAGGAGTTGAAAAAGCAGGGCAGGTTCGCTGCGTCCAAGGTCACCTCCACCGTGCTGAACAAAGGCGTGGAGATGTCCTACAACTATTATGAGATTGAACCCGTACAGATCATGGACGAGCTCGGCATGGTCATTTTCTCGCTGGCTTTCTATGTGATTTATACCCTCTGGTACGGCTTTGCCATTTTGTTCGTGTTCGAGGGTTGGGGACTGAGGCTCAGCCATTAGGCGCCTGATAAAATCCTGATCGACGCGCGGCCCTTGTGCAGGCATGGGCCGCGCGTCTCTCCTTCCGACGGATGGGAAGGCGTTGAAAACGGCTCTTCTCATACACCGGAAATGATCGACTCATGTGGAGTTTCTCACTATTTGCTGTAAAAGGGTCAGACCATGAACCTTCAGGATTATTACGACACGGTCATGCAGCTCAGCCACGGTATCGTGGTTACCCTGAACCCGGACGGGAGCATCATCCACGGCAACGCGTTGCTGGCGTCCCTGACAGGATACCCCCTGCGCGAGCTTGCCGGGAAAGATTGGTTCGAAACATTCATGGAAGAGGACGAGCGCGACAAGGCGCGCCTCACCGTGATGGCCAAGGCTGAGCAGCAGGGAATTGTGTCCCTGTCCGGCTCCATCACCGCGCGCGAAGGCGGCAAGAGCTATATTGACTGGAACCTCAAGGGACTGCGCGATTCTTCCGGCGCCATGGTCGGCATCCTCTGTGTGGGCAAGGACGTCACCGAACACATGTTGCGCCAGAAAGGGCTTCTGCGTGAGCGGTTTACCTTGCTGGAACGCAACAAGGAGCTCAAGTGCCTTTTTGACATCAGTATGCTGATCAGTGATTCCAGGCAGGAGCTGGATGCCGTGTTGCGAAGGATCGTCGATATTCTGCCCTCCGGTTTTCAGAGGCCCGCCAGCACGCATGTCTGTTTGACTCTGGACAACAGGACATGGCAGACCGCGGGCTCTCGGGACACGGAGCACACCCTTTCGGAACCGGTCATGGTGGCCGACAGGCGACGGGGAACCCTTGCGGTCGCGGTTTCCGGACGCAGAAAAGGGTTGTTGCAACAGATATTTCTTGAAGATGAACGCGATTTGCTGTCCACGGCCGCGCAACAGGTGGGCATGGTGGTCTCCAAGCGGGAAATCCGCGATGCCAAGGAACAGCTGGAACAGCAGCTTCGTCAGGCGGACCGGCTGGCGAAGATCGGCCAGTTGTCGGCCGGAGTGGCCCACGAGATCAACGAGCCCCTGGCCAATATTTTGGGATTTGCGCAACTGGCCCTGCAGGCCAAGGGGCTGCCCGAACAGGCGGCTGCGGACCTGAACAGCATCGTGGAATCTTCGCTGCATGCTCGCGAGGTCATCCGCAAGCTCATGTTTTTCAGCCGCCAGCTTCCGCCCCAGCTGGTGGCCACCAACCTCAACGAAGTCGTGGAGCAGGGGCTCCGTATCACCGAGGCCAGCGCCAAGCGCAGTGGGGTCAAGGTGGTGCGCGATTTTGATGACAGCCTTCCCGAGATCAATGCCGACCCCCAGCACATCAAGCAGGTCGTGGTCAATCTGGTGGCCAACGCCATCCAGGCCATGGAAGACGGAGGCGCCCTGACCCTCCGCACGGTCAGCCACAAGAACGACGTCTATCTTCTGGTGGAGGACACCGGTTCAGGCATTGCGCCCGAGCAGCTCAAACAGATTTTCACCCCGTTCTTCACGACCAAGGATGTGGACAAGGGCACCGGCTTGGGCCTGTCCGTGGTTCATGGTATTGTGAAGGCGCATGGTGGTTTCATTCAGGTGCACAGTGAACCCGGTCAGGGAACCCGCGTGGAAGTGGCCTTTCCCTGCCTGCATAACAGCGAGAGCGTTGATCAATGAGTGACACGATTCGGATTCTTGCAGTGGACGACAGCAGGAGCACGCTGGAAGTGCTTAAGCGCAACCTTGAGAGCAATGGATACGAGGTACAGACCTGCTCCCGGGTGGCCGATGCCCTGCCCTTGCTTGAGAAGATGGATTTTGAGCTGGTCATCACCGACTACCGCATGCCACAGGCCACGGGTCTGGACCTCATCAAGCATATTCGCGAGAACCACCGTGACCTTGAGGTCATGATGATCACCGGATATCCCTCAATTTCCGGAGCCGTGGCCGCCATCAAGGACGGTGCAGGGGAGTACCTGCCCAAACCCTTTACCACCGAGGAACTGCTCTCCGCGGTGGAGCGCGCCCTGGAGCGCAGTGCCCGACGCCGCGTGCTGGAGAGCCCGGACACACCCGTGGGCAGGTTCGGCATCATCGGCTCCTCCCCGGCCATGGAACAGGTCTACAGCCGCATTGCCAAGGCAGCGACGTCCAGTGCCAACGCGCTCATTTCCGGCGAATCCGGCACAGGCAAGGAACTGGTGGCCCGCGCCGTGCACTACAACAGCGACCGCCGCGCCGCACCTTTCGTCCCCGTGAACTGCACGGCCATTCCCGACAGTCTGGTGGAAAGCGAGCTTTTCGGCCATGTGAAGGGCGCTTTTACCGGGGCCAAGGAAGCGCGTGCCGGCTTTTTTGAGATAGCCCACGGCGGCTCCATCTTTTTGGATGAAATCGGCGATGCCAGCCCCAACATGCAGGCCAAGCTGTTGCGGGTCATCCAGTCCAAGGAATTTTGCAAGGTGGGTTCCAGTCACGTGCATACCGTGGACACCCGCATTCTGGCCGCAACACACCAGAATCTCAAACAGATGGTGGATGAAGGCTCGTTTCGTGAAGACCTCTATTACCGCATCGACGTTCTGGACATCCCCATTCCCACCTTGGCGGAGCGTGGTGATGATCTGATTGAACTCATTACCCATTTTCTGGCAAAATTCTCCAAGGCCATGCATCGTCCCATGCCCGAAGTGAGCGACGAAGCGCTTCAGGCTTTGCGGCGATACGCGTGGCCCGGCAACATCCGCGAGCTTGAGAACCTCATGCAGCGTCTTGTGGTCATTCTGGACCACGACCGGGTGGAGATAACGGACCTGCCCGAGGCCATGCGTTTCAGCCTCCCCCGTGCAACCGGAACGCACGACCGCACTCTGGCCGAAGTGGAGTTCGAGCATATCAGCAATGTCTTGGCAATGGTGGGCGACAACAAGACCCGTGCCGCAGAAATTCTGGGCATCAATCGAAAGACGCTGCGGGAAAAACTGAAGCGCATGGCGTCTCCGGAGGTATGATGAACAGGAAAACGGCAGGTGTGTTGGCAAAAACAATTGCCAGGACCATGGGGACGCGGTTTTGGTCGTCCCTGAAGGATCTTTTGCCCATTATCCTGGTCATAGCTTTTTTCCAGGGAGTGGTCCTGCAGCAGCCTCTGCCCGATGTCTGGGGCGTGCTTGAGGGATCTTTGCTTGTCGTTCTGGGTTTGACCCTGTTCATTCAGGGGCTGGAAATGGGCTTGTTCCCCATTGGGGAACAGATGGCCCACGCCCTGGCCCGCAAGGGCAGCCTGACCTGGCTGCTCATTTTTGCCTTTTCGCTCGGGTTTGCCACCACCATTGCCGAGCCTTCGCTCATAGCCGTGTCCGAAGAGGCTGCCAGGGTCGCCTCCAGGGGAGGGCTCATCAAGGCGGGTGAAGAAGCCATGGCGCAGTATGGCATGGGCCTGCGTCTTTCCGTGGCTTTTTCCGTGGGCGCGTCAATCCTGGTCGGGGTGCTGCGCATATTGAAAGGATGGCCCGTGCACAACCTCATCATCGGCGGTTATGTGCTGGTCATGGTCATGACCATTTTTGCGCCCGAAGAGATCGTCGGCATCGCCTATGATGCGGGCGGGGTGACCACGTCCACGGTGACCGTGCCTCTGGTCGCGGCCCTCGGTGTGGGGCTGGCGTCGATCATCAAGGGACGCAATCCACTGGTGGACGGCTTTGGGCTGATCGCCTTTGCATCCTTGTTGCCCATGATTGCCGTGATCGGTTATGGGCTGGTCATCTTCGGAGCACAATAGGGAGGTCCGGGATGGAGTTCTTCATAGAGTTTTCCGGGGCATTCATTTCCACCTGCCGTGACGTACTGCCCATAGTCGTGCTGCTTCTGGGGTTCCAGTTGTTCGTGCTTCGTCAGCCCATTCCGCATCCTTGGCGCGTGGCCATGGGCGGAGTGTACGTGGTCATCGGCCTGTCGCTGTTTCTGATGGGACTTGAAAAGGCCCTGTTCCCTCTGGGCAAGGTCATGGCCTCCCAGCTTTCCGATCCGGAATTCCTGTGGGGCGGAGCCGCGGCGACTTCGCAATGGACCGCATACGTCTGGATATACGTTTTCGCCGCTCTGATCGGGTTTTCAACCACCATTGCCGAGCCTTCGCTTCTGGCTGTGGCCATCAAGGCCAGCGAGGTTTCCGGGGGCGGTATCAGCCAGTGGGGACTGCGGATAACCGTGGCGCTGGGCGTGGCCGTGGGTATTGCTCTGGGGACCTTCCGGATAGTGACCGGCACCCCCTTGTACATGTATATTCTGGTGGGGTATGTTGTTGTGATCATACAGACGTTTTTTGCGCCGAAAACAATCGTGGCCCTTGCCTATGACTCGGGCGGTGTCACGACTTCCACGGTCACGGTTCCGCTGGTGGCCGCGCTCGGTCTCGGGCTCTCCGAAGCCGTGCCCGGGCGCGATCCGGCCCTCGACGGTTTCGGCCTGATTGCCTTTGCGAGCCTGTTTCCGGTTGTTGCCGTCATGGGATATGCCCAGTTGGCCCAGTGGTTATCGAATCGAAAAAAGATGCAGTACCAGGGGGGTACCAGATGAAGTTCAAGCTGATACTGGCACCGGTCAAGCCGCACAAGACCGATCCGATTGTGGATGCGGCCAAGGCCGCGGGAGCCACCGGTGCGACCATCATCCACGGTCGTGGCACCGGTATCCGGGAGGCCCTGACATTCTTTGGCCTCGCCCTTGAGGACCAGACGGATATTGTCATGTTCCTGCTGGAGGAGCACCTGGTGGATCCGGTGCTGAGCGCCATTCACGAGGCCGGTGAGTTCCTCAAGCCCGGAACCGGGATTGCCCTGGTGCTTCCGGTGGAAAAGGCCATCGGTCTGGAAAGCCAGATCGACAAGTTCAAGGAAGAAATTCGGGATAAGTATCTTTAGCCCTGCACTGGAGGCGTTATGTCCACTCCCATAGTCCGTGTTCGTGATGTCATGAGAAAAGAGGTGCTGAGCATTGACGGCATGTCTTCCGCCAAGAAGGCTGCGGACATGATGCGCGATGCACGTGTTTCCGAGTTGTTGGTGGCCCGGCGTCATGACGATGACGTCTGGGGCATGGTGACCATTACCGATCTGGTCAAGAAGGTTATTGTCCCGGGCAGAGACGGAGCGACCGTGGATGTCTACGAGATCATGACAAAACCCATTATTACGGTTCCGGCCAATATGGACATCCGCTACGCGGTTCGCCTGATGAACAGGACCAGAATTCGCAGCGCTCCGGTTGAGGATATGGGCGAAGTGGTCGGAATGGTCACGCTCTCGTCGCTGGTTTTGGATAACAGTTTGTTGTGAGGTAAAACCTCGGCCGTTTCTGGTCGTTAAAGGGGTGGCTCCATGTGGTTTTTTCTGCCCGTAATCCAGCGTATGTTGAGAAAGAAGCGCCGTTGTCCCAGTTGCGGCAAAGCACAGCTTGTATGCGCGGAGGATGAGCGCAAGACTGTTCGCTGCAAGCATTGCGGCGCAGACATGCCCCCTCCAAAGAAGCGATCATGAGAAAGGGGTGGCGCGATGGTTGTCCACCCTGCCCCGTTGCCCTCCGTGTGTTCGGGGTGGCGTTGAGCAAGAGATTGTTCAATCTGCGTCCGTAGCTTTTCCCCATAAATAATCACTAAATAAGGGTGTTAGCTGGTCCATTGGTGCACGTTTGGACTTGTTGCAACGGCCAAGCGGGGAGGGCGCAGGCCGGGATGGCGTCTGATGGATATCCGGTTATTTATTTCGATATCGGCCAAAAAAGGCCTCACCCCTCAACCATGCCCTTGCGCATTGCTCTGGTCCGATGTCCAGCATGACAAGCAAGACGTTCGGAAGTCGCAAAAAGCCGACTTCGTTTCCGTTTGTCTTGGCTGCACGGAGAATTCCGTTCTGGATGGCCTCGGCCAGAGTGCGCGGCCATTCATAGCTTTCAATCAGGGTTTCAGGGCCGTGTATGTTGCTGGCTTCGCACTGGCTGGCGTCGACGCTGTTCCAGCCGCGGCAGACAAGGGGCCGTGCAGGGTGTATGCCGCAGGTTCCGTCCATGAGCAGAGGGCATGGAAGTTCGTGCCTGATTTTGCCAATTTCCTCGGTTGTCAGTCCCTTGATGCGCATTGCAATGCCGCGGGCCTTGTGGGCGATGGTTTTCAACTGGGCATCACTGAGGTTGCTGCCCAGGTGCTGGCCGAGCAGGATTGCCTCCGGTTGTGAGAGCATGATGGGGTTGTAGCAGCAGTGGATACAGCCCGCCTTGCACGCCATGGGCGGTGCGAACGGTTGTGATTCCATAGTCTCGTCAAACAGCTGGTTGGCACGTGCCATCGCCTGCGCCACCTCATGGATTTCAGGCGAGTGTCGCAAGGTTCTGGCCATATCCTCCTGGCACTTGCTGGCCATGTGAGAAAAGAAACCTGCCGGGTCGTTGCTCAGAGTAGAAGTGTTATTATGCACGATCGCTCCTTGTTCGGTAGCGGTAGGGGTCGGGAGGCTCCACCTGTCCTCGTCCGTTGGGCGCGTGAGGCAGATTGCCGGTATATATTTCCGATAGGGAGGCTATCCCGCGGTTGTCCGGAAAGGAACGCAGGATCGGCCTGAACTGCGTGCGCAGAAAAGCCTTGGCTGCCTTCACGGGCTGTGCTTGTCTCAGCACGGCATCACCGAAGTGTCCGGCCAGCCATGGCCGACCATGCCCAGATGGTAGGCCGAGTCCCGTGTGTTCGCATCGCCGTGGCAGAAGGGCATGAAGTCAGGTTTGCGCGGGGAAAGGGTGCGCATACGTTGTGCCAAAGGGCGCTGATCTCCACTGCCGGAACCGTTGGTGGTCCGCAATGGATTGGCAAGTTGCAGCCTGTGGAACCATGACAGCGCCTCCTGGGGGGTGCCGGATTTTTAGCAGGGCGCATTCCCATGTGGAACGGCTCGGCAATCCGGTCCACATGGTGATTCTTACAGGGCAAACATCACCACAACCGCCAAGGTCAGGATGATGGCCACCAGAGTTGCGCCCACGGCGACGGTGCCTGTGGCCACGGACATGCGCAGCTGCTCTTTTGCGTCTTTTTTTGGTTCATCGCCCAGGCATATGAACGGACCGGCGAACCATACGGCAAGTCGCTCCGGGAGTTCGCGGCTCAACCTGTCCAGTCGTTTTGCCAGACCTTCCGCGAAAAGAGCGGCTGCGGCGTTCAGGCCGTTGAAGAGGCTGTCTGCGCCCCGGTACAGCATACTGCCGCCTTTGCGATATAGCCAGTCAATTTCCAGAGCGATGGTGTCCGTGCGTCTGAGCAGTTTCAGGAACAGGAAGAAGACCAGGGCCGAGAACATGAGCAGCTGCATCTGCCCAACGACCTTGCCTGCCTTGTATACGGTGAAGGCGGGGTCCATGCCGAAGGGCAGGATGGCGTAGAGCGGGTCCGGGTAAACACCCAGGAAGATGCACAGAAACGCCAGGATGCCCATGGCCGCGAGCATGTGCGCGGGAGCCTCCTTGGGCCGCAATCCCCGGTCCACATTGAAGAACACGAAGTAGGGGAATTTGATGCCCGCATGCAGAAACACACCGGCGGAGGCTATTTCCAGAGTGGTCCAGGCCAGAACCAACCCTTCATCTCCGGCGGCCTGCAGGATCAGGGACTTGCTGGTGAAACCGCTGGTGAGGGGAAGCGAGGAAATGGCCAGTGCGCCGATCGTCCCAAGGACCATGGTCCAGGGCATGGATTTCCACAGCCCCCCCAGTTCGGTGCACTTGCTGCGGCCGGTCTGGGCCAGAACAGCACCGGCGGACATCCATAACAGGGCCTTGTAGATAATATGGCAGAAGGCGTGGGCAGCCGCGCCGTTGATGGCCATGGCCGTGCCGATGCCCGCCGCCGTAACCATGAAGCCCACCTGGTTGGTGATGGAGTAGGCCAGAATGCGCCGCATGTCGTTTTCCAGCAGGGCGTATACAATGCCGTAGATGACCATGACGCAGCCGATGAAAATGAGGATGTCCCAGCCCGGGAAACCCCGCAGCAGGGTGTAGACCGCGGTCTTGGTGGTATAGGCCGACAGGATGACGCCGCCGGTAACGGTCGATTCCGGGTAGGCGTCGGACAACCAGCTGGAAAAGGGCACGGCCGAGGCGTTGATCAGCACCCCGCCCAGGACGAGCCAGGCCGCGAGGGTGTGTTCTGTGAAAGATCCGAATGCGGCGCTGCCCGTATTCTGCACATGCAGCAGGATGCCGAGAAGGAGCAGAAGGCCACCGAACAGGTGCACCAGAATGTAACGCATGCCTGCGTCGTAGGAGGCCTTTGTGTCTCTGGCCAGAATGAGCATGGTCGAGGCCACGGCCATGATCTCCCAGTACACATACAGGGTGATGAGGTCCCCGGCGAAAACCGCGCCCAGTGACGCGCCGATGTAAAACAGTGCCGCCAGATGCTGGCGCAGGTCGTCCAGTCTGTAGGCAAACAGGAAGGCTGCAAAAGCGTTGATGGTAAAGATGTAGCCGAAGACCCTGCTCAGGCCGTCCACGCGCAGCGCGGCCAGCTCGAGGCCCATGAACGACGCGCCGCCGGTAACGCCGTTTTCCAGGCCGTGCACCACCACCAGCCCCAGTGCCGCCACAGCCAAGAGCGCCTTGGTCCGGTGCCTGCCGGGCAACAGCGGCAGCAGCAATCCGCCCAACAGGAAGGGGAGAACGGGAGCCAGACTACTGATCATAATAATCTCCCGGTCTTTTCAGAATTTTGCCCATGTATTTTGCCAGTTTGATGAGTCCGGCGCATGATGCGAAGCCCAGAATGGCGTAAAAGCCGTAAAAGGAGACGAATTCAAAGGGCGCTTTGGTCGGGTACACAAAGCCTGCAAGCACTGCTGCGGCACAGCTTGCATACAGCAGAAACCAGAGGATTCGTCGTACTGCTGGACGGCTGAAAAAGTCCGGTTGTTCAGGCATGGGCTTTCACTCTCTTATAGTCTGGCGGCCATGGAGGCCAGGGTCGTCAGGGTTTCCTGGTAAAAGAAGACGCCAACCGACAGTGCGGCAGTTCCCAGCAACGGCACCAGACACCATGTCGGAGCCTCGCGCATGGGGCCTGCGTGTTGGGCTTCTTCCGGTGGGCAGAACCACGCCTTGTAGACAATGGGCAGGAAGTAGGCAGCATTCAGCAGCGAACTGATCACCAGTACTCCGGCCAGCACCCAGTGGTCGCCCTGCAGACTTCCGTTGAGCAGGAGCCATTTGCTCAGGAACCCTCCGGTGGGAGGGACACCGATGATGGCCAGAGAGCCGATCAGGAAGGCCAGCATGGTCAGGGGCATGCGGTGGCCGATGCCGCCCATGCGGCTGATGTATTTTTCGCCCGTGGCTACATAGATGGCACCCGCGCAGAAGAACAGGGTGATCTTGCCGAAGGCGTGCATGGCAATATGCAGGATGCCCCCGGTGGCGGCCACGGTGTTGAGCATGCCGACACCGAGCACAATGTAGGACAGCTGACCGATGGTGGAGAAGGCCAGCCGTCGCTTGAGGCCGTCCTGGGTCAGTGCCGTGAAGGATGAAATCAACATGGTCACGGCTGCCAGACCGGTGATGATGGCCCCGAGTCCCAGAGAGCTCAGCAAGTCCATGCCAAAGACCTCGGTCACCACGCGGACCGCGCAGAACGCGCCGACCTTGACCACGGCCACGGCGTGCAGCAGTGCGCTGACCGGTGTGGGGGCGACCATGGCCGCAGGCAGCCAGCCGTGGACAGGCATGAGTGCGGCCTTGGCAAAGCCCAGAAGAAAGGCCACCAGAAGCACTGCCCCGGCAGATGTGCCGACCTTGCCCGCCAGCAGTGGTGCGCCGCCGAAGTCCAGAGTCCCGGAGAGCATGGCCGTGACCAGCAGCGCAGGCAGGGCCAGGCCGATGGAGGTGGCGACAAGATAGGTCAGGTATTTGCGTGCACCGCGTTTGGCTTCGTCGTTCTGGTGGTGGCCTACCAGTGGGTAGGTGGAAAAGGAGAGCAGTTCATAAAAAAGATATAGCGTGAGGAGGTTTGCGGACATGGCCGCCCCCATGGTGGCGAACAGCGAGACCGCAAAAAAAGCATAGAACCGGGTCTGGTTCTGTTCCTGTTTGGAGCGCATGTAGCCGATGGCATAGGCCGTGGTGATGATCCACAGCACCGAAGCCACCAGCGCGAACAACATGCCGGCCGGGTCCATGCGCAAGGCGATGGGAGCGCCGGGTATGACCGGGAAAAGGACTATTTCCGGGGTGTTGCCGGCCAGTACGTCAGGAAGCATGAGCACAATGATGCCCAGGAGCAGAAACCCCGCGAGAAATGTGAAGGCCTCACGAACGTTTGGCCCGCGGGCAAACAGAATGCCGGGGATGGCCGAAAGGGGAGCCAGCAGGGCGATAAGGGGCAGTGCGGAGTCCGGATTCAGCATGGTCTGCACCTACATGACGCCTTTGAGCGCGGGCTGGATGATTTGTTGGATGATGCCTCCCGTTGCCAGACCGATGACCGGCAGCAGCAACGCGATAAGGCACATGGGGGCCAACTGGTACCAATCGTTGCTGTCCGGGGCGCTGGCTGTCGCCGGTTTACGAAAGAACGCTCTTTCAAAGACGCGGAAGAACAGGAAAACGTTGACCAGGCTGGACAGAATCAGCGATCCGGCAAACACCCAGTGTCCGGCCTCCAGGGCGCCGCTCAACAGGTACCACTTGCTGAAGAATCCGCAGAACGGAGGCACGCCGATCATGGAGAGCGCACCCGCGGTGAAGGCCAGCATGGTCACGGGCATGGTCGTGAACATCCCGTCCATATCGTCGATGCGGCTGCCTCCGGTGCGGACGACGATGCTGCCCACAGCCAAAAACAGTGTCAGGGTCATGGCCGCGTCTGCCAGGATATGCAGGATGGTCCCGGTCATGGCCGTGGCGTTGCCCATAAACGCGCCGCCCAGCATGTAACCCACTTCGGCCACCAGGATGAAACAGAGCATGCGCCGCAGGTCCTGCTGGGCGAGGGCCATGAGCGCTCCGGCAATGATGGCCACGCAGGCCAGCCAGACCGCCATGGAAGAGAATCCCGATATGGCGGCAAGAAGGTCCGGGGGAAACACGGTGGTCAGCATGCGGACGATTACGTAAGCCATCACTTTGGTCGTCATGGGTGCCAGCAGGCCGGAGACTGCAGGGCTCGCGCTGGAATAGGCTGCCGGCAGCCAGGCGTGAAAGGGAAAGACGGCCATCTTCACCCACAGGCCAAGCATGAGCACGACAAAACCGGTCAGGGTGGTCGTGGATAAAGGTATGGTCGTCAGTATGTCCGCGATGTCGAGCATGTTGAGTGAGCCGCTTGTGATGTAGAGGTAGCCGACACCGAGCAGGTAGAGTGATGCGCCTACCGAGCCCACCAACAGATAATTGAGACTGGCGAAGGTTGCCCGGGGGCCTCCCATGGACAGCAGGGCATAGCTGGACAGCGCCGCCACTTCGATGAAGACAAAAAGGTTGAATACGTCGCCCGTGGCCACGATGCCCAGATGTCCGGCCGTAGCCAGAAGGTAGAGCCCCAGAAAGGCGGGGGTTTTGCCCAGAGGCCACTTGCTCGGTGTGAAGCTGAAGGCGAAAAGGTTCAGGAGTGCGCCTGCGGAAACTACCACCAGCATGAGGGCCGAGAGCGGATCTACCGACAGGCTGATGCCCCATGGCGGCGCCCAGCCACCCAGAAGATAGGTCTGGGGGCCGGTGCTGAGCACCTGCACGAACAGTACGGCCGCGCAGACGGCGCTCAGGCCGAGTGCGCTGACCGCGATGGGCATCACGCTTTGACGGCTGCGGCCCATGCTGCTCCATGCCACGGCAACGGCCACGAAGGCGCCAAACAGCGGAAAGAGTATGGTCAGGACAGGGAGTTGCATGTCAGCGGCGCAGCTCCTTGAGGATTTCGTCTTCCTCTATGCTTTTGAAGTTTTTGTATATCTTCTGGACCAGAGCCAAGGCCACACCCAAAGTGGCCACGGAAACAACAATGGCCGTCAGCATGAGCACATGGGGCAGGGGGTTGATATAGTCTCCCGCGTTGACGGTGGTCGCTCCCTTGGCCAGAATGGGTATGGTGGCCCCTTTCTTGGCACCGATGGAGACATACAGCAGCATGATCGAGGTTTGGAATATGCCCAGGCCGATGAGTTTCTTGATCAGGTTTCGCTTGGCGGCCATGGCATAGAGTCCGACCATCATGATCGCCACATAGACTATGTAATTGAAGTGGGATGCGACTATTTCGCCCAGCGAATGCATCTAGAAGCCCTCCTGAACTGTTCCGTGTGAAGACAGCAGCTTGAAGATCATGATCAGGGCGGCGGTGACGGTCAGGGCCACACCGCTTTCGATGAGCAGGATGGCAAAGGAGTGTCCCGTAGCCAGGGACATGCCCAGAATGCCCGCCAACCCTCCATAGTCCAGGAAATTGACCCCATTGGTCATGCATATCACGCCTATTCCGGCAAAGAGCAGCACTCCGGCGGCCGAGAGCAGGTGACTGGCTCGCTCGCTCATGTGCCGCAGGGCCGTTTTCATGTCGTGGGAGACGGCCAGCAGGATATAGGCGGCAGCAAAGATGACCCCGCCCTGAAATCCGCCGCCAGGGCTGTAGTGGCCGTGGGCCAGGACGTAGAGGCCGAAAAGCTGGATGAGCGGAATGAATGTGCGCGCCACGGTTTTGATCACCAGATCTTCCCCGGCAAGGTCCAGAGGGTCGTTTTCCGGGGCGGCTGGTTCAAGGTCTTCACGGGTCATGCGGGTCCGCAGGATGAAAAAGCAGGCAAGACCGGCCGTGAACACGACGATGGTCTCCAGCATGGTGTCAAAGGCCCGATAGTCGCCGAGCACGGCGGTCACGATGTTCGGGGTTGCCATCTCCTCAAGGCTTTTTTCGATGAATCGTGCGGAGACATGCATGCTCGCCGGGGTCTGGGGGTCGCCCCATCTGGGGAAATCCAGGGTGGTGAGGGCCAGCAACAGGCCCGCAATGACTACAGCTGCCAGGGTGAGTTTTTTCAATCCTTGGTCCTCCGGGTTGTGCGGAACACCGCAGCCAGAAAAAAGGCCGTGCTGATACCGGCGCCGATGGCGGCCTCGGTAAAGGCCACGTCCACTGCGCCCATGGCCAGCCACTGCAGGCACATCATGAAACTGTATGCACCGAACAGGATTCCTGCTCCCAGCAGATCCCGGACGGTGATGGCCGCCACGGCGCAAACCAGGATGACCAACAATACCGCGAGTTTTATTTCCCAAATCATGTTGCTATCTCCTCATGTCGCCTTTTCGCCACGGGGTCAGCCCGGCCTTGATACCGGCGTCCACCATGGCGTGGGTGGCCGTGGGGCTGGTGATGAACACCAGAATGAGAATGAGCAGTATTTTGCCGCTCACGAACAGCTCGGCGGTCCCCAGGGGGATGGCATTGACCACGGCCAGCCCGAGAAGAAGGCACAGGGACCCGAGCGTGTCCAGCTTACCGGCCATGTGGAGTCTGGTGTACACGTCCGGCAATCGCAGGATGCCAATGGTGCCGCCCAGATCAAAGAGCAGGCCCGTAAGAATGAATATGACGGCGATCGTTTCCATGAGCTACTCCTCGACACGAAGGTTGCTGTCCCGTTTGCGCATGCCTCGGGCCTGAAAGTATCGTGAGGCAGTGAGCACCGCTATGAAGTTGAGCATGGCGTACGACAGGGCGATGTCCACGAACATGTCGATACGGCCGAAGATGAAGCCGATGAGCAGGATGAGGACAGTGGTTTTGGCGCCGATGGCGTTCATGCCCATCAGTCGGTCCAGAGTACTGGGGCCGATGATTGTCCTGTACAGGGACAACATCATGAGCATGACGAGAAAGACGCTGGCAAATAGAATGAGGTGTTCCATGGGAAAGTTATTCTCCGAATATGCGCCCGATCTTGCGTTCCATTTCGCCGGGCAGGTTTTCGGCGGATTTGCTGTCTATGGTGTGCACGCTGAATTCCCCCTTGCCGTTGACCGTGACCGAAATCGTCCCGGGAGTCAGGGTGATGGAGTTGGCGAAGACGGTCAGGGCCATGGGGTTGCGCAGGCGGGTTTGCAGATTGACGATATCGGGTTCCATGTGGGCGGTGATGTCCTTGCGGAAGACCAGCCTGAGCATGGCCGCGTTGGCCTTGATGATCTCCACCAAGAGCCAGAGTATGAATATGAAAATGGACCATATACATGATGGTCGCCGCCATAAAATCAGTTCTTTTGGAAAAAAGCTGTAAGATATCAAGATGATGAATGCACTGGAAAGCGCCCCTAACGCTAGGTGGAAGGCATCGAGCATGCCCGACAGCAGAACCCAGAGGCCAAAGAGCATGAAGAAACGCATGCCGATATCCAGAAGAAATGACATCTTGCGGGCTGGCGTTGGCTGGTCAGGTGTCTTTTTTTGAACGCTCATGGGTATGGATTGCCTCATCTCAAAGTGAATGATTGGCCGTCATCAGCAAGTAGGGTGATACATGGTACAAATAACATGAAGTATTTTTTTCTGGCAACCCAAAACGGTTTGCCGCCCTCGTGCGGGAGTTTTAGCTGCCGATAGATCCTCATGGCGGGGCTGAGAAATGTCGGACAGTGGGGAGCGCAAACCGACCTTGGGCATCTTCCCGGTGATGATCGCTGCCGGTGGCATCGGGCCTGACCAACCTCATTGTTTATGGCCCAGGCGGCTTTGCCTTTGTGACGAGGCCATGCAGAGGATCTCCCCAATGATGGTTCAAGGAGGCAGGTCAACTCGGTTTCAATCGTTATTGTCATCATGCGCTAATCTCCCATTATCTGCGGAGGGCAGGTAGAGCCGTTGCCTTTCCCCAGCCGGAAGGATCGAAAAGGGTGAAAGCTCTTCATGGGCAACCGAAAACGGAAAAAGTGCACGAGTGACATTCCCGTCAAAAGATTGGGAGCCATCAACAATTAATGACACGATGAATGCGGCCACCTCAGATGATTCAATACCGGACGGTGGAGGTGGTGGGGTGTCCAACAATTTCGTTGTGGAGGGAGAGTCGTGGGACGGACTGCGTTTTCAGTTTCAGGAATTTGGTTACGGGGATGAACAATGCATAGGTCAACAATGTCGCCGCCAGCGTGACGATAAAAATGGACCAGCCCTCCGGTTCCTCATAGTATTTCTCGAAAATGGCTATGACGCTGAAGTGCAGGAGATAAAACGGGTAGCTTATTCTTCCGACAAAACGATCGAGTGGAACATCCCCGAAGGCCTTGAATATGAACGGAAGAGCCAGGCACGCGGCAACAGGAAGCGCAAAGGGCTCAGCCTCGTCGGGAACATCGCCGACCATGAAGATCGTTGCCACAAGCGCCGCCCAGAAAACGAAATCCGTGATCCAGATACGGGAGGGCAGTTTTTTGAAAAAGCGATACGCCACAATGCCGCAGCCAAACAGCCAGAATTCACACGGGAAAAGGCGATAGAAGAACGTTAATTCACTGTAACTGCTGGATGATACAGCTAGCTTCAGAGAGAGGCTCATTGCGATCAGGGCGCAGAGCGTACGGCTCTTCATGCGGACCAGAAAAGGGGCCATGGCGTAAAAGACAATTTCAAGAGAGAGTGACCATGCCTGGACGAGCGGGGCGAACTGCCAAACGCTGTTTCTGGTGGATTCGACAAAATGCAGTCCTCCGCCCACAGTATGCCCCAGGCTGAACAAGAACTCCTGACCGACCACGCATAACGAAGTCCAGGCCAACAGGCCGAACGCCAGAGGGTCGGAAATGAATTCCTGCAGTTGCTCCTTTGTGGAGAGCGGATGAATGTCCGCCGCGACAAGGAGGCCAATACTGATGCAAAGCGCAAAAAGGTATTGGGGATACAGCGAGATCAGTCTGCTGCAATAAAAGCTTTGAGGCGAGTCATACGTTCTGTCCAGTATCAGTGCCATGTAGAATCCGGAAATGGCAAAGAATGTCAACACGGCTTCATGCCCATCCACTATGGAGGCATCGACAACCGGGAAGTGGGAATTGAAAACTGCAAATGCGAGTAAGAAACGTATTATGCCCACATCTTACTCCTTCGTGTCTTGAATGGACCAATGCTGTCGGAAACCCCAACCATATAAACGAAAAAAGGAGGGGCCGAATGCACGCTGCCGCATTCGGCAACAGTTTTTCCTCTCTGTTGGAGCTCCTGATTCATTGATTCCCGCGGGTGCTTGTGTGCGGACGCTCCTCATCCCGGAGGGACACACAGTCGCCTTGCAGCCAAAGCCGAGAGGCGATGGATGGATATGGTTCTTCGCCGCACAGATACGCACGCAGCCGTTTTCGGGTGGTGTTGTCCATGTATTCCATCAACGGTTGGTGAACGTCGGGCATTTTTTCCAGCGCCCGCATGGTCGTTTGATCCCATTGTTCACATAATGATTCGATATTGTATGGTTTTTGGGTCGAGCAACTACAGGCACAGGCTCCTTGTGTGGAAGGTGCCAGGCCGAACAGGGCGGTGGCGTCGCGGAGTTCTTCGCCGCTGTCGATATTGCGGACAGCTATTTCAAATCCGTAGCTGGTGCTGATCGTGTTGAAGTTGCAACCGCGGCTGACATACGGAGCCGTTTCGCCGCCCAGAGGACGGAGATTGCTTTCATGGGACCGCATGACGGCTGCATCCGCCGGTTTTGCAGCAGACTGATTATTCACATGGACGATAGTGCCATAAGGGATGAACTTCGTTGCGAAAAATCCGTAGCCGACGGTTGGATTCACCGCACGAAGTTCAGTGTTGGGATGCATCATGCCAATCAGCCTCGGGCTGCTGTCGACATGCCGTTTCTGAGGGGAGGGGCTACCAGTCGTCATCGTCATTGAGTTCAAAATCGTCTTCGAGCTTGTAGCTTTGCACCTTGATGCTGAAGTCGTCATCGGTTTCAGTGACGATGCCTTCTGCGGTGATCCATCTGTCAATATAGTTGATAAGCATCTCGCTTTGTTCGCTTTTTTCGATGATAAACTCTTCTTCTCCATCCACAAGCAACATCAGGCTGGAGATGGTGTCGTTTACCCAGTCCGCAGGAAGGACCTGTCCGTAAAGCGTGTCTTCATAGATATCCTTTGCCATTATTCCCCCCCCCTTCTCTATTGGTGGATTGCATCCTCATGATCATTCGTTTCCACGTCTCGCCGGTACACACTGCCACCTTCAGCAGGAACAAATTGCTTGATATAGCGGCGTTCGTGCTCAAAACCGTTGGCCTCGTAAAAGGATTGAGCGCCTTCAAAACGATAATCTGATCCGGTTTCGAGAAAAATCTGTTTTCCGCCTGCACGTGCAACACGTTTTTCCATTTCCGCCAGCAAGGCTGTTCCAATGCCCTTCCGGTGATACTGAGGGTCCACGGTAATGCCATAAAGTTCATGGCGTTCGGGCCAGGATGGGATTGGCCCGTAGCAAATGAATCCAACAGTCTTTTCCTGACCGCACTCGTTTGTGCTGGCTCTGAGGAATGTATGCGCTTCGCGCCCGTCGCCATATGCGCTTTCCCAGGCCATGTCTTCTGCCGTTGCCATGACGTCCAAAGAAAAAAGTCCGCATGCCGTTGCCATGTCCAAAAAAATTTCCGTATCTTCGGGCGACATCCCTGACGCGATACGGATTTCCCGGTCATTGCCGGGGACAGGCCTTTTTCCCTCAACGACTTGATACATCGTTTTACCTTGTCCTTAACTATCGCTTTCGACAGGAGTAAAATTATCCAACACTATTGACTCGACAGGTCCGTTCTTTTGAACGACTCCCGTAAAATCGGCTTCTTTCCGGGTCAGTTTTTTCAGAGCCGGAAAGCAGTCAAGGTTTGTAACACGTAGTTCCCGTTCATCCCGGCACGCTATGAGAACGCCGGTGACCTCAAAGCGGTCGTCCCATTGTGAAGGGATAACCGTTCCGCGAACGGTTACCGTGTTCTGATTCTCTGATTTGCCAGGTGATTTCATGTCATGTCTCGTTCGGTGATAACGGAGACGTTAAAGCAGGGAGCGTGCCACGCGGCTAATGGCTTGAAATAATGAGTTTTTTATGCAGCAGGTCGGGGTGGGGTAGGAACTAAAAGTTCCTACCTCTGTGGGAGGGGTCGTTTGTTTTGGGGGCAGAGGAGAAAACGGAATCGTTTCCACGATTTTTTTGAAAAGATTTTTTCAATGAATAAGGAATATTAAAGCAACAAGTGGAATTGCAATTTCCGGTGATCGGCACTGGTCGGAACTATGAGTTCCGTTTTTGAAAGTTTTTACGCCGAAGCCCGTGGCGGTTCATGAGTTTGTTCAGTTGGCGGGTTGTCACTCCGGCCTTTTCCGCGGCCATTTTCATTACGCCGTTGCATTGTTCGAGCAGGTTGGTAAGATATTGCCGCTCAAAATTGTCTATCGTGAGTTGCCGGGCCTGCTTCAGCGGCAGACTGGTTTTCACCAATGCAGTCAGGACTTCGCCATGTGCGTCGAGCAGGTCAGGTGGGAAGCTGTTTGGGTGCAGTACATCATCCGTTTCCAGGATGCAGGCCCGTTCAATGACATTTTCCAGTTCCCGGACGTTGCCCGGCCAATCGTACTGTAGCAGGGCATCCAGAACGTGCTCGGAAATGCCTGTGATTTCCCTGTTCAACAATCCGTTGAATTGTTTGATGAAACCTTCAATCAACCGGGGAATGTCTTCCGGGCGTTCCCTGAGGGGAGGAATCCGTACAGGGAACACATTCAACCTGTAGAATAAATCCGTTCTGAACGTTCCCTTTTCACACAGTTCCTTCATGTCTTCGTTGGTCGCGGCGATGATCCTCACATCCACCGGGATGTCGTTTTCACCGCCCACGCGCTGAAGAACACGCTCCTGAATCACGTTGAGCAGTTTGACCTGAACCGAAGGACTGACCGTGCCGATTTCGTCGAGGAAAATGGTCCCGCCATGTGCCAGCTCGAATTTGCCCAGCTTGCGGCGGACAGCTCCTGTAAATGCGCCTTTTTCATGACCGAACAGTTCGCTTTCCACCAGTGTTTCAGGGATGGCTCCGCAGTGAATGCTTATGAATGGCTTGTCTTTCCGGTTGCTGTGGCTGTGGATGAGCTTGGCAATGAGGCTTTTGCCCGTTCCTGTTTCCCCGGTGAGAAGGACCGTTGTTCTTGTTCCGGCCACCTGACGGATTTTGGCGAAAAAATCGCGCATGGCCTTGTTGCGGGTATCCACGAATTCAAGCGAGTCTTCATCCCAGAACTGGCCGCGCAGATAGTCGAGCTCTGACTGGAGCGCGTCGGATTTTCGAACCTTGTCCACGACCAGACCGAGCTCTTCCTTTTCAATGGGATGGGTCAGGTAATCGAAAGCGCCGGCCTTGACGGCGTCGACGGCGACTTTTGTCTGTTCATCGTCAGCCATGACCACAATGGCCGCAGACGGGTAGTTCGCCCAAAATTCTTCAAGAGCCTTGTTGATGGATTTGTTTTTTGCGAGCAGAGACTCCACGTCCACAAAGAGCGTATCCACCTCCCGGTCCTCTTCATGGGCGGATGAGCACAGGGCCGTTCTGGTCTGGATTTCCTCTCGTTGATCCAGCAGGCCGCCAATTTTTGCGGAACGATTTCCATCGCGCGTTATGACCAGCATTTTTCTCATGCTTCGGGACTCCTCACGTCTTTTTAGGGCCAAGCCGGAAAAGGGACAACAGAAAAAACATATCCCCCCGACAGTCAGCCCTTTTTCGGGCGTCGCCATTTCAGGCTGCGGACCGAAGAATACGGGGTCGAACCTTGAAGAAGCCGCTGCAACCGCTCTTGCCGGTTTGGGGTCAGCAGGGGCCAGAGCGGCTGGTCCACGAGAGGAACGGCGTGCAGCGCCGCTTGTATCAGCTTGTCCCAGTCCTTTGCATGCACGTCGATATCGTCGAGGCGCAGTGCCTTGCGGCAGTTGTCGCAATGGCAAAAGAGTTCGTATGGCTCCTGAATGTTCAGCAATCCGTATTCCGTAGTTACCTCCTCTCCCGGGGCGATGTCCCGCACCGCGATTTCCAGATGGTAATCGGTCATCATGGTGTTGCTGTTGCAACTGTGATTCATGTACCGGGCGTGGTCCCAACTCAGGACAAGGTTGCCGTGTTTGTCATGGTAGAAATAGGTTTCCATGAAGGAACGCATGGGCTCGGCCATGTGTTGGAATTCCGTTTGCGTCAGGCAGGTGTCGACTTGGTCCCTGACCACGACGATGGTGCCTTTGGGGATGCAATGGGTGGCGAACACGCCGATGCCGATTTCCGGCGACACGGTTTTGATGACCGTATTTGGATGGATCATGGCAAACTCCGTCAGTACAGGTAGCGAATCTGATGTCGTTCGGTTTCAATGCGGTTGTACAGTGAACGCATGATGCGCTCATAGAGTTCGTCCCCCAGAAACATGTCTTCGACTCCGTCATCCACATTGGGGTTGTCGTTCACTTCGATGACGTATGCCTTGCCGTTTATTTCCTTGATATCCACGCCATAGAAGCCGTTCCCAATGAGCGACGATGCGTTTGCCGCGGCCTTGAGGACGTGGGCGGGGACCTGGTTTACCGACAATGTTTCATGCCTGCCGCTGAATTCTCCGCTCTCCCCCGGTTGCCAGTTGTATATCTGCCAATGGTTGTCGGCCATGTAGTATTTGCAGGCGAAAAGAGGCGTGTTGTCCAGAAGCCCGATGCGCCAATCATAATCGGAGGTTAAAAATTCCTGGGCGATAACGAGCTCGGTTTTTGTGAACATCTGCCGCAGCTTCTGCTCCAACTCCTCATGGGAATCCACCCGGAACACGCCAAGGGAAAACGAGCTTTCAGGAAGCTTGAGAACCAGCGGGATCGGAAGGGAACGCAGATAGGATGGCGTGCATAACGGATGTGTCAGCAGCCAACCCTTTGGCTGGCAGATGCCGGCGCCTGTCAGCTTTTCATGGAGATAGACCTTGTTGGAGCACAGCATGATGGACCAAGGGTCGTCCACCACCACAAGACCTTCCGTATATGCGTGGCGGGCCATGGCGTACGTGTGGTTGTCCATGGCCGTTGTTTCCCGAATGAACAGCGCGTCGAATTCGCAGATGCGATGGCGGTCCGCCCGGGTTATGAATTCCACGAAAAAGCCGATTTTTTCCGCTGCCTTCCGAAATTTATCCAGGGCGACGGGGCAGGAGGGAGGCGTGGGTTCCTCGCTGTTCACCAATATGGCCAAATCATATTCATACCGCTTCAGACGTTGGCGATTGTAGCGTTTTTTTGCACAATACTGGTGCAGGGCCGTTTGCAGCAACTTTGGGTGAGACGCTGCAACCTGTTTTATTTTCAGGGGTTTTATTTTTTTGACTTTCCATGTTGTGTGCTTTTCCAAGGTGATCGTGAAAAACGGTATGGAAAACAGGAGGAACAGCTTTTTCACCAAGCGTTTGTAGCGGGAGTCCGGGGTCATGCCCAATATGCAGGTCAGTTGTATGTGGGAATCGGGCGTGGATGAAAACCGGCTTTGCATATCCTCACGGATTTCATCCAAAAGACTTTGCGCCACAAGAGGGGTGCTGGCGTCTTTCATGGCCATTACTGAAGGGGTTACCCGATGGTTGCGAGCCGAGGCCAGCAGGGAAACATAATATCCCAACGAGTGGGTTTTGTAGGAATTGCACAGGTTCAGCACATGGAAGCTGTTTGAATTGGCATAATGCGTATCCGAAAGGTACTCCGTGGCTGCAACGAATTTGATACCCGGAGCGATTTTGCCGGCCACGTTCGGTTCATCCACCACAAGCACAACCCGTTCTGTGTCGCCGTTTTTTCCTGAAAGCAGCAGAACCATGCGCAAGGCGTGTTCCCCGGTTCCGTAGTAATCCTTCAGGGGGTGCGAGGATTCGAAACCGAAACGTTGGTACCACGCGGCGAGTCGAACGTTTGTGGCATCGACCTCCAGCGAAATTCTCTCGTAGCCGTGGCTGCAGGCAAAGTCGAGCACACGATTGAGCAATGCCGATCCGATGCCGGACTTTCTGCGGTCCTCGAGGACTGCGAACGAATATATGCGCAACGTTTGTTTGAAGAGAAACAAGACGGCCGCACCTATCGGGGTGCATTTTTTTTGTGCCTTGCTTTCCACAATGACCACCAGCTGGCTGGAACTGGTGATGCTCCGGCGAAGACTATGGCGCGAGCTTTGCCGGCGCTGGGGGAAACTGGTTTGTTCGAGCGTCAGAAGAAAGGGCAGGTCCTCGGGAAGAGCCTCCCGGAAGACCAGGTTTTCGGGCACGAGAGTGCTTCTCTCGAATACGGGACGCATGTACGCCTCCAAGGGTATCCCTCATCCGTCACGGGCATGTGCGATTGAAGATGCGCAAGCTCATAATCCCAAGGCCTCCCCCGGTAAACAAAAAAAATGGGGCAGATGCTTTTTTTGTTGTTCCATCCGAAGAAACGCACGTTTGTCGTGTTTTTTTATTTGCTCACTTCCAATGGCATCCGTGCGCTTTGCGCTGCCGCCCTTGGCCGTTTCAGTTTGCCGGAACCGCGTCCGTCCTTGATCCATCGCTGGAACGCAACCACTTGGAGAGTTGTCTTTTTGCCATAAAAAAAACCGCCCCCGGTCAGTACTGACCGGGGGCGGTTTCACTAAATAACTTTATTACTCTCCCACAGCAACTGTGGGCTGACAATAAAGTTGTTAACTCGACGACTAGCAAATCATTGTTTCTCCGTACCTCAAAATGCAAACGTAACAATAAAGTTGTTAACTATCTTGCCGTTTTGAAAATGGTGGTGATATTTTTTGAACAATAAAGTTGTTAACTTAAAAGATTGTACGCGTCTGAGCCTGCGCAAAGAACGACCACGTTTTACTCTTGGGGGATACCCTGCAAGAGCAAAATTGGGAAAGGCTGCATAGACTTTACTTTTCAGAGTTCATTGAAGGGGGATTACCTTCCCTGCAAATTCTACTACGACCAAGTTTCTTGGCTCCTTGCTTCATTGGGAAACCTGATTGGGATGCACGCCATGCCTTGCTGGCAAGCTTGGACAGTATGTTTCCCAGACGGGGCATTAAGGGCGATTCTGGCTTTGAATTCGGGAGTAAGCTTTCCTTTTTTCTAAGAGATCAATAGCCTCCTTAGGCCTGTTTGCGTCCACGTTGCCAGTTTGTCAGGTTTTTCGAGGCCATATATGGACCCGCCCCGATGGCAAGAGATTTCTTTAAGCAAACCAAAATCAGATGCAGTCATATATCCGGCCTGTGTATGAGCTGTTTATTGCTCTGGCCTTGATGGGAATTCGCGCTTCTGGACCTCATCACTTCTGCGGCCTTTAAGACCTGTGGCCTCGCCAGGTTTTCCAAAAGCCGGTCTGACCTGTTTGCCATCAGTCATCCCTTGGGCATCTTCATAGAAACTGAAATTTGAACGGAGTCATGCCGCTTGTTTATATTTCTCGCCGGTTACCAAGACGGCCTACGCTATTCGGGCGGTTTTATTCGCTTGTGCCAAGGTCGCTTTCATTGTTCCCCGACGGTTTTCAGTAGCCGCAAGCCATCGACTCCGAGAATCATCCTTATCTTGGCAGCGGAAAACAACACTTCGAGCTCCGTGGACGACTAGCTTTCTGAGATAGCTACTGATCCCCAGAAGTTTGTCTTTACCTCCAGAGGAATGCTGTCGAGGCGTGAGGCCGATCCAAGCCGCAAGCTGTCTTCCATTTTTAAATGTCGTTGCATCACCTACCGATGACACCAAGGCCGTTGCCGTCAGCAGACCAATGCCGGGAATTGTGAGCAATCTCTGGCATTCAAGTGATTGTCCGCACAGAGCTTTCAACTGTACTTCCAGCTTGAGTATTCGTTCCTCCAACTCCGCAAATTCTGCGTAAAGATTAGATAAGTAGTCACGTTCAATCAGGGTCAAGCGATTGGATGTATCTTCAAATATTTCGAGCAATAACCTTCTGATCTTGGCCACCACCTTGGGGGATAGCAATGCCGGATTCAAGCAAAAGTCCTCTAACCTGATTGGTCAAACTCGTCCTATTTCTGATCAAGCGTTCCCTGATTAGATGGATGGCTTGCAGGTTCAGCTGCTCTTGGCTTTTCGTAGGAATAAATCGCATATTGGGGCGGGTGACGGCTTCGCAAGCGGCCTCCGTATCATTTGCGTCATTTTTGTTCGTTTTGACATAATGCTTCACATACTGCGGGGGCATCTGGCGGACCTCATGCCCAAATTTTTCCAATTCACGAGCCCAGTAATGAGATTCACAGCAAGCTTCGATGCCAATGATGCATGGGCCAATATTAGCAAGAAAAGGCAATACTTTGCTCCGGGGAAGCCGTTTCCTTAACACGACCTTGCCCGTGGCATTGACCCCATGAAGCTGAAAGACATTTTTTGCCAGATCAATGCCGATAGTGGTAGGTTTTTCCATTGGACCCGTCCTTCACGTTTGAGCTTGTGCTTCATGCACAAGCTTGGTGGCAGCCTAGGCTAACCCCGATGAAAAGCCAAAGAGCTTATCAAGGGGCGGGTCCATCCCATTACTTCTGTCATAGAGGGAAGGATCGCGTGCAATACGATTATTGGGGAAAGACGTTTTTGGACGGGGACTGGCATCATCTGGGGCATCATTGTCTGGACGTTGCGGCCGTGGCCGAACGGCTGTTGGACACGAACCCGGTGTGGTCGGCCCGCATGGTGGATCTTGCGCCTATGCCATCCGTCCATGCGCGTTCCTTGCTTCTTTTTCTTGCCGCGTGCCATGATCTGGGCAAGTTCCATCCTGGCTTTCAGCGTTTGACCCCGTTGGGTGAAAAGTTTGGACACCGTCGCGGCGGGTATGCGCACCATCATACGGAATACGGGCTTGCCTTTTGGGAAAAATTATGGCCGTGGGACTATCTTGACCTGCCGGACGAGTATTCCCTGAAACCGTTGCTGACGGCCGCATTCTGCCATCACGGTTCCCCCCGCGGCATCTGCGATTTGGGGCATTCCACGTTTTCCGTGGAGGCCGACGCCGAAGCGTTCGTGCGCGAGATGGCGGCGCGTTTCCTTTGCGAATCATATGAACAGTTCCGGGAGGCGGAGCTTGAGCCGTTGTCGTGGTTCGCGGCCGGGCTGATCATCCTTGCGGACTGGATCGGCTCCAACGAGCATTGGTTCAAGCCCGTTTCCAGGTGGGACGGTTTTGAAGCCTATTGGCCCGCCGCGCAGGGGCGGGCTGCCGATGCCGTGGCAGCGCTCGGGCTGGCCGGGGCGCGCGCCACGGATACCTGCGGATTCGCGGACCTGCTGCCCCATTTGAAGGGGTGCGCGCCAAGCCACATGCAGCAGGCTGTTCTGGACCTGCCGGAACCGGCCGGGCCGGAAATGCTCATCATCGAGGACCTGACCGGCGGGGGCAAAACCGAGGCGGCCCTGCTGGCCGCGCACCGCTCCATGCGCTTTGGTCTTGCCTCGGGCCTGTACGTGGGGCTGCCCACCATGGCCACTGCCAACGCCATGTACGAACGCCTCGCCCGGGGATACCGGGCCTTGTTCGATCAGGATATTTTTTTCGCCCTCGCGCACGGCGGCACCTTTCTCAATGAAACATACATGTCCGGCCTTGGCGCGCGCCAAGGGGCGGACAACGACGAGGGAGCCGCGGTCAGCGCCCACTGGCTGGCGGACAGCCGCAAGAAAGCCCTGCTGGCGGCGTGCGGCGTGGGCACCATTGATCAGGCCTTGCTGGGCGTGCTCGGGGCCAAACATCAGTCCCTGCGGCTGTTGGGCCTGTGCCGCTCCGTGCTGGTGGTGGACGAGGTGCATTCCTATGACGTTTACACCGGCGAACTGCTGGCGAACCTGCTGCGATTCCATGCCGCCATGGGCGGCAGTGCCGTGCTGCTCTCGGCCACCATGACGGATGAGTTGCGTCGGAGTCTGGCCGGGGCATGGCGCAATGGCCGCACCCTTGCCGGGAAAAGCGTGCCGGAATTCGAACAGGACGCGGACCCGTTTTCCGTGCCCTTTCCGCTCATGACCCGGCTGACGGACGAGAAAAGCGAATCCATGCTCGTGGCCACGCGCCGGGCGCTGAACGTGGTCGTGGATTCGGTGCATGACGAATCCGGCATGTTCGATACCTTGCGCCGGGCTTTCAAGGCCGGGGCCTGCGCCTGCTGGATTCGCAATACCGTGGCGGACGTGCTGGATGCGGCGCGGTTGCTGGTGGAGGAGTATGGCCTGCCCGCCGACAGGGTGCTGGTGTTTCATTCCCGGTTCACGGGCGCGGACAGGGCCGATATCGAACGGGATGTCTTGCACCTGTTCGGCAAGGAAAGCGTTGCGTCCGACCGGGCCGGTAAAATTCTGATCGCTTCACAGGTGGTAGAGCAGTCCCTTGATTTGGATTTTGATGTTTTGCTGAGCGATCTCGCGCCCATGGAGTTGATGATCCAGCGGGCCGGACGGTGCCACAGGCACGAGCGTTCGCGCCCGGTCGGCTATGAAACCGCAGTGATGCGGGTGCTCATGCCCGAACCGGGGGACGATGCGCCCGGAGACTGGTACGGAGCCATGTTCGAAAAGGGGCAGTACGTGTATCCGCGTCCGGCCGTGTTGTGGCGCACGGCCCGACTTTTGTGCACCAAGGGGGCCATCGTGTTGCCACGCGACGCGCGGGAACTGGTGGAGGGCGCTTATGGGGACGGCGTTCTATGTGCCCCGCAAAGTATGGACGGCCGGGAAATGGACGCCTTTGGCAAGGAATGCGCGGACAAGGCCGTGGCCTGTTTCGGTTCCCTTGATTTTTCCGGGGGCTATTCGCTGGAGGGTTCCCCATGGGGCGACGACGTGGCTGCCCCCACTCGATTGGGCGAGCCGGGCCATGGCCTGCGGCTGCTGCGCGTGGAGGATGACGGCGTGCGCCTGTGGTCTGACGACGGCAAGGGCGTGACCATGGACAACTGCGTGCGTTCCGAGGTGCGTGTAGCCGTGCGCCTGCTTTCGTCCGCCCATGTCCCGGAATCCTGCGCCGGAGCCGTGTCTTCGCTCATGGAGTCCATGCCGGACAAGGGCAGGTGGTGCGTCTACCTGCCCCTGCGCGAAATTTCGCCCGGCGTGTGGTCCGGTTCCGGGGAGGACGGCAGGGGCGTGGCCAGAAACGTCCGCTATGACCGGCGGTGCGGTCTGGTTGTTGACTGATTGCATCCCCCTACCGTTGGTGTTTTTTTGCGATAACGGTATCATTGCTTTATTATAGTCGAGTCCGCTGATCCATTTTATATAAGGGTGGTCAGCGGGCTTATTTTTTGTATATGGTATCGTATTCCAAATATATATGGAGAAAGCCATGAAATACAATTTATTGGATGAGCCGTGGCTGCCCGCGCTTTTTGGCGACGGGCGGACCGAATGGATACGGCCTTGGGAAATCGTGGGCGATGATCCGCCCGTGGGCCTGAATCCGCAACGTGCGGATTTTCGGGCCGCGCTCATGGAATTCCTCGTGGGCCTGTTGCAGACCGCGTTTGCGCCTGCGGACATACGCGCCCGGGACCGCATGCTCGACTCCCCGCCGGGACAAGAGGCACTTCGTGAGGCCTTTGAGGCCCACCGGGAATTCTTCAATCTCTTTGGCGAGCGGCCACGGTTCATGCAGGATCTGACCATGAATGAAGCGGACAAGCCGAAGCTTAATAAGGCTGCATTTTTGTTTATTGAGCAACCCGGCGATAATACAGAAAAGAAAAATAAAGATTTGTTTGTTAAAAGAGGGCTAATTAAAACTCTTTGTCCAGCCTGCGCTGCATCGGCCTTGTACACCATGCAAGTGTTTTCTCCCGCTGGGGGAAGAGGCCTTCGCACGTCCATGCGCGGGGGAGGACCGCTTTCGACCCTGTGCGCGGGAGATACCCTGTGGCAAAGCCTGTGGTTGAACGTGGCTCCGGCCAATGTCAGGCAGGGGGGCATCGAACCCGCTTCGGGCAGGGAGGTGCTCGCTTCCCGCGTGTATGCATGGGCCGCGCCCACGCGCACCAGCGACAAAAACGAACAGGTGCACCCGCAGGACATGCATCCCTTGCACGCGTTCTGGGGCATGCCCCGGCGCATTGTGCTGCGTGAGGAAGCGGCCCAAGGGCCGTGTCATGTCTGCGGCAGGGAACATGAACTGGCCGTGCGCGAGTTCCTTTCCCGGCCCAACGGATACAACTACGGCCCGGAATGGGTGCATCCGCTCACGCCCTACACCATGGAACAGGGCAAACCGCCCCTGTCCATCAAGGGTCGCAGCAACATCGATGCCTACAGCAATTGGCTGGGCGTGGTCTATGGCGAGCCGAACGCCAAGCGGCACATGCACGCGGCCCTATGCGTGCACAATGCCGGGAGGCGCGGCGGCCGGATCGGCGTGGCCGGGTATGACATGGCTAATGATAAGGCCCGGCAATGGTGCGAGCATGTCTTCCCTTCCTTTGCCCTGCTCGGGGACGAAGCGACCTTCGGCGCGGAGGTGCGCGGCATGGTGGCCGCTGCGGATCAGGTGCGGCGCAACCTGCTGGGCGCGCTCAAGGACGCGCTGGTGCACGAGGCCGGAAAGAATCAGGCCAAGACCGACATGAGCCTTTTCGAGAACGCCAACAACATGTTCTGGGGCCGTACCGAAGCGACGTTTTATGACAACGCGGCCCGCCTTGCCGCCTTGCCGGATCGCAACGCTAGCCTGTCCGAACGGGACGAACTGCGTCTTGTGTGGGGCAGGGTGCTGCTGGCCGAGTCCTCGAAGTTGTTCGAGGAAATCGCCGAACGGTTCGGCATCCCGCCGGAGCGCATGGAGCGCTGCGTGGAAGCGCACAGGCGCATGAAGAATTACAATATCAAGCATTTGCGCGGCATGGAAATGTATCCGCCCAGGGAGGCATGATGAAATTGGATCAGGCATTCAATGACGACGGCTTCTGGAAGGCCGTGGAATCGTGGTGGCATGGTCTGGACAAGGACCGTGGCCAGCGGGCCGGTCTGCGCCGGGCCAAAAGCCGCACCGAGGTGTATGTGTCCCCGGCCTATCGCAACGGGCTGGTGGAGAAATTGGCTCGGTTCGAACTGGACGAGCCCGATCTGGAGCGGCTGGCCCTTGCGGCCGGTGTGCTGGCCAAGGCCCGGCATTTGCGCAAGGGGCATTTCGCCGCCGTGTTCGCCCGGGAGGGCAAGGGCTCCCCGGACATGCGCGACGTGCGTTTCCGCAAGCTGCTGGCCGTGGAGGACGGCGAATACGACGAACTGTACCGCATGTTGGTGCGGTTCGTGGACATGTGCGGCGGCGCGGCCAGCCTCGGCGGGCTGATCCGGCATACCATGTACTGGAACGATCAGGCCCGCATGAACTGGGCCCGGGAATACTACCCCAACCGAAGCAAAGCATAAGGAGATCATATCATGTCCCGTTTCATTCAACTGCACGTTTTGACCACGTATCCGGCCAGCAACCTGAACCGCGACGACCTCGGACGCCCCAAGACCGTGAAGATGGGCGGCTGCCAGCGGCTGCGCGTTTCCTCCCAGAGCCTGAAACGCGCATGGCGTACCTCGGAACACATCTCGGGCGCGCTGGGCGATCATTTCGGCAAGCGCACCAAGGAAGTCGGCAAGTACGCGTATTTCGCCCTGACTAACGGCGTGACCTTTGCGGAAAGCATGGAAGATATTGCGGCAACGGGCGGGCTCGCGACCCTGAAGCAGGCGGCTGCCGCCAAGATCGCGCGGGCTGTGGCGGGCGTGTTCGCCAAGAACAAGGCCGAATACAAGGCCAAGGCGGACGCCTTTGTGGAAAAGGATTTTCTCGAATCCCTCGAAACCGAGCAGATGGCCCACCTGAACCCCGTGGAACTGGCGGCCGTGGGCAAGTTGGTGGAGGCCTGCCGCGAGACCGGCAAGGAGCCGGAAAAGGAAGCGCTGGATCTTTTGCGCGGTGAAGCCAACGCCGTGGACGTGGCCATGTTCGGCCGCATGCTGGCCAGCCGTCCGGAATACAACGTGGAGGCCGCCGTGCAGGTGGCGCACGCCATGACCGTTCACAAGGGCGTTGTGGAGGACGATTTCTTCACCGCCGTGGACGACCTGAACCGTGACGACGCCGGGGCCGGGCACATGGGTGTGGCCGAGTTCGGCGCGGGCCTGTTCTATCTGTACGTGTGCGTGGACCGCGACCTGCTGCTGGAAAACCTCGGCGGCGATGAAGACCTTTGCAACCGCACCCTCGGGGCGCTGGCACGGGCTGTGTACACGGTCAGTCCTTCGGGCAAGCAGAACAGCTTCGCTTCCCGCGCCGTGGCTTCCTATTGCGTGGCGGAAAAGGGCGACGCCCATGCTCGTACCCTTGCCGAGGCGTTCCTCAAGCCCGTGAACGGCGAGGACATGCTTGCGGATGCCCTTGCCGCGCTCGAATCCAAACGCGAGAGCTTCAACGCCATATTGGGCGAGGAGGCCGCGTCCATGGTTTGCGGCCATGGCCGGAAAACCTTGAAAGACCTTTGCGACTTCATCACGGAGTAGGGGCCATGAGGAAATATCTTGTCTTTACCCTCCGGGGCCCCATGCAGAGCTGGGGTACGGCCTCGGCCGTTGGCGAGGTTCGCGCCTCGGCCGGGCGGCCCGGGCGTTCCGGGGTGATGGGGCTGGTGGCGGCCGCGCTGGGCATCCGGCGCAATGACCCGGACGCCCTTGAAATCCTGCACGGCGCGGCGCGCATTGCCGTACGCGCGGACGCCTCGGGCGAACGGATGATCGACTACCACACGGTGCAGACGCCCCCTTCCGTGCGCAAGGTGACGTACCATACGCGGCGCGACGAGCTGGTGAACAAGGTTTGCAAGGAGCAGCTTTCCACCATCCTTTCCCGGCGCGAGTACCTTGCCGGGGCCGCGTTCACGGTGTGCGTGTGGCTGGAGGCGGATGCCGGATACGGCGTGGACGACATGCGGGACGCGCTGGCCCGGCCACGGCTGGCACTCTATCTCGGCAGGAAGTCCTGCCCGCCGGGTTTTCCCCTGCTGCCGGAAATCGTGCCTGCGGATAACGTTGCCGGGGCCTTTGAGCGCTATGACGAAATGCGTGGTGAACGCTGCCTCAATGCTGGCCCTTTGTTCACGGGCTCGCAGGTGTGGTCCGATGCCGGGCATGGCGTGCCCGGCGTGGAAGAGCGTTCCACGGTGTATTCCGTGCGCGACGTGCTGACCAACTCGGCCCGGCGGCAGTTCGCCATGCGGCAGGAGCACCATTTCACCCTGCGTCGGAACCCGGAGGTGGAACATGTTCATGAGTAAAATCCGGCTGGACATGGCCCGGTCTTCGCATCTGGGCGTGTACGAGGCGCATCAGGCGCTTTGGAAGCTCTTTTCGGATTCCCCTGACCGGCGGAGGGACTTTCTGTATCGCCGTCTGGACGACTCCTCGTTTCTGACCGTTTCCGAGCGGCGTCCCGAGGATTTGCCCTTTGTGCGCAGGATGGAAGTGAAGGAATACGAACCGAAACTGGCGAACGGCGACAGGGTCTTGTTTTCCCTGCGCTTCAATCCCGTGATCAAGCGGCGGGAACCTTCGTCCGACGGCAGGCGCGGGCGTCAGGTCCGGGTGGACATGGTGCAGGACGAGCGCAAGCGTCTCATGCGCGAGGGTCTGGAAATGCCGTCGCGTTCGGAAATCGCCCAGGGCGTTGCCGAACAGTGGCTTGAAAAACGACAGCAGACTTTGGGCCTGACACTGGAAAAGGAGACCGTCATGGCGGAAGCCTACGACCAGAGCCGTTTCGGGCACAGGGGCGGCAGCAAGGCCGTGGTGCTTTCGCGCATTGACGCGCGCGGGTTCGCTACGGTTGCCGATGCCGGACTGCTGGAAAAGGCCCTTTTTCAGGGCGTGGGCGCTGCCAAGGGCTTTGGCTTCGGGCTGTTGCTGGTAAGGCGGGCGTGATGCTGCCGAAGCTCAGCCCGTTGCCGCTGAAGGAGCGGTCCAGCATGGTCTTTCTGGAAAAAGGTCGGTTGGACGTGTTGGACGGCTCCTTTGTACTGGTGGATGTGGAAGGCGTGCGGGTGCATGTGCCGGTGGGCGGGGTGTGCTGCATCCTGCTGGAACCCGGCATACGCGTCTCGCACGCCGCAGTGACTCTTGCGGCCCGTTCCGGCACCCTGCTCGTGTGGGTGGGGGAGGCCGGTGTGCGGCTTTACGCCGCAGGGCAGCCCGGAGGCGCGCGCAGCGACAAGCTGCTCTGGCAGGCATCGCTCGCCCTTGACGATACCGCGCGGCTCAACGTGGTGCGCAGGATGTTTGAGATCCGCTTTGGCGGCAATGCCCCGGGCGGCCGCAGCGTGGAGCAATTGCGCGGCATGGAGGGCGCACGCGTGCGCGCCATGTATAAGCAGATGGCGAAGCTCTATCGCGTTGCATGGTCCGGGCGGCGCTACGACCCCGGGAGTTTTTCAAGCGGGGACGTACCGAACCAGTGCCTGAGCGCGGCCACGTCGTGCCTTTACGGAATCAGCGAGGCCGCCATCCTCGCGGCCGGGTATGCTCCGGCGATCGGTTTCCTGCATACGGGAAAACCCCGCTCGTTCGTGTATGACATTGCGGACCTTATCAAGTTCGAGACCGTTGTTCCGGCCGCGTTCGGCGTTGCCGCGGGCAAGCCCGTGGACCCGGAGCGCGAAACGCGTATTGCCTGCCGCGACATGTTTCGAAAAAAACGGGTGCTGAAACGCATTATCCCGTTGATAGAGGAGGTTCTGGCCGCCGGAGGCAAGAACATGCCCGAGCCCGCGCCCGAGGCTGCGGGTCCGGCTTTCGAGGAGGAGAAAGGCCATGGCGATGACGGTCATCGTGGTTGAGAGCGTTCCGCCGCGTTTGCGGGGGCGTCTTGCCGTCTGGATGCTGGAAATCCGCGCCGGGGTGTATGTGGGCGACCTGTCCTCGCGTACCCGCGAGATGGTCTGGTTCACCGTGCGGGAGGGAATTGCGGACGGCAACGGGGTGATGGCTTGGCAGAGCCGGACCGAGCAGGGCTATTCCTTTGAAACGCTGGGCGTCAACCGCCGGGTTCCCGTGGATTTTGACGGCATGGCGCTGGTCAGTTTTTTGCCATTGGAGGAGAAAGAAACAGAATGCAAGGATGGTGCCTGACAACGGCTAAAATCCCGGCTTTTTTGTTGTGGTAGTTTTGTGCTAAGAAATACAAATGGTTCTGGTTAGAGTGTTCCCCACGCCCGTGGGGATGAACCCTGTAGTATCCCGGCCCGAGGTTGTAGGCGGAAGTGTTCCCCACGCCCGTGGGGATGAACCGACATCGAACAAAAACGGCTTATGCGGTGGTTGGTGTTCCCCACGCCCGTGGGGATGAACCGCGGTTACAACTGCAACGCTGTTTGGATATGTGGTGTTCCCCACGCCCGTGGGGATGAACCGTCAAACGTGCTTACAGCCTGTGTTGCAACGTCGTGTTCCCCACGCCCGTGGGGATGAACCGATGTCAAGCAGGCCACTGCCGCGCTTGCGCGTGTGTTCCCCACGCCCGTGGGGATGAACCGGGTTCGAATTTCGACAACAGGCATAGGCTCTCGTGTTCCCCACGCCCGTGGGGATGAACCGGAACGGGTCGTCTTGGGATGCGCCGGCTTCCCGTGTTCCCCACGCCCGTGGGGATGAACCGTTTTTCACCGATGTCGACCACGCCCAGCAATTGTGTTCCCCACGCCCGTGGGGATGAACCGACGCGGATTTGCTTGACGAAGAGGCATGGCGCGTGTTCCCCACGCCCGTGGGGATGAACCGTGGCGCAAGATTGTCAACAGTCTCCCCGCTGAGTGTTCCCCACGCCCGTGGGGATGAACCGAATATGCAGAAATTTTACGAGGTGTTGCCCGGGTGTTCCCCACGCCCGTGGGGATGAACCGCGGTCTATCCTCAACAAAGAGCAGACCACGGGGTGTTCCCCACGCCCGTGGGGATGAACCGTGACAAACCGGGGGCGTTGGCAATGCTCAAGAGTGTTCCCCACGCCCGTGGGGATGAACCGAATCGTCAGCAAACCTTAGACTTTTTGCGTTGGTGTTCCCCACGCCCGTGGGGATGAACCGTACTCGGGCTTGGACTCCTTGTGCTGCGGAGAGTGTTCCCCACGCCCGTGGGGATGAACCGCTATGCGTGGCATTAAATCTGCCCTTAAGGACGTGTTCCCCACGCCCGTGGGGATGAACCGGCGCGAGGCAAGGCTCGTGCTATCGCCAAGAAGTGTTCCCCACGCCCGTGGGGATGAACCGCCCTCCATTTTTTGCGTCCAGCACGTCACCCTGTGTTCCCCACGCCCGTGGGGATGAACCGGCACAGAATCGTCTGGTCGCCAGACACGCACGGTGTTCCCCACGCCCGTGGGGATGAACCGTCCACGGCCAGAATGCGGTACAGGCCGTCGTCGTGTTCCCCACGCCCGTGGGGATGAACCGCGATTCATTGTCTTGCAACGGTGGCAGATGATGTGTTCCCCACGCCCGTGGGGATGAACCGTCGCGCCACAGGTAGGCGCAGCCGCCCCGTTCGTGTTCCCCACGCCCGTGGGGATGAACCGCCCAACACCGTCAATCACCCCGCGGAAGACGTGTGTTCCCCACGCCCGTGGGGATGAACCGCAGTAAACACCAACGAACAAAGGAGAGCAACAGTGTTCCCCACGCCCGTGGGGATGAACCGGGCAAGAGCTTGATTTTCTCATTGACAGGGGCGTGTTCCCCACGCCCGTGGGGATGAACCGCCCGCCCGCCGAAATGGTCGCCAGCGGTTCGCGTGTTCCCCACGCCCGTGGGGATGAACCGGGCTCGCAATTTCCGATGTTACACATGGTCGGGTGTTCCCCACGCCCGTGGGGATGAACCGAATCGTTTTGAACGGGGTTCCCGGTGACCATCGTGTTCCCCACGCCCGTGGGGATGAACCGTACTTCGTGCGCCGGGTGCAGCCTACATGCGCGTGTTCCCCACGCCCGTGGGGATGAACCGTACTTCGTGCGCCGGGTGCAGCCTACATGCGCGTGTTCCCCACGCCCGTGGGGATGAACCGCTCAAAAAGATGATTGAAGGCATCCGCATTGAGTGTTCCCCACGCCCGTGGGGATGAACCGGCTGCGTGCTTCTTTTGCCAGCAGTTCAACAAGTGTTCCCCACGCCCGTGGGGATGAACCGATGATCACGCGGGGCCGGGCCTCGGGTATCCAGTGTTCCCCACGCCCGTGGGGATGAACCGGGGAATATACCATATGCAAACTTGTGGTATATGTGTTCCCCACGCCCGTGGGGATGAACCGTGAGCAGGCACTTCTTGAATACTGGCAGCAAAGTGTTCCCCACGCCCGTGGGGATGAACCGAAACTGGCTGGTTCCTGCGTTCGGACATTATCGTGTTCCCCACGCCCGTGGGGATGAACCGAGCGTCTTCCATACTGCGCATAGAGCTTGTCAGTGTTCCCCACGCCCGTGGGGATGAACCGGAATGGACTCGTCCGCGCCAGCATAGTTCACAGTGTTCCCCACGCCCGTGGGGATGAACCGACAAGGACCGCCTGCGCGACTTGCTCGCACTGGTGTTCCCCACGCCCGTGGGGATGAACCGAAATTGTCTGCTCCGGGGTTTATGGCGTGGCTGTGTTCCCCACGCCCGTGGGGATGAACCGATGCCTTGACCTCACGCCGGACGGCCCGCATGGTGTTCCCCACGCCCGTGGGGATGAACCGGGGGCGTAGCATGGGCCTGACACCGAAATACAGTGTTCCCCACGCCCGTGGGGATGAACCAAACGGACTAAACGTTATTGATTACATGGAAAAGTGTTCCCCACGCCCGTGGGGATGAACCGGTCATATGGTACGAATTGTGGGTGTCGATGGGGTGTTCCCCACGCCCGTGGGGATGAACCGTCAGCTATGAATTCCATGGGGGTTGCCGCGATGTGTTCCCCACGCCCGTGGGGATGAACCGGTTGGCGGCGGGTTTGATCGTCCTGTCGGGGCGTGTTCCCCACGCCCGTGGGGATGAACCGATAACTCTTGTAATACTTCATATCCAACAACGGTGTTCCCCACGCCCGTGGGGATGAACCGAGCGTGGCTGGCGACTACTCAGATGGTTTTATGTGTTCCCCACGCCCGTGGGGATGAACCGCAGGAATTGGTGCGCACTGTGGTGCTGCTAAAGTGTTCCCCACGCCCGTGGGGATGAACCGACAACTTCTACAAAACGCCCACAATACTACGGGTGTTCCCCACGCCCGTGGGGATGAACCGTCACTGAAAATGCTGACGGCGTGGTTGATACTGTGTTCCCCACGCCCGTGGGGATGAACCGCTCTGCCGATGTTTCAGCATGTTGTTTGCCACGTGTTCCCCACGCCCGTGGGGATGAACCGGTTGGGGGTATGACGTTAAACATGACAGCTTGGTGTTCCCCACGCCCGTGGGGATGAACCGAGGATGAGCAATGAAGAATTTTGAGTGGTGTTGTGTTCCCCACGCCCGTGGGGATGAACCGCCCGAACCGATTGAGCCGCCTTCGTTCCTGAAGTGTTCCCCACGCCCGTGGGGATGAACCGGAGAAAGAAAAATGTCTACCGCCAACCGCACCGTGTTCCCCACGCCCGTGGGGATGAACCGCCTTTGTACTTCATCCGGGTGGCCCCAGAATCGTGTTCCCCACGCCCGTGGGGATGAACCGCCCCTTGTCGTCCTCCACCCGCTCCTCGCTGTGTGTTCCCCACGCCCGTGGGGATGAACCGTAGAAACATGGTAACATGGTAACATGGTAACATGGTAACGTGGTAACATGGTAACGAGAAGTGGCCTCGGAAAACTGGACCACTTGGCAAGGTGGACGTAAACAAGCCTAAGGAGGCTGTTGATGTCCAAGAAAAGAAGAAAGTTTACTGCCGAATTCAAAGCCCGAGTCGCCCTTGACGCCTTTTCTGGGGAACACACATTGTCCGAGCTTGCCAGCAAGTATGGAGTGCATCTCAATCAGATTTCTCAGTGGAAGAAACAGGCCAAGGAGCAGATTGTAGCGGGATTTGCCGGGAAAGCCCAAAAAGCGCAGCAAAGCGATGAGGCTCGGATCAAAGAGCTTCACGCCAAGATCGGCCAACTCACAGTGGAGAAGGATTTTTTGCAACAAGCCTTCGCAAAAATTTGAGCTATGTGCGAAGGCGAGAGGTGGTCGATAAGACTCACCCCGAGCTCAGTATCCGGCGGCAATGCCGGATTCTCAAGCTGCATCGATCGACGTACTACTACGAACCGATCGGCGAATCTCCGGCTAACCTGGCCCTCATGCGCCGAATCGATGAGTTGTTTATGGAATTGCCGTTTTTCGGTTCCAGATAGATGCGTAATATCCTACGAGATGAGGGGCAGCGGGTCGGTCGTGAACGGGTACGACGTCTGATGCGTAAAATGGGCCTGATGGCAATTTACCAAAAGCCAAAGACGAGCCACCCGCATCCGCAACATAAGACGTATCCGTGTTTGCTGCGACACAAGGCGATTACGAAGCCCAATCAGGTTTGGTGTGCCGACATCACGTATATCCCCATGAAACGCGGCTTCTTATACCTCGTAGCGATCATGGACTGGCACAGTCGGGCCGTCCTGTCGTGGAGGCTTTCAAACACGATGGATGTCGGTTTCTGCGTGTCTGCCTTGGAAGAAGCCCTGAATCGTTATGGGGTACCGGAAATCTTCAACACCGACCAGGGATCACAATTTACCAGCTACGAGTTTACACGGACACTTAGAGAGGCTGGAGTACGCATATCCATGGACGGTCGAGGCCGGTGGATGGATAACGTCATGATCGAACGTCTGTGGCGTTCGTTGAAATATGAATGTTCTTACCTACGGGAAATGGAGACCGGAAGCGAACTACGGCAGGCCTTGGCTTGGTGGTTCGATTTCTACAACAATCGACGTCCGCATTTTGCTTTTGACGGCAAGAAGCCGATGGAGATATATCAGAACCGTCCCATGCCAGAGGGGGTCCCCCTCTGGCATGGACCGAAAGAGCGGCGTAGCTCGTAAACGTGTCCACCTTAAAATCGTCGTTCAGTGGTCCGAAGAACCGAGGCCACTTCTGAAGCCCTTCAAAAAGGTGGGTGCAACACAAAGTTGTTTGAGTTTATACTCAACCGAAAAATAGACCGTTGCTATAAAGGTTCGGGATGCAAACCGCCCCAGGAAGAATCCAAAAAAAAGCATGTAGAAGGGTGTCCTCCCCCGGAGGAATAACTCCTAGAAATGGGGGATTACCCAGGTAGCTCAGAAGTACCCGAACGGGCTGTACGGCATTGATTTATCGTTCACTGCCGCGTATCTAGTTTAGAAATATGATTCCTCTTATCAAAGCCTCATCATCCCTCGATAAACCCTCGCCGCCCATCCATCTATAGATTCGGGATTCAGTACGCTTCTATTGCGTATTGGCGAGTGCGGATGCGTGATACCTTTGAAGCGTCCGTTGCCGCAGATTTCGGCCAGAATGTCTTTTGGCCAGCGTAGCGAGGATCGAATCAACTCACGTTCCAGATTGTCGAGATCCGCTTCCCAAGAGGAAGGATTCCGAACCGAGAGAATTTGTGTGGAGAGAGCTTTGCCCGCGTCCGAGGTGTCCACTTCGAGCAGATACCGTGTGTTACCTTTTGTTTCCAGTTGCACCACGGCCATACATCGTGGATTGCCATCTGTTTTGAGGAGATGTTTTTTGCAACGTGGTACTTTGGGGAGTTTTCGAATGCCGGATGTCGTGATCGTGCAGTCATAAGTGTTGGCAAGCACGTCCACCATGGAAAAGAAGCATTTGAATTTGTTTGCAAAGAGATATGTGTCGTCCGTGGCGTCTTCAAGGTCATTCCAATTGGCGGCGCGCAGTCCTTGCCCGGCGGTGGCTTCTTCCATGCTTACCGAGATGGTTTCCGTGTTCTCTTCCTGCCTGGGGTCACAGGAGATACATGTTTTCTGACGTGCGGGAACAGCGTCGACCTTGAAGGCCTTGTTGAATTCGATTGTCACGGTTGGGGCGGCGATGAGAGTTTGGTGCAAACTCATTCTGGCTGCTGCACCATCATGAATGGCGTATGTTTCACTGGTTTCCATGGTTTTGGAGTACGTCCCATGCCCTTCGCCAATTTTTGTGACAGTATGGTCAGGGTGTATCATTTGTATGTCGGCAGGGACGTCGGCACGAAGATTGCCGATTGCCTTGATTTCGTACACAAACAGACAGCCTTCGTCGCGGTCGAGATGCCCACGCACTTCCAGCCGGGTTCCCTGCATCGGAGGTGGATCAAATTGGAAATTCCAGATTCGGTAGTTTGTTCGTGATTCACCGTGTTGCCGTTGTTTTGTGCAGATACTTTTGTATGATTTGTGTGCTTCTGCATCCAGTAGAATCCAGCTGAGGTTTTTTCTATACACAGGGTCGGCAAAGTGCGTCAGGGAGAATCCGGATGAAGGCATTATTAGGATTCGCGCCCCGTTGCTATCTCGCTCTATGTAGAACTCCGTGTCCAAGCAGTCCGATTCCATTGCCGTGTTGCACAGATATGAGTCATGGAAAAAAAGAGTGCGAGCGAGTTCAAATTGCGGAAGATATACCAACAGGTTGCCATGAATAAGTGCAAAGCAAAATTGGCTGGCATCCGGCCTATGGGTGTAGCCGGGAATCGGGCAATCGCCGATTCGTTTTACGCGCCATTTATGCGGTTCTGGCCATGTGAAGGCTATGGGATAACCCGCCTCCTTATAACTACGGGTAGGGTTGAGCACCCTTTTTCTTGCCAAGATGGATGCATTGGACGTGGTTAGATGCGACTTCTGTTGAGGAGGATCAGTATCGATATCAACGTGCCACTGAGAGCTGTCGTTGTACCTGAAAAAATGTCTGATGCCGGCAATGGTTACGTCACCATCAAATTGGGGAAATCTGAAGTTGTTCATGGCATTTCGAGGGTGTGTCGGATGAATTCCCGTGTTTTCGGTTTCAATCGATCTTCGTTTAATCCAGAAAGTCGCAGCAGTTTGTAAAACGTCATTGTCCCTTGCGTTGAGTCGCGCTTTTGCAGTGTAAGCCTGATGCGTCGTATCTGGTAATCAGCAACGCTTTCGTGGATCCGATCAAGAAAAGCGGCCGACAGTGGGAGCTTGTGAAATTTCTTTGCGTACAGGGTGCAGCCAGTTTGTGCGCAGTACCAATTTTTCGTTCGCCTTGGAGAATTCGGCTTTTTTTCAACGACAGCTCTTATGCCCTTCAGCTTTTCAAGAATCTCCAGATCCCGTGCTTGCCAGTCTATTCTTTTGTTTTCGGATCGAGTTGTTTTCCGATATCTTTTATTGTTTTGCATTAACCAGCTTCGATCGTTTCTGTAAAGCCACGTATACAAATAATCTTTACCGGCGAGTCTTCCCGCTCTCGTTCCCATTTTTTTGAGGGTTTCAAGCCATGCCGCTCGTTTTTTATTGAGCTCGTCGAGGTCAATGACCTTGTTTGAACCCTTTTTTTGTACCTGTTTCGGGCGGACCTGTTTTTTGACCCTGTTGAGAATATCCGTAAATTCCCAGCTTGATCCCAGCAGTGCTTCCAGCACGATGATGTGTTCAAGGTAACTGAATGCCTTGCGGTGTTTTCGTACGATCATGCGTAGCCAGTTCGATTGGCTGTTGTTGATCACGATTCCGAGTTGGCTCAGGCTGCCTGAGGTCCATGCGGATATGACTTTCTGCCGGAGCTGATCATGGTTGACTTTGTTGCCTCGGGTGATGCCGTTGTCGTGCGATAGTTTTTTGTAGAAAAGTCCCCATTGTTCAAGTTTCGGGGACCGGAAGGGAAGGAGGGTGAGGAGTTCGAGAACCCTGCGTTCAATACGTTTATCCGGAGGCGGAGGGGTATTTTGATATGGGAGCAGTGGGGTGTCAGGATTCAAGGCGATAAATGCATGACGGTGATAGTTACGAAATCTGTGCTGCGTTTCCACCAAGGGGCCGTGTTCGGGACAGAAGTTACAGCCTGCAGCCTGCCACTGGCGTTTCCAATAACATTCTCCATGTTTTTGCCGTTGTTGTTTCAGGCATGCTGGGCATACTTTGAGAAAACGATTTTGTTTGATTCGTGAAGCGGCAACTCCCAATGCCACATGTATTGCTCCTTTGGAATGGGTGGCCATTTGCTTAAGGATTTGTCGTCTTCTCGTTTCCGGCACAAAGGGAGCATAGAGCGGCAGCAGAGTGTGCCTATAGGCCAATGCTTCTGCGGTGAGGCCCAAGGTGATCGGATAATGCCCGGCAACAGTTTCAAGGTGAGAGGGAAGGTCTACCGTTGCGATGACTTTTCTGTTGCCGAAGATTTCATCCAGCAATTGTTTGGGACTCGTTATTCCAAACCGCACCCCGGCCCGGGCCACAGTGCTGTAAAGCAGCTCATCAGGATATGGTACCGGAAAGTTGAGCATGGAGCTATCCCGTATTGCTTACCCACTGCTCCAGATCAAAGATCATGGAGTTTTGTTTGAAGTACTCATAGGTGCTCGATTGCGCCTGAGAGTGCATGAACCTGAGATCATCCGAATCCAGCGTATGCCATTTGTTTTTGGGGATGGATTTGCCTTTGGCTTTTGGTTGAGTTTTTTCCGAAGATTCATACCAGTCCAGAACAATGGCGACCATGTCTTTTGTTTTTAAGTGCGGTTGGTCTTGAAGGATTTTCTTTACCAGCGGTACTATTTTGCGTTCTTCGCAATCCATGCCAACCAACAGGTTGTGTAGGCGAAGAGCTTGCGGGTTGTCCCTGAACAGTTCCGTTTCGTTATCCAAAGATCTTGGCGGCTTGATTGAAGCTGTCAGCGTAAGCATTTTTGTGTCTATGTCCGGGATGATCAGGTCGGAGAATCTGGCGATTTTTTCCGGGTCACCGGAACGCAGTGCCGCCAGCATGGGGTGAACCGGGCCCAGTTCGTCTTCATAGACCTTTTTCAGGAGTCCTGTCGTTATTCGTTCCACACCGGTTGTTATGGCCCGGAGTTGGGCGAGCACAAAGAGTTTGACCACAATATCAAGCACTCCCTGCGACAGGTCGTACCAGCAGTCGCGAATCTCATCGCTCATGATCTCGTCGCGTTTCTGCAGCCATTGGTAACGCCACAGTTTGTCGCTGAAGGCCGTCCATTCGGTTTTTCTGGGTTGTCCGGTTGCATGGTCGATCGTAGGATTTGGCGCTTTCATCGGTTCCCAGAGCAATGCCCCAAGGCCTGCTCCCCGTCTTCCGGAACGCAAATCCCTTTCAAAGATGGGCCGTGCCTTGGGAGTCCCGACGAAAATGACCGGCAGACCAATAGTGTTCACCAGCGTGACAAAGAAATTGAGCATTTTGTCCACGCCGCCCGAACGCTTGCGGCTGAGATGTTGGATTTCGTCGATTACGAGAACACCTATGGCGTGCGCATTGGCAACCTGACTCATGAGCGCAAGAAGTGTTTCTACTCCATGCCGCTTTCGTGTGTATTTGATCTCGTAGTTCGTGTGCAGCACGCGGTCCAAACTCCGGAAGAATTGTATGCACAGGTTCTTCAGCGAGCCGTCATGCGGGCAGTCCACCTTGAGATATGTAAGTTGGGTGAAGTTGCGTTCTTCATGAAAGATTACTTGGGGATACGTGGCAAGGATCCTGTTCAGGGTGGTGCTTTTGCCACTTCCCGAGCAACCGATGAGTGTCAGGCTGGAGGCTGTGGATTTTGCCTGATGGAAACGGCAAGCATTTATGTCGCCGGTCATGACCCGTTCATAGCCGTTTTGCATGTGCGTGTTGAAGGAACCATCGTCCAGATTGCGACCTACATAGCCCATCCTGATCATGATGGAGACTCGTTCCTCCAATTGGAGATGCGCGGACAGGGGCTGAAAGAAATCGTCCAACAGGGATGCGGTCATGTGTGCCCGGTCCCGGCCTGAGGCAAAGATGTCGCGAGGATCGAACTGCACCTCTCCCGTAAGGCCGGCCTTGAGGTCCTTTTGGGACATTATGGGCGGCAAAGCTTCGATCAGTGGGTTCCCACGATATTGAGGAACGGTTTGTTTTCGGTAAATCGCGCTTACCATGTTGGGAGGTAAAGCCATTTATGTATCCTCGTCGCCAAAAAGTTCATCAATGAAGTCCGGATATTCGTAGCTTTCCTGTTCGACCCCTTTGAAGGGAATGGTTTTGCCAGCGGGTGCCGAAATCTGCTTCGCCGGAGCGTTTAAGGGGTGTCGTTCCTTTTGCTTTTCGGTTTCTTTATTGGGTCGAATTCCTCGAATGCGTTCGGCATCGGGAGCATCACTTGTGTGTGGACTTCTCTTCTCTGCCTGTCGAATTGTTTCAGCGACAAATTCCTCATGTTTTCGTTGTTCGGCCTCTTTTTGCAGACGGCTTTTTGCAACGGCTTTTTTCTGTTCTTTTTTTGTCCGCCACACGTCCCAGAAGGAAGCCCCGGCAAATTCCCTTGAACGCGGTGTAAGTCGACAGGGCCAGTATTCGCCGGTTTCCTTTGTCGGGAAAAGGTAAACCGTATCCGCGCTGGCAGGATCGTATGCAGTCGTGAGGCCGACAGGTCTACGTACTTCCTTAGCACGGTGAAGCCACCCGTGTTCAATGATTTCCGGGGACGTGTAGTATACGCCAAAGACGGATAATCCGAGATCCGAGATTGTGGCTTTGGTACGAGGGAGCAGGCTGATGCGAATGGCTTCTTCCGGAGCGTTCCGCAGTCTTCCTGTCCTGTGCTGGATGCCCCAGTTCCAAATGGAAAGAGGCGTCATGGGCAAGTCCGGCGGCATGTCAGGCTCGCGGTCATACTTGTCGAGCACATCAAATCGGTTATGCGTCAGGACCGAAGAAATAATGATTTTCTTGAATTCCGTAACGGAAAGCTTGGCATCAAGCCGGTAGTCTTTTCCGCCTCGTTTTTTTACCAGCGTTTTGCCCACGACTCCGGGGGCAAAAGGTTTGAATTCGGCCTGAATGGTCTTGAAGCTGCGTTCAACAATGCCTTTTGCATCGCCCCGGTAAGGGGGCGTGTTCTCTATTCGTACGGAAAAGCAGCTTTCCAGCGACTCTATCTGATGGCCCAGCAGTTCGCCCCGATCGGCAAGTATTGCATCCGGCAGCCCCACAGTGGGCCAATCCTCATCTGAGATGTCGAAGCCATACTCCTTGCAGAACTGAACCTTGTCGGTCATTGCCACGGAAAGGGACTGGATAGCCGCAGCGTAGGATGGATTTTCGAATCCGACATAGAGTCCTGCAATCATTCTGCTGAACACGTCCTTGACGAAATAGATGACAGGGCGGCCGACAATGTCGCGTCTGTCGCTGTCTGAAACAAGGTATATATCAGCGATAGTGGCATCTATTTCATAGCGGGATCCGGGACCGAGTGTGTTGGCATTCGCCGTTGAAGTGAGTTGGCGGACATCCTTGTTGTATTCGATTTTGGGTGTTCGTTTTTTTAGTTTTTTTACCAGTCCATATTCCCGTTCATAAAAATAGCGCATTTGCCGTATTGTGGGCATTTCTGATTCGGGGATGTCTGGAAAATAGTTTTCATAGAGGGTTTTGAAGCGTCTGTGTGCATATGGAAAACTGCATCCCCTGTCCTTGAGCAGGTGCCGATCTATCGCGATCCTGAACAGGCGTTCCGTTTGTTCGTCAATGATCGCTCCCACCCCGGGTGTGTGCTCTCGGGGCCTACCAAGCTTGTTTTTGTTGGCGTTACGTTTTTTCCCTTTGGCTCCCGAGTTTTTGTAATCCGGGAGCAGGGCGTTGGGTGTTTGCCCTCGCTGCCAATATCTTCGCAACAGTTTGTAAACGTGTGGTTTTGATATTTTTTGAGTCGCCAACACCGTTTTGATTCTTGCGGCTCGGATTTTGGCATCGTGAAATTCCGGATCTTCAATTATATTCCGTATGATTCCGTAGTTTTTGTCGCGCCTTGTCTGATTTGCACTCCCAGGCTCGGGGGAGGCGAAGGCTTGGTCTGCAAAAGGGTCTTCCGTACGTGTGAGGGTCTCGTTTTCAATGGCAAGCTGCAGGTCTTGAGTGAAAACGAGCGTGGGGAAGGCCCTGGAGTCATTTATGTCAATCCAGACGAGTTGCTCTCCAAGTAAGGAAAGAACTCTGAATTGTTTGCCATCGTAACTCAGAACTTCATTTATTTTGAACATGAAGTGTCTCCCGTATGGCGGTTGCATCGGTCTGGACGACTCCGGCCGGGGTCAATTTTTGGAATGGAGTATGAATATTGAATGTGAAAAAGCGTTGCGCAAACAACTGGCGCATTTCACGCAAGGATTGCCCGGCTGGGAGGTCATAGGAAACATCGAGGGATTTGGCCAAGTCTATCAGCGTTGTGTCGTTACTTTTGGAAAGGTGGTGGGAGTAGAAGTTGATCCGTTGGGCCAAGTCAGCTTCGGGGATTTCTTCGGCTTGGGCAGGGTAGAGCCAATTGATGTTTTGAAAGACGGTGGACGGAATTTCCTTTTCTGTGATCAAGGCCCACGGGACATCCTTTCGTTGCCAATATCTTCGTTCCAGTTCCAGCTTTTCGATCACGCGGTTCCTTTCAAGGTCGCCGGAATATTTGGCTTGCAGGGCGAATTTCGTTTTTCCCGAGCGGGAAGAATTGACCAGAAAATCGGATGTCATGAATTGAACGACGTTACCGATGGCCGGGTGCCGAATGTTGTATGCTTCGGCCAGTTCAAGGGTGATTTCTCGTTGGAGGCAGAATTGTTCCCGGATGTCGAGAATGTCGGGCTGCCAGTCAAGGATAAGGAAGACAGCCAGTTCAAGATCGGAAAAGAGATGATGGGTTCGCTGGGACTTGTGCCCGAAAACCCTGTGTGAGCGGCCTTGGGAGGCGACATCCCTTACTGTCAGCCACGGTTTGTAGTCGCGTCCGTTGCCGGAACCGCGACCGTCCTTGATCCATCGCTGGAATGTGACCTCTGTCGGAGAGTTGTTTTTTCTGGCCATGAAAAACCGCTCCTGGTTGGTTCATTGTTTTGAACCTACCAGAAGCGGTTTCAGTTAACAACTTTATTGTTAGGTTAACAACTATATTGTCAAGTTAACAACTTTATTGTCATCCCACAGCAACACTATCCCTGAGGCCGTGAAATGCCCACCGTAACCGTTTTGGCCTGATGCCGGATGGTGTCGATGGGGCGGGTCATCTCTTCGATGGCCTTGTTCAGGATGTTCAGGATGTCGTCGAGCCGGGCGTCGGGTGCGCCTATGCTGGCGGGCTGGGTGCAGAGCCAGAGCATGTAGTTGGCCAGCGAGGCCGCCACGCTGGCAGGCAGGGCCGAATCCGTTGCCCCGGCTGCGCAGCGTTCAATGGCTGCGTTCAGCGCCGTGAGCAGTTGGTTGCGGTCCCAGATCTGCGGTGTTTCTATCATTTTTGCCAGCAGGATGCGGGCCTTGCGGAACGGTTCGGCCTGTTCGTCAATGGCCTTGGCCGCGGCAATGCCCCACCAGTGTCCGGCCACGGTTTCTGTAACGAAGTCGAGGCCGCCGCCAACGCGGGGCACCTTGATGGTGGCCTGGGCAATGCCGTCGAACCGTGTTTCATCCTCGGCGCAGAACACGATGGGCTGGCCGTTGTGGGCCTTGAAAATGGTGGTTTCCTTGACTGTGTCCATGACCACCATTTCGGGCAGGTCCGCGGCCATGACCAGTGTCAACGGCTCGGTGGAGAGGTCTATGTGTTTTTTGTCTTCGGTCACGTCGCAGGGGATGGATTTGTAGCACAGCTCCGAGAGCTTGATGCGCACTTCCTGCGCGGCGATGCAGTTGGAACCGTTGCCCACCAGCGCCCAGTAGCGGTTGTTGGGGGCGTGTGCCCGGGCCACCGCACCGATGGCCTCCTTGTTCGCCAGCACCGATTCGATGGCGTCGGGCAGGGATTCAAGCGCTTTGAGGTCTTCCAGCAATTCCCTGTCATCCATGGTGCCGAGTTCGGCGGCCATCCACAGGGAGAGCAGTTTGCCCGCGGCTATCTGGGAATAGAACGCCTTGGTGGAGGCCACGGCCATTTCCACGTCGCGTCCGTTGGAAGTGTAGCAGTGGGAGTCCGATTTCTTGACCAGCGGCGAGTTGCGGCGGTTGACCACGGCGTTGACCCATGCCCCCCGGTCGCGGCAAAGGTCCACCACGCGGTTGGTGTCCGTGGTGGTGCCGGACTGGGAAACCGGGATGAGCAGCACGTCGTCCATGCGTTCGTCGCCCATGAACCCGATCAGCTCCGAGCCGGTGTAGCTTTCGATGCTGATGCCGGTTTTGCCCAAGGCGCGTTTGAGCAGGTGGCCCATGCCCTGGGCGGCAATGGCGGCTGTTCCCTGTCCCACGGTGACGATGCGGCGGACCGGGTTCTCCTTGTCCAGCAGGCGCTGGCGCAGGGCCGGGCCGTTGCCGAAGCCTTCGGCCAGGAACTGCACCTTGCCGTCGGACTTGAGGTATTTGCCGTACAGGGTGTTGCGAACGGACTCGGACGCGTCGTGCATTTCCTTTTCAATGTAGTGGGCGTATTCACCCCGGAAAATGTCGCGCGAGAATATTTCAATGGATTCTTCTGCCAGGTCCACGGTTTCGCCCGTATCCAGATAGCGGGCCGCAGGCATGGCCTCGCTGTCCGAACTGGAAAGCACCACGCTGACCCCGCCGTGGTGATGCACGGCGATGGGGTAAGAGCTGCGGCAGCGGGCGGCCAGCCCGTAGGCTTCGGAGGCCACGACCCAGCCATCCAGCGTGTTGCCCACGTAGAAGCTCTGGCCGCTGCCTTTCTGGGCCAGGAACTGGCTGTCGAAATCCGAAAGATTTTGCATGATTACGGCCAGCGAGCCTTCGCAGCGCTGGAGCACGTTGCGGAAACGCACCTCGGAATCGCCGTTTTCCGGCGCATCCAGATGGAAAAGCACGGGCAGGATCTTGGCGTCCGTGGAGATGGCCGATGCAATGGCCGCGCCCTTGGGGATGACGCATTGCTGCACCAGCGTGCGGTAGTTGTCCACGTCGCCGTTGAGCACGAACATGGTCTTGTCCAGCCCGGTGCTCACGTCGCCTTCCACCAGCCCGTCCACCGGGTGGCAGTTGGGCACGCTGATGATGCCGTTGGAGGCCCAGCGCGTATGGGCGATGATGTTCAGCACGTCCATTCCCGCAGCCATGGACCAGAGCAGCTCGTCCTCGCGGATCGAGGCACGCAGGGCCGCGCCGTTGTCGCCCAGCTGGCCCACGAGCTGGGCCACCTTGTACAGGAAGCGGCAGGCGGTCCTGCCGTCATCAAGCTTGCGAACGAGAATGTGACGGTCGGACGCGTTCTGGATGGCGGTGCGTTCGTCCAGCTCCGCGGCAAGCACCGGGGTGAGCGTGGCCACCGGGTCGGCGTTTTCGGGCAGGATGAAGGTCACGGCGATTCCTGCGGAATCGCGGCCGCGCACCTCGAGCTTGTCGATGCTTTCCAGCACCTGTTCCAGCCCCCAGGCCAGAAAATGGCGGTGCAGGGCCTCGGTGTTTTTTGCCAGAGGCGCGGGCATGATGCCTGTCACGCGAACCACGTTGTCCAGAACTTCGCGGTCGATCTGCCACAGGTAGTCCTCAAGCCGTTCGAGAAGCCCCTCCAGTTCGTCGGTGCGCACGTCCTGTTCGAGGCGTACAGCCACATTGGTGCGCAGGGTGCGTATGGCGTCGCGCATGGTTTCCAGCGCGGCCAGGGTCTCGGGTTCGGCAAGCAGGGCGTGGTGCAACCCGAAGCTCATGAGCTGTTTGAAGGAAGATGCGAGCTCGTCCAGCAGGGGGGCGGCAGCGGTGGGCGCGTTTTGTGCCGCAGCATCGGCAAAGCGCGTGGCAAGTGCGGCGACCCACGTGGTTTCCGTTTTTTTGCGCCAATGATCATTGCTCAGGAAACTGGCGATTCCACACATGATTATTTGCTCTCCTGTATGAGGATGATTGTCGTTCGGCAGGGCATGATGGGAAAACGGGCCAAAGCCGCGTTCGTTACATTCATGTGTATGAATGACTAATGCAGGCCGGGCTCAAAGGCAAGTGAATTGTGCGTATTCCCTCCAGCCGGAGGGGGAATGTTTCTCATTGATAATCCTTGTATGGCAGGGTGTTAAGCAACGCAAGACTTGCAGTGGATTTTTACCCGTAATCACGATAAACCGCAGGTCGAGATACGGAGGGGCCGGGTATTCCATTTTGCCCGGTCAGGGAGAGTTCGGTCAATGAACGATTTTATTCGCCGCCGGTGGGGCGGTCTGGGGGTCGTGGGCAAGTTGTCCGTGGCCAGCGGAGCCATGTTGGCTCTGGTTTTTTTCGTGGGTCTGGTTGCCGTGGTGGCCCTCGATTACCTGTGGGCCCGCACCGACGATGTCATACAGCACACCGTGCAGGTGCAGCGTCTTGCCCTGCAGGTGCGGGGCGGCCTGCTCCGCGCCCACCGTTCCGAAAAGGATTTCTTTCATTCCTGGCCCACTGTCGGCCTTACTGAAGCCCGCAACCGTCACGCAACGCCCTGTCGCGTTGCCTTGGATTCGGTCATGCATGACAGCCGGCTGCTGCAGGATGCCTTGCACCGTGTCGAGCGTTCCGGGCTGGAAGTGTCGGCTGCTGACCGGAGCGTGGAGGTCATCACCATGGCCGTGGCCGATTATTCCGACGCGTTTGAACGCGGCGTGCGCATCGCCACCCAGCTGGGGCATGAAGAGACAGGCCTTCGTGCGCGTATGGAGGCATTGGCCAACCGGGCCGAAGAGCGGCTTGCCGCATTGGAAAAGGATGAGATGCTGGTCCTGTTCCGCAACTTTCGGCATGTGGTTCTGCGTTTTGCCCTTATCCGCAAGCTCGAGGACATGAAAACGGCCCGGTCGCTGCTGGCGGGCATCCACGCCGCAGTGAACAGGGACGCGATCATGGATCCGCAGGACCGGAAGGAACTGGCCGCCATGTTTGCCCGGCTGCAGTCCGGCCTGTCCCAGGCGCACGAAGCCGAGGAAGAGCTTATTCGGTGCATGGCCGTGTTCGACAGGCAGATGGAACGCGTGGAGCCCGTGGTCGACCGCTTGGTGAAAGCCACCACCGGTCAGGTCCGGGGAGCGCGCAACCATATTGACGAGGCCATGGGGATTGCCGTGGGTGCCGTGGGTTTTGCCCTGCTGTTGTGCCTTGTGCTCGCCGTTTTCATTTACCGCATGCTGTACCGGTCTCTCGGCAAGAATGTGCTGTTGCTTTCCCGGGCCGCAAACGAGTTGAGCCTCGGCAACATGGGCACCCGCGTGGATATTGATTCCCCGGATGAGTTCGGCAGGCTTGGCGACACGCTCAACGGCATGGCCGAGCGCATGGACAGGATGGTCAACAGCCTGGAAAAGGAGGCCGCCGTTGCCAGCGACAGACTGTTGGAGGCCATTGAAAGCATTCCCGACGGTTTTGCCCTGTATGACCAACAGGACCGGCTGGTGCTGTGCAACAGCAATTACATGGACATTGAAAGGGGCACGCTGGACATGTTCGGCCCGGGCGACCGTTTTCGGGATATCCTGCGCTGCAACGTGGCGCGCGGCATGTATCGCGATGCCGTGGGCGACGAGGAGGCATGGCTGGAACACCGCATGCGCCTGCACGCCAACCCCGGCGAGCCGTTCGAGCAACGGTTGACCGACGGCCGTTGCCTCCAGATCCGCGAATACCGGACCCGTCTGGGCGAGATCGTCTGCATTGTTTCGGATATCAGTCAACGCAAGCAGGCCGAGGAAGAACTCTTTTCCTTCAATGCCGACCTTGAGCAAGCCGTTCGCGAGCGTACCAAGGTGCTGGTCAGCAAGACGCGCGAATTGCAGCGTGCCAACCGCCGCCTCAGGGAACTGGACGAAATGAAGTCCAATTTTCTTTCAACGGTTTCCCACGAGTTGCGAACCCCGCTCACGTCGCTGCTCGGTTTTTCCCGCCTTATCGGGCGGGATTTTTGCCGCGAGTTCGTTCCGAGGGCCGATGATGCAAAGAGCCGCAGCAAGGCGGAGCGCATACGATCCAACCTTGAGATCATCAACAGCGAGGGCGCCCGGCTCACGCGGCTGATCAACGATGTGCTCGACCTGAGCCGCATTGAAACCGGCAAGGTCTCATGGCGTGATCAGGACGTACCCCTGCCGGAGCTCATTCGGCATGCCGCGGATGCCGTGAGCGGCCAGTTTGCGGAAAAGCCGCATGTGGAACTCGTGCTGGGAGCATTGGACGGACTGCCGATCGTTCATGTGGACCCGGACCGCATGCAGCAGGTCTTCATCAACCTGCTCAACAATGCGGCCAAGTTTACGGAATACGGTAGTGTGACCATCCAGGGGGACGTGGATGCGCGCGGTTTCGCGCACGTGCAGGTCCGGGATACGGGAATTGGTATCTCTGCCGACCACATCGACATGATTTTCGACAAGTTCCAGCAGGCCAACGAGGGAGACACGCTCAGGACCCCGCAGGGCGGTTCCGGCCTGGGGCTGGCCATCAGCCGCCAGATCGTCGAGCGTTACCGCGGCCACATCTGGGCGGAATCCGAACCCGGAAACGGGACCGTCATGCATGTGGCCCTGCCCGCAACACGTATGGCGGGCGTTTGCGATTCCGAAACCGATGGCCCGTTGCATACCGTGCTGGTGGTGGATGATGACCCGGCCATGCTGCAATTGCTCGGGGCCATCCTGCGGGACGCGGGCTATGCCGTGGAAACCGCGGCCAGCGGTGAGGACGGCCTGAAAAAGGCCCGGCAGCTGCGCCCCGACCTCATCAGCATGGACCTGCTCATGCCCGGCATGGGCGGTTTGGAGGCCGTGAGCCGGATACGCGGCGATTCCCTGCTGGCCTCGATTCCGGTGCTGGTGGCCACGGTGGACACTTCTGCCGATGACGCAGTCTGCGCCATGGGGGCGGACGCCCTTGTGCGCAAGCCCCTGAACCGGGATGAATATCTCGGCGCAGTGCGGTTCCTGCTCGGTCAGGGCGAACTCAAGGGACCTGTCCTGGCGTTGGGACGCGAGGAGGAACACCGTTTCGACTGCGGCAACGTGCGTTATTGCGCCGGGGAGGATTTGCCCCCCGGCACGCTGCGGGGGTTTGACGGGACTGTCATCGTGCCGGAATCCGTCGAGATGCCTTCCGAGTTGCTGGAAGACAGCCGGGAAAGCCGGGTGCGTCTTGTCGTCATGCCCGGTGCGTCCCTTTCCGGATAGACTCGTTTCTTTGTTTTTGTAAAATACTTCCACAATGTACGCATTTGCGGTATCTTTTGTGCATCTTTTCGTGGAGGTTCCGGATGAAGGACGTGGCTGGATGCGTCGCCGCTCAAATCATGGTCGCCTTGTTGTGGTGCGGGCTGCTTTCGAGTTTTCCCGGTAGCGCGCACGCTGCCGGGGGATCTGCTTCGGACATCGTGTTGGGCATGTCCGCTCCGTTTTCCGGGTCGAGCAGGGGACTGGGCATTGAATTGTACCGCGGTGCGCGCGCCTATTTCGACTATGTGAATTCCCGGGGCGGGGTTCAGGGCAGGAAGGTTCGCATACTGGCTCTGGACGACGGCTACAACCCCCGCCCTGCACTCCAGAACACCATCCGCTTCATGGATGACAAGTCCGTGCTTTGCCTGTTCGGGTACGTGGGCACGCCCACGGTCACCCGCGTGCTGCCGCTGCTCAAGGCGGCAGAGCGGGACGGCAAGTTGCTTTTTTTTCCGTTCACAGGGGCCCAGCCCCAGCGCGAGGCCCCGTATGACCGGTTCGTCTTCAACCTTCGCGCCTCCTATCGTCAGGAACTGAGCGCTCTGGTGAACAAATTCAGCCTGATCGGACTCAGGCGCATAGCGATCTTCTATCAGAACGACGCCTATGGCCGCAGCGGATGGGACGGGCTGCGGCGGGGGCTTGCCGCCCACAGGCTCGGCATTGTGAGCGAGGCTACCTACCGCCGCGGTGCAGTGGCTTCCGAGTCCATGCGCGAACAGGTGCAGATAGTCATGGAAGGGCACCCGGACGCCATTGTGGTGGTGGGGTCCTATATGGCCAGTGCCGCGTTCATTCGCGATGCCCGTTCCATGGGTGTTCACGTGCCCATTGCCAATATTTCCTTTTCCGCCAGCGAAAACCTGCTGCGGACCCTCAAGCGTCTGGGCAAAGGGTGTGGCCGCGACCTGACCGGCGATCTCATCAATACGCAGGTGGTCCCGTACTACAGGGATGAGCATTTCGAGTCCGTGCGTTTGTATCGGAGCCTCATGGCCGGGGGTGTCCCTTTGCCCGAGGTTGCCGAAGAGGGATATGTATCTCCGGGGTTGAGCGATGTCAGCCTTGAAGGATTTCTGGATGCCGTGGTCATGACTGAAATCCTGCGGCGTTTTCTGGACGATCCGCAGCGATCGCTGATCCATGCCGTGGAAGGGTTGCATGACTATGACGCCGGCATTGATGCCACGGTTACCTTCGGGCAAACACGTCATCAGGGCCTGAGCCGGGTTTATTTCACCACGGTTCGACAAGGCAGGTTCGTATCCCTGGAAGGCGAAGGGTGGCGACAATGGCAAAAATGACGAGCATGTCGCCCCTGTTCAAGAAGACGTTCCTGCTGAGCCTGTACCTTTTCGGGATTGTGGCTCTGCTGGCCTCCGGTCTCGCCGCCTATATCCTGCACGACCACATGACCGGGGAATTCAGGAGCAAGGGGAGGGCTATCGCCATCAGCATTGCCGAGGCCAGCCAGGAGGTGCTTCTCAACCGTGATCCTGCTGTCCTGCAGGGCACCATTGATCATTATCTCGACATCGGGGGCGTGGCCTACATCTATGTGCGCAACTCCGAAGGAAGCATTGTGGCGCATACGTTCGTGCCGCGCATTCCCCGAACGCTGCCGGTGCTGGAGGTACCGTCGCCGATCGCCACGGAACGTTCGGCACGGGTTCCCGGGTACGGCGACATCATGGAAGAGACGGCCCCCATTCTGGAAGGCGTCGGCGGTACCGTGTTCGTGGGCATGGACAAGGGACTCATCGAGTCCTTTTTCTGGAAGGCCGTCCTGCGAATGCAGGGCCTCATGGCAGTGATTTTCGTCTGTTGCGTCTGTGTACTCTATTATCTGGTCCGCAGTTTTTCCACGCCGCTCAACACACTGACCGAATACGCGCAACAACTGGCGCGCCACGATTTTTCCGCCAACATCGAGATCGACTCCCGCGACGAGATCGGCCTGCTGGCCAGAACCATGCAATCCATGGCCCACGAGCTTTCCGCGCTTTTCAATGAAATGGATGCGGAAGTGAAAAAGGCCACCGGGGAGTTGCGCAAGAACCTGAGCCACCAGAGGGCCATCATCAACAATCTGGCCGATGGCCTTGTGGTCATTGACCCGGACGGCATGGTGACCATGGTCAACCCTTCCCTGTGTGACTATTTCGGCCTTGTTCCGGCTGATTGCCTGAACCATCGCTTCGACACCGTCTTCAGTGGCCAGTTTGCCAAGCTCATGGAAGACCTGCACACGGGGCAGGGGGTCGTGACCAGTGCCGAAGGCCCCCTTTCCCACGGCCGCATCGGCAAGGCCGTTGGCTCGCCCGTGCGCATGGCCGAATCCGGCACGTTCCTTGGAGGGGTGGTTCTTGTTCGCGACATCACGCCCGAAAAGGAACTGGACCGGCTCAAGACCGAGTTCATCTCCACGGTATCCCACGAATTGCGCACACCCATGACCTCCATCCTCGGGTTCAGCAAGATCATTCGCAAGAAACTCGAAGATGATATTTTCCCTGCCCTCGGCCCAAGCCGGAATTCCTTGTCGAGGGTGGTCCGGCGCGTGGAATCCAACATGGACATCATCGTTTCCGAAGCCGAGCGGCTCACGGAAATGATCAATGACGTGCTCGATATCGCCAAGATGGAATCGGGCGGTGTGCAGTGGGGCAAGGAACGGCTGTCCATGGGCGAGGTCGTCCGGCAGGCTGTGCGTACCATACGGGGCATGAGCAGCGAGAAGAATCTGCGTTTTTCCCTTGAGGTGGAAGAGGGGGTTCCCCTTGTGCGGGGAGACAGGAACCGGCTGATTCAGGTCCTGGTCAATCTGCTTTCCAATGCGGTCAAATTCACGGAATCCGGGACAATCCGTTGTCATGTGGGTTTCCGCAACAACATGGTGCTGACCAGCGTGGAAGACCCCGGAATCGGTATCGATCCCCGGGAATTGCCGCAGGTTTTCGAAAAATTCAGGCAGGTGGGGGACACCCTGACCGACAAGCCGTCCGGCACCGGGCTGGGTTTGCCCATCTGTCGCCAGATCGTCATGCATCATGGCGGGGATATCTGGGTGGAAAGCGAGCTGGGCAAGGGCAGCATATTCCGGTTCACCCTGCCCGTGGAAGACATGGAAACACGGATGGTGGAACCGTTCGAAGAACATGATGTGTTGGGCCATGTGCCCTGCGAGGACGAGGCCGACATCCGGGCGCGTTCCGGCAAGGCCATGCTTGTGGAGCCGCGTGGGGACGAGGCCGCTCCGCTGATTCTGGTGGTGGATGATGATTCGGCTCTTTCCGACTATCTTTCCCAGCTTTTCCGCGACGAGGGCTACCGGGTCCTGACGGCCCCGGACGGGCGCGCTGCCGTGGACACCGCGAAACAGCATTTGCCCAACCTCATTACCATGGACCTGATGATGCCCGGCATGGATGGAGAGACCGCCATCAGGTGCCTGCGTTCGAATCCCTATACCAGCCACATTCCCATTCTGGTCGTCTCGGCGCTTTCGGATTCCGGGGTCAAGGGCAGCGATGCCATGATGCTCAAGCCGGTGGATCAGGAAAAACTGCTGGAAATGGTCGACGCATTGCTCAGGGATCGGGACATGGTGCGTTCCTGCATCGTTGTGGGCGATTCGTTCTCGTCGGCAGGACAGAAACTGACCGTGGTGAACCCCGAACGGATACGGTTTTGCCCTCCCGAGGACGTCGTGCAGACCGTGGCGGCGGGTTTTACCGGATTCGTGTTCATCAGCAACGATCTGGTGGCGCGGGTCGATTTGACGGCTTTGAGCAGTCAGCAGGGCGTTCAGGTTGTCATACTGCCCGAGGTGCGGATATGAGGCCTTGCCTGCCGTTATGCGGACCTTGCCCGAATGGTGGAGTTGTTTTATTGTGTTTCGGTTGGGAGCAAATTACATCGCGCCAGCGATCACGACGCAGAAGGGGGTATGATTATCATGGGAAAGAAGATTCTCATCGTTGATGATGAGGTCCATATCAAGATGTTGCTTGAGCAGACTCTCGAGGAACTTGAGGACGAGTGCGGTGTGGAGCTTTTCACGGCCTCGGACGGTGAAGAGGGACTTGGGTTCATCAATGAGGAAAAGCCCGATCTGGTGTTTCTGGATATCATGATGCCCAAGATGAACGGGTATGAAGTTTGCCGGACAGTCATGAAAAATGACGAGCTCAAGGATATCAAGATCATACTGCTGACAGCCAAAGGGCAGGAAGTGGACCGCAAGCAAGGCCTTGAACTGGGAGCCAGGATGTATATGACCAAACCGTTTGACCCTGATGAGATCTTGAAGGTTTCCAGGGAGATGCTTGGTCTTTGATCCTGTGCGGAATAGTATGTGATTGCCGATAATGCATGAATTGAAAAAGAATATTCGCCCCGGCCTGATGCGTCATTTCCTGCGCAAGGCCCAGCGTCTTGCCGGAGAGGGTGTGGCCGTGGCCTTTTTTCTGGACGGCAAGCTGCAGGCTGTAGCCTCTTCCGATGACAGCTTTTTTTCTCCGGACGATCCGGGGGTGTTCCGTTCCGCGCTCGAAGTGGGCGGACGGAAGGGCATATTGGCCCTGCGCGGCAGTGCCGGACATGAACTGGATTCGGATAAAGCCACGGTCCTGCTTGATTTTCTGGGGTTCACCCTTCAGGGCTTCATGGATATGGAAGCCGCGCGCCGTTCCATTGCCGACGAGGCCTTGTCCAAGTACCGTGAACTGGCCCTCCTGCATCGCTCTGTATCCCGTTTCAACTCTTCATTGCGTCTGCGTGACGTGGTGCGGTCCCTGCTCAATGAATGCCAGCGCGAGAACTATCCGGGAGACAAGGGGGCCGTGTTCCTGACCGTGCCTGATTCCGCCGGTTTTCGTCTTGCGGATCATTTCGGGTTCACGGATGGGGCCGCTCTGGCGGAGCTTGGCGACTGTCCGCTGTTTCGGGAGGCCGCAGCCGTGGGCAAGGGCGAGATTCTCAACAATGTGGATCTGGATGTCCGCTGGGTCGAGAGGTTGCCCGGCGTCAGTTCGGTTCTGCTTTTGCCCATTGTTTCCCCGAACCGTTGCGAAGGTATTCTGTTTCTTGCCTCCGAAGCAGAGGGAGCGTTTACTGCCGGAGATCGCAAGAATCTCATGACCATGGCCACGGTGGGGGGCATTTCCGTCAGCAACGCCTTCAACTTCGAAGGATCGCAGACCCGGATGGACGCCATGCTGCAGGCCCTGACCGAAGCGATCGACTCCCGGGACCCGTTTACGGCAGGTCACTCGCGGCGAGTGGCGCAGCTGTCCGTTGCCTTTGCCCTGATCGTCAACGAAGACAAGGCCGTTTATCCCGGTCTGTACTTTTCCGAAGCGCAGGTGCGCGAGATTTATTATTCCGGCATACTGCACGATATCGGCAAGATCGGCATCAAGGAAGAGGTGCTGACCAAGGACTCGCGTCTGCCGCAGAAGGTTTTGGATATTGTGCGTGTCCGCATGCAGCTTCTCGGGCAACTGGAGGATTTCGAATGGAAACCCGCCTATGAGCGTCTGCGCGAGATCAATGTGGCCATGAGTCCCAGCGACGAACAACTGGAATACGTGCGTCTTCTGGGCAGCATGAAACTTGGCGCCAATGGTTCGGAAATGTCGCTTTTGTGTGAGGACGAGACAGCCTGCCTGCTTCTGCCCTATGGCAACCTCACTCCCGAGGAGCGCATGGAGATTCAGCGGCATCCGGCCGAGAGCGAGCGGATTCTGCAGCACATTCCCCTGCATCAGGGCCTGAGCAATATGCTGACCATCATCCGGCAACACCATGAGCGCATGGACGGTTCCGGGTATCCGGACGGGTTGCGCGGTGATGATATTCTCATGCAGAGCCGGATGCTTGCCATCGTGGACGTTTACGACGCCATTACTCAGGAGCGCCACTACAAGCCGGCCACGCCGCGCGAACAGGCGCTGGACATCATCCGGATGGAGTCCGGCGACGGCAAGCTTGATTCCCGTTTCGTGCAGCTGTTCGTGGACAATGTGGAGCGTATCGAACGCATTGCAGACACCATCAGCCTGCAGGAGCATCCTGCAATGCCCAATCTTCAGCGCATGTCCATGATGTAGCGGCCGCAAGGTCGCACGGGACCTTTGCAAACAATTTCATTACATGCATTGCAACGGTTCGCGTTGTGAGTGGCATCCGGCTTCGGTTGCCGCACGAGAAGTGGGGTCAGGATGCGTTGGCGCGTATGCGCATGCGCGTCATTTCCGTGGAAACGCCGCCGTCTGTAAGCATTGCGGCACGGAAATCCCCGCTGGACAGGTTTGATTCTTCCTGCATTTTCCGAATAAGGCAAAGCCCCAGCACAGGCGCAACCTGGCTGCCCGGCCTGGTTCGGATGTCGCGTATTTCCTGCAGGGCCTGCTTTTTTTCCATGCCGCATTGTTCGAGCAAGGCCACGCAGCGGTTCTGGTCCGCATGTCCGGTGGCAAGTCCCGTGTCCACGATGCAGCGGGCAGCCCTGCGCAACCTGCGTTGTCCCAGAACTATCCGTTCACCCGGGCTTTCCAGATAGTTGCCGTTGGCGATCATGTCTTCTGCATGGGCGCTCCATCCCGCTTCCAGCAGTGGGTTGCGTAATTGGGACAGAAGCCCGTTGTCCGATGCCAGCCGATGGCAGGCCAGTACGTGGCGCCCGGGCCATGTTTCGCAGGCCATGGTTATGCGGGCTTCCCTGCGCATGTTCTCGCTGGCGCTGGCCGCGGTAAAGGCCTCAGGAACGACGAGCAGAAGCGCACGATTTTTTTTGGAAGGCGCGGGCGGCGGACAGTAGAGGATGTCCTGCACCGTCCCGGCCATGAACGCCGGCGCGATCCGGACCGAGAGCGGAATGTCCGGGGCATGGTTGTTGCCCGGCATGTTGCGGTATGTAGCCGAAAGGTTTTCGCATTCCGTGGCGAGCGTCTTGAAAACGCGTTCTTGTGCGGCCTGTTGGTTTTCATCGTTGCCGCAAGGCCGCAGGCCTTCAGGACCAGCATGGGCGATCCCTGCCTCAAGCCAGTCGGCAATGCCGTGTTCGGCTGCCATGGCCTTGAGCGAAAAAAGCGACTGCTGCCACAGCCTGTCGGCCATCTCGAAAACTTCGTCAACGGTCCGTTCCCCGGAAAAGCCCTGTTGCAGCACGGCTTCAAGGTCCGGCCCGGAATGTTCTTCGACCAGGGGACGCGAGATCACGTGGCGGTCATAATTGCGGAGCGCCTTCATGCATGCATCCAGCATGGAGGCGGCCGCCTTGTCCTGTGCCACGGCTTCATTCGTGGAGATGGTTTGCAGGTATCGGGCGCAACGACGGGTCATGGTCTGGGCCGCGCCGCGGTCCAGCGGCGTCACGGTTTCGATGTTGTCCTGCACCTGTGCCAGCAGGCCCGGGATGGCCCGCAGGCGTTTGCGGACACTTTTCTGGCGTTTGCGCGTGCTGTCCATCGGCAGGGTCAGGGCGTGGTACAGCCCGGTGAATGCCACCAGCGGGTAGAGTTGCGGCGAGGTCTGCCATGGGCGCACCGAGAAGAGTTCCAGCAATACCCCGCGCACGTTGTCGGCCAAGGCGTTGTACAGGGCGTTTTCCGGCCCGATGGTGCGGGCGGCGCGCTTTTCGAATGCCGAGAGAAATCCTTTTAATTCTTCATGGTTGCGATCCATAGCCCGGGGCGAGAAATCATCGAGCCGGTCCATGTGTGCCATGGCCTTGCGTGCGGCCGGGATGTACGGGCAAATGCCCGATGCGCACAGCACGGGAAGGGCCTTGCCCATATAGTTGAAATAGCGTTTGGCAGGGCCTGCGAACATGGTTTCGGTCTAGCCTTTCACCAGTTGGAGAACTTTGCCTGCCAGCTGGCCGAGTTCGGCCTTGGATACCTGATCGTCCGCCCCCACGGCCAGCCCCTTGTGGTGCAGCGTGTCGGTGATGATCGAGGAGCAGAGCACAACGGGAAGCGCCTTGAGAATGTGGTCTTCCTTGATGCGTCTCGTCAGGTTGTGGCCATCCATGATGGGCATTTCAATGTCCGAAACCACGATGTCGAGGTAGTCCTGTAACGGACGGTTTGCCTCTTCGGCCATGTCCCGGATGCTTTGCAGCCGGTTCCAGGCCTGTTCGCCGTGCTCGGCTACGGTGACCTCGAAGCCCGCCTTTTCCAGAACGCCGGAAACCATCTTGCGGGCCATGTTGGAGTCGTCCACGACCACTGCCCGCAGCTGCCGGTTGCGAACCTGCTCCACCAGCTGCTCTGCGGGCGGTTCGGGCTCGGCCATGCCGGGGTTCAGGTCTGCAGTGATTTTTTCCATGTCCAGAATGAAAACGAGCCTGTTGGCGAATTTCACCACACCGGTTATGGAGTTCACGGTCAGTGCGGAAACATAATTGGTGGGTGCTTCCACCTGTTGCCAGCTGATGCGGTGGATTCGCGTGACGCCGGAAACCAGGAAAGCACTGCGTGTCCTGTTGAATTCCGTGACGATGACCTTGGGTTCCTCGCTTTCAACACGTTCCTTGCCCAGCCATTTTGCCAGATCGATGAGCGGTATGATTTGATCGCGAAGGTTGAATGCGCCCAGAACCGCGGGGTGGGAAACCTCGGGCATGTCGGTCAAGGAGGGGAGGCGTATGATTTCCAGCACCTTGGCTACGTTGATGCCGTAGAAGCCTCGGTAGCCTTCGGTCTGCTCTTCCTTGGGAGCTTCATCCAGATAGAATTCCACGATCTCGAGCTCGTTGGTGCCGGATTCGAGCAGAATGTCGGTGTTTCCCATTCATTTCCTCCGCAGAAGGGATGTATTGATCTTGAACATTCCTTTTACACCAATGCATAACGGTGAAGCAAGCGCATTGCATTGCGTCGCAATATTTATCATCGCCTCGTTCAACAAGTACTTGTGAGCAGATTATATTTGATTTTTATATTATAATATCGTATTTTTTATCATGCACCATCATCGTTATTTATTGATCCGTCTTGCGGGGTTGTCTGCGTTTCTTGGAGGTGCGGTATGCTGTGTTCTCTTTTCGGTGGTTCTGGCTCAGGCCGCCGACCCCTGCCGGGTAGCCATGCTGACGTGGCGGGGGCAGACCCGGGCGGAGCAGGGCTTTTGCGCTGAACTGGCCGCAAGCGGACTTCCTGTTCAGTATTATCATTGGGACGCCGGGCAGAGCGTGAACCGGCTCTGTACGTTCTTGCGCAAGGAATTCGACACTGACCGTTTCGACTACGTCTACACATTCGGAACAACATGCTCCATGCGCGTGCACGAAGCCGTGCAGGGGCGCGTGCCGCATATCTACTGCATCGTCACCTATCCCGATCGTGCCGGATTGGCTCGCTCCATGGAGTGGGGCGGCATCCAGAACATGGCCGGGGTGAGCCATCAGGTGCCTGTTTCCATGCAGCTTTCATTGGCTGTTCAGTTATTGGACTGCACCCGTCTGGGGTTGCTGTTCAATCCGCGCGAGCCCAATTCCGTTGCCCAGATGAGTCAGGTCTGCGCTGCGGCAGCGAAAATGGGCATCCATGTGACAACGTATCGCGTTGCCCCCGATTCCGATTATCTGGACTGTTTTCTTGCGGATTTGAAGGGACGGTCTTCGGAGTTCGACGCACTGTACCTTCCCTCGGACAGCTATCTCTGTTCAAGGATTTCCGACATTACGGAAGGGTGCATCAAGGCTGGAATCCCTGTTATCGGCGCCAATGAACAACTTGTGCGCGACGGCGCGCTTTTGGGCATGGTGGTGGATTACGAGTACATGGGTCGTCTTGCGGCCCGGCAACTGCTCGCCCACAAGCTGGAGGGCAAGCCGTTCAAGGACATGCCCGTGGGAAGGCCCGCGCAGGGCGACATATACCTCGGCATGAACAGGGAGACCATGCAGCGCATGGGTTTTGTCCTGCCCAAGGGCGTGGACCTGCCGGTGCGTTACTACTGACCGGGGCTCAGCAACCAGCGAGCCGTTCGCGGGCGGCTTCGGCAATGCGGTCGTCCATGCCCAGCTCGTCCATTTTGGCCAGTATTTTCTGCCTGAATTCCTCTGCGCCGGGGAAGTCCCTGTCCGTCCAGAATCGCGCTTCCTTGCTGAAGTATCCCACCGTGCACAGGAACGAGATCGCGAAATAATAGGCCGAGCTGAGCGAATTGTAGAAGGTGGGGTCGCCCTTGAAGCCGGTCTCGTCGCTCCACGAGACGTTCAGGCAGTAGTCCAGCATTTCCTGTATTTCCGTGCGTGCCTGTTCTCGCTGCCCGTCGGTCATTTCATCCCAGCCGTACTTGAATATCTTGGCCACGTCGTAGTTGTTGTGGTCGTTCATGTGGCCGTCGTGCATCCAGCCGTAAGGGTACGGGCGCTGCTTGATGGCAAAGGTGGTGGCGATGATTTGTGGCCAGTGGTTGATGGGCAGGGTCTTGGCTTTATGGATGTAGGCGATCATGTGGTAGGTGATGCTCAGGTCCTGCGTATGCACGATGCCCATATCGGTCTTGTACCACGCGCCCCAGTAGCCCGTTATCTCGTCCTGCCACCAGTCCATCAGCTCCTTGTAGGAGGCCACGTATTCGTCCGTGAGGTCGAATCCGGTGGTGTAGTTGCGGATGTATTTCTTGAGCCGGTTCTTGAAGCAGAACTGGGCCAGCCCCGAGGCCACGGCGTTGAGCGCGTCTCGGTTGTTCACGCCGGTTTCGGCGATGTCGGAAACCAGCAGTTGCTTGATGTAGCGGTCGCGTACCTGTGGGTCGTTCAGCCGCGACATGAACGACAGGGGATATTTCGGCGAAACCGGCGGTTCGTCGTCGCTCAGGTCGTTGATGGCGTCCACGGTCTGGTCCAGCTTGAGAAAGAAAAGATGCAGGAAACGTCCCCATGAACCGTCCGGGGCCTGCTCCAGCTGGTCGGGCTGGTCCGTGTTTTTCAGGGAGCGTTGGAATATTCCCCGCAGCTTGTCGAACCGTTGGAAATGCGCGGTGTATTCTTCAAACCATTTGGCCTCGAAATAGTGCTGGCGGGAGACCATCATTTCCTTGCCCTGTTTTTCAAGGTCGCCGAGTGTTGTTTCCATGGCCACGAGCTGTGGGTCGCGCACGGCTTTCTGTTCGTCGTAGTCGGGATCGTATTGCAGGAACTGGTGTTCGATGAGGGAACTGGTGTTGATGAACGGGGCGCGGAATCGTACACGGGACATGGCTGTTCCTTGTTCATGAGAACGGGTTTGCGCACGCGGGCGAATTGTGATTTCCTGTAACGATAAATGAAATGCGGATCAAAAAACAACCTTTCTTTTTCTGCAGGCTGTCGACACCGGCCCGGTGGCCGCAGGGGCGCGGACAGGGCAAGGCTCTCGGGTGCGCAATGCACGGTTGTCCTGAATTGGCACCTTGGTTCGGAGCTTTCCTGGCACCCTGCCGGACAGCGCAGGAGGGCGGGCCCTATTCGGGCACGTTGATGTCGTATTTCTTGATCTTGTAGTGAATGGCCCGGCGGCTGATGCCCAGTTCGTCGGCAGCGGCCTTTTTGACCCAGTTGCAGTGTTCCAGCGCGCGCAGGATCGCCTTGCGCTCGTTGTCCTCCAGCGAAAGCGAGTCGTCGCCGGACTGCGGGGTTTCCAGTATTTCCAGTTGCATGTCTTCCGGAGTGATGGTGTTGCCGGAGCAGAACACCAACGCCCCTTCCACCGCGTGCTGCAGTTCGCGCACGTTGCCGGGCCACGGGTGTTCCATCATGCGCTTCATGGCCTGTTCGGAAAACTCCACGGGCGTGCGCCCCTGTTCTTCGCACAGTTTGGCCGCAAAGTTCCGGGCCAGCAGGGGCACGTCTTCCATGCGCTGGCGCAGGGGCGGAATGCTCAGGGTCACGACCTTGAGCCGGTAGTAGAGGTCCTCGCGAAAGTCCCCGGACCGGACCATGTCCTGCAGGCCCGCATTGGTGGCCGAGACCACCCGGCAGTTGACGGTGCGCTCGCGGTTGTCGCCCACCCGGCGGATGGTGCGTTCCTGAAGGAAGCGCAGCAGGCGGGTCTGCATCTCAGGGGAGATGTTGCCGATTTCATCAAGGAACAGGGTGCCGCCGTCCGCTTCCTCGATAAGGCCCTTCTTGTCCTTGACCGCATGGGTGAAGGAGCCTTTGGTGTGGCCGAAAAGCTCGCTTTCCAGCAGCGTGGGCTGGGTGGAGCCGCAGTCCACCACCACGAAGGGGCCGCCCGAGCGGGGGCTGTTTTCATGGATGATCCTGGCTACGCGTTCCTTGCCGGTGCCGGATTCCCCCAGCAGCAGGACGTTGGCTTCGGCCGGGGCCACGCGCCCGAGCAGGCCGAGAAATTTTTTCATGGCCGGGGCCTCGCCGCCCCAGAAATCCTTGTCCAGGCGGGGAGCGTCCACCGTCTTTTTCTGCGGATTGCTTTCGAGCATGGAGGCGATGCGCTGCAACAGGTCGTGGCCGTCGAAGGGCTTGGTCATGTAGTCGGCCGCCCCGGTCTGGATGGAGGTCACGGCATCGGGGATGGAGCCGTGTGCCGTGAGCATGATGACAGGAATGTGCGGCCACGAGCGCGATACTTCTTCCAGCAGGGCCTGGCCGCCCATGCCCGGCATTTTCACGTCCGAAACGATGAGGTCCACCATGTTGTCGGCCAGCATTTCCAGCGCGGTTTCCGCACAGTCGGCCAGCAGGGGGGTGTAGCCCGCGTTTTCCAGCCGTGCCTCGAGCACGGTCAGGATGTTCTCGTCGTCGTCCACGGCCATGACAACGGCCCGGTTGCGGTTCTGGTTCATGAATTCTCCGTGCAAGGGTTTCATGCCGAGTCCTGGGCGGGAATGAAGAAGCGGAACGCACATCCGTCCTCGAGTCCGGAATCCACCCACATGTGGCCGCCGTGTGCCTCGACGATCTTGTGGCAGATGGCCAGTCCCAGCCCTGCGCCGTCCTTGTCCATGCGCACGCCCTCGGCGCGATAGTATTTCTTGAAAATCAGTTCCCGTTCGGCTTCGGGGACGCCCGGACCCTGATCCTCCACGCTGAATACGACACCATTGTCGGCCCTGTCGAGCCGGAAGGTCACCCTGCTGTTGTCCGGGGAGAATTTGATGGCGTTGCCGCCCAGGTTTAGGAGCACCTGCCGCAGATTTTCCGTGTCGCCGAGCAGTGTTGTCTCTGCCTCGGGAAATTCGGATTGCAGGCGTATCCCCTTGGCCATGGCCGAGGATTCCAGCCTGTCCATGGTGGTGCGCACCAGCTCCTCGCCGTCCACGGTGTGGCGATCCAGATTCAGGTTGCCCGCTTCCATGCGCGTAACGGTCATGAGCCTGCGCAACAGGTCGGCCAGCCTGTCGGTTTCCTTTTCCGCAATGCGCAGAAAGCGGGTCTGTCGTTCGTTGACCGGACCGAACACCCCGTCCGCCATCATGTCCACGGATTCGCGGATGGAGGTCAGCGGGGTGCGGATTTCATGGCTGAGCATGGAGATGAAGTCCGTCCGCATGCGTTCCTCGCGGTGGAGTTGTCCGGCCATCTCGTTGAAGGCGTCGGCCAGCTCCTCCAGTTCGTCGCCGGTTTCCACGCGCACGGGCGGCGGGGTCTCGCCTTCGCCCAGCGCATGGATGCCCGAGCGGATGGCCCCGAGATGCGCGTTGATGCGCCATGCGAACAGCGCGCTGCCCGGAATGGCCAGCAGCAGGCAGATGATCAGCCCGTAGAAGCCCACCCTGTAGGCATGCACGTTGTCGCGCCGGAGCCGGGACATGCCCATGGAAATCTGTTGCTGGTTGTCGATTCTGGTTCCGGCCAGAATGGCCAGCCAGTGCTGGATGGTGGCGTCCGCGGCAAAGGCGTCGTCCGGAGAATCACCCTTGGTCAGGCTGATGGTGAATTCGTCTGTCAGGGGTTTCCAGTCCTCGGTGTATTGCGGATGCCGGTTCAGTGTTTCGCGCAGGATCTCACCGAAACGGCTCAGGTCTTCCACGATGAACCGTGCGGCGGTTTCGTCGCCCAGGGCCTTGAAGCGGCGAATGTTGTTCTGCACGCTGTCCAGACGTTCCTCCATCTGCTGTACGGCCAGCCCTATTTCATAGCGTGTGGAGGCTATTTCGCGGGTAAGGTCGGATTCGTTGCGGATCTGGTAGACGAGATACGCGGTGGTCACGCAGAAGATCGTGGTAATGGACAATGCCCAGGCGAGCATTTTCGCGGAAATGCTCATCGGCGGAAAGATTCTCATGCATGCTCCACGGCTTTGCGGTTTTTCTGCGTTTTTCTGCGGTCCCTATACCGGGGTCATGGCGCAAAAGCAACGGACCGCAAACTCCGGGTACAGCAAAGGCCGTGCCGGAGAGCGGTCCGCGTGGTTTCTGGTTTCGTGGCCGGGGCGTGCGGTCCCGAGTGCAACATCTGCGCTCGGGTGCGCATACAAGGCCCTAGCCGCGCATTTCGAATTTGTCGAAGGTCTTGTCGTGGTCCACGATGTCGCAACGGATTTCGTCCACTTCGGGCAGCGGGGCCTTGGTGCGGATGATGCCGTCAAAGGTCTTGAGGTCGGTGGGATCGCCCTGTGCGAGGATTTCGGCCTCGCCGTCGGCAACGTTGCGGACCCAGCCCGTGATATTCAGCTGCTCGGCTTCCTTGTGCAACCAGCCCTGGAAATTGCCGCCTTGTACTTTCCCCTTCACAATGCAGTGCAAGCTCTTCATGAGATCCTCCTAACGAATAGTGACGCACTTATTTCATATTGTATTCCATACTGATACAACTGCCGTTTTTTGTCACGCTTTTTCACCATCGGCGGTTCCGGAAGCGTCTCCGGGTTCTGTTTCTATGTTTGCCAGGTCCGTGTGGATTCGTTCCCTGAGCCGGTTTACGGTTTCGGTGTCGGCCATGATCATGTCCAGCTGGCGGGTATGGATGATCATGTATCCGAGCACGCGCAGCCGGTGGACCATGGTGGCAGGGCCGAACCCCTCGATCCGGGCGCGCAGGTTGTCCTGCCGCAGTTTGACCCGGAAATCGTATTCCTCGAGGATTTCCTTGATGAACCGCGCACGCCTGATGCGCCGATCCAGATTGGCGGCCCCGCCCTTGAAGTGGAACCGGGCGTAGTTTTCTCCGGGGCGCTCGCCTACAAGGGCTTCGGCCCCGCAGAAGTGGAATCCGAAACGCGATTGCAGGCTGCAGAAGTTTTTGGAGATGATGAAGTAATTCTTCATGGCCATGTCCGAGGGCCGGTCCGCGTTCAGGTTCGGGTTCATGGTGGCCTCGAACATGACGGAAAGGAAGCCGCGTGCGTTCACTGGCGGCGGCCCGTCCCACGGCACGGCCGTCATGCCGTCCCACAGGGCGCGCATGGGTACGGATTCGATTTGGGAAATCATGATGCAGGAGTCGTTGCGCTGCTGCCCGTCATTGTCGAAACCGTCTTCGAGATTCAGTACCCAGAACTGCTTGGGCACGTCGCAGATGAGCTGGCGGCACGAGGCTTTCTGATAGCTTGCGCCAATGCCGAAATCGAACATTTCGCGCACGGCGGTTTCGTGGCAGAAGCGCACGATATCGTGCATGGTCTTGCAGTTGCGCGGACGGAAATCCGGGGAGTCCGGGTCCAGCAGCCTGAGCCGGATGATGTGGCGTGCAGCCTTGGCCAATGCGGCCTGCACCGGGCTGCCGCGCATGAGGCTTTTGGGTCCGCTGCGACGCTTGAGCAGGGATTCTATCCTGCCCGGATACACGGTGTGCATGTCAGCGTCCACGGTGATTTCGTCGCCATTTTGCAGGTTGCCCGTGATGTTGCGCACGCCGAAGAGCGCAGGAATGCCGAACTCGCGTGCAACATTGGCCAGATGCCCGGCCACGCCGCCCCGTTCCGTGACCACGGCCGAGGCCCGGTGCAACAGGGACGCGCGCCGGGGCAGGGCGGCCGCGAGCACCAGCACCGCATTGTCCGGAAAGGAGAGCACGTCCGCCTCCTTGCGCACCACAAAGGCCGGGCCTGCGGCCACGCCTCCGGAAGCCGTGACCCCGCCCTGTGCAATGGGCGGCGAGGTCGGAGAGGAAAATTGGCTTTTGTCGTCGTCGCTTTCCTGCCGGATTTGCAGGGGCCTGCATTGCAGCAGGAACAGTTTTCCGTCCGTATCCACGGCCCACTCGATGTCCTGAGGCCAGCCGAAATGGTCCTGTATCCGAATGGCAGCCCGCGCCACTTCCTTTGCCTGCTCCGGCGTGAGAGAGGCTGTGTCTTCCTGATCGACATTGTCCACGCGGCAGGTGCCTTCCCCGGGACGGCACACGTATTTTTCCGGCTTGGCCGCAACAGTGGATTTCACGATTTCCAGCGTGGAGCGGCTGACGCGGAACATGTCCGTTTCCGCGGACCCGTCCACGACCCCCTTGGGCAATCCCCAGACCGAATGGATGCTCACGGTGTCGTCATCCGGGTTTACTGGATTGCCGGAATAGGCCACCCCGCCGCAATGGGCGTCCACCATGACCATGCAGCCTACGCACATGGCCACGTCCTCGTCACGGATGCCCCGTGTCAGGCGGTAGGCGCGGGCCTGCGTGGAATACTTGGAAGCCAGCACCTCGCGGTAGGCGTGCAGCAGGGAATCGCGTGTCACGTTGAGCACGGAGCGGTGTTGTCCGGCAAAGGATGTCTTTTGTCCATCCTCCCCCAGCGCGCTGGAGCGCAGGGCCAGCTTGGGATGTGCACCGTCCGCGGACAGCAGTGCGTCGTGGGCCTCGAGTATAGCTGTTTCCAGAGCCTCGGGCAGGGGCGCATCCATGACCATCTGCATGATGCGCGACATGGATCGGTTCACCTCGTCCGGGTCGTCCTTGTCCATGGCCTGCAGGATGCGTTCGATTTCCCTGTCCAGCTCGTTTTCCGCCATGAACAGGCGGAATCCTTCGGCCGTGACAACGAAACCGGGAGGGACGGCAAGGCCCAGCGCTCGCCCGGCCTCAGCGAGCGAGGCCATTTTCGAGCCGCACTGGTGTGCGTTGTCCATGTCGATTGCCGCAAGGTCCATGACCAGCGGTCCTCCGCGTTCCACGTCCCGGTGGGCGATGTGCGGCTCGATTTCGGCACGAATTTCGTCAAAGCGCTCGAAAAGAGTTTCGTATTTGCCGGGGGCCAGTTCGTTCAGGTGGCGGATCATCTGGAAGACGGCAGTGATGCTGCGGGTACAGGTGGCGCGCACGAAATGCATGCCGTAGAGCCGCTCTCCGCGCAGGGCTTCTTCGATGTCCGTGATGATTTCGTGGTTTTCGCCGTCCGCGCTCAGCAGCAGCTTGAAATGGTGGTAACGGGCCGCAAGCAGGTCTCTGTACTGCTGCGCATCGGCGCAGCTGTCCGTTTCGGTCTTTTTTCCGAAGAACGGCAACCAGTCCAGAAATCCCATGCTTGCGTCCGTTTTTTAGGTTACATTTCCTTCTTCTTGCCCGCGGTCATCTGAAGGCCCAGACCTTCGAACATGAAGAAGATCGAGTATCCGAACCATAATGTATAGACCACGTAGAAGATGAGCGCAAAGGTAATCTTCTGCCACTCATCCCCGGCATTGCGGCCTTCGATGCCGAAGTAGTTGTAACCCACCTCGACCCCGCGCTTGATGACCTTCTTGTCAATGAATGTGGCGGGCTTGAACTTCTTCTGCTTGTCCAGATGCAGCTTGACGTCCTTGAGCAGCGTCCACCACACGAACATGCTTTCGCGCGGCTTGATGCCGTATTGCGCTTCAATGGTCTTGCCGTCGTTCTTGAACATGATGTCCGCATCGTTGATTGCTGCCGTCATGAGCGCGCCGAGGTCGCCCTGCACGCGCAGGCCGCCGTCCGTGTCGCTTACGCTCATGCCCGCGGGCTTGAGCAGCATGGCCGCCAGCGGCCGCAGCACCTTGGAACCGTTTTCGAAGATGGTTACGTCAAAGGACTGGCCGTCGAACTGTTTTGCCTCTTCCCGAATGCCCGGGATGTAGTAGGTCGAGCCTTTTGATATGGAGTTGAACATGTCGTCCGAGGCATGGAAGGCGTTGGTCCCGCCGAAGCTCGGAGTGAACATGTACGCCAGCACGGCCAGGAACCCGGCCATGAGCGTCAAGCCCCAGACAAAGTGCTTCTTGTCGTGAATAAGCATTGTCTAGCCCTCCCTGAGCTGGTTGATCTTGGTCAGGAACGTGCCGATGACCCAAACGCCGAACACCCCCACACAGATGAAGAACGTCCAGTTGCCGATCTGGCTGCACAGGGCCGAGGTGGCCGGGTCCACGGAAACCAGCTTCATGTCCGACAGTTTGCCGGGCAGGGAGAACAGACGGTTCAGGAAACCGGCCAGGATGGCGATGGCGTAGAAGCCGCGGATGTAGATGCCCGGCACCAGCTTGGTGGTCAGCGCGCCTACCTGGATGCCCAGCAGGGAGCCCAGCAGCATGCCCATGGCCAGCGTGTAGAAGATGAATCCGTAAATGGCGTACTGGGAAATGCTGGCGTATCCGGCCGTGAAGATGATCTGCAGGATGTCCGTGCCCACGGTGGTGAAGGAGCTGACGCCCAGGATGTACACAAACATGGGGAAGGTCAGGAATCCCCCGCCAACGCCCATGATGGCGGCCATGAAGCCGACCACCCCGCCGCACAGGGCCACGAACCACGCGGAAATCTTCTTGCCGCCGGGCACGAGGTCCTCGTCGAAAGCGATCATGGGCGGAATCTTGGCCTTTTGCAGGGTTGCGGGCAGACCGCCGCCACCGCCGCTGCCGCCACCGTGGGCGTCACCGCCGCCGGCTTTGCGCAGGCGCAAAAAGTCGATCATGGCGTAGGTGCCCAGAAAGCCGAGCAGGATGACGTAGATGAAACTGATGAAGGTGTCGGAAAGCACCGGGTTCAGTTCATAGATGAAGCGGTTGATGACCCCGCCCCCGGTCACGCCCACGCCCGAGCCCACCAGAAAGGCCACGGCAAGTCCCACGGAAACGTTGCCCAGCTTCTTGTGCACGGCTGTGCCCATGATGGCCTTGGCGAAGATGTGGAACAGGTCGGTTCCTACCGCAAGGATGCCCTTGATGCCTGCGCTCATGAGTGCCGGGGTGATGATGAACCCGCCGCCCGCGCCGATGCAGCCCGTGATCAGGCCGGCGCACAGGCCGATGAGTATGGAGGCAAGGAATATTTCCGGCGTATAGAATGCCGGGCTGTATGCCTTTTTCCCGCCCAGGATATCGGGCAGGTTCAGGTCGGCGGCCATGCCCGTGGCCACCAGTATGGCGGGGAGTGCAAGGATGATGAGCAGAAGCATCTTTTTTCTGCTGGCCAGAATGCTTCGCGATACTTCCAGATCCCACTGCGCGTGGGCTCTGGCCGCGTGAAGCATGGTCTCGTAAAGTCTTCGTGCGATGTTCATGTTTTGGTCCTCGTTTCTTGTGCTCGGTTGGCGAAAGGTTTCTGCCCGTTCAGCGGACGTTGTTCGGCTGATCCTCCCGAACCTGTTTTTCCCGAAGCATTTTCCGTTTGTGCGCGTCTTCAATCTTGAAGACGAGCTCGTTGATTTCGGCCGGTTTCATAAGATAATGAAACGCGCCTAGCTGCATGCCCTCCACAGCCACGTTCATGCTGGCGTGGCCCGTGAGCATGATCACCTCCGTCAGCGGATGTTTTTGCCTGATGGCCTTGAGCGTTTCGATTCCGTCCATGCCCGGCATTTTCACGTCCAGCACCACCACATCCGCGGAAAATTGTTCGAGCCGGTCCAGGGCTTCGGCACCGGAACTGGCCGTTGCCACGTTCATGCCGCGCCGGGAGAGGCGCTTTTCCATGGTGCGCAAAAAATCCTGTTCGTCGTCCACCATGAGCAGATTGACCGGTTGCATGGCGTCTCCTCCTATTGCTGTGCGGTCGCGGCCTTGATCTTGGCCAGCAACTGCTCGAAATCGCAGGGCTTGAGCAGGTAATCGAAGGCTCCCTGCTGCATGCCTTCCCGTGCGGCTTCTTCGGAGCCGTGGCCGGTGAGCATTATTACCGGCATGTCCGGCACCATCTTCTTGAATATCTGCAGGACCTCGATGCCGCTCATGTCTTCCATTTTCAGGTCCAGCAGTGCCACATGAAAGTCTTCGTCGCGCAGTTTGCGGATGGCCTCGGCCCCGCCTGCGGCCGTGCGCACGAGCATGCCCCGACGGGCAAGGCGTTTGCTCATGACCTCGGTGAACCCTGTTTCGTCGTCCACCAGCAGCACTCTGGTCGGTTCGTCACTCATGGTGTTCCCCCCTGTATTTTTGCCCTGTACGCACGGGGTTATTCCTTTTTCCTGCGTTCCTCGGCCTGTGCCGAGGCAGCGGACGGTATGCGCACCGTGAAGGCCGTACCCATGTCAACGGCGCTGTTCACGGATATTTCGCCTTTCATCTTGTTGATGATGCCGTAGATGATGGACAGGCCCAGACCGGTCCCCTTGCCCACGGGCTTGGTGGTGAAGAAGGGGTCGAAGAGCCGTTGGATGTTGGCCCTGGGAATGCCGCATCCGGTGTCGGCAACGGTCATGAGCACGTCGTCGCGGTCCCTGCGGGTGGTTATGGTCAGGGTGCCGCCTTCCTTTTCCATGGCGTCCACCGCGTTGTTGACCAGATTGAGCAGTACCTGCTGCATTTCCGAGGGGCTGGCCGCGATGGTGGGCAGGTCGTCGGCCAGTTCGGTCTCCACCTGCACGTTGGCAAAGCGGGCACGCTGGGAACTCAGGCCCACGATTTCCTCGACCATGTCGTTGAGCTGCATTTCCACCACGGTGGGGTCGATCATGCGCGCAAACGAGAGCAGCTTGTGCGTGATTTCCCGGCAGCGGGAACCCTGTGTGCGGATCTGGGTCAGGGCGCGCCGGGTTTCGTCCGTGTTGCCCTCCTTGTCCAGACCTTCGTCCAGAAGGTCATGTATCCATCCGGCCTCTTCCACCATGATGGCCACCGGGTTGTTGATTTCGTGCGCAATGCCTGCGGCCAGTTCGCCCAGCGAGGCCAGTCGTCCGGCCTCGATGACCTGCTCGTTCATCATTTCCTTTTCCTTGTCCGAGGCCTTGATGCGCTTGATCATGCGCCGTGAGAGCAGCACGGCCATGAAGGTGATGGCGATGGTGCCCACAAGGAGCACGAACAGGGCTATATTGCGTGTCTGTACCAGTTCTGAAAACGCGTCGGCCGTGTCCTGCTGGTACACGAGCAGCCAGTCGCCCTGTTTGAGCGGGGTGGTCAGGTAGATGGTTTCGCGGCCTGTTGCCGGGTTTTCGGCAACACGGGAGATCACCATGCCGTCCTGCAGCGGACGGCCCTGTTCATCCTTGGTCTTGTCCAGAAAATGTTTGAGGAACGGGATCTCCGCATTGAGATCCAGGCGCGGGGTTGTCTGGAAGTCGCCGTTGCGGTTCATGATGAAGGCCAGCCCGGTCTGGCCGATGCGGATGTTTTCCACCAGCCGGTTGAAGGCCACGAAATCGATGGTGGTGCGCAGGATCCATTGCCTGCCTTCGGAAAAGAACTGAACCGCAATGATGAAGTGGGGCACGCCTCGAAGCCCGAGGAATACGTCGGAAATATAGACCTTGCGTTTCATGACCTCGCGGAACCATTCCGCGTCCGCGTAATTGGCCTCGCCCAGCCGGAACGGACCGGAATAGGCCACCTGCATGCCCTGTTCATTGATCAGGCCGAGGTCCACGAAATCACCGCCGTGCCGTTCCATGAGCGTGCGGTGCAGCCGCTCCAGCCTGTCCTCTTCCCTGAAGCAGGAGACCCCCATGTTGTCGGCCAGCACCCGTATCTCGGCGACCTTCTCGAGCAGGTAGGTGTCGATGTTCTGCTCGTGCTTGCGGACGATCTCTCCGAGATGCGCCAGCACTTTGGCCTTGTATGCGGCCGAGTACTGGTATCCGCCGATCAATGTGATCAGCGCCATGGGCATCAGCGATACCAGTATGACCGTGGCGACCATGCTGCGGTGCAGGGACGTGTAGTAGTGGCGGTCAGGCATCGGGGGCCTCCTGCGTTCCGGTGTCGTTCATCAGGTGGGGAAATCGGCGTTCGAGCACGTTCATGACTGTTGTGATCAGCTCGACGGGGTTGCCGCTTTTTTCCACCATTCCCTGAACCCGCCCCAGAGCGGGGTTTCCGTTCATGTCTTCCAGAAATGCGTGCAATACAACGGGAATGTCCGGGTGCTGGGTCGTTACCCGCTCCAGAAGCCCCACGGACCCGGTGTTGATGGTGTTGAACGCCAGCACCACAAGGTCCGGGGGGCAGGGGCCAGCCAGTGCGGCCATGACTTCGTCGCTGTTCTTGGCGCCGCGCACCAGCATGTTCTGCCGTGCCAGTTCGCGGCATATGAAGCCGCGCATGTGGGGATTGCGCTCTGCGACGAGTATGGTGATTTGCGGTCCTTTCATGCTTTTTCCCGGTATTTGTTTCGGGTAAGGCAAAGACCGTGCCACGTTTTGCGTTTGGGCGGATATCTTCAGTACGCTGTTTTTATTGAGTTTGATTGCCGGGTGTGGGGCGGCCAAGCCCGAGGAAACTGCTGCCCGCGTCAGTATTTTTTGCGGGGTGTAAAGAAACCCGTCGCTTGTGCGGCTAACGGGTTTGCATGGGTGTGTCGCGGGGTGTATGGTTGGTATGAGGTGTGGAGTATCCAACCCGGAGGCGATCATGCAGCGAACCATGGGGCGGCAGACCAGAACACGGCGGGTCATGAAGGCAAAGAACTGGGAAATGGGCCGGTGGTGGATCGTTGCGTGCGCGGCCATGGTGTTTTCGGTTTTCTGGGGGGCGGCGGCATGTGCTGAGACGCTGGTGGAAAATCGTCAGCTGGGTTTTCGCATGGTTCTGCCGGACGGTTGGGTGCGGTTGGACCGGGGTGAAGTCTCCGCCCTGAACAACGCCATGGCTTCCGTGCTTTCCGGTACGGTCAGCGGTTCGGACCTTGAGGCGCTGGATGGTTTCCGCATGGGTGGAGAGCAGTTCGAATATCCCTTCATCATGGTGGGTGCCGGGCAGACCGGCCGGATACCTGCGAAGCGGAGCCGGCATTTCAACCAATGGGCGTATGAGCGGGTCGGGTCGTTGCTGGATTCCCGGGTGTTTCATGCCTCGGGCAGTTCGGAAGACCTGCGCGGCATGGATTTCGACAGGCAACGCTTCATGGTGACCGTGACCGCCGAACCGGGCGGCATGGTCATGCGCACATGGTATGTATACACCGGGAACGGATACCTTGTGCTGCGCGGTTTTTTCGACCAGCAGTCCATGCGCCAGCTGCCTGCTGCGGACAGCGCCGTGGCCGGGATCACCCTTGCCGCATGGAACACCTATGTCTCTGCGGACGAGGTCAGCACCCCGGAAAACAGGCGCAACAGTTCCATCTGGCTGGTCTACCTGATGGTTCTGCTCATTCTGGTGGGCATCGGCCTTACGGCCTTTGAGTCCGGCGACGGAGAGGACCACCCCCTGTAGCGGACGTCACTCCACCTTGGTGCTGGTCTTGATGTCGTATTTTTCGATGCGTGCGGCAAGGGTGGGGCGGGACATGCCCAACAGCTTGGCCGCGCGCGTGCGGTTTCCGTCCGTGATGGCCAGCGCTTCACTGATGATCAGTTTGCCCGCCTTGTTCATGAGCATCTCAAAGGCGTTTTTGCCCGCGTTTTCCGCCAGCGCCTTGCGTACGCGCAGACGGAAGCCCTGTTCCTGCCCGTCCTGATCGCCATTGCCCTGCCCCGGTGCCGTATCCGGTTCCGCATCCACGGTACGGGCCAGTTGCTCGCTGTCCAGAGCCACGCCCCGGTTGAATATGAGCGCCTTTTGCATGGTGTTGGAAAGTTCGCGCACGTTGCCGGGCCACGGGTAGGACCTCAGGAACTCGCGCGCGTCCGGAGCCAGTCCGGGGTTGGGCAGGTCCATTTCCACGCTCAGCCTGTTCAGGAAGTATTCTGCCAGCGGCACCACGTCGTCCATGCGCTCGCGCAGCGGCGGCAGGGTGATGGTCACCACCTTGAGCCGGTAGTAGAGGTCCTCGCGGAACGATCCCTTGGCCACGGCCTCTTCAAGGTCCCGGTTGGTGGCCGCGATGATGCGCACATCCAGCGGTATGGGGTCGCGCCCGCCAAGGCGCTCGATTTTCTTTTCCTGCAGCAGACGAAGTATTTTTGCCTGAATGTTCAGGGGCATGTCTCCGATTTCGTCCAGCAGCACAGTGCCGCCGTCCGCCTGTTCGATCTTGCCCACGCGCCGGGAATTGGCCCCGGTGAACGCGCCCCGTTCATAGCCGAACAGCTCGGATTCCAGCAGGGTGTCCGGGATGGCCACGCAGTTGATGACCGTAAAGGGTTTGTCCGCGCGCAGACTGTGCTGGTACACGGCCCGGGCCACCAGTTCCTTGCCCGTGCCGGATTCGCCCCGGATGAGCACCAGCGCGTCCGTGGGCGCGGCCTTGCCGATGGCCTTGTAGATTTCGTTCATGGCCCGGCTGTTGCCCACCAGCGCGCCCGCCGGGGCTGCCTCGGGTTCCGGTCCCATCTCCACGTGCTCGCGGGCCAGCCGTCCTGCTTCCAGTGCCTGTTCGATCAGGTTCAGCACCTCGGCCGGTTCAAAGGGCTTGAGGATGTAGTCGAACGCGCCCATCTTGGTGGCTTCGATGGCGGTTTCCGTGGTGCTGTACGCGGTCATGATGATCACGGGCAGACGCTGGTCGATCTTGCGGATGTGGGCGAAGGCCTCCAGCCCGCTCATGCCGGGCATGCGCACGTCCATGACCAGCAGGTCGGGCAGGGATTCCCGCACCGCGGCAATGCCGGATTCGCCGGAATTGGCCGTGCGGATGTCGTGGCCCTCCTGTTCCAGCATCTTCACGAAGCTTTTGCGCAGCTGGGCATCGTCGTCCACGATCAGGATCTGTGCCATTGGGAGGTCTCCTTGTGGGGCAGGGCCAGCAGGAACGTGGTGCCCTTGCGCCCCGAGGACTTGAGGTGAATCCAGCCCCCGTGTTCGGTCATGATGCGGTTGGCGATGGACAGGCCCAGTCCGGTTCCTTCCTCTTTGGTGGAAAAGAAGGGCCTGAAGATTTCATCGCGCACCGACGGCGGTATGCCCGGTCCGTTATCCGAAACCGTGATCACGGCCATATGCTCCCGGCCGCCCACGTTGCCCATGGTTTCCTCGATGGTGATCAGCCCGCCGTCCTGCATGGCGTCGCAGGCGTTGACGATGAGGTTGACCAGCACTTCCTTGAGCTGTTCCGGGTCCGCGTCCACTTCGGGCAGCGGGCTGTCTGCGTCGCGCCGTATTTCCACGCCGCAGGAATCCAGCCGATGCCGCAGCAGTTGCAGGGTCATGTCCACCACTTCGGAAGGCGAGACGCGCTGCATCCTGAGTTTGGGTGGTCGTGAAAATTCGAGGAAGTTGCGGATGATGGTGTCCAGATGACGGATTTCCTCGGAGATGACCTCGAAATCCTCCTGTTGCACGGGAGAAAGATTCAGGCTGCGTTCCAGCGAGAACAGGCGCATCTTCACGGATGTGAGCGGGTTGCGGATGGAGTGGGCCACGCCTGCGGCCAGCTTGCCCACCAACGCCATCTTTTCTGCCTGCGCCACCTGTTGCCGGGTTTCCTGCAGCATGGTGTGGGCTTCGTCCACATCGTCGATGAGCGTGGACAGCCGCTGTTGCAGTTCCCCCATTTCGCCGCTGAGGTTCGGGGCCGCACCTTCGCCGTGGGCAAGGCGTCGCAGCGGGTCGAGAATGCGTCGGAACAGGATGTAGCCCAGCCACAGGGCCAGGGCGATGGTCAGGGGCATGGCCGTGAGCGAAAGAATGGTCAGGATGCGGGCCTCGCGGCGGTAGCGTTCGCTTTCCCGGGCCATGCTCTGTTCATGCAGCCTCTTGTATTGTTCGCACAGGGCATAGATGTCGTTGAAGCGGTCGCGGACCTTCCAGTGTCGTTGGGCGCCCTTGGCACGGTCGCCTTGCTGATAGAGCTCGATGACCGTGCTCCGTTCGTGGGTGAAGCGCAGGTATGCGGATTCGATTTGGTTGAGGACCTCGCGGCCTTGATCAAGGTATTCGGATTCGCGGGCCTTGTGCAGCCAGCCTTCGAACGCCTCGTGGTGTTTTTCCAGATCGGCCAGCCATTCGGGGTCGCCGTTCAGAAAGAAGTAGGTCACGAATCCCTTCTGGGCCACCAGTTCCTTTTGCAGGCCCTGTGCAGCCACCAGCCCGGTGATGTCCCGCTCCTGCATTTGCCGGAACAGGGACTGGGTCCTGTAGACGTAGCGCAGGGTCAGGCCCGCGCCCACGGTCGTGGTCACGATCAGGCAGATCAGCAGCAGCCCGAGTTTGCTGCGCAGGCTTGGCCGTTCATAGTTTCCGAACACGTTCACCCCCTGGAGTGTCTGCTCCATTTTGCCGGAAAGATAGATGAAATCATGCATAAAAAAAAGGGGCATGAATATGCAGGGGTTGCCCGGCAGGCCGGGTGAGGGGTATTGTGAACCATGTTTGCAAAACGGACCAACAGTTTTTCGGGTGCTTCGCGGGCGCTGCTTTCATTGATGCTTCCGCTCGTCGTTGGCGCGGTTCTGTGTGCCTTTCCTGCCCGGGCCGACACGTCGTTTTCCCATGATCGGCCTTCGTACACGCTGACGCTGCCCGGAAAATGGCAGGAGATGCCCCCGGTTCTGGTGGGGGACGTGGGCGCGCTCGCCGGAACCCTGGACGGTCAGGAGTGCGTTGCCGTGTATGGGCAGCCTCAGGTGGAAAAGTCCATGGTGGTCATGGTTTTCGCCTCGCGCCGCACGGCAAGGTCACGGGCGGCCATGCAGGCCCGTTGCGACGACGTACGCAGGGAACATGAGCGCTTTCTGCTGGAGCATGCGCCTCCCGGTGCCAAGCGGCATACCTCTTCACGCTACGATGAGGCCCGCAGCCTGTATTCCCTGCGCACGCAGATGGGACCTGCCGAGGTGAACCGCTATCTTTTTTTCACGGCTCAGGGCGAGCTGCACGTGGTCGCCTTCGGACCGGACAGCCCGCTCATGAGCCGGGTGCGTCAGGCTGTACGGGGCATGTCGGTAGGCCGGGGCGAATCGGGATTTTCCATCCCGGATCTGCCTTTTGATTTGCCGGGCGGCGTGTGGCCATGGCTGCTGATCGTCGGTATCGCCGTGTTTTTCTGGGTGGGCAGGCGCTAGGCGCGTCATCGTGCAGGAATTTGAGCGCTGTCCGCACTGAAAAAGCCCTCCGGCTTCATGCCGGAGGGCTTTGGTTTTTACTGGTTCGCCTTGAGCTTGTTCCAGTACTGTTCGTACACGGTGACGGCCTCGCCGATGTCATTCTGGAATTCGGATTTCTCCATGACCGAGAGCGGCGGGAATATGGCCGGGTCGTTGCGGGTGGCCTCGTCCAGCAGGGCCATGGCCGCCTTGTTGGGGGTGGCGTAGCCCCATTCGCGGACCATGGTGGCGGCCACGTCCGGGCGCAGCAGAAAGTCGATGAAGGCGTGCGCTTCGTCAACGTTTTTGGCTCCGGCAGGGATGCACAGGCAGTCCATCCACAGAATGGCTCCTTCGGCGGGCCACACAAAACGCAGGGAGTCCATCTCTTCCATGGCCACGTGGGCTTCGCCGTTCCAGATCATGCCCGCATACACCTCTTCGTTCAGGAACGGCACCTTGGGACTGTCCGAATTGAAGGTGCGCACCGAAGGCATGAGCTTCACGAGGTCCTCATACGCCTCGCGGATGTGCTCCGGGTCGGTGTCGTTGAGGGAATAGCCCAGTTTTTTGAGGGCCATGCCGAAGACCTCGCGCAGGTCGTCCTGCAGCAGCAAGGTCCCCTTGAACCGCGAATCCCAGAGATCGGCCCATTTTTCGGGCGCGGGGCCGACCTGTTCCGGGTTGACCAGGATTCCGGTGCCGCCCCATGTGTAGGGCACGGAATACCGGTTGGCCGGGTCAAAGCTGTGGTTTAATTGACGGTCGTCCAGGTTTTTGAAATTATTCAACTTTGATTTGTCAATGGGCATGAGCATGCCTTCCTTGCCCATCTTGCTCACAAAATAGCTGGACGGGAAGATCACGTCAAAGCCCGTGGAGTCCAGCACCTTGAGTTTGGCGTACATGGCCTCGTTGCTCTCATAGGTGGTGTAGACCACCTTGATGCCGGTTTCCTCGGTAAAGCGTTCGATGACGCCTTCGGGGATGTATTCCGTCCAGTTGTACACGTACACGGTGCGGGACTCGGCCCGGACCAGCCCCGCCGTTGCCAGCGACAGCAGCAGGGCGATTGCCAAAATGACGATTTTTTTCATTTCGGTTTCCTCATAAGGAGTTGGGATGCAAAAACAAGACAGACCGTGACGCCGATCATGATGGCGCTCAGCGCGTTGACATCCGGCTTCACGCCCATCTTTACCATGGAATATATCTGCAAGGGCAGGATTTCATAGTCCGGCCCGGTCAGGAAAAAGCTGATGATCACGTCGTCCATGGACAAGGTGAACGAGAGCAGCCAGCCCGCCACCACCGCGGGCATGGTCATGGGCAGAATCACGTTGCGGAAGGTCTGGTACTCGCTGGCTCCGAGGTCTTCGGCCGCCTCGATCACGTGCGGGTCGAATCCCTTGAGCCTTGAATGGACCGTGGCCACCACAAAGGGGATGCAGAACGTGACGTGCCCCGCCAGCAGAGGCAGGAAGCCCGGCCGGATTCCCGCGAGCACGAAAAGGAGCAGCAGGGAAATGCCCAGCACGATGTCCGGGCTCATCATGATCACGAACAGCCAGGATTGCATGAATTTTCGCCCCCGGAAACGGTAGCGGAACAGGACCACGGCCAGCAGCACCCCGAGGATCGTGGCGATGCTCGCGGCCAGAACCGCGATGGTCAGGGAGTTCAGGGCCGCGTCCATGAGCTGGGTGTTGGAGGCGAGCCGTGCGTACCATTTCCAGGTGAATCCTTTCCACGCGGTGGAGAACTTCGAATCGTTGAAGCTGAAGGCCACCAGCGCGGCCATGGGCGCGTAGAGAAATATGTATACCGGCAGGAGCCGAAGGACGTCGCGTGCGCGGATCATGGCCGGGCCCCCCGTTTTTTGCCTGCCCTGCCCCGGCTTATGCCCTGCATGTACATGAGCGCGAGCATGAGCAGGGTCAGCACCACCCCGGCCGCTGCTCCGGCGGGCCAGTCCCGGGCCACCAGAAACTGGTTCTTGATGAAGTTGCCCACCAGCAGGTGCTTGCCGCCGCCGAGCATGTCCGGAACAAAGAACATGCCCAGAGCCGGGAGAAAGACCATCATGCACCCGGCCACGATTCCCGGCATGGTCAGAGGCAGGGTGACGTGGAAAAAGGTGCGCCACGAACCCGCGCCGAGATCGCGCGCGGCCTCGACGAGTTTGCCGTCCATTTTTTCAATGGCCGTGTACAGGGGCAGGATCATGAACGGCAGCAGCGTGTAGGTGAGGCCTATGAACACCGCGGCCTCGGTGTACATGAAGGAAACCGGGCGGGGAGTGACGCCCAGCCAGACAAGCAGGGCCGAAATCACGCCCTTGGTCTTGAGCATGAACACCAGCGCGTAGGTGCGCACGAGCGAGTTGGTCCAGAACGGGATCATGACCAGCATGAGCAGCACCCGCTTGCAGCGGTTGCCCATGCGCGCCAGCGCGTAGGCAAAGGGATATGCCGCCAGCAGGCAGATCAGGGTCGTGCCCACGGCGAGATACAGGGAGTTGCCCAGTATTTTCAAAAAAATGGGATCGATAATTGTCCGGTAACCTTCCAGCGAGAAGCGAACCTCGATCAGCTCGGCCTCGTGGCGCGCCAGAAAGCTGGTTCCCAGCATGAGCAGGCCCGGCAGCAGGCCGAAGACCGCCAGCCAGACCATGCCTCCGCCTATGGACAGGAAACGGAAACGGTCATGCGTGTTCATGGGGCAACACCACCTCCCAGCCGGCGAACCAGCTGACCACGACCCGGTCGCCCGGCTTGTGGCAGATGCGGTCTTCGTCTTCATTGAAGAATTCCGTGACCAGAATTTCCTTGCCGCAGTCCAGGGCCACGGCCATGTCCCACGTGCTGCCCTTGTATATGGTTTCGTTCACCGTGCCGGGCAGGTTGGGCTGGCTTTCGGGGGCGGCCTCGTGTTCGGGGAACACGACCATGTCCTCGGGCCGCAGCACCACGCGGATGGCCTGCCCGGAATCGAATTTTCGTTTTGTGCGCAGCAGGCAGGGGCGGCCTTCCACCTCGGCGTACAGCGTGCCGTCGTCCCATTGCCCGGCGAGGCCGTCCAGTATGCAGGTTTCGCCCACGAACCGGGCCACCTTCAGGTTGACGGGTTCCTCGTATATTTCCTCGGGCGTGCCCACCTGCTCGATGCGTCCGTTGTCCAGCACGACCACGCGGTCGGACATGGCAAACGCCTCCTGCTGATCGTGGGTGACAAAGACAAAGGTCATGCCCAGCTGGCGGCACATGTGCTTGAGCTGGACCTGCATGCGTTTTCTGAGCTTGGCGTCCAGTGCGGAGAGCGGTTCGTCCAGCAGCAGGGCCTTGGGCCGGTTGATCACGGCACGGGCAATGGCCACGCGCTGCTGCTGGCCGCCGGAAAGGCGCGACGGCATGCGCTCGGCCATGGCGGAAAGGTCCACCATGTCCAGTGCCTCACGAACGCGGCTGTCCGTTTCGGAGGACGACATTCCCGCCATGCGCGGTCCAAAGGCGAGGTTGTCGTATACCGACATGTGCGGAAACAGCGCGTAGCTTTGGAAGACCGTGTTCACGCGGCGCTTGTTGGGCGGCACTTCGTTCACGGCCCTGCCGTCGATGCTGACGGTTCCGGACGTGGGCGTTTCGAACCCGGCGATGAGACGCAGCAGGGTTGTCTTGCCGCAGCCGCTCGGGCCGAGAAGCGTTATGAATTCACCGTTACGGATGTCGAGATGTATGTTCTCGAGCACTGTGGCATTGTCGAACCTCATGCCGAGGTTTTCCAACCGGATGATCGGATCGTTTCCAGTCATGCGGCCCCCCTTGGTGTAATGGTGGTGCGCCCTGCGCCGGGGAGGGAGGGCGTGTCCGATTAAAAATCGGAAGCCGGTGATATAGTTTTTCCGGGAAAATGAAAACAGTTTTTTCGCAACTGTTTTGCGGCGGTTTCCGACGGGGTGTTTTCGTCGTTGTCCCGCGCGCTGTGCACCATACCTGCGCGCCGTGTGCATGGCTGGTACGCTTTTGCGGCCACCCCCAAGATGGTCGTTGAAAAAGTCTTTTGAAATCGATATGTTCTTTTCCGGCACGCACATTGCTTTGTTGCGGCAGTACAGAAAGGAAGAACCATGAAACGATTGCTTTTCACATGCCTTTGCGCGACGGGCCTGTTGGTCCTTTCCGCGCTGTGCGCCGCTGCGCTGGAAGGAAAACCGCCGCACCTGCCGGATGCCGGGGAGGAGCGCCTGCCCGCTGCCGATGCGGACAACGGCAAGGACCGGCCCATGCTCATCATCCGCGGCAAGGGCGGCAAGATTCTCGATGTTCGCGGTCAGGGGTTGTCCCCGGACAATTCCAGCAGGCAGGACAAAGCCAAGCCGTACCCGGACCGCTAGCCTTTTTCCCGACCGCATAAAAAAGAACGTCCCCGCCCAAAGACGGAGACGTTCTTTCGATACGGCGTATGGTGCTGAAGCTACTGCACTGCGGACGGGGTCTGTCCGCTGCTGACCAGCTTTTCGCGGTACTGTTTGACCTCGTCCAGCTTGTTCCATTCCTCCCACATCTCTTCCCAGTCGGAGAAGAACATGACTTCTTCGTCAAGGTAGGGTTCGTGCATCTTCATCCACATGTTGAACACGTACATTTCAATCTTGAACTGCGGGGAATCGAAAACCTTGGGCATGATCGTGGGGTCGTATTTTGCGCCGTCCATATGGGAGGCCACGTGCGCACAGACGATTTCATGGGATTTCTTGTAGTCGATATCACCGACCATGGTTTCGGCCAGGGATTTCAGGGTGGGATATTCCTTTTCCACGCGCTGCAGCACGTCGTCGGGAATTTCCACGGACATGTTTTCTTCTTCACCTTTAATGTAATAGAAGCGTATCCATTGTTCGAACTGGAAGATTCGGACGGTATCCCTGACTGCGGCTTTCAGGCTGACGCTTTTGATCATTGTTGTGGCTCCTCCTGGAAAATTGCGTTGAAGGGGGAATATGGTCATGAAACCGGGTTGCGTCAAGTCCCGGCAGGGGGCGGTCCGGGGCTGGACAAAGCGCTGGACAATGAGGTAAGCAAACCGGCTCACGATAATACTGGCCCGAGACCGGGCCTTCATACCAAGGAGATAATCATGGCTCACAAGAAGCACGAGCGTAAAAAGGAATTGGATCGTCGTCGTCAGCGTCGCGCAAAGCGCATCAAGAACCGCATCAAGGAAGCAAAGGCCGCCGCTGCAAAGTAGCGACCTCCGAGCGGGCGCCTGCCTTCCGGGAGCTGCGGCTTTCGGGGGCTGAGTCGCGTCCGGAAAGGAGTGAACAGTGCCCATTTACGAATACAAGTGTGAGAAATGCGGTCACGTTTTCGAGGAGTGGCAGTCCGGCTTTGAAGAGCGCGAGCTGCCCTGTCCGAAATGCGAGGCCGGGTCAAAGCGGCTGATTTCCAATACTTCGTTCGTACTCAAGGGAACCGGATGGTACGTCACCGACTATGCCGGTAAGAATCCGTCCAACGGTTCCTCGGATGAAGCAGGCGGCGCGGAAAGCAACGCATCCGATGCGGGCAGTGCCGACGCATCCGCACAAACGGCTTCCTCAGACACGGATACTTCCTCGGCCACGGCCGCGGACTCCGCATCCTAGGAAGTGGAAGAAGGCAGCGCGTGCTGCCTTTTTTTTGGTTGGAACAGACAATACGGGAGCAGGCAGATGATCGAACGCTATTCCAGGCCGGAAATGGCGGCGTTGTGGACCTTGGAAAACAAGTTTCGTGTATGGCTTGAAGTGGAAATGGCCGTATGTGAAGCCTGGTGCGAGATGGGCAGGATTTCCGAAGAGGCCATGGCCGAGATTCGTGAAAAAGCGGATTTCGATGTGGACAGGATTCTGGAAATCGAAAAGACCACCAAGCACGATGTCATAGCCTTTCTTACCGCCGTGGAGGAAAAGGTCGGACCGCGCTCCCGCTACATTCACCTCGGCTGCACCTCTTCGGACATCGTGGACACGGCCAACGGCGTGCTGCTGACCCGCGCGGGCAACCTTGTTGCCCAGGCTTTGGACAAGCTGCTGGACGCCCTGTACGACCTGGCGCATGAGCACAAGGGCCTTTTGTGCATGGGCCGCACCCACGGCATTCATGCCGAACCCACCACCTACGGGCTCAAGTTTGCGGGATTCTATGCCGAATTCCTGCGTCATCGCGAACGCTTCGAGGCAGCTCGCGAGGCCGTGCGCGTGGGCAAGATTTCCGGGGCCGTGGGCACCTATGCGCACCTCAGTCCCGAACTGGAGGAAAACGCCTGCACCCGGTTGGGGCTCAAGCCGGACGTGCACTCCACGCAGATCGTGCAGCGGGACCGCTACGCGCAGTTCTTTACCACGCTGGCCCTGATGGCCGGTGGTATCGAGCGGCTGGGTGTTGAGCTTCGCCATCTGCAGCGCACCGAGGTGCTTGAGGTGGAAGAAGGTTTTTCCAAGGGCCAGAAAGGCTCGTCGGCCATGCCGCACAAAAAGAATCCCATCTCCGCGGAAAACCTGTGCGGACTTTCCCGTCTGGTGCGTTCCAACGCGGTCGCTTCCATGGAAAACCAGGCCCTGTGGCATGAACGGGACATCAGTCATTCCTCGGTTGAGCGAGTCATCATGCCGGACAGCACCATGCTCATGGATTACATTCTGCAACGCATGGCGGGCGTGCTCAGCCGTCTGGTGGTCAAGAAGGACAACATTGACCGCAACATGGCCGCATCATTCGGACTTTTCTATTCGCAGCGGGTGCTGGGCAAGCTCATCGATTCCGGCCTGCGTCGTCAGACCGCCTATGAAATGGTTCAGAGAGTGGCCATGCACTGCTGGGAAAGCAAGGTTCATTTCGAGGGGCAAATACGCAAGGATGCTGAAATCAATACGCATCTTTCGTCTAAGGACCTTGACGATGCTTTTGACCCGAATTATTACAAACAGTATGAAGACGCGATTTTCGAGCGCGTTTTCGTTGCAGGTGCATGATGAACGACATGAAAAAACGTCTGGCCCGGCTGCTCATGGACCTTTCCTACAGGGAAGGTGAGGTGACACTGACCTCCGGCCGCAAGAGCGACTACTATTTCGACTGCAAGCAGACCGCCCTGCATCCCGAGGGCAGCTGGCTGGTAGGAATGTGTTTTCTCGACCTGCTGGGCAAGTACGATATCCAGGGCGTGGGCGGCATGACCCTGGGCGCGGATCCGCTGGTTTCGTCGGTGACCGTTTTGTCCCACGTGGAAAAACGGCCGCTGCCCGGCTTCATCATTCGCAAGAAGTCCAAGGGGCATGGCACCAACCAGTATCTGGAGGGCCTGCAGAATTTCAAGCCGGGCATGAAGGTCGCCCTGCTTGAGGACGTCGTTACCACCGGGGGGACGCTGGTGACGGCCGCGGAACGGGTGCGTGATGCCGGGCTGGAGATAGCCGCGGTCATCAGCGTGCTGGACCGCGAAGAGGGCGGCCGGGAGAATCTCGCCAAGGCCGGCCTGCAACTGGATTCCATATTCACGCGCGGCGAATTGCTCGAGGCTGCTTCCCGATAGCCTCGCCATCCGCCGCATCGGGCACGGGATAGTCTATGCGGGTATTGTTGGTTCTAATCATGGCTTTGTGCTGTTGTCCGGCCTTTGCGGACGACGGCTGGAGGCCTACGCTCACTTCCCACCAATGGGTGCCGGAGCGCTTGCTGGCCATCGACAAGGATGACCAGCGCCTTTTTGTGCTGCAACACGAAAGTCCCATCAAGGCGGTCATGGAGTTGCCCTGCACCACGGGACAGGCCCAGGGCGACAAAATGGTGCGCGGCGACCTGCGCACGCCCGAGGGAACGTATTTCCTCGGGAGGCGCATCCAGCGTCCCCTTGGTTGGGATTTGTACGGCAATATTGCGTATTCATTGAATTATCCTAATCCCGTCGATCGGATCAAGGGCAAGACGGGTTCCGGCATCTGGCTGCATGGCCGGGGCAAGGCGCTCACCCCTCGCGACACACGGGGCTGCATCGCGCTCAAGGCTTCGGACCTGGAGTCGCTGGGAAGCGACCTGTATCCGGGTATGCCCGTCGTGGTGGCCGAAGACGTTTCATGGAAGCCCGATTCGGGTACCGAGGGCAAGCTGGCCGCGGAGCTGGTTCAGGAAGTGCGCAACTGGGCACGGGACTGGGAAAGCCGTTCCGGAAAATTTTTCGTCCATTTCGATCCCGTGGCCTTCACCCTGTCGGGCAGCGGGGACTTTGCGGCCTACAAGAGCCACAAGGAAAGCATTTTCCGCAGCACGCCGTGGCTGCACGTGATGGTGGACAATGTCCGCGCCATTGCCGGTCCCGATTACTGGGTGACCTGTTTCGATCAGTTCTACCGTTCGCCCAGCCTGGCCCAGACCGTGGGAAAGCGCCTTTACTGGATGCGCACGGCCAAGGGCGGCTGGGTCGTGGTGGGCAGGGAGTACACCCGTCCGCAGCAGGATCTTGCCCCGCAATATTTCAAGGTCATGGACAAGCGCATCAGGCCCGTGATCCGCAAATGGGCTGCCGCGTGGCAGGATGCGGACATGGAATCCTACCTGTCCTTCTATGGCACGGATGCCGTTCAGGGGGATTACCGGGGTGCCGAAGCCATACGCGAATATAAAAATGCGTTGTGGGAGGAAAAGGCTCCTGTTAAGGTAACTGTTGACGATGTGAAGATTTTTCCTGATTCCAAGGGGCTTCGGGTTGATTTTGTGCAGGAGTACGAGGATGCGAGCGGCTATGCGGACAGGGGACACAAGACGCTGGTGCTCGCACCGGTGGGCGATGGCTGGAAAATCGAACGAGAAGAGTGGAGAAGGCTCTGATGAGCAATTCGAAATATAGCGTTCTCTTCATGCGCGACGACACGGATGTCAAGCGATACAGGCTCAGCCCCTTCTGGCTGCGCTTGTTTTTCTTTTCGCAGATATTCATGTTGTTGTGTGCCGGGGGCGGCATGTACATGGGGCTTCGCGGCTGGTGGCAGAACGCTGAATTGCTGGCCCAGAAAAAGAATCTGGAGCAGCGCCTTGTGGATGCTGAAGTCCGTCTGGAACGGCTAGGCAACATGGAAAAGATTCTCCAGTCCTACGATCCCAAGGAATTGCAGGCTCTTCTGTCCTCGGCATCCGAGGAAACCCCGGTCAATCAGCCCAGTCTGGATTTGCGCAAGATTTTTTCCCGGGTGGATACCCGTCAGGTGGGAGTGGAAAACCTTCAGGCCCGCATATCCGGTTCCAAGGCCTCGGTCAGTTTTGAACTGAACAACATGCAGACCACCAAGTCCATGGCCGGTGTGGTTGATTTCGCCTTTGTCAAAAAGAACGGCGAAGAAGTGACCATCAAGACAAACAAGAACGACCTGACGTTCCAGATTCAGCGCTTCAAGCGTATCCGCACCTCGTTCATCATGCCCAACGGGGTGAAAAAAGAAGATGTTTTCGGCATCCGGCTGGAGATCAGAGACAATGATGGAACGGTCATTTTTTCGGAAACATATCCGCTGTACAATATTCTGGCTTAGCCTGGCCCTGCTCATCCTGGCCGCATCCGCGGCCCAGGCCGGCACGTGGGAATATGTGTTTTTCAAGGGTACCCAGTACCCGCTCAAGGTCGTGTTCATCAAGGGCGACCTGCCTGGTCCCACGGTCATGGTCCAGGGCGGCATTCAGGGAGACGAGCGCTCCGGCTTCATTACGGCGCAGCTGCTTTCCCGCTCCACCATCCGCAAGGGAAATCTCATCGTCCTCCCCCGGGCCAACGTTCCTTCCATCAATTTGTGCCGCCGCCAGATCAACGTGGACATGAACCGGCGGTTTGACCGGAATTACAACCGTTTTTACGAAGACCGCGTGGCGCGGGTCATCCGTTTTCTGCTGCCGCGGTGCGATGCCTTCATCCACCTGCACGAAGGCAGCGGGTTTTACTACCCCACCTATGTGAACAACCTGCGCAATCCCAAGCGTTATGGACAGTCCATCATTGTGGACACCCTGCTCTGGAAGGGCGCCAAGCACAGCATCAACCTCGAAACCACGGTCAAGGACGTGCTGGCGCGGCTGAACAACGGCATTCCCCACGATTACCAGTTCCAGCTGTTCAATACCCGGACGTTCGACAAGGCCACCAGCTATCCGGAGATGCGCAAGTCGTTGACCTGCTACGCGCTGGCCGAACACAACATCCCGGCACTGGCCGTGGAGGTCAGCAAGGATATCGTGCAGTTGGACTGGAAGGTTGGCCAGCAGTTGCAGGCCACCTGCCTGCTTTTGGCGCAGTTCGGGGTGGAGGCGGTTCCCCCGGTTTTTACCGGCAACGACATCAAACGGTACGCCGCCACCGGGGTGCGGGTCACGGTCAACGGCCGTCCCGTGGACAATGGCGGGGTCATCAGGCTTGCCCCCGGCGCCACGCTGGATGTGGAACCCGAACAGACCGGAGTCGAGAATTTCGAGCCTTCGCTGGCCCTGTTCGCCTCGGATCGTCCCGGGGTGAATCTCATCGGTGCCCGGCGCATGGCTCTGGAGCGGTTTTCCAATCTGGAACTGCGCGTGGACGGCAGCCGACTGGCCCGGACCCGTGTGGCCTGGACCGGGACCATGCCTTCAAGCCCTAGCGACGACGAGCCGGTCTTCGTGTGCTGGCTGAACGGCAATCCCGTGTTCGTGCGCGGGGGCGGGGTGTTGCATGCGGTGCTGGGCGACCAGCTCATTCTGGAGGGCGTGTACGGCGGCAAGAAACGCGAGGTGGTCAATTTCAAGGGTTTTGTGGCCATCCCGTGGAACAATACCGGACAGGACCTCGGTTGGGAGATCATTCTCGACCCGGAAAATTTCCTCGGACACTATGCGCTTGATGCCAAGATTCCGGGAGCACAGCGCTTCAAGGTGGTACGGGAGACCCCGGGCGTGCGCCCCGCGCATTTTTACGTGGAGGTGGCCCCGCGTCAGGTCCATGCCCTGCGCCTAGCGGACAGGCACGGTCAGTCTCTGCTCATACCGTGGAGCAAGGGCGGAACCTATTCGCTTCCCGAAGGGGAGTACGTGCTGCAGGAAGCCTGGAGCAACGGCCCGGACAGCAAGCTCGTTGCCATGGTGAACGGCACGCCCCTGAACAAGGGGGAATCTTTCCGGATTGATGCGGACAAGGCCGCCAGCATGACGGTTCGTCAGGCCACCACATTCGGCGAGCTGGGCACCATGACGTTCACAGCCTCCCGGCTTGCCGCGGCGCAGCCCCTCAACTGACGCTTTTGCGCGCTTTCATTCAGGAGCGTTCTTTCCAGACCTGTTCATACAGGGTACATGTTTCGCCTATTTCCCGCATGGTGATTTCCGCCTGTCGCCGGACCGTGTCCGGATGGCTGCGCATGGCGATAAGCCTGTTCAGTTCCACCAGTTCCGGGTAGTCGTCCAGACATTCCTCTTCCACGGTTTCCTTGTCCGGAACGGGCGCGTCCAGCTCCTGTACCCGGCAGCCCAGGGGGCTTGCCAGCATGTTCAGGGCCGCCCGCACTGTTTCTTCGCCCCCGGCTTGCACCACCAGTTTGAACATGGCGATGAGCCTGTCCAGCGGGTTGCGCTGGGCATCCTCGAATCGCGGGTCCATGCAGTAGCGGTTGATCTGGGTTCTGCCTCGGGAAAAAATCTTTTGGAGCCGCGTTGTTCCCAGCAGGCGTTTGCAGCTCTGCATCACTTCCCAGGTTTCCGTTTCCAGACGGTTCATTGTCGTCTCCAGCAATGTTAAGGATTTGGCCGGCACTGCGCAGGCTCGGAATGTATGAGTATTCCTTCATGTTTTCTGTTGTTTTGTAATATACTTTGTCATCTCACCGTGGTAACGTTGAATCAATATTTTTAATTTATTGAGTGGTGGAATTTCTGTTTCAATCTCTTGGTAGTAATACTGCGAGGAAGGTCCTGATGTTCAAACGGTTCATGGTAAAAAGCGTTGCCACGGAATTCTGTGCAACAATATCCCTACTGTTGATTGTACTTGTATCGGCCTTGGTGATGTATATCAATACGACCAGTTATGAGATGGTCAAGGATACCCAGCTCAAGGATATGCGCCAGCTCAACCAGAGCGCGCTTTTTTCGTTGGAAGAGTATCTGGCCCGCTATCAAACCGTGGTCAAGACTCTGGCGCAGAATCCTTCCGTGGTCACCGCGCTTTCATATAACAACGCCGGTCGCACGAAAAGCATCCTGCAAAAGCTTGTGGCGGCCGACCCGGGAATCGCCTCTGCAGTGATTTTCAAGAAGGACGGCTCAGTTCTGGCCAAAATCGGTGCGGACGGAGAACCCGCAGAGGCGGAGAGCGTTGCCGAGACCCCGTATTTCAAATCCCTGTTCGGAAGCAATGCCAAGTCCTTTATTTCGGATAAGCCCATGGTGAACCCCTCGGGCCGCAACCTGTTTTTCATGGCTGAGCGGGTTTTCGATTCCGGCGGCGTGGCGCTTGAAATCGACCTCAAGCTGTTTACCGAGCGTTTCATCAAGACTCTGAGTATCGGTTCGGACGGGTACGCCTACATGATGACCGGCTCGGGAACCATCGTGAGCCACCCCAACCCCAAGGTGGTGGGCAAGCGCTCCAGCGTCATCGACACGCTGCTCAAGGTCAAGGAGCAGGGTAAGGAAAATTATTTCTTCTACAATTACAAAGGGCGCGACAAGGTCCAATCCTTCCGCTCCGAGCCGCTTACCGGCTGGCTGATCAGCATAACCGTGTACGTGGATGACCTGACATCCGTTGCCGACCGGCAGCAGATGGTCATCATTCTTTCCGGCGTGGTGGGGCTGTTGCTGGCCGTGTTGGTGATTATTCTCGGCTTCCGCCGCACCATCACCCGTCCGGTGCGCGCCATCATCGAATATGCCAACAGCGTTGCATCCGGCGATTTTCATGCCAAACTTGACGGTACGTTCCGCTATGAACTGGGCGAACTGGCCGAGCATCTGGGCAAGATGAGCGGCGACCTCAAGGAAAAATTCGGGTTCGTGCAGGGTGTGCTGGACGGCATCATCCTGCCGTGCGCGGTCATCGATACCGACGGCTGCATGACCTATCTGAACAAGGACTACCTCGACCTTCTGGGCAAGCCCGGCGATCCGTCGGATTACATGGGCGTCTGTCTGGACACCTTCATGTACGGGGATTCCGGGGAAAGGGACCTTTCGCAGGCGGCGCTGGAAACAAAGAGTATCCAGCGCGAGGAAAGAGTGCTCAAAACCGAAGACGGCCGGGAGATGATCCTCGATATCAGCGCCACGCCCATCTACGATCTGGACGGCGAGATGATCGGCGTGTTCGCCATCTATTACAACATGACGGAAATCCGTGCTGCCGAAGAGCGCATCCGTTCCCACGGGGAGCGCATAGCCGAGGCCGCCCAGAATGCCACTGAAATATCGCGTCGGCTGACCGATTCGGCAAACGACCTTTCCGAGCAGCTCGAGGATTCGAGGCGCGGCGCCGAGACCCAGAAGGCGCGCACCGGAGAGAACGCCACGGCCATGGAGGAGATGAACGCCACGGTGCTTGAGGTTGCACGCAACGCAAGCACTGCTGCGGAAAACGCCAATCTCGCCAGTGAAAAGGCCAAGGCCGGCGCCGACGTGGTGGAACGTGCCGTCACGTCCATCAATGGCGTCAAGACAAAGGCCGAGAACCTCAGCGAAGTCATGCGCGATCTCGGTTCGCAGGCCGGAGAAATCGGCAAGGTGCTGCAGGTCATCAACGACATTGCGGACCAGACCAACCTGCTGGCCCTGAACGCGGCCATCGAGGCGGCGCGGGCCGGTGAGGCCGGGCGCGGATTCGCCGTGGTTGCGGACGAGGTCCGCAAGCTGGCGGAGAAGACCGTGGACGCCACCAAGGAAGTGGGCGGAGTCATCGGCAAGATTCAGGACGGCACTGTGCAGGCAGTGCAGGACACGGAGTCCGCAACCGAGGCTGTTTCCGAGAGCACCCAGTTGACCTGGGAGTCGGGCGAGGTGCTCAAGGACATCCTGAGCGTGGTGGAAAGCACCTCTTCCGAAGTGGCGGCAATAGCCACGGCGGCCGAGGAGCAGTCCGCAGCATCCGAGGAAATCAGCCGCGGAACCTCGGAGATCGACGAGATCTCCACGCTGACCATGGAAAACATGGTTCGTTCCAGTCAGGCGGTCAAGGATTTGGAAAAAGAGGCCAACGAGCTTCGCGACCTGATCCTTTCCATGCGCGACTAGGTTCGCTGAAGATGATCATGCAGGGTCCGGGGAGTTTCCTCGGACCCTGTTTTCGTTGCAAGGCTTGAAGCGATGCCCCGGATTGGGGTATCCTGTGGAGTATATGCAGGGAGAAGGCTATGCCGTCCATACAGTGGGAAGATACGCTTGCAATCGGAATTTATGCCATTGACCGGCAGCACATGGATCTTCTGGCGCTGGTCAATGAGTTTCTGAAGGCCATCGCCCAAAAGCGCGGCAAGGACGTTGTGGAGAAAATCGTGGCCCGGCTCCGGGAATACACGGTGCTGCATTTTCATGACGAGGAAGCCTACATGAACGAGGTGCGCTACCCCGCGCGGGGAGAGCATCAGATGCGTCATCAGGAACTGGCGCGTGCGGTCAAGCTTTTTCAAAGGGATCTGTACAAGCATCGGGACGTTCCCGTGGAGCAGTTGCGGCAGTTTCTCAAGGATTGGCTGATCAACCATATTCTGGAACAGGACATGAAGATAGGCAAATGGGTTCGCGCCGAAGAAGAGCGCAGGAAAATCAAGGCCGGCGAGAAAGAGGTTCCGGTTCAGGGGGAGGTCCCTGAGGACGAGGGAGCAAACGAGGGGTAAGCTGTCCCGATTCAAGACGGGAGTTGCCCAGTGGAGGGTGCTGGTGTAAGACCTGTGCTGCCGAGGGAGAGTTGGTGGCGTTGCGTCGCGCCGGTTGTGTTTTTTTTGTTTTTTTGTCCTGTTGCCGAGTGCCCGGGAAAGTGGGTGCAAAGGATGCCGTATTGTGGAAAAAGAGGCTTTGAACGAGGAATTGCGCTCTTTGGTTCGGGAAATCGGTGAATCGGAAATCTGGCGGCCCGTGCGCGATTCCGAAGGCAACCTGTTGGCCGGCGGAGCCGGCCATCGTGATGAAAGCCTGCCGCAAAGTCCACCGGCACATATCGACCTGCGGGGCAAGACCGTGGTGGATCTGGGTTGCAACGTGGGCACGTTCGTGCGCCGGGCCGTGCGACTTGGTGCGCGCCGGGCCGCCGGCGTGGATATCGACTCCCGTCTGGTGCGCTGTGCGCAGATCATGGCCGAGCTGGACAGCGTGGACAATGTGGAGTTCATGGTCTGCGATTTTACCTCCCCGCCTGCGGAGAAGTTCGATGTGGCCATGATGTTCGACATCATCGGCAATACGACCATCGGCAGCGGGAAGATGCATTATTTCATGGACATAATGGAAGATTGGGCCTCAAAAGAGCTGATCATTTCGCTCAAGCCCCTGTGCAGGACGCCCAAGCATTTTCGCAAGACGCCGCAGGAGTTCGCAGAGATTTTTTCCACCTGCCATCTGGAGGGCGAATGCTTTTATCCGGTGCGCGAAGCCGTGGACTATCTTGGTGGTCGCGGATGGCGCCTGCTCACGGATTTGCCCGAGGGATACGAGCGGTGCGGCATGAAAACGCTGCTGCATTTCGTGCGCGCCTGATTGGCGCAAGTGACGTGGGATGAAGAGTCGGATTGGGCAGGTCTCAATCCGTCAGGATGGGAATCAAGACCCTGGACGGTGTGTCCGTTCAGGGTTTCATGCTTTTGCCCAGAATGATGAGCACCCCGCCCAGAACGATGGGCAGCATGGCAAAATACATGGCGTCGCTCATGAGCAGCACCAGCCCGATAAAGGCCAGCAGCAGCCCTACGGCCATACATAGCCTGGGTTCCATGGTCAGCCGTCCGGCAAGCTTGGAACCGCGTCCGCGCGGGATCAGAATGCCGCAGTGCGGACACTGGATGGCGTGTCGGCCGATTTGTTTTTCGCATTGTGGGCAACGCATGGATTGGCGATACCACAGGGGCGGGGGATGCACAATACCGGGGGCGCGTCAATGCGCCTCTCCGTCGTTTAGCCCCTTGGAATACTTGCGGTACAGTCCCCGGAACTGGTTGTAGGTCAGGCCCATGATCCGTGCGGCCTGTCGCTGGTTGTGCCGCGCCGCATCCAGTGCGGAACGCACGTATTGTTCTTCCAGTCTGCGGACAGCGTCCTTGACCGGGACGGAAAGGTCGGGGGTGTGATCTTCGCAGCCCTGCGGTGCGGGTGCCTGTTTTTGGGCCGGAGCCTGTTGCCGGGGGCGAGCCGGACGGTACGGGGACTTGAACGGGTCCAGCACGATGTCGTCCACGGCTTCGCCGTTGCTGCGGTATACGGCGCGTTCCACCGTATTCTTGAGTTCGCGCACATTGCCGGGCCACGGATGTGAAAGCAGTGCCGCCCAAGCCTTTTCTGAAAACGCGGGTGGTTCGCCAAAGCCCATTTCCACGGCCATGCGCGCGGCAAAACGTTGCGCCAGCAATTCAATGTCGCCATGTCGCTCCCGCAAGGGCGGCAGGGTCAATACCTCGAAACTCAGCCTGTCCAGCAGGTCGCGCTTGAAACGGCCGGTTTCCGCCAGTGCGGGAAGATCTGCGTTGGTGGCGCCGATCACGCGCACGTTCACGCTTACCGGAGCCGCGCCGCCCACCCGTTCGAATATGCCGTATTCCACGGCGCGCAATATCTTTTCCTGCGCCTCCCGCGAGAGCGCGGCAATCTCGTCCAGAAACAGCGTGCCGCTGTTGGCGGTTTCAAAGCGCCCCTTGCGCCGCACAGTGGCGCCGGTAAAGGACCCGGCTTCATGGCCGAACAGTTCGGAGTCGAGAAGCGTGGGCGCCAGCGCCGCGCAGTTGACCGGGATGAACGGTCCCTGCCAGCGGCCGGAAAGATAGTGGAGGCGGGCGGCGGCAAGCTCCTTGCCCGTGCCGCGTTCTCCGATGATCAGGGTGGGCCGGTCGGCCCGGGCAGCCAGAGAAAGCGCTTCCTGAAATTGCAGAAAACTCTCTGACTGCCCGATGGCTTCCGTGGGTTGGGAATGGATGTCGGTATTCATTTTTACTAAAGTTTGGTTTAATCAACCAAATTATATTTTTATTTACCAACATGGTGTTGCCGTGTCAAGTCGGGAAAGCCATTGATTACAGATTGTTGCAAAAAACATATGTGCTGGCACGTCCTGTGCTTTATGGTGTGAAAACGATCAGGAGGCATCCATGGGCATATTTTCGAGATTCAAGGATATCGTCAGTTCCAACATCAATTCCATGCTGGACAAGGCCGAAGACCCGGAAAAGATGATCCGGCTCATGATTCAGGAAATGGAAGAGACATTGGTGGAGCTCAAGGCCGGGTGTGCCGGGCTGATGGCTGACCGCAAGCGTATCGACAGGGATCGGGAAGAAGCTGATTCCCGCATGGAGCTTTGGGAATCGCGCGCGCGGCTGGCCATGGAAAAGGGCCGCGAAGATCTGGCCCGCGAGGCGCTGGTGGAAAAGCACGCAGCCGAACATGCCGCTGGTTCGCTGGAAAGCGAGCAGGCACGTTTTGACGTGCTCATCGAGCAGGCGCGGGAAGACATGGCCCAGCTGGAAGCCAAGCTGGAATCTGCCCGGGAACGGCAACGCAGTCTGGTCAAGCGGCATGTGCGTGCGGACCAGCGCAAGCGGGTGCGCAATGATGTGCGCCGGGCGCAGTCGTCTGAAGCCATGATGCGTTTCGACCGGTTTGAGCAGCGGGTGGAACGGCTGGAGGCCGAAGCCGAGTTGGCCGGACCTGCGGGTTCCCACGGTCTGGAAGACCAGTTCGCCCAGCTGGAGAACGGCGACGCCATCGAGGCCGAGCTTGAGGCTATGCGCAAGAAAGCGGCCGGAAAGAAGTAGCGAAACGATTTGTGGGCACGGTTCGACTGCGTTATGCTATGGCCCGTTCCCGTGCATCTAAGGAGGATACCACATGGGCCATTTTGTAGGAGCCATATTCCTGTTCATTCTTGCCGGAGTCGTGCTTGTGGGCGCGGTGCTCGTGGGCGTGGTCAAGGCTTTTCGCTCATCGCCCCGGCAGAGTAGTTCCGAGGAAGAAACCAGAATGATTCAGGAAATGTATAATGCAATGAATCGGATGGAAAGCCGTGTCGAGTCCTTGGAGACCATCCTGCTGGAAAGGGAGAACAAGCAATGAGGCGCATGAACAGACATAACCGCAGCGGCAACGGCCGCGGACGCAGCAGGGGCTTTGGCGGATTCGGACCGGGCCAGGATTGGCATCAGCGGCGCCAGACCATGGAGCGAGCGCCCCTGTATCGATCACGCAACGGCGTGCTGCTCGGCGTATGTCGCGGGCTGGCCGACTATTTCGACATGTCCGTGTTCATGGTGCGGGCCGTGGTCGTGGTGGCGTTCATTGTTACGGGCATTTGGCCCGTGGGTATTTTGTATCTGGTGGCGGCCATACTCATGAAGCCTGAACCGGTGGTGCCGGTCACCAACGACGACGAACGTGAATTTTACGACTCGTATGCGGATTCGCGCAGCAACGCGCTGTCGCGGATCAAGCGCAAGTTCGACAATCTGGACCGCCGCATCCGTCGCATGGAGGATGTGGTCACCAGCAAGGATTTCGAATGGGAGCGCAAGTTCAAGAGCTGAGCACACCGTTCAAGAGATATCGGGCCGCAGGGACTGACCTGCGGCCTTTTTTTTGTTCATTGCACGGGGGCGGGGGGTGCTTTCTTATTGTCGCACAGCGCGGGCATGCGGGCGTCAAACGCGCGCACAAGGGCGGCCAGCGAGTGCTGCGTGAATTCACACAGGTGCGAATGCGGGCGGGGTGCTTCCGGTGCGTACATGAGCATTTTTCCTACGCAGATGACGCACAGGTCCCGGGCGTGGCAACCGGCGCAAGCAGCAAAATCGGGTTTGCGGCACGGCTGGCCTGCGCCCAGTGTTTGCAGGGGCGATTCACTGCGGAAGCGCTCCATGCCGATCATCATGTGGCAGGGGTAGCAGCCGCCGTCCGCTGCAACGGCCACGTTGCTGCTGCCTGCGGTGCAGAACGTTTCGGGCTCGGGGCGTTCCGAGCGCAGCACATCCATGGCCAGCCCGTGCCGCATCGTTTCTCCCTGCGCCCACACGTCCAGCACATGCTCCAGCGATTCCGTATGTGAACGCAGGATGTCGTGCCAAAGCGGTCCTTGCGACGGGTCCAGCGAAGCATTGCCCGGCACGGCTGCAAGCACGATGTCGAAGCGGTGCGGACGCTGCGCGTGCAGGTAGTCGCACATGTCCGGAATGTCGTGGCCGTTGCGAAAATGGCGGGTGGTGTACGTGCATTCCAGCGTGAACGGAACCCCGTGCTTGCGGAGCAGGTCGAGCCCGTGCATGACGCGGGCGTGGCTGCCGTTGCCCGCCCGGTCGGTTCGCAGCCGGTCATGGATGACTTGCGGCCCGTCAAGGCTCGTGGCCGCCCGCATGTTCTTTTCCGCCATGAACCGGGCCATGTCTTCATCCATCAAGGTCAGGTTGGTGGCCATGCTCAGCGAGGGCATGGAGGGCAGGATTCCCTGTCTGTGCATGGATTCCAGTTCATGTACGGTCACATATATGCATTGCCGGTTGAGTAGCGGCTCCCCGCCGAAAAACTGGACGTGCCGGATGTGGCGTGCGGCTGCGCAGGTCCGTACGGCCTTCAGGGCGGTGTGCGCCGGCATGCGTTGCCGCGTGCCCATGTAGCCGTCGGTCGCGCCGTAGCAGTATGCACAGGCAAGATTGCACTGCTGGCTGACGCACAGGGTCAGCCTTCCCAGCGGGCGGGGAGCCTCGATAGCCTGGTCCGGGCTACCAGCAGCCAATGCCGCATCCCCCGTTGCCGTCGTTGGATGCCTTTTCGAGCACGCGGCCGAGCTTGTCCAGATCTTCCAGCTTCATCTTCTTGATTTCATCCAGTCGTCCGAACACTTCACGCAGCGTTGCGCCGGATGCCTCGGCCATGCCCTTGCACAGCTTGTCCGCTGTTTCCGGGGCCATTCCTTCAAAACTGACGTTGATGGAGTTCCTCTTTTCCATGGTCGTTCTCCTGTGGTTGGGGTTGGTAGATGTCTTTCAGTATGAAACATTTTATTTAATATTGGTCAATCTATTTATGACGTACGTCGTTATATTTGTTTGGGTTTGTGCCTGCGTCTTGGAAAGCGGTGCCTGGTGTGCTGCTATAAGGTGATTAATTACAGTGTTTTGATTAATTTATAACAAGATGTCCCGTGAAAAAAGCGGGTTTTGCTTACACGAATTTAAATTTCATGCTAGCGGAAATGGCAATAGAAGCTTCTATTTTTTTGTTGGCTGGGGGGCGGAATCCCGCCGTGTTTATCAATCCCGGAAAACAAGGAGAACAGCATGGCATCAGCAAACGTGCAGAGCGTCATGAACACGCTCAAGGAAAATCCGGACCTGCTCAGGGACCTGAACAAGGCCCTGACCATGATCTTTGCGGCCTCGGGCGTGGACCTGAGCGTTGAGGAAAAGAAGGAGTTCTTCAACGTGTTGTCGGAAAATGTCTATGGCGAGGCGGGCAAGGAAAAGGTCATTGTCCATGTTCATGTGAAATCGTGAGCGAAAGGAGATTCAGCATGGCATCAGCAAACGTGCAGAGCGTCATGAACACGCTCAAGGAAAACCCGGACCTGCTCAGGGATCTGAACAAGGCCCTGACCATGATCTTTGCGGCCTCGGGCGTGGACCTGAGCGTTGAGGAAAAGAAGGAATTCTTTAACGTGCTCGCGGAAAATGTCTATGGCGAGGCGGGCAAGGATACGACCATTATTCACATTCATATCAACAGATAGAGAGATGGGACCCGTGCCGCCTTTGATGCGGTGCGGGTCCCATTGAACGAAGTCGAGGTCCCTGCATGGACAATGCGTTGTCGCCGTTTCCGCGGACGTTGGAATGGGAGGTCACCAGCCGGTGCAATCTGGCCTGCTCCCACTGCATTTCCCCGTACTACGACCGCATGCTCGGCCCGGAGCTTGATCGTGGTCAGGTGCTGCATGCCATTGACGGCTTTGCGGACGCCGGGATCGGTCATGTTCACTTTTTCGGCGGCGAGCCCACGTTCCATCCGGAATTTGCCGAAATACTTTCTGCGTTGGATGGCCGAGGCATCAGCGTTTCCATGACCACCAACGGCACGTTGCTGGAAGCGCGCGGCCTGTGGGACGCATTGTGCGGCCTGAAGCATCTCATGGGCATATCCTTCAGTTTTGAGGATATCCAAGGCGAGCGGCAGGACAGGGTACGCGGTGCCGGGTTTTTCCGAACCGCCTGCCGTGCCGTGGAACAGGCTGCGGCCCGGTTGCCGGATGTTCCGCTGACCGTGGCTTTCACCCTGAACCGTCCGGCGCTCATGAATCTTTCCCCTTGGGAAATCATAAGATTTTTCAGCGTATTGGGCGCAGGAAAGGTTCTGTTTCAGGATCTGGCGGTTCCGCATAACGCGCGCCCCGGTTTGGCGCGTCTGGCATACGGCGCGCAGGACTGGTTTGATTTTGCGCACGCCCTGTTCGACCGGGAAGCGCAGTTGGGGTGTACGCTGCCGTTCGTGTATGAAATCAAGCCGCTGGTTGCCGAGTACCTGAACAGCCGTCCGGAATGTTCCGCGCCGGTGGTGCGGTACGGCTGCCAGGCCATGAGCTGCCGCGTGCGCCTGCTTTCCGATGGGCACGCCGTGCCCTGCCTTGCGGTGGTGGGGTGGCCGGATCAGCTGCAACGCTACCTGTGCCATACGCCGACCGTGGCGCAGGAGCCCTTGGCGGAAATACTGGGCGGCCCGCTGTATGCCCAATTCAATGCGCACAAGCTGTGGCGCAGCGGGCAGGGGGATGGCAGCGGTGCGAAATCGGTGCGGGGTTCGTTCATGGATTCGTTCATGGAACCGTGCCGTACGTGTCCGCACGCCGGAACTTTTTGCAACCCCTGCGTGTTCGGGCGCATTTCCGGACAGGTGGGAACGGAAAGCACCTGTGGTTGGGTATGGGAGGCAATGCATGGACAGGCTCGGCATCATGATTTTTCTGGCTGCGGACAATGACCTCAACCCCTATGCGCGGTTGAACGACCTGCGGGAAATCCGGCGGGCGCAGGGGGCGGGCAACGCGGTTCCATTGTGCGTGCAGTTTCATTCGCCGCAACAGGAGGCGGACGACACTCCGGTGTTGTCCGTGGCCTTCCGGCAGGGCGAGGAAGTGGCGTGCCTGCGTTCCGAACAGGCGCTGAACACGGGCAATGCCGCGGTGCTTTCGGATTTCATGGACTGGAGCATGTCGGTCATGCCCTGCGAGCGCTATTCGCTCATTGTCTGGGGCCACGGCAGCGGGGCCGTGGATGCGGAAAGCATGGCCGAACTCACGGCCGAGACCGTCAAGTCCGTTGCCTACGACTATACGGACGGGGATGCCCTGACCACGGCCGAGCTGGCGCAGGCTCTCGGTTCCGTGTTGGGCGACAGGCGTTTGGACGTTTTGGGCTTCGATGCCTGTCACATGGGGTCTGCGGAGGTCATGGCTGAACTGGCGCGGTTCTGCGGTGTGTACGTGGGTTCGGAAACCGTGATCCCGCCGGTGGGCTGGCCCTATGACCTTGTGCTTGATGACATGGCCGCTCTGGTGGATTCGTCTGCCGAAGAGGTGGGCGCGGCTGTTTGCCGCCGGTACGGCCAGCGGACCTCTGCCTCGAAATCCGTATGCCTTTCGGCCGTTGATACGGACCGGATGGAGCGGGTTCTTGAGGCTGTCCGCGCCATGGTGGAGGGCTGCGTGCAGCATATGCATGATCCGGCGGCTTTCTGTGCCCTGTACCGTGCGGCCCGGCAATGCCTTCGGTTCGGGGACCATTTTGTTGATCTTGGCGATTTTGCGCGCTGCCTTGCCGGACAGCAGTTGCCTGCGGGCCTGTCCGCCCGTGCCGACGCCGTGTTTCGGGCCGTGAGTGACGCCGTGTTCCATCTGACCCAGCACAATCTGCAACAAGCCACGGGCATGGCTGCAGTGTTTCCCTTCAACCCCTTGTCCGAGACACTTGCCCGGCGATACGCGGGCCTGCGGTTTGCCCGTGAAACAGGCTGGAACGAATTGCTCGATGCCTTTCATCGCGGGTGAAAATGGGCGATCCCGTGTTAGATTCATTATAAATTGTCAAATTATCGCATAGGAAACGGAATAATTTTTGACCATTGGGGCAGGGGATGTCATATGGTGGAGCAAAGCTCCACAGCCCTGTTCCCCGTTGCGTTGCCGTGCAAAGCCGGCATGACCTTCCTGGGCGCGCGGACCGGGGTGGTGGATTCTTGCATCCACATGGGAGAACGCAGCCGTAAGGAGGAACCCCATGGACACGCTGGCCCTCATCCCCAACGCCGATCCTCTTCCTGTTGCCTGGTGGTGGTTCGAAGGACTGAACCTGGTGACATTCGTGATCCACATTATCATGGTCAATGCGGTGGTGGGCGGCGGATTGTTCGCCCTGTACCTGTGGTTTTCGGACCGCACCGAACCCCTGGCGGGCGCGCTTGCAGGCAAGCTGCCTGTTTTTTTTGCCCTGATGGTCAATTTCGGGGTGGCGCCGTTGCTCTTCCTTCAGGTCCTGTACGGGCAGTTCTTCTACACCAGTGCGGTCATGTCCGCGGTGTGGTGGCTGAGCATCGTCGGATTGCTCATTCTCGGTTACTATTCACTGTATATCCACCAGCACCGCCTGAAAAAGGACGGCTCCCGGATTCCTTTGTTCCTCGGTTTGGGAATGCTCCTTGCCCTGTGCGTTTCGCTGGTGCTGACCAGTGTGCTCTCACTCATGGAACGCCCGGACCAATGGCTGGAATATTTCGGCAACGCACGGGGGACGGTCCTCGGTTTGTTCCATGCCGAGGCCGCGCCCCGGTATCTGCATTTCTTGTTTTCCTCCCTTGCTGTTGGCGGGCTGGTTGCCGCGCTGCTGGCCGGACGGGACAAACGCCTGCAGGGCCATGCCGCAGAAAAGGCCCGCATTGTGGGCATGAAGCTTTTTGCCACGGCCACCCTGCTGCAAATGGCCACGGGCCTGTGGTGGCTCATTTCCCTTGAGCGCGATGTGATGTTGCAGTTCATGGGCGACAATGCGCTGGCCACCGGCCTTTTCGTGGTGGCCGTGGGCCTGACCCTGCCCGCGCTTTCCGCCGGGTTCCGGGGCAAGCCAAAGGAGGCCGCGGTCTGGACGCTGATTACCATTACGGCCATGGTCTGCGTTCGGGCCATGCTGCGCAGTTTCAAGCTCGCCCCGTATTTTTCGCCGAAGAACCTGACCGTTAACCTTGAATTTTCACCGTTGCTGCTGTTTCTGATTACGCTGGTTCTGGGACTCGTCATTGTCGCCTACATGCTGCGTCTGGCCTTCAGAACGCAAGGGGAGGGCTAGGTCATGCAATATCCGTTTTGGGAACTGACAACCTATGGCGGCGGGTTCTTCATCGCATTGATCGCCGTGGTCCATGTGTACGTGGCCCATTTTGCAGTGGGCGGGGGGCTGTTTCTGCCCCTGTTCGAATCCATGGCCTACAAAAGGGATTCCGAGCCGCTGCTGGCATACGTGAAGAGCCACACGCGCTTCTTCCTTTTGCTGACCATGGTCTTCGGCGGCATGACCGGAGTGGGTATCTGGTACACCATTTCCGTGCTTGCGCCGCAGGCCACGTCCACGCTCATCCACACTTTCGTGTTCGGTTGGGCCACGGAGTGGGTCTGTTTCCTCGTGGAGATCGTGGCTCTGCTGATCTACTATTACAGGTTCGGCAAAATGAGCCGCGCCAGTCATCTGGTGGTGGGCTGGATATATTTTGTGGCCGCATGGCTTTCGCTGTTTCTCATCAACGGCATCATCGGGTTCATGCTCACGCCCGGCGGCTGGCTTGAGGGGGGTGGATTCTGGGCTGCCTTCTTCAATCCTTCGTTCTGGCCGAGCCTGTTCTTCCGCACGTTCATGGCCTTCATGATCGCCGGGCTGTTCGGTTTTCTCACGGCCCATCGCATCGAAGACCGGGAAGCACGCGAGACCGTGTTCCGGTCCTGCGCCCTGTGGGTGTCCGTTTCCATAGTTTTGGCCATGCTCAGCGGCTGGTGGTATTGCTCGGTGTTTCCGCCCGAGGCGGCGCACCGGCTGGCGCTGCGCGCCGCACGCATCACCGATTTCTATCGGCTCATACCGATTTTTGCGGCAGGCCTGTTCGTGCTCGGGGCCGTGATGATGGTTCGTCTGCCGCGGGGCGCGCGGATTGCCCTGTCCCTGATCCTGTTCATGTTGGGGTTCGGTTTTATCGGTTCCTTTGAATTTTTGCGCGAGGCAGGGCGCAAGCCGTACGTTATCCATGGCTATATGTATTCCAACCAGATACTGCCTTCGGAGGTGGAAGCCCTTGACAGGGATGGACTTCTGGCCACGGCCAAATGGGTGCGTCCGAACCTGCTGCAAGACGGCCACAGGGTGGAGGCCGGGCAAAAACTCTTCCAGCTGCAATGCAGCGGTTGCCATTCCATTGGCGGCCCCATGAACGACATCATGCCCCTGACCGAAAAATATCCGGTCATCGGCATGGATGCCAAGCTGTCCGGCATGGGCACGCTCTCGCCCATGATGCCGCCGTTCGTGGGCACGCCGGACGAGCGCATGGCCCTTGCCGAGTACATCGTCAACGAACTGCATGGGGGCAAGCCCGGCAATCGGGTTTTCGAGGACGTGGACTTGCCCGTGGACATTCCGCCCTTCAACGCGGACACGGACGAGTACGTGTTGCTGGCCTGGAACAATCTGGGCATGCATTGCATTTCGGACAGCTACTCCGAATGGGTGTTGCTGCCCCCGGCCAACGACATCTACGCCCAGCTCATCCGCCGTGGTGACACACCACAGGTGATCACCCAGGGCGTGACCCTGCATTACCACGTTCAGGAGGGCTTTGAGCGGCCCGCCGAGCGATGCCTGTTCTGGAAGCACGTCAAGAGCATCTTCGGTGCGCAGCCTCCGGACAACGTGGGCCTTTGCGGCAACGGCCTTGCCGGGGAAATGCATTTGCAGAAGGAAATGAAGAGCTTCGAGGCCAGCCTGATTCCTGTGGAACCGTACCCCGAGGGCGGCGGGTTCAACCCGTTCCCCATATTCACGGTGGAGGCGCGTGACGCCGAAACCGGCAGGGTCTTGGCCGTGACCAAAACCGTAGCGCCCACGTCCACGGAAATGGGCTGCAAGAACTGCCACGGCGGGCCGTGGGCGGTGGACGATCTGGCCGGCATATCCCAGCCCACGGGGCGGGATGTGCTCAAATCGCACGACAGGCTCAGCAACACGGAGCTGGTCAAGGCCGCGCAGTCCGGCAAGCCCATGCTCTGCCAGAGCTGCCACCCCGACCCCGTGCTGGGCGCCGAGGGCCAGCCCGAACTGCTGAACCTGCCCGCGGCCATTCACGGGTTCCATGCCAATTTCCTGTCCGGCCGAGAATCCGAGGCCTGCGCCTATTGCCACCCCAACAGGCCGGACGGGCCTACCAAGTGCCTGCGCGGTCTGCACGCTTCGGCCAATATCGGCTGCGTGCGCTGTCACGGCACCCTTGAAGACCATGCCCTGTCTTTGCTCAAGCATGAAAAGGAAAAGGGTAAGCCGGGTGCGGACAGGCTCATGCTTCATCTGAAGCCGCGCATGGCCGATTCCGTAAATGCCATCAACCCGCGCCTGCCGTGGATGCAGGAGCCGGATTGCCGCACCTGCCACGTGGATCCGGATGAAACCCCCGACGCGTTCGAGGCTTCCGCTTTCAATGTCTGGACTGCAGACGGGGGGCAGCTGTACCGCAACAGCCCGGACAGGACCGGTTCCATGATGTGCATCGCCTGTCACAACAGCCCGCATGCAAACTACCCGGCCGTGAACAAATACGGCGCGGACAGGGACAACATCGGACCGTTGCAGTATCAGGGCAACAATCGCTCGATTGGTGCGGATGATAATTGCGGTGTCTGCCATTTCGGTCCCGTGACATGGGATGCGCACCACCGGGGCAGGGTGGTTCCGGGGGGCGGCGCAGGCGAACAGTAATGCCAATGGCCGGGGTGCTGCCCGGCAATCAGGAAAGGGTTTGTGGCCGGTTGGCTGCAAACCCTCTTTCGTGTGTCATGCCCGATGTCTGTTGCAGGAGCATTGATTTATTTATGGTTAAAATTGAAAATATGTGCAATGATCACCACATAATCCAAGATTTTTGTGATGGGCAGATTCGTTGAGTGAGGGAAGTAGTAATGTTTGCGGCTGGCGATGTTGTTTGGCGAAAATATCTGGTTGTTTGTTCTCTGCTGGTTCTTGTTGTCGGAGCGTGCTTCGGGTGCGGCGATGACGAATCCATACGGATCGGCTTGTCCGCTCCACTGTCCGGACGGTATTCCGATCTGGGGATTCAGGGACAAAAGGGAGCCGAACTTGCCGTGGATGCGGTCAATGCCCGCGGTGGCGTTGCCGGACGGACGTTGGAACTGGAAGTGCTGAACGACAGTGGTACGGTGGAGGGTGCGCTTGATGCGGACCGGACGCTGATGGATCACGACGTGGTGGCTGTGGTGGGGCATTATCTCAGCGCACAGTCTCTGGCCGCGGTGGAGAAGTTTGCGGACAAGCCCTTGGTGTTTGTTTCCCCCACCACTTCCACACCATTGCTTTCCAGGCAAAAAGACAACTTTTTCCGTGTGATGCCGTCCAATGAAGAGTGGGCTGCCGCCCTGGCGGGATTTGTGGCCAAAAAGATGGATCGCCCCTCCGTGCTGATGGTGGTGGACGGCGACAACAGGGGTTACACCTCCACGTTCTGCAATGCTTTTTCCAATCGATATGCGCAGCTTGGAGGAGAAGCTTCTTCAGAGATCCAATTCTATTCGCACTCTGCAGGGTGGCAGCAGGCCGTGGTGGAGCGCGTGGCTCAGGAAAAGCCCGGAGCCCTGTTGGTGGCTGCTTCGGCAATGGATACGGCTTCGGTTGCGGGAAGGCTCAGGCAGAACGGTTATAAGCTACCGATTTTAATCACTCCGTGGGCGTATACCAAGGGTTTGGTGCGTGCGGGCGGTTCGGCCGTGGAAGGAGTTATCAGCTCCATGAGCTATGATGAAAACAGCCGGATGCCGGAATTTGTCGCCTTCAAGGACGCGTTTCGCCGCCGTTTTGAAGCAAAGCCGCATTTTGCTGCGGCGTTTTCCTATGATGCGATCATGGCCCTGGCGGACGCGCTTGAACGCACAGCCGGCAAGCCGGCCGGACTCGCCCGGGAATTGGCTCGGGTCCGCGACCTGCCGGGATCCATGGGGCCGTTTTCCATCAATGATGCCGGCGACGTGCACCGGGCGTATTTCATTGTCACCGTGAAGGACGGCGAACTGCATACGCTTTCGCGGGTGACGGGAGAATAGATTTTTCGGCAATGAAAAAACCGGCTTCATCGAAAATGATGAAACCGGCTTGATTTCTTTGGTAGCGGGGACAAGATTTGAACTTGCGACCTTCGGGTTATGAGCCCGACGAGCTACCGAACTGCTCCACCCCGCGCCAATGTAAGATCATGAAAAAAGGGTTTCCGCCATGGAGTTGGAAACCCTTTGTGATTTCGTGGTGGCGCGCCCGAGAGGATTCGAACCTCTGACCTACGGATTCGTAGTCCGGCACTCTATCCAGCTGAGCTACGGGCGCGCAACGAAGGGTGTTTTTATGCTTTGCTCGTTCTGTCGTCAAGCACTTTTTTTCTGTTTTGCAACATATTTTACCCAAGGTCTATGAAGTGTTGCTGATCCAGCCCGGCCAGCAACAGGAAACTTTTCGCTTTCAGGGTGATGACCGTGGTGTCGCCGCGATCGGCAAATTCCTTCATGTGGGGCAGGGCCTTTGCGAACTGCTCCTTCAGGGCCATGAGTTCCTCGCGGTCTCGCGGGGGCAGGTAGGTTGCGGAAACAGTCAGGGCCATGGCCTTGTCCCGATGGTCGGGCAGGTGTTGTTCCCGGGTGTCCATGAGCAGGCTGGCCTGCGGGTTGGCGCGCAGGTTGCGCATTTTGCGCGTGCCCATGCCCGAGAGCAGCCAGAACGTCTGCGCGTCCGGGGCCGCGGTGTAGGCCATGAGCGAGGTGTGCGGCAGGTCGCCGCTGCAGGTGGCCAGCACGCATATGTTCTTGGATTGTACAAGCGTCTTGATGGTTTCCAGCATGGTTTCTCCTTGATCATATATGATACACCCCGGGGCGTGGGCTTGCAATGGTTCCCATGCCCGGGCAAAATGGGGCCATGCAAACGTTGGAACACAAGCTGGAAGCGTCCGAGACCCTGCTGCTTTCCCTGCTGGAAAGCCACGACCCGAATGCGGTCCGCGTGGCCTGGACCGGGGGCAAGGATTCCACAACGGCCCTGTTCATCTGGAAGGCCGTGCTGGCGCATGCAGGAAAGGGCGCGCCCCGCGCCATTTCTTTGGACACGGGCTGCAAGTTCCCCGAGGTCCTGGCTTTTCGGGACGCCATGACCCGAGAGTGGGGCGTTGACCTGTTCGTGGCCCGGCCCGGAGTGTCCCTTTCCGGCTATCCGCTGGCCAGAGACCCGGTTTCCTGCTGCCGCGAACTGAAGATCGAGCCTTTGAAGAGGGCCATTGGTGAGACCGAAACCCGTGTGCTCATCACCGGCATCCGGCACGACGAACATCCGGACAGGGCCGGGCGTTCCTCGCTCGAACAGCGGGATACTCTTTCGGGCTGGCCCGCGCACATGGTCTGCAACCCACTGTTGGACTGGACCGAAACCGACATCTGGGCCTTTCACGCCCGGTTCGGTCTGGCGCATTGCCCGCTTTACGACCACGGATACCGCTCGCTGGGATGCATGCCCTGCACCACGCGCGGGCAAGGTGGAGAGCGCTCCGGCCGTGCCGCTGCCAAGGAAGCGCACATGGCCCAGCTTTCCAGTCTCGGATATTTCTGATTTCTATCCATACTATTGCAACAATCCATACCGTGCAGATGGAAAAGATGTAATTCGTCTTTTCTATGCAATTTTTTGCTGTAACGCCGTCATGATGCATGCGTAAATCATGATGTTCGCTTTCGGCGGGCGTCGAGAATTATGTTGATTGATCAATCAGCGCCGACGTAAATATGATTATTCGGCCTAATTGCATAAAAAAACACCATGTTTACCCGCTTGTGAAAAAAGAAACTATTGACCTAATGGTTTTTTTTTCATAATAACCGCGGTTACCTCGGTAAAGGTTTGCGGTTTAGAGGGGTTACAGTTGTACGGGGGTGCAGCTTTCCTCTTCGCAAGGCAGGCAACCAATCAAAAGGGGTGTTCATGTCTAACCTGCTATTGCTTCTCATCGTGTTACCGGTGGCAGCTGGAATCGCCTGTTATTATCTCAGGTCGAATTCCCTGCGCACCGCCATTGTCACGGTGACGGGCGCGGTACTGGCTGCCGCGTCGCTGGGTCTTTTGCAACAGGGACCCTTCACCTATCAGCCCGGTTCCTTTCTCGGAATAGGCTGGGGTGGCATTGTCACCGTTCTGGACTTCGCACTGCTCTTCGTGGTGCTTTACTTCGGTTTCAAGCTCCAGAACCTTCTCATCAAACTTTTTACTGTCGCGCAGATCGTCCTTCTGGCGTTCTTCGAGATGTTCATGGTCGAGCACGGTGCAGGCGGCCCCGCCCTTGCGGCGGACAACCTGTCCATTATCATGGTGCTCGTCATTTCCATCGTCGGCTCTCTCATCTGCATCTTCGGCCTTCCCTACATGAAGGAGCACGAAGAGCATCTCAAGCTCAAGAAAAGTCGCCAGCCGCAGTTCTTCCTGTATCTGGTCCTGTTCCTGGGCGCCATGAACGGCTTGGTTCTGGCAAACAACATCCTGTGGCTGTACTTCTTCTTCGAGGTGACCACCTTCTGTTCCTTCATGCTCATCGGGCATGACGGCACGGAGATCGCCGTGAAGAACGCCACCCGGGCCTTGTGGATGAACAGCCTCGGCGGGCTGGCCTTTTTGGTGGGCATGGTGTGGGCATACGCCCAGACCGGCACGCTGGACATATCGGTCATGCTGGCTGCGGGTCCCGCTTCCGGCGCACTGCTGGTGGCTGTCGGCTTTTTGTGCCTTGCCGGTTTCGTCAAGGCCGCGCAGCTTCCGTTCCAGAGCTGGCTGCTGGGCGCCATGGTTGCTCCCACGCCGGTTTCCGCTCTGCTGCATTCGTCCACCATGGTCAAGGCCGGTGTGTACATCGTGCTGCGTTTCGCGCCCATGTTCCAGGGCACGTTCGTCAGTGACGGCATCGCCCTGTGCGGCGCGTTCACCTTCCTTGCCTGTGCAGCCCTGGCCATTGGCCAGAGCAACGGCAAGAAGATTCTTGCCTATTCCACCATCAGCAACCTCGGCCTGATCATCGCCTGCGCGGGTCTGAATACCCCGCTGGCCATCAGCGCCGCCATTTTGCTGATCATCTTCCACGCGGTCTCCAAGTCGCTGCTGTTCCTCTGTGTCGGTACCATCGAACAGAAGATCGGCTCCCGCGATATCGAAGACATGCGTGAACTGTTCAAGACCATGCCCCGTACCGCGGGCATCGCCATTGTGGGCATCCTGACCATGCTGCTGCCGCCGTTCGGCGTGCTGCTCTGTAAGTGGATGGCCATCGAGGCTGCTTCCGGCCACCTGTTCGTGGTTGTCATGATGGCTCTGGCCAGTGCCCTGACAGTCGTGTACTGGGCGCGCTGGGCCGGCCTGATGATGGGCGGCCACAAGATCGGCGGTCCCATGGAGCGTCAGCCGGTGTTCATCAAGCTGCCGCTGGTGCTTTTGTGCCTCGGCGCCATGGTCTTCGCCTTCCTTGCTCCGATCATCTACTCCGAACTGCTGGCTCCGCTCATGAGCACCGCCGCAATGACCGTTGAAGGCGGCATCATTGCCACGGCAACGGGCGGCTTCGCCATCTATCCGGTGTTCCTGCTGGTCGGCGTCGGTTCGCTGTTTGCGCTCAATCGCGCCATGCGTTCCCGCGACGTCCGCATGGTCACGCCGTATGTGGCCGGCGCAGACGTTTCCGGAGAGGATGAAGGCGCGTTCAACGGTCCCATGGATACGGCCGTGCCGTATGCCGCCAGCAACTACTACCTCGGCGAATTCTTCGCGGAAGGTAGGCTCACGCTGTGGATCAACATCGCGGCCATCGGTTTGATCGTTCTGATGATGGGAGGGGCGCTGTAATGGAAGGTCTCATTCTCGCAATAATCGCTGTTATTCTCGCCCCGGTCGCGGGCGGCCTGCTGGCCGGTCTCGACCGTCGCGTCACCGCCTGGATGCAGTCCCGGCAGGGTCCGCCCGTTATGCAGGCCATCTATGACGCGGCCAAGCTCTTCGGCAAGGAAAAGCTGGTGGTCAACCGCTGGCAGATCCTGTGCGCCTGGGTCTATCTCATCGCCGCGGCCATGTCCGTGGGGCTGTTCTTTGCCCAGGCCGACCTGCTGATCATCTTCTTCGTGCAGGCCGCCGGAGCCGTCTTCCTGGTCATGGGCGCGCTTTCCGCGCGCAGCCCTTACAGTCAGGTGGGCGCACAGCGTGAACTCATTCAGGTATTGACCTACGAACCCATGCTCATTCTGGTGTTCGTGGCCATGTACCTCGTGGTGGGCAGCTTCAACGTCTCGGACATTCTCGCCTACGAGAGCCCGCTGATCGTCAAGCTTCCGCTCATGTTCATCGTGCTCAGCTACGCGCTGACCATCAAGCTGCGCAAATCGCCGTTCGACTTCTCCACCTCCCATCACGGGCATCAGGAGCTGGTCAAGGGCGTGCTGACCGAATACTCGGGTCCCTTCCTTGCCCTCATCGAAGTGGCCCACTGGTATGAGACTGTTCTCATCCTCGGCGTGACCGCACTGTTCTGGGCCACGAGCTGGTACTGGATGCTGCTGTTGCTGGTGTGCGTCTACTTTGCCGAAATACTCATCGACAACACCATGGCCCGTATGACCTGGCGTTGGATGCTCAAGTATGTCTGGAGTATCGGCCTTGCGCTGTCGTTCATCAACTTCATTTGGCTCTATGCGAGGTAAGCCATGTTCAAGGGATTCATAGATAAATCTCGCGCCAAATCTCCGTGGATCATGCATTTTGACTGCGGAAGCTGCAACGGCTGCGATATCGAGACTCTGGCCTGCCTGACACCGCTTTACGACGTGGAGCGGTTCGGCATCATCAACGTGGGCAACCCCAAGCATGCGGACGTTCTGCTCGTCACCGGTTGCGTGAACCATCGCAACAAGGCCGTGCTCAAGAACATCTACGAACAGATGCCCAGCCCCAAGGCCGTCATCGCCATCGGCGCATGCGGACTCACCGGCGGCATCTTCCGCGATTGCTACAACGTGGTCGGCGGCGTGGACAAGGTCATTCCCGTGGACGTGTACGTTCCGGGCTGTCCGGCTCGCCCCGAGGCCATCATTGATGGCGTTGTCGAGGCCCTGAACCTCTTCCAGCAAAAGCAAGCGGGCTAGACCCGCATCGAGGATATCGACGTGATAGATGCAACCCCAGTCACATCCGAAAGCGTGATCAGTGAAGTCATGCGGATGAAGAACGAGGGCTACAGGTTCGTGACCATGTCCAGCGCTCCGGTGAAGGACGGGTACATGGACATCCTGTACCACTTTGACAAGGACCTGGATCTCAAGCACCTGCGTCTTCCCATCAAGGAAGGCGAGGCCATTCCCAGCGTTTCCGGCGTGTATTTCTGCGCCATGCTGGCGGAAAACGAGTTGCAGGAGCTTGCCGGACTCAAGTTTGACGGCCTTGTGCTCGACTACAACCGGACCCTGCTTCAGGACTCGACGGTCACCTGCGTGCCCCTCGTGAACAAGTGCAAGGTAGCGGAAAGGAAATAAGGAGCGGTCATGTCCAAGAGAACAGTAATACCTTTCGGCCCCCAGCATCCGGTTTTGCCGGAGCCGATTCATGTCAAGCTGGTGGTGGAGGACGAGATCGTCAAGGAGGCGGTCCCGGCTCTGGGCTACGTGCACCGCGGCCTTGAAATGCTGGCCTCCATCCGTGATTACCATCAGATGATCAACGTGTGCGAACGCGTATGCGGCATCTGCTCCATGATCCACGCCACCTGCTACTGCCAGACCATCGAAAAGATGATGGGCATCGAGGTTACCTCGCGCTCCGAATATCTTCGCGTGATCTGGTCCGAGCTGCACCGCATGCATTCCCACCTGCTCTGGCTCGGTCTCTTTGCCGATGCGTTCGGCTTCGAGTCCCTGTTCATGCAGTTCTGGAAAGTGCGCGAGCGCGTCATGGACATCAACGAAGCAACCGCGGGCAACCGCGTGATCGTTTCGGTCAACGTGGTGGGCGGCGTGCGCGCCGACCTCTCCGACGAGCAGCTCCGCTGGATCCTCGACGAGATGGATATCATGGAAAAAGAGCTCAAGGAGATGGAAAACACCATCCTCAACGACTACACGGTCAAGTCCCGCACCGTGGGCAAGGGCGTCATGACGTACGACCAGGCCCTGGAGCTTGGCGCGGCCGGACCCACCCTGCGCGGGTCGGGCGTTGCCTCGGACATGCGCATGCTCGGCTACGGTGCCTACAAGCACCTGGACTTCGAGCCCGTGGTCCATCCGGACGGTGACAGCTTCTCCCGTTCCTGGGTCCGTTTCCAGGAAGTCTACCAGTCCATCCGGCTGGTGCGTCAGGCCATTGCCGACCTGCCGCAGGGCGACATTGCCGTGAAGGTCAAGGGCAACCCCGAGGGCGAGGAAGTCATGCGCGTGGAACAGCCGCGCGGCGAATGCCTCTACTATATCAAGGGTAACGGAACCAAGAATCTGGACAGGCTGCGCATCCGTACGCCGACGTTTGCGAACATTCCGCCGCTGCTGGCCATGTTGCCGGAATGCGAGCTGGCCGACGTTCCCGTCATCATTCTGTCCATCGACCCGTGCATCAGCTGCACGGAACGCTAGGGAGGACGGCATATGTTTACGTTCACCCCGACCATCTTGAAAAACCTGGTCAACAAACCGGCCACGAGGAAATATCCGTTCGTGAAGCGCGCGCCGTTCGAAAACTATCGCGGCGAGCTGTACAACAACATCGACGACTGCATCTTCTGCGGCACATGTGCCCGCAAGTGCCCGTCGGTGTGCATCACCGTGGACAAGAAAACCGGGCTGTGGGAATGCGATCCCTTTGCCTGCGTTTACTGCGGCATCTGTGTGGACACCTGTCCCACCAAGTGCCTGCACTTCCACGACGTGCACCGGGGCCCGGCAACGCAACCCCAGATGCTGACCATGCAGGGGGAGCCGCCCAAGCCCAAGAAGAAAAAAGCCGCTGCTGCCAAGGAAGCTGCTCCCGCCAAGGAAGCCGCTGCCAAGGACACCGCGGAAAAGTCCGAAAAGCCTGCCAAGAAAAAGGCCGATTCCACAAAGGAAGACAAGGCTGACAAATAGGCGGGTTCTTCGTGGAACCGCATACAAAAAGGCCCTGCTTCGGCAGGGCCTTTTCGTTTGCCCACAAAGGCCCGACGGTTTTGTTGCCGCAAATCGTTGTTGGCTTTCTCCGGGTTGAACGGGCGGCTTTGGTCAGCCCTGCCGCGGTGGGGTGGCGGTCATCACCCGCTGGTTGTGCCCAGTTTTACTACAGGCCTGCCTGCCCACAGGTCCGCCTCGATATTTTCCAGGGAAATGCCCTTGGTTTCAGGCACAAAGAAGCGACAGAAGAACCATCCCGCCGCGCCGATCCCGGCGTAGAGCGCGAACGCTCCCCACGGCTGGACAGCCTCCACCAGACTCAAGAATGTCATGGCCACGATGCAGTTGAAGCCCCAGTTGGACAGGGTGGCGATGCTCATGGCAGTCCCCCGGACGTTCAGCGGATAGATTTCCGAAATCAACAGCCACCCGATGGGGCCGAGGCTCACGGCAAAGGCCGCGATATAGACGACAAGGGCTCCCACGGCCACCCACTTCATGGAGCCCGCGAGCAGGTGTTGGAATCTGAAGGCCCCGGCCAGGGACAGCAGGGCCAGAGTCATGAAAAACAGCCCGGCGGACAACAGGGGTTTGCGGCCGATGCGATCCAGAAGCCTTACGGCCGCGATGGTCATGAGCACGTTGACCATGCCCACGCCCACTGTGGCCCAGATGGCCGCCGCATCCGAAGCGAATCCGGCCTTCTTGAAGATGGTCGGGGCGTAGTAGATGACCGTGTTGATGCCGGTGAACTGCTGCACGAACATGATGCCGATGCCGACCAGCATCACGGGCCTGAGCCGCGGGGACATCAGCTCCCGCAAGGAACCTGTGTTCTGCTCGGCTTCATCTTCATGCACAAGGGAGCTTTCCTGTCCCAGCCGCTTCAGGGCGTCTTTTGCCTTGTTGGCGTGTCCCCTGGCGGCCAGCCAGCGTGGCGAGCAGGGCAGGAAGAGCATGCCCGTTCCCAGTACGAGGGCAGGAAACAGGCCGGCCAGAAACATCCAGCGCCACCCGTGGGCCTGCCCGGAAAATATCCCGTCCACACAGTAGGAGACCACGATGCCGATGGTGATCATGAGCTGGTTGAGGCTGACAAGGGCCCCGCGTTTGTCGGGCGGGGAAATCTCGGAGAGATACAACGGTACGGCAAAGGAGGCAGTGCCTATCCCCAGCCCGACCACCAGCCGGCCGACAATGAGCATGTGCATTGATCCGGCGGCAACGCACATGAGCGTTCCCAGACCGAAAACAAGGGCCGTGCCCATGATGACCGCCTTGCGTCCGAATCGGTCCGCAAGCAGTCCGCCGGAGGCCGCGCCCAGGATGCAGCCCGCCAGCACCGCACCAATGACCACCTCCTCCTGTACGGGCGAAAAATGAAATTCGCGTACGATCTGCAGGATCGCCCCGGAAATGACGCCGGTGTCAAAGCCGAACAGCAGGCCGCCTGTCGCCGCCACCCCGGCTGCCATGAACAGAATGCCTTTTCCCCTGCTCACGCCCCCCCCCCTTGTTGTCCGATTGCCGTTTATGGTTTCAAAAATACGGATGATTTCATCGTACCCGAAACATCACAAACCACAAGCTGTTCACTGCCGGTTCATGGCGGTTTCGCCGGGCGTTGGCACGATCATATCCATGCTTGTGTTTTCGGTGCGCCCGGTGGAAAGGCGGTTTTCGGGGTCGGGAACAGGGTGGCTTCTGTGATGACCGCGCAAGCTGCAGGAATTTGCGGCACGCTGGTCGAAATAATAATTTCACGACGATGGATTTCGTCTATATTGAATGAATGAAGAGAGGTTTTTTCGTATTGTTCGCACTTATCGGGTGCATGCTGCTTGCGCCCGGGCGCCCATGTCCGGCGGCCGGTGTGGGGCGCGTGCGCCTGACCAGCGGAGAATGGCCTCCCTATCTCTCCGAAAATATGGCTCATTTTGGGTTGGTGTCTCTCCTTGTGTCCAGCGCCTTTGCCGAAGAAGGCGTTGTGGTGGAGTATGGCTTTTTTCCGTGGTTGCGCTCGTTGGAACTGGCGCGTTCCGGGGAGTGGGACGGTTCCGTGATCTGGCTGCGCAATTCGGAGCGCGAGCATGATTTTCTGTTCAGCGATCCGGTCTACTTCAGTTGCCAGGCGTTTTTTCACCGCAGGGACAGGCCATTTGATTGGAATTGCTATGAGGACCTGCGTGGGGTTAAGATAGGCGTATCCCTCGGGTATTCTTACGGTAATAAGTTCGACAGGATGCTTGAAAACGGGGAGCTGGACGTGGACGTGGCCCAGACTGACCGCATGAACATGAACAAGTTGCTGTCGGGCCGCATTGATATTTTCCCGATCAATGTGGAGATCGGTTATTATCTGCTCAGGGCGGATTTCCCTCCCGGTCTGGCCAATCTTGTGACGCATCATCCCCGGTTGCTGATCAACAATCGCGCCCTGCATCTGATTGTTCCTCGCGGCCTGCCACGGTCACGGACCATTCTCCAAGTGTTCAATCGCGGTTTGAAGAAACTGCACGACAGCGGCGCCTTCGATCGATTGGTGCAGGAGTGGCATCAAATGGAGTCCCTGTCGCAACAGCCCTGCAATTGACATCGCCCGGCCATGTGCTAAAGCCGTTTCTTCCGCATTCACTCATCCCTGCATTCACGCTTCAACGATGACCCGAGAGGAAGTCGCATGCTCGACAATATGGCCGTGATCCTGTTTCGTCCCAAGTACCCGGAAAACATAGGTTCGGTGGCCCGCGCCTGCCTGAACATGGGCTGTGAAAACATTATTCTGGTGGCGCCGCAGAATTTCGACATGGACAAGGCCCTGCCCCTGGCAACGGCTCATGCGCGGCATCTGCTGGAGCATGCACGCATCGTGGACACGCTGGAGGAGGCTGTCCGTGATTTCAATGCCGTGTACGGTACCACGGCTCGCACCGGCGGCTGGCGCAAGGGCATCATGAGTCCGGCAACCCTGGCCGGGGCGGCAAACGAAAAGATGCGCGACGGCGGCAGGGTGGCCGTGCTGTTCGGCCCGGAGGACAGGGGGCTGACCAACGACGAGACCAAGCTCTGCACCGGGCTGGTGACCATACCCACCAATTGGGAAAACTCCTCGCTCAATCTTTCGCAGGCCGTGCTTGTGATTCTTTACGAATGTTTCAAGCGGTCGCTGGACAAGCCCTTTACCCCGGCCGGTCCGCCCGAAGAACGCCTGACCACGGTGGAGGAGCAGGAAGTCCTTTTTGAAAATATGCGCGAAGTGTTGCTGGATATCGACTACCTGCGCGATACCAATACCGAGTATTGGATGCTTCCTGTGCGTCGCTTCATGTCCCGGATCAATCTCAAGCGTAATGAATTCAACCTGCTGATGGGCATATGCCGTCAAATCCGTTGGGCCACGGGGAAAAAATAGCCGCGGCCATGCTTTCCGCCTGTGTGGCCGTTTGCTTTTTGGGCTCAGGAGTGGCACTGTGTTCAATGGCTATCGGATATGGATTTTCTAAATCTGCCGGGCATGTTTGGGGAGAGTTTTCCATATGGTTTTTCAGCACTTTCTGTCGAGGCGCGTTGGGCGTTGCCTCGGTGACGTGATTGTATCGTGCCCTGATCTGGGGCGGGATGCCATCCGGTGCGCTTTGGTGCGCGGCCCGTCACGGAGCTGTGCATGAAGAGAATCCCCCGCCTGTTTCACAAACCATTTTTGTTCATGACCGTGGCCTTTGCTGTCATGTGCGCGGTCATCGCCTACACGTCGAGCCGGTCGCTGGACCGCGAGATGCGGGCCCAGTACCGGGAAAAGGCCGAAGCTCTGGCCGTGAGCATTGCCGAGTCCGGGCTTGGGGCCATGACGGATGCCGACATATCTTCCCTGAGGGAGCGCATCGGGGACTATTGCCAGATACGCGGTGTGTCCTATGTTGTGGTTGCCGACAGGGACGGCCGTGTGCTGGCTCATTCCTTTGGCAGCGGGGTGCCGCCCATGGTCAGCACCCAGATGCACGACATGCTGGCCGGTGGCAACGGGTTCCGGCACATAGTCGTGGACGGGCGTGAGATGCTCCACGTTGTGCGGCCCATTGATAATGGGACGCAGGGATCCGTGCACGTGGGCATGGACCTTTCTCCCATCCGGGAACAGATCAAGATCGCAATGGCCCAGCAGGTGGGGCTTATTTTTGTGCTCTTCCTTGTTTGTGTGGTTGCAGGATATTTCTTTTTTCTCAATCTCTCCAGACCCTTGGCTGTGCTGGCAGATTATGCGCGGCGGGTTGCCGACCACGATTTCTCCCATGACATTGCCGTTGTTTCCAATGACGAAATAGGCGAGCTGGGCCGGGCCATGCAGTCCATGGCCAACGAGATCTCCGATTTCGTGCTTACGCTGGAGGAACGGGTTTACGACAAGACCCTGCAACTTCGCGAAGCCAAGGACGAACTGGAGCAGAAGGTCGAGGAGAGGACCGAGGAACTGACCCGGACAAACGTGCAGCTGAAGATCGAGGTGGCCGAGCGCCGGGTCATCGGCGAAGCCCTGCGCAAGGCGGAAAGCAAGTACCGCACAATTTTCGAGAACGCGGTGGAGGGCATCTACCAGATGACGCCGAGCGGCCGGTACATCAGCGCCAACCCATCTCTGGCACGTCTTTTCGGCTACGCCACGCCCGAAGAACTCATGAGTTCCGTGTATGACTGCAGAACGCAACTGTATTTGGACGCCGGCGAGCGCGGCTCGTTCATGGAAACCCTGTTGCGAAAGGGCGAGGTCAAGGATTTCGAGTCTCAGGTGCGGCGCAGGGACGGCAAGATCATCTGGATTTCCGAAAGTGCCCGTCGCGTGAACGATGATGAGGGTGTTCCCATTTATTTCGAAGGGTCCGTGGAAGACGTGACCCTGCGCAAGAAGGCCGAAGCCCAGCTCAAGCGGCAGGCGTTTCATGATCCGCTTACCAAGCTGCCGAACCGTGCCCTTTTCCATGATCATCTGCACATGGCCATGAAGCGCGGCAAACGGAACAAGGGCCGTTTTGCCGTGCTCTATCTCGATCTTGATCGTTTCAAGGTCATCAATGACAGCCTCGGGCACGACATGGGCGACGAACTGCTTCGCGCTGTTGCGGACGTGCTCAAGAGCTGTGCCCGTTCCGTGGACACCGTGGCCCGGTTCGGGGGCGACGAGTTCGCCATCCTGCTGGAAGATGTTGAGGCGCCACGGGACGTGACCCGCGTGGCCAAACGCATTCTGGCCGGAATCCGCAAGCCGTTCAATCTCCGCGGTCATGAGGTCTTCACCTCGGCCAGCATCGGCATTGTCCTGCACACGCAGGAATACGATCGCCCGGAGCAGCTGCTGCGCGACGCGGATACGGCCATGTATCGGGCCAAGGAGCAGGGCAAGTCGCGTTTCAAGGTTTTCAACCGCAAGATGCACGACCATGTGTTGCTGCTCATGGAAATGGAGAACGACCTGCGCCGGGCCCTGGATCACAACGAACTGACCGTGGCCTATCAGCCCATCGTGCATTTGCCGTCGCGTCGTATCACCGGGTTCGAGGCACTGGTGCGCTGGCGACATCCCGAACGGGGGCTTGTGAGCCCCGGGGAGTTCGTGCCCCTGGCCGAGGACACCGGCTTGATCTATCCCGTGGACTATCAGGTGATCAGACAGGCCTGCAATCAGGTCAAGCAATGGCAGAGCCGGTTCGGAGACGAGGATACGCCTCCCCTGACCTTGAACGTGAACATATCCGGCAAGCATTTCGGGCGTACCCAGCTCCTGCGCCAGATGGAGGAGTTGATCGAAAGTTCGGGCATGGAACCGTCCAGCCTGAACATCGAACTGACGGAAAGCGCGCTGGTGGACTATCCGGTCATGGCCGAGGAATTGCTGACCCAGCTCAAGCGCTGCGGGGTCAACATCTGTATCGACGATTTCGGCACCGGGTATTCGTCCCTTTCCTATCTGCAGAAATTCCCCATCGACGTGGTCAAGGTGGACAGGACGTTTGTTTCGCAGGTTCAGGAAGACCGCGACAGCCGGGCCATTGTCTCCACCATATTCAGCCTCGGGGCCAGCATGGACCTCAAGGTGGTGGCCGAAGGCGTGGAAACGCAGGGGCAGCTTGATTTTCTTGAACAGGCGGGTTGCCACTATGTGCAGGGTTATTTATTCTATCAACCCATGTTTGCCGAAGAAGTTGAGGCCATGCTGGAGGCTGGCACGAAAACCTGCCTTCCGGCCTGACCATGACGGCGGGCCCCGCCTGCATCCCCTGTAGCACGACAGGAGACGATCATGTCCAAAAGATCCTGCGGATATCCTGCGGACCCCATTGACCCCATGTTGCTGCCGTTCCGGGAGTTTTTTGACACGCCGCCTGAAGCGCCATTGCGGGATGGGCACGACCAACGCGGAGTGCTTCGGGCCGACTGACCGTGCAGGATTTTCCGGGCCGCGCGGCTTTGCTTTCGCGGCCTTCCGGTATATCATTGCCGAGTTCCATTCACGTTTTACCTGCAAGTATAGGGATTCATCTTGATGACCTTGAACGACACGGATGCCGAAAAGGATATTGAGGGCGTTTTCGCCATTGAAAAGACCATGAAGATCGGGACCGGGACAACGGCCCGGCGCGTCAAGCAGCAGGTGCATTTTTATGCCAAGCAGCAACCGGGCGGATTGGTCAGGATTCAGCCCCTGAACGCGGACAATGTGCCGTTTGGCCCGACCGAAGACATTTCCAAGGACAGGTTGCTGTCGGAGTACCTGCCGGTGCCCAAACGATACAAGCAGGTCATGGCCAAGTTGCGCGAAATCCAGAAAGCCGTGGCCCGGGGCGACAAGTTCCGCAAGCGGGGCGAAACATTCACCGCGGAATACGAATACAACAAGGCGCTTTCCCTTGATGAGCAGAATGTTCGCGCCAACTTCGGCGTGGGCATCTGCTACATGGCCCGTGGCGAGGAGGAAAAGGCGCGCGAGGTCTTTGAGCGCGTGCTCGGAATTGATGCGGCCTTTGGCAACGAGCACAAGCATTTGTTCAATGAGTACGGCATGCGCCTGCGCAAGGCCGGAATGATCGCCGAGTCCGTGGATTTCTACAACCGAGCGCTGGAACTGACCACCGACGACGAAAACCTGTATTACAACCTTGCGCGCGCCGAATTGGAACGCAAGGACATGGACGCGGTGAAAAAGGCCCTGGCCCGCTGCCTGCGGCTGAATCCGGAGCATGCCGAGGCCCGCAAGGTTCTGGCCTTCCTGAAAAAAAAGAAACTCATATAATCCCTGCGGGGCGCAGATGCACATGACCCGGGCCTGTCTCATCGCCGGAACGCACAGCGGCTGCGGCAAGACTTCCGTTTCCCTGGGACTCATGCGGTCCCTTGCGCGTCTCGGTCTTGTTGTCCAGCCTTTCAAGTGCGGGCCGGATTTCATCGATCCGGGCCATCACGCCATAGCCTCGGGCCGCGCCAGCCACAATCTGGACGGCTGGATGCTTCCGCCCCGGACCAATGCCGATATTTTTGCACGCCATGCCTATGGGGCGGACGTGGCCGTGGCCGAGGGTGTCATGGGGCTGCACGACGGCTTTTCCGGAACTTGCGACGCCGGAAGCAGCGCCCAGATGGCACGGCAACTGGACCTGCCCGTGGTGCTGGTGGTTGACGCCCGTTCCATGGCCCGTTCGGCCGCCGCGCTTGTGGGCGGATATGTGCATTTCGATCCAGACGTGCGTTTTGCCGGGGTGATCTTCAACCGCGTGGGCAGCCCCAACCATGCGGAACTCTTGCGCGACGCCATGAGCGCCTTGCCCCATGTACCGGTTCTCGGCTGCCTGCCCCGCAATGCGGATATTGCCCTGCCGTCGCGGCATCTGGGCCTGCACATGCCGGACGACGACTCCGGGGAGGCGGATGTGTACGACCGGCTGGCCGACTGGGTCGAAGGTGCGGTGAATCCGCAGGAGTTGCTGGATGCTGTCGCACCTCGTGCGATCGTGCCGCCGGATGACCCCGAGCCCGAACCGGTGCGCGTGCGCATGGGCGTGGCGCGTGACGAGGCCTTTTGTTTTTATTACGAGGAAAACCTGCGCCTGCTGCGCCAGAGCGGGGCTGAGCTGGTGTTTTTTTCCCCCCTGCACGACAAGAATCTGCCCGACGATCTGGACGCGCTGTATCTGGGCGGGGGCTACCCGGAACTCTACGCCTTCGAACTGGCCCAGAACGCGCGCATGCGCAAACAGGTGCTCGCCTTTCACCAGTCAGGGCGGCCCGTCTATGCCGAATGCGGCGGGTTCATGTATCTCATGGAAGACATTGTCAGCGAGGACCGCGGGCGGTTCACCATGTGCGGCGTTTTCCCGGTGCGCGCCCGCATGGGCGAGCGTTTTCGCGCACTGGGGTACCGGGAAATCGAAGTCGGCGGGGATTGCCTGCTCGGCCCGGCGGGAACCGTGGTGCGCGGCCATGAATTTCATTATTCGTCCATGGAGGGCGATCCGACAGAATCCGAACGTGTGGACGCCCTGTATTCGGTGCGCACCCGCAAGGGGCCGTCCGATGCGGCCGAGGGCTTTGCGCTCGGCAACACGCTGGCGTCCTACATCCATTTGCACTTCGGCAGCGCTCCTGTCGCGCAGGCCATGGTCGAGCATGCGGCGTGCAACAGGGAAAACGGCTGAGCGGAGCTTTCTTCATGCAGCGTTGGATCATGCACATCGACATGGATGCGTTCTTCGCTTCCGTGGAACAGCTGGACAACCCGGAACTGCGGGGCAAACCCGTTGCCGTGGGCGGCACCAGCGACCGGGGCGTGATTTCCGCGGCATCCTATGAAATCAGGAAATTCGGGGTGCGTTCGGCCATGAGCGTGGTCAAGGCTCGCCAGTTGTGTCCCCACGGCATTTTCGTGCCGGGCAGGATGCATCGCTACAAGGAGCTTTCGCGGCAGGTCATGGCTGTATTGCATGACTTTTCGCCGCTGGTGGAACAGGCCAGCGTGGATGAGGCCTATGTGGACGCCACCGGCTCGGAACGGCTATTCGGCCCGGTGGAGGACATGGGCCGGGCCATCAAGCTGCGGGTTGCCGAGGAAACGGGGCTGACGTGTTCCGTGGGGGCCGCGCCGTTGCGTTTTTTGGCCAAGATCGCCTCTGACCTGGACAAGCCGGATGGCCTGAGCATCATCCGGCCGGAACAGGTGCAGGATTTTTTGCAGTCGTTGGACATCCGCAAGATTCCGGGCGTGGGCAAAACCACGCATGCGGCCCTGAAGCGGCTCGGGGTCTACCGGGCCGGAGACATGCTTTCGCACCCGCGCGAATACTGGGAACAGCGCCTCGGCAAGTCCGGGGGCATCCTGTTCGACAAGGCCAGCGGCATTGACCCGGCGGGCGTGCAGCCGTCGGAGGGAGCCAAGTCGTGCAGTGCGGAGAATACCTTCGACCGCGACCTTTCGGACCGGGAATCCCTGCGCACATGGCTGCTGGGGCAGTCCGAGCGTGTGGGTGAGGATTTGCGCAGGCACGGCTACAAGGGCAGGACCGTGACTCTCAAGGTCAAGTTCTCCGATTTCAGCCAGATAACGCGCAGCCACAGCCTTGATGCGCCCACCTGTGAGACCGCCGTGATTTTCGAGACCGCTGTCCGGCTGCTGGACAAGGTCAATCTGCATCGTGCCGTGCGGCTCATCGGTGTGGGCGTTTCCAATTTCAACGCCCGGCCCCGGCAGCTTTCCCTGCTGGACGAGCCTGCTCCCGAAGCGTCCCCCCGGTTGGACGAGGCCGTGGACGTCATACGGCAGCGGTTCGGCCGCAAGGCCCTTGCCCGGGCCGATCTTCTGGATTTTGGCCGAAAATAACATCATGGGGATGTGCGGGCATGGCATGACAAAGGGGCGAGCATGGATGTTTCGCTGCGGATTCGAGTGAAAAATCCTTGCCAACCGTGCCTTGCAACGCCTATTGAACGGGGTTGATGCCCAGATGAGCACGCAAGTGCAGAGTATTTCTTTTTTTCAGCACAGGAATGATTGATGAAAATGAATATTATGGTTGTCCGTTTCAAAAGCACCGCAGTGTTGCTGGCGATTTTTATGTTGTTTGCAGTGCCTTTGGCCGGGGCTCCGTTTGCCGAGGCCGAACCGCGCGATGTTAAAATCAAGCGTGACGGGGATCCCCTTCCTCAGGAGATCGAGGACAGCTTTGCCTATCTTTTTGAGTTGATCCACAACCGGGGAGGCGCGTTCGACCCTGCCCGGGTGGCTCCCATGATCGATTTCGTGGATAACTGCGACGAGGACCCCAAGGACCTTGAACCCAAACGCAGGGGCGGGCGCGGAGCCATCCTGCGCATGGACATCGATTGCGATCTTGAGCGCGTGCTCAAGTACCTCTACAACCCGAAGATTCCCAACTACGTGATCGTGCCCAGCGTTTTGCGCCTGAGCGGCTGGAGGGAAGGCAGCGACATCCTCAAGCTTGACGAAGGCCTCTGGGACAAGCTGGGGTCGCTCAACGAACCCGTGGTGCTCTGGGGCAAGGAGTTCGAGAGCAATACGCCCGATTCCTTTGCCGGGGCATATTATCTCTATGACCTGCATCGTCTGGTCATCCTGCTCAACCACAACGGCAAAAACGTGCTCATCTCGGTTACGGACCAGGACGGCGAATCCGATGTGGGACGCAAGGGAGCCATCGTCAACGACGCCACATGGACCTATTTCTATTCCGGCATTGAAGGGCTGGACCGCGGCCTGCTCAGCTGGATGGATACCTATATGTATTCGTCCTGTTCGGTGCAGGTATTTGTGGAAAAGGAAGGCGGCTGGACCCGCGACGTGCTCTTCAAGTGGCTCAAGGCCGGTTGGAGCGGGCTGAACGTGGTCATGCGCAAGCATATCTTTGAGGGCAGCGTGCGTTTTTCCGAGAGCTTCAAGGCCGTGCTCGAATCCGACCGGTTGCCGCCCAGCGAAGAGCTGGCCGACATGGTCACGGATATCAACGCCATGCCTGACGAGTTTGTGGATGACAAGATCCGGGTCTATGCCCGTACCTTCGAATTCATGAACAAGAACGTCAAGGCGCTTCAGAAAAAGGAATTCGCCAAGGTGCTCAAGGACGGCGGCTATGCCGACGTGCTGGACCGGCGCGAACGCGTCGGCGTGCTCGTGTTGCAGAAGCTCAAATGCCTGTTGGGCATGAAGACCTATGTGGACATGTGCGGACTGTCCATCGAGCCGGACGCGCCTGAAACCGTGACCCCGGAATCCGAAGACGGCAATGCACAGACCCTGGAGCAGGGCAAGGTTGAGACTGCCGCGCCTGTTGCCGACCGGGAAGAAGCGGCCGTTGGCGGCTAGACACGATTGGTGATAGTGTTACACTCTGCGGCGTGCCGAAAACGGCACGCCGTTTTTTTTTATACCAACCCAGCGGAGGTTCTCATGGTCCTTTCCGAAAACGAAGCCAAGTTCAAGTTCTGTCCCATGCTCAAGACCCGCGACGACAAGATGAAGACCTGTCTGGTGAGCCAGTGCATGTTCTGGCGCTGGCTCGACGAGGCCAGGACAAAAGGATATTGCGGCATGGCCGGAGCCGTGAACAACAAGGGCTGACTTGCCCGGCGTGCCGGTTCATGGCATTGATTCCGTATGAAGCCGTTTCGTTTCAAGCTTGAAAAAGTGCTGGACTACCGTTCCCAGCTCGAGGAACAGGCACGTCTGGTCTTGAGCCGTGCACAGGACGCCCACGACGAGCAGGAACAGGCGGTGCGTTCGCTCACGGCCAGTCTTGAAGCCCACATGCAAAAGCAGTCCGAGGCCACGAAAAATACGGACGACATGTGGCTCTGGCGGCAGTACCGGACCGCGCTGGAGCATGATCTGGCCGCAGCGCGGGTGCGGCTGCGTGAGTTGGCCTCCAAATTGCAAAAGGCTCGGGAGGAAGCGGTACGGCGATCCCGAGATCGAAAGCTGTTGGAAAAGCTCAAGGACAATCAGGCAAGGAAGCACAATGAAGAGGCAAGCTACCGGGAACAAAAGGAAAACGACGAAATGGCAACACTTCGGTATGAACGTGAAGATATCTAGAATCCTGCTGAGTCTCGTCTTTTTGGCCCTTTTGAAGCTCGCCGTGTTCGGCATGCTGAGCGTCGATTCCGTGACACTCGAGGTGGCGCAGGCCGTGCTGCCGGATTCCGCCCTCGACATGGCCAAACCCGCCGAGGCCATGGCGCAGGAAGAAGAAAAAAACGCGCCCGAAACCGCACAGCAACAGGCTTCCGATGAATCCCCGGCTCCGCAGGAGAGTGCGGCCAACCCCGATGCCAATAATTTGCCCGACGATTGGAAGGCCCTCAAGAAATTGCAGGAGAAGGTGGCCATTGAGCAGCGCAACAACGAAGAGCTCAAGGCGTTTATCGAGGCCGAAACCAAGCGGTTGACCAAGCTGCGCGACGAAATCAAGCAGATGCTTGCCGAGGCCAAGGACACCAAGGACAAGAAGGTCAAGCAACTCATCGATATGCTTTCCAGCACCAAGGCCAAAAAGGCTGCCGAAATTCTTGAGAGCATGGACCAGAAGCTGGCCGTCAAGGTTTTGTCGGGCATGCGGGGCAGAACTGCCGGTGAAATCCTGACGTTCGTGGAAGCAAAGAAAGCGGCCCAGTTCTCCGAGGCCCTGACCCGACTCCAGATTCCCTTTGAGGACCAATAGGACGTGAACCGCATCCGACTGCGCATCGCTTACGACGGAACCGGCTTTTGCGGCTGGCAGATTCAACCGGCCCAGCGAACGGTGCAGGGCGTGCTGGAAGAGGCCATTGCCCGCATAGCCGGAACCCATGTGCGCGTGCATGGATCGGGTCGTACGGACAGCGGGGTGCATGCCCTTGATCAGGTCTGTCATTTCGACGTGCCCCGGGCGCGGGCTCGGGTTCCCTGGCAACGTGCCCTGAACGCGCTTTTGCCCGACGATGTTTCCGTTCTCGACTGCTGTCTGACCTCCCCGGATTTTCATGCCCGGTATTCCGCGCTTTCCAAAACCTACGCCTACACCCTGTGGCTCGAGCCCGGTTTTCTGCTCCCCCAGCGGCGGCATTTTGTCTGGGTCTGCGGCCCTGTGAATCAGTCCGTCATGGTTGAAGCCGCCGAAATCCTTTTGGGAACCCACGATTTTGCCTGTTTCCAGAACACCGGAACCCCGGTGGCCGACACCGTGCGCACCATGACGCAGGCAGAACCGGCACCCGGCGTCTGCGTCCATGAGGTCGTCTGGCGTTTTTCCGCCAACGGTTTTCTCAAGCAGATGGTGCGCAACATCATGGGCTGTCTCGTGGCTGTGGGCCGCGGTAAAGTTTCTCTCGCCGATGTCCGATCAATACTGAAGGGAAAGGACAGAACCGCTGCACCGGGAACGGCTCCGGCGCAGGGGCTTTGTCTCGAGCGTGTCCGGTATCCGGAACCGGCACCGGGCAGCGAACGTCCTTGCGGCGGGGAGAACACGGGTGAGCGATTGGAAAGTGGTGACGAACCGGGCCTTGGGCCTGCCGGAAACGGGTGACACGAGCCTCACCCTGCCTTCGGCTGTTGCCCCGGCCGCAAAGGACGGCTGGCAGGAGCGTTTTGAGAACGCCCGGCTGGACGCACTGTTCCGCCTGACCGGGTCATCCCTTTCCCACCGGCTCAAGACCGGACTTGAATCCTTCCGAAATTCCCTTGAATCCTTTGAGTGGCCCAAGGACAATCCCGTCTTTGGCGGCCGTCTGGTGAGGCCGGACAAGGCCCGCGCCGAACATGTGGCAGCAGACGTACGTGCGCAGGGCCAGGCACAACGGTATTACAAGTTTTTTTCCAGCGGGGTCGATGCCGAGGCTCCGGTTGGGCTGGAATCCGGGGATTACCGTTTTGCCGCACGTTTGGGCGGCGACTCCGAAGCCTACTCCCTGACCGTGGAAGACGGCTGGACCGAAGGCGATTTGCTCAACGGCGTTGCCGAGGCCCTGAACGCCGGCAGCCTGCAGGTGCAGGCCGAAGTGGTGCGTCAGGACGCACCCAAGACGGCCGTGCCGGATCTGAACGCCACGGGCACGTCTCTGCTCATTGCCGTGAACGGGGCCAGCCCGGAACAGGCCCTCACCTTGGCCGACACCCGGGGAGGGCTGTTGCGCCATGTTGACCTGAGCGCAGTCAACGTACCGACCGATCCGGCCAGCCTGCATGAATACACGCTGTTTTCCGGGAGTCCGGGCAAGCCCACCGCATTTGTTTCCACCACTTTCGACCCCGGCGCGGCCACGAATATTTCCGAGGGATCGCACACCGTGAACTGGGCCATGGGCGAGAGCTCCGGCAGCTTTTCGTTTTCCGTGAACGAAGACGACACATGGAAGGACGTGCTGGGCAAGGTGGCCGATGCGGCCGGAGCCGCACAGAATCGTTTCAGTGCCGGAGTTCGTACTTATGACATGCCTTCCGAGTTGGTGGCCGGTGAAACCATCGAAGGTGCTGGATTGTATTTCGAGGCGCTTTCTCCCAAGCTGGGCGACCGGTTGTCCCTGACTGCGGGCGATTCGGGCGGAGCCATGGAAGCGCTCGGCCTGCGCACGGCCCAGCCCGGCAGGGATTCGGAACTGCATGTGGACGGCGATCGTTTCACGCGCGCGGTCGGTCCTGTGGATTTGGATTATGGCCGGGTGAGCGTGGAGGTGGAGCAGGGATTTTCCGAGGCCCTGCCCATGGCCGTGGTGGATTCCATGGAGCAGATGCAACATTCCCTTTCGGACATCGTGACCTCGTTCAACGCCGTGTATTCCGTGATGCGGGACAACGCGGAACTGCTGCGCGAGGACGTGGGCGAGACATGGCGCGAGCCGTATGAACTCCACGATGCCGATGCCCGTTTTGCGGGCCTGCAGGAGGGCACGGACGGGCTTTTGTGGCTGTCGCACGACGATTTCTACACGGCGCTGGGCGCGGACGCGGAACGGGTCCAGTCCACGTTGCTGGACGACGAGGACGGGCTTTTGCCCGAATGGATGCGCCTGACCACGGACGCTCTGGACGCGGGCGTGGATTCACTGCTCATCAATCCGGAGTCCATTACCGACCCCATCTACGGCAAGCCGTCGCCCAGAACCGAACTGGAGTTGGAACGGGACAGTCAATTGCTCGACGTGGTGGAAAGCGATGAACGTTCATTGGACGAATTTATCGGTTGGGGCGGCGGGGCGTTGGTTGACCGCAAGGGCTAGGCGCAGGCTGCCGATACAGGCCCGATCGCTTCGTTGCCGCAAAAGTATCACATCCTCGCGTACGTGTTGTACGCGTCGGCCCTGACCCTTTTTTGCGCCTTGCCCTCGAACCTTTCTTGTCCGCCTGCGGATTGTTTTTGGGTTGTCATGGCAAGGCGTCGGGCTTGCCGATACAGGCCCGATTATTACTTTCGCATGGAACAAAAAACGGCGCACACCGGATGGTGTGCGCCGTTTTTTGTGTTTTATCGCTGCCGCCTACATGTTGGCGTCAATCCATGCTTCCACGGACACGGGGCAGCGGCCATCACGCTGGCCTGCATAGCCCATTCCCTGTCCGCGGCGCTGTCCCTGACCATGGAATCCATAGCCCTTTCCGTAGCCTTGTCCTTGTCCGTAACCGGAACCCTGGCCGAACTGCGGGCAGTTGTTCCTGCGCATGTTATTGAAGCAGTCCATGCGCATTTTGGTCAGTTCAACCAGTTGCTTGGACTGTTCAGGGGTGAGCACGGCGCGGACATTGTTCATGAGTTGGGTACGGTCCAGCATCATGGCCTCGTGCTTCTTGCTCATGGTCTGGCTGAGCTTGCGCACCTTGTTCTTGTCACCTTCGAGAACGGCAAGACGCAGGGCCTGCATTTCTTCCCGCATGGGTGCAGCGTTCTTGCTGTTCTTATCAATGTCGGTCTTGAGCAGCATGGCGATTTTGGACTTTTGCACCTTGGTCAGGTCAAGTCGTTCCAGCGTGCGGATCAGCATCATGGGACCATGCATTCCCGGGCCGCCCTGACCACCCATGGGGCCGCCGCCGAATCCGCCGTGGCGGGCAAAGGCGAGGCTGCCAAATGACAGAACGAGAATCGATGCCAGAATGGCGATATGGTATTTTTTCATTGTGTGCTCCTTGTGATTGGTTTGTTGCGATCGCTTACTACTTGTGTCGCGCCTGTTTCGGGTGCGGTTACAGGTTGGGTGCATTTTTTTGCGCGCCGCGTTGGAGGTGTGTGCGCCCTGCAAAAAAGTGAGCCCCGCCAGGAAAGCGGGGCTGCGGGGAAGAAGGGATTAGGGTGGGTTCGCAAGCGACGGCAGGGACCGCCGCTCTCAAACTGACGTCGTCACCATACACGAAAGAGTTACGCCTGCGGGGCATCTTGATGAATCCTGATGTTTCTTGATGCAGGGCAAGGAATGGCCCGGTCAGCAGTATGAACGAATCGGCATCCCCATGAAAACGGCCCGGATGCGGAGCTTATGCCATAGGATGGCGGCGTGCTCGCATTCCGGGCCGGGGAAGACCGTGGCCGGGAATATGGTCAGTTGCAGGGCCGCTGGCGCATGCCGGAACCGGGGCCATGACCGGGCCTGTGGCCGGAATGGAACGGTCTGCGGAATCGTTTGCGTCGATGCTCGAATCGTTGATGCATTTTCTTGAATTCCTGTTGCTGGTCCGGATCGAGCACGTTCATGATTCTTTGGTACTGCTCCTGGATGTTGGCATCCATCTGCGGTTCGAAGCGGTCCATGATCAGGCGGCCTTTTTCCATTGTCTCCTGAATATACTGCGCAATGGCGTCATGTTGATCGGGGCGCAAATCCAGTTTCCTGTCCATGCGGTCGAGTATCTGTTCACGCACATGCTCGGGGGAGTCCGGCGGTTGCATGAACTGGCGGGTTTCAAGAAAGTAATAGCGCGCCCCGCTCGCGCCCACGAGAACCCCTGCGAAAAACAGCAGCACCACCGCGGTCCAGAGTTTCCAACCGTATTTCAAGCGCATGGCATCCTCCGACCTACATTCCGAAATTGGCAAGAACGATCACTCCGCTGGGATCGCCCATGGCATAGCTCATCAGCTGGCCTTCCGAGCCGCTTGGCGTGGTGGAACTCACGGCAAAGAGCAGGGCCGCACCGACGCAGGCAACAGCCGAAATGGGCAGGGCCAGACGCATGAACCGGGTGTCCAGCGGCAGGCCCAGCTCCCTGACCGCAGCCATGATGGAGCCCGCGAGCCATGGGTCGTGCTCCGGCTCGGGGCGGGAGCGGTGGATGGCCCGGAGGGCCTGCATCAGATCATTCATTTGAAACTTCATGGTCTCCCCTCCATTCAGTTTGCCTGTTCGATGATGGTTTTCAGTTTCTTGCGGGCACGGTGTGCCCGGACCTTGACGTTTACCTTGGTCCAGCCGAGCAGTTCGGCTGCTTCGGCCACGGATTTTTCTTCCAGCGAGGTGAGGGTCACGACCATCCTGTCTTCGGGCGAAAGTTGCTCCAGCGCCCAGTCCAGAATGCGGACGGCCTCTTCGTGGCTGCTCTTGGCCTCGAATACTTCCTGGGCACGGCCTGTGCCGAGGTGCTCGAGCAGGTCGTGCGATTCCTTGGCCAGCGAACTGACCGGGGTTTCCCGGTTGCGGTATTCCTCGCGCCAGAAATCATAGCAGCAGCGTACGCTGATTCTTGATAACCAATTCTGAAAGGGTTTGTCGCCCCGGTAGGTCTTGAGCGAACGAAAGGCATTGATGAAAACCGTCTGCACAACCTCGGAGACCCGGGCGTGAGGTACGTGGTTGCCCACGATGCGTGCCGCGTGGTTCTGGTATCTGTTCACAAGAACCTCGAATGCATTCACATCGCCGTCCAGAACGCGCTGAATCGCTTGGCTGTCGCTCCGGTCGTGTCTCCCGGTCATCCCTTCTCGCTTCGGTTGGTTATTCGCCGAAAACAACAATACCCTTTCCTGTGCCTTTTGTCGTGCATCGCAACGAGGTGGTTACAGAAGGCCAAGAAAAAAGGGTATCAGAGAGGACCGAAGCTGATTTTTCGTTCGTCCTGGTTCCAGTGAATCTGTGTCCTGTCCATGGTCTTTTTGACCTGCACGGTCTGGCCACCCATCTTGATGATCACGCCGGCATGAATGGTGCGCATGACCTTGATGCTGATGCCTGCCAGTTCCTGTTGGCGCATGTCGGCCTTTTCGGTCAGCTCTTCGGTCACGTTTTTGTACCGTTTGGAAACGTTCATGCGGTGCTTGATGATTTTGACCACGGCTTCGCGTTTGTCGGCCGGGGTGCGGGTAAGGATGTCGCGGGGATCGCCCTTGCCCAGAATCTTGTCGATCTTGTTGAGTTCCTTGACCAGATGCTTGCGTTCCTTGATCAGGTCGAGGTCGTCCTCGGTGCTCAGGTTAATGCCTACCACGGTCTTGACTCCGAGTTCGGAGCCGAGTTCGTTGACGGTCATGCCCCGCGAACACAGGCTGGTCCCGCCCTGGATGATGCCCTTTCCCTTTTCCGCGATGATCTTGCCGAAGGCCTGTATGTTGGAATTGGAGATTTCGTTCTTGAAGACGATGTTGCCGTGTGCCAGCACGCGGCCGTTGTTCATGTAGGAAGTGATAACGTCGCCGCCTTCCACGAGTCCGCCGTCCGGCATGAGAATGCCGCCGGAAACCTCCACGTTGCCGCCCGTGACCACGGTGGCGCTTTCAATGGAGCCTCCCACCACAACGTGCTTGGGCGCACGGACTTCGAAACCGGCCTGCACGTTGCCCAGCACCTTCACGGACCCCGTGTCCACACGCACGTTGCCCGTGCCCATATCCACGTTGCCCGAGAGCACGAGGCATTCGGAAACGGACAGGGTGTTGCGTTCCATGACCAGAATGCCGCGGGCCGTGGCCTGAAAGGTTATTTCGTCTTCCAGCAGGATGACGTTTTCGCCAAGGTGAATAAAAAGTTCGCGGCCCTCGTTGGCAGGAACGGTCTTGCCGAAGATGTCGATGCCGCCCTGACCCTTGGTGGGCGGGTGCAGCCGGGCCACGGTTTGTCCCTCGTCTACCGAGGGGTATGCGCCACGGTCCTTGAAATCGAGCCTGCCGGACTCGTCTTCGGTGCCGGTCTGCTCCCGGGTGCTGACAAGGTATTCCAGCCAGCCGTCCTTGCCGTTGACCGGGTGGCGGCCCCGCACCACGAGCACGTCCTTGACCGGCTCATTGCCGATGCTGGCCTTGCGCAGGGCGCGGTCCATCTCTTCCAGCTCCATGTCGATGACCACACCGAGGTCCAGCAGCTCTTTTTCGATCTGGGAAACCGAAATGGGCTTGCCGGAAAAATCCTGATGGAAAATGGTACAGGAGATGGTGATGTTGTCCTTGTCCACGCGCAGCAACGGGTCCACCTGAATTTTGTCGTCCCGAACCCGGGCCATGCCGAAAACCGTGGCGGTATACGAGCCGTCCGATGGGTTGAACTCGCAGTTTTCCCCGACCGTGATGGTGATGTCTTTCGGCTTTTTCGTGGATTTCGGCTTGGTGACGACGCCGTTGATGGTCTGGCCATTTCTGGCCGCCACGGGCGGGGTCTTGACCGCAAAACAGTCGCCGGGAAAGACCGGGAAATTCAGATCGCCCTTTTTTTCGAAAGAGGCGTCCTGCGGCTCCTGCATCTCGATGCCACGTACCAGTGCGATGCCTTTGAAATCCTTGCCGGATTCAATGCATGCCAGCACCTTTTGCGCGGCATCTTCGTCCACGGGCAGGGTTACGCCGGCTTCGGCCACCTGTTTTTTGATGAGTTCGGTGCTGGGGGGAGCGCCGTTGTTTGAAGGGGGCTGGTAGCGGCTGACGCCCAGCTTCATGCCGTCTTCGGACAGGCAGAAACGAAACTTTGCGTCGGCTTCGGAAGTCCGTGCTTCCTGGCCGTCAATGGGTGTGCAGGTTTCGTCTGTCATGAATACCCCATTCCAAACAGATTTTTCCACAGCTGTGCCGCTGTGTGGAAAAAAAGGAAAAGCCTGTTTGATTACCGTTATCGTAACCCCGGAATCCCCTCTACGAATGGCATTTGTATCATGTTTGCGCTCTTGAGTGCAACATGGGGAAGGGTGGGGAAAATGTTCAGGGTAGACCCTGAAGATGCCAATGCAGGGTTTCCAGCGTATTGGCGATGGCTGCGTATATGCCGCCCGGGTGGGCGGGTTTGCCGAACAGGGCGGCGCGTTGGTTGGCCAGCACGTCCGGATCAAGGGAGGAGGGGCCGGAGTGGTAGACGGTCATGGCCAGCCGTTCGGCGAGCAGATAACCGGTCAGTCCTTCATGGAGCAGTTTCACGGCCTTTTCGAATTTTGCGGATTCCTGTTGCCAGAATTGTTCGGCCTGCGGTGTCGGGGGCGCTGCCTGAGCTTCGCAGATCATGGAATACAGGCTGTTGATGCCCGCGCCCGGTATGCCTCTGCGCCAGCCCAGCAGCCATGGCGTCCGCCAGAAGAGCAGGAAGTGCTGCAGGCCGGTTTCTATGATGGATTCCAGGCTGCTTCGGGCCTGGGAAAGAACGCTGTTGTCCCACACCACGGGCCGTCCGGCCACATCCCACGCGGGCAGGGTCGTGGTGTTCGGGGTGATTTCGAGCAGTTCGCCCAGCAGGCTGGCCAGCCAAAGGTTGGCCTGCGGCGATGCCGGTGTTTCCAGGTGCGCGTAGCTGAGGATATATTCGCCCTTGCCGCAATTGCCGCGTATCAGGCTGGGGGTGTCGTTCAGGAAGTCCGGTTTCAGGCGGATGCCGTAAAGGTTCTCCCAGTCCGTGAGCGTGCCCTTGGGCAGGGTCTTGAGGCAGATGTCCGCCACCCAGAAGTCCGGTCCCGGCGTTCGGTAGGATGCCAGCACCTTGACCCCGTTGTCCTGCTCGTAGAATTGGCCGGGCCACCAGACCGGGATCAGCGCTTCGCTGCCCAGCTCGGAGGGAACGCGCGGATCGTCGGCGTTGAGGTCTACGTGCATGTGGCCGGAAAGGAAATGTTGCAGCCGGTCGGAAAACGGCCTTCGCCGCCAGGGACAGAGGCCGAGATTGTCGCGCAGGGCCAGGCCTGCGCCGCCGCAAAAGCCGATATAGGTGCCGCCGCTTTCCACATAGTGCCAAAGAGCCTGTTCTCCGGCCGGGCCGAGCCTGTCCCGTTTGCCGCGGGCACGGCCGCCCGGGACCAAGAGCACGCGCGGGATTTCCCCGTCGAGCTTGCCAGCCAGCGCGCCTTGGGCTATCTCTTCGGCGCGCACGAGCCGGTGGGGAATGCCCCAGTGCTTCAGTGCCCGCTGGGCCATGAGGCCCCAGAAATGCGATTCGTCCCAATATATGTGGATGCTTGACATATCGTGATCTCTCAAAGAGGGTATTCGGCACGCTAACAAGGGCTGCCTGCAGAGGCAAGCGCAACAGGAAATTTCAGGCGCCGTTTTCAAGTGAAATGGCGTTCTTTAGGGATATTTGCAAGGAGAAATCGATGAGTCGACCGACGCTGGCCAAGGGGTATGAGCCTTGGGACGTTGAAGAAAAATGGGAAAATCACTGGGAAGAGGACAAAACCTTTGCTCCCGATGTCAACGATGGAAATGATCCGTATTCCATTGTCATCCCGCCGCCCAATGTCACGGGCGTATTGCACATGGGCCACGCCCTGAACCTGACGCTGCAGGATATTCTCTGCCGTTTCAACCGTCAGCAGGGCAAAAGCGTGCTGTGGATTCCGGGTACGGACCACGCGGGCATTGCCACCCAGAACGTGGTGGAACGCCAGCTCAAGGAAGAGGGCAAGACCCGCGACGACCTCGGCCGCGAGAAATTCATCGAGCGCGTCTGGGAATGGAAAAAGGAAAAGGGCGACCATATCCTGAGCCAGATCCGGCGCATGGGCGCGTCCGTGGACTGGTCCCGCGAGGCGTTCACCTTTGACGACCAGCGCGCCAAGGCCGTACGCAAGGTTTTTGTGGAGCTGTACAGGAAGGGGCTCATCTACAAGGGCGACTACATCATCAACTGGTGCAACCGCTGCCACACCGCCCTTGCCGACGACGAAGTCGAGCACGAGGACAAGCCCGGCAACCTCTGGCACATCAAATACCCGCTGGCCGACGGTTCCGGCGACCTGATCATCGCCACCACGCGCCCCGAAACCCTGCTGGGCGACACGGGCGTTGCCGTGAACCCGGACGACGACCGTTTCAACAAATACATCGGTTCCACGGTCATCCTGCCGCTGGTGGGTCGCGAGTTGCCGGTCATCGGCGACCGCTATGTGGACATCGAGTTCGGCACCGGCTGTCTCAAAGTGACCCCGGCCCACGACATGAACGACTGGGAACTGGGCCGCAAGCACGATCTGCAGGTGCTGCCCATTCTGGACGAGAAGGGCTACGTGAACGAGAACGCCCCGGAAAAATACCGGGGCATGCACAAGGACGAAGCGCGCAAGGCCGTTGTGGCGGACCTTGAGGCGCAGGGACTTCTCGTGGAGGTGGCCGAGCACGACCACAAGGTGGGCGTGTGCTACCGCTGCAAGTCCGTGATCGAGCCGCATGTTTCCACCCAGTGGTTCGTTTCCATGAAGCCGCTGGCCGAAAAGGCGCGTGCCGCGGTTCCCGAGCGTACGCAGATTTATCCGGAAAGCTGGAGCAAGACCTACTACAACTGGCTGGACGAGATTCGCGACTGGTGCATTTCCCGCCAGATATGGTGGGGCCACCGCATTCCCGCGTGGACCTGTCAGGAGTGCGGCGAGATCATCGTGGAGATGGACGATCCCACCACCTGCTCCAAGTGCGGCAGCGCAAACATCGTGCAGGACGAAGACGTTCTGGATACATGGTTCTCGTCCGCGCTGTGGCCGTTTTCCACCATGGGCTGGCCCGAAGACACGGCCGAGCTGGCCAAGTATTACCCCACCTCCTGTCTGGTCACCGGGTTCGACATCCTGTTTTTCTGGGTGGCGCGCATGATGATGATGGGGCTGGAATTCATGGAGGAAGTGCCGTTCCACCACGTGTACATTCATGCGTTGGTGCGCGACGAGCACGGCAAGAAGATGTCCAAGTCCACGGGCAACGTCATCGACCCGCTGGACATGATTTCCAAATACGGGGCCGATGCCCTGCGTTTCACCCTGACCTCGTTCGCGGCCATGGGCCGGGACATCAAGCTCTCGGAACAGCGCATCGAAGGGTATCGGCATTTCATGAACAAGATTTGGAACGCGGCCCGGTTCGCGCTCATGAACCTGCCGGAAACCGTTCCCGCCGCCGATGTTTCCAAGGCCGAATCCCTTGCGGACAAGTGGATTCTGCATCGTCTGGACGAGGTCAAGGAACAGGTGGCCCGCGCCACGCGTGAATACCGTTTCAACGAGATCGCCCAGACCCTGTACAAGTTCATCTGGTCCGAATTCTGCGACTGGTATCTGGAAATGATCAAACCCGCGCTGTACGGCGAGGACGAGCAGGCCAAGGCCATGACCCAGCGCGTGCTGTGGACCGTTCTTTCCGAAACGCTGGTCATGCTGCATCCGGTGACGCCGTTCATCACGCAGGAGATATGGTCCGCGCTGCCGAGGCCCGAAGGTGACGACCGCAGCGAGGATATCGCCACCCTGGCGTATCCGGACATGCGGCCCGGCCTGCGCAACGACGCGGCCATGGCCGAGATGGAATTGTTCATGGGCGTTGTTTCCGGAGTGCGCAACATCCGCACCGAGCTGGTCATCGAGCCTGCGCGCAGGTTGAATCTGCTGGTGAAGACCGCCGGCGATGCGGACAAGGCCGTGCTGGAAGCCAACGCCGACTTGATCAAATCGCTGGCCCGTCTGGAAAGCGTGGAAATCGGCCCGGACGTGCAGGGGCCCAAGGCATCCGGCTCCACTGTGGTACAGGGCAACGAAATCTACGTGCCCCTTGAAGGCGTGGTGGACTTTGACGCCGAGCTGGCGCGGCTGGACAAGGAAATGGCCAAGATCGACAAGGGGCTTGTGGGCGTGACCAAGAAGCTCGCCAACCCCGGGTTCGTGAACAACGCACCCGCCGACGTGGTGGAAAAGGAAAAGGCCAAGCAGGCCGAGATGGAAGAAAAGAAGACCAAGCTCACCGAGCTGCAGGAGCGGCTCCGGAGCGTCATGGGATAAAGGCATTGCAGGAGCCGGTGAGGGGACCTTTTGTAAAAGGTCCCCTCACCGGACCCCTCCCTCCAATTTTTTTGGGTACTGCTTCGCGGTGAGGGGATATGAGGAGTGCGGCACCGAAGGTGCCTGATAAAAAGTTTTGGAGGTTCCAAGGAACCGTTTTCAAAAGGTTCCTTGGCCGCCGGAGGCAAACATATGTCCAAAGTTTTTCTCGTTGGAGCCGGGCCGGGCGATCCGGGCCTTCTGACTCTTCGCGCCAAGCAGGTCATCGAGACCTGCGATGTCATGATCTACGATTACCTGGCCAACAAGGATTTTCTGAAATGGTGCAAGCCGGATTGTGAAATCCTGTATGTGGGCAAGAAGGGCGGCGACCATACCCTGCCGCAGGACAAGATCAACGAGTTGATCATTGAAAAGGCGCGCGAGGGCAAGGACATCTGTCGGCTCAAGGGCGGCGATCCCTACGTGTTTGGCCGCGGCGGCGAAGAAGCCGAGGAACTGGTGGAAGCGGGCATCGATTTCGAGGTGGTCCCGGGCATCACCGCAGGCGTTGCCGCGCCCGCGTATGCCGGTATTCCGGTCACGCACCGCGACCACACCACGTCGGTCTGCTTCATCACCGGGCATGAAGACCCCACCAAGGAGAAATCCGGCCACAACTGGGCCGTGTACGGCCAGTCCAACTCCACGCTGGTTTTTTACATGGGCGTCAAGAACCTGCCCATGATCGCCAAGAATCTCATGGACAACGGCCGCGCCCCGGAGACCCCGGTGGCGCTGGTGCGCTGGGGCACGCGCTGCACCCAGCAGAGCATGGTCTCCACGCTGGAAAACGTGGCCGCCGACGCTGCCGAGCGCGGATTCAAAGCCCCGTCCATCATCGTTGTTGGCGGTGTCTGCTCCCTGCACGACAAATTGAACTGGTTCGAGAAGAAACCGCTGCTGGGCAAGGGCGTCGTGGTCACCCGCGCGCGTGAGCAGGCCAGCGGGCTTGTGGACATTCTTGGCGCCAAGGGCGCGTGCGTGTATGAATTTCCGACCATTTCCGTTGAGCACATCGACGATTACGCGGATGTGGAGACCGCCATACTCGGTCTGGCCGGGTACGACTGGCTGGTGTTCACCTCGGTCAACGGCGTGAAATTCTTTTGGGAACAGATGGAAACCGTTGGGCTGGACACGCGCATTCTCGGGGGCATTCAGGTGGCGGCCATCGGCCCGGCCACGGCGGATGCCTTGCGGGAAAAAGGCGTGAACCCGGATTTCATTCCCGAAAAATACGTGGCCGAGCATGTTGTGGACGGCCTGTTGAAAAAGGGTATTCAGGGCAGCCGGGTGCTCATCCCGCGCGCCCGCGTGGCCCGGGAGATACTGCCCGAGAAATTGAGCGAGGCCGGGTGCGACGTGCAGGTTTTGCCTGTGTACGAAACCCGTATGGCCGGTTCGGACGTGGACGCGGTGCGCGAGGCCATGAAGGCGGGCAAGGTCCAGTATGTGACCTTCACCTCATCCTCCACGGTGCAGAACTTTTTCGAGCTCATGCCGCCCGAGGAATTCAAGACCTATGAAGGTGTGAAGATCGCGTCCATCGGGCCGATCACCTCCAAAACAGTGCATGAATACGGGTTTACCGTAGCCGTGCGCCCCGAGGAGTACACCATTCCCGGACTGGTTGAGGAATTGCTCAAGGACTGATCACGGACGTTTTGATCGAAGCCTGATGAAGTTGTGAGCCCGTCCGGTGCGGCCGGACGGGCTTTTTTGACCGTGCCGCCGGGCAAGGGCTGGCGTTTGCGCCTGAAATGATGCTATGCGAAATGTATATAATTATTTTAAAGCAAGCGAGGCAGCCATGAAGTATATTGATCTGCTTGTTTCCTTGAGCCAGCGGGAACGCTCGGCGCAGTACAGGTTTCTGGTTCTGATCGTGGGCGCGTCGTTTTTCCTGGTGGTATTTTCCGGGCTGGTCCTTTGGGCTTCGCATTGGCTGGTGCAGGTTTTTCGCGCCGTGTTCGTGACGCCGATTCCGGTTCTTGGCTGGGTGCTGGCTTTGCTGGGCATAGCCCTGGCCGCATGGGCATCGCTGGTCATGTGGTTTTCTGCGGACGGAACCCCGGCCCCGTTGGCGCCGACGCGACGACTGGTTACGCACGGACCGTTTCGCTATTGTCGCAACCCCATGCAGTTGGCGATCATGATTTATGTGCTGGGGTTGGGGACGGCCCTGTTTTCGCTGGTCACCGGGATCTGTGCCCTGCTGTTCACCTTTGTGCTCGGCGGGCTGTACCATCGTTTTGTGGAAGAACGGGAACTGCGTGCGCGGTTCGGCGAGGAGTATGACCGATATCGCAATGCCACCCCTTTTGTGCTCCCCCGGATTTGGAAGCATCATGATGCTGATTCTGTGTAGGAATCATTACTTTTTGAAATATGCAATTATCTGATATGAAAAGATTTCGATTCTTTTTAGTGCTTGCCTTGGCCTTGCTGTGCGGCTGTTTGCCGGCCACGGTGGAGGATGTGGTTGTTTTTGACGCTTCGCGGGGTTTTCCCGATGCATGGCTTGGTGTGTACGAATACATCCCGGCCAAGGGAGAGCGTTTCGATAAAACCGGCTTGCCGGAATTGACCCTTTGCAAGGGCGAGGCTTCCGGCGGCGTGAGTGCTGTTTTGCATCACGGCGCGGAAGTGTACGGCGGCGAATGTATTGCTTCGCGGGTTCCGGACACGTCTCTGCATGTGTTGGCTTTTCCGGAATTTGTGGTGCAGGCCGGGGATCATCGCGAACTCGTGAAGCGGGTATTCTTTGTCGTGCGGCGTGTCGACGATGTGCTTTATGTGTGGGACGTGCTGGCCGGAACCCTTGGTCCCGCGCCATGGCATGTGGACAAGGTCAAAAAGTTCCTGCAAAAGAAGCCGAACAAGTTCGACATCACCAAGCCGGGGTTGCGGTTCAGGGCCGCATCCTGACGAAGGAGCACTCATGCCGCTGCCCATAGCCGTACTGGTTTCCGGAGGAGGGTCCAACCTCCAGTCCATTATCGACACGATAGAAGAAGGCGTTCTGGACGCCGAGATAAAGCTGGTCGTCTCCAACCGTGCACGGGCCTTCGGGCTGGAGCGCGCCCGCAACCATGGCATCCCAACGCTGGTGCTTTCGCACAAGGATTACCGCACCCGCGAGGATTTCGACCGTGCCATGGTCAAGGCCATTCACGACCATGGCGTGAGCGCACCGCATGGTGCCGTGGTCATGGCCGGGTTCATGCGCATCGTCACGCACGAACTGCTGGCCGCGTTTCCGGACCGGGTGCTGAATATTCATCCTGCCCTGTTGCCCAGTTTTCCGGGCGTGCACGGACAGGGCGACGCCGCAGACTACGGCGTGAAGATTTCCGGGTGCACCGTGCATTTCGTGGACGAAGAAATGGACCACGGTCCGGTCATTATTCAGGCCGCCGTGCCCTGCAATGCGGGCGAAGACGGTGACGAGCTCGGGCCGCGGATTCTCAAGCTGGAGCATCGCGTTTTTCCGCAGGCCATCAACTGGCTGGCACAGGACCGGTTGGAAATTCAGGGACGCCATGTGCATCTGAAGGTCGCCGGGATTCCGCTGGCTGACGCACCGCGCGCTGATGTGGAGCCGTCCTGTTGCGCCCTTGTCTGGCCGCCGCTGGAAGAGGGTTTTTAGAAGCGTATTTCGAGAAGGACGAGTTGGGGAGGCCCCTTTTGAAAAAGGGTCCTCCCCAAACCCCTCCTCCAAAACTTTTTATCGCTGCGGCCCGCCCTGCCTGTGCAGGACGGGCCGCAGTTGTTTGTAAGGATTGAAGGAACGTTTTATTTTTCCTTTCATCATCCGTCGCGCATCCGCAGGATGCGCGACACAACAGGGTCAAGGGACGTGTCCCTTGCGGCTGCAGGGCAGCGCCCTGCTCCCCGAAGGGATGAATTATCCGGGTGGCGTGGGTGTACTCATCCGGGAGGAGTTCTGGTAAGACATGGACATGACGCAAGTATACTTCATAGGAGCCGGTCCGGGCGACCCCGAGCTGATCACCGTGCGCGGCCAGCGGTTGGTGGCCGAGGCCGATCTGGTGCTCTACGCCGGTTCGCTGGTGCCCAGGGATGTGGTGGCCTGCGCAAAGCAGGGCGCGCGCGTGGAAAATTCCGCGCCCCTGAACCTGCGGGAGACCCACGCCCTGATCATGGAAACCGTTGCAGCGGGCGGCATGGTTGCCCGCGTGCATACGGGCGATCCGGCCTTGTACGGCGCGGTGCGCGAACAGGCCGAACTGTTGGACGAGGCGGGCGTGGCGTGGGAGATCGTGCCCGGCGTCACGGCCGGATTTGCGGCCGCTGCCGCTGCCGGGCGTTCGTTCACCGTGCCGGAGGTGACCCAAACGCTCATTTTTTCGCGTCTTGAGGGCAGAACTCCGGTTCCGGAGCGCGAGCATCTGCGTGAACTGGCGCGCAGCCGGTCCGCCATGTGTATCTATCTTTCGGCGGGCGACCCCGAGGGCGTGCAGTCCGCGTTGCTGGAAGGCGGCATGCCCGGGTCCACGCTGGTGCTGGCCGCCTACCGTGTGGGCTGGTCCGAGCAACGCATGGCCGAGACAACGCTGGATGGGCTGGCACATACCGCACGCAGGAACGGCTTTACGCGGCAGACCGTGTTTCTGGTGCTGCCGGGGCAGGGGGGCGAGGACTTCGGCTCGGCCAGGTCGTTACTCTATGATCCGGATTTCCGGCACATGTGCCGGGGCTAGTGCGGCAAAATCGATATTTCAGGGAGAGTGTTCATGGAGACCATGCAGGTTCAGACCCATGACCGCGAGGCGATGGTGGACATTACGGGCGCGGTTCGGCGCATGATCGGCGAAAACGGCTGGTCCGACGGCGCGCTGCTGCTGTACTGCCCGCATACCACCGGGGCCGTGACCATCAATGAAGGAGCTGATCCAGACGTCGTGCGCGACATTCTGGTCAACATGCGCAAACTGGTGCCGCATCGCGGCGACTACCACCACGCCGAGGGCAACTCGGACGCGCACATCAAGTCATCCATGTTCGGCTGTGATCAGCTTGTCATTGTGGAAGGCGGGAACATCCAGCTTGGTACGTGGCAGAAGATCTACTTCTGCGAATTCGACGGGCCGAGAACGCGCAAATTGTGGGTGAAGTTTTTGTCCGGGCTTTGATTTTCCTGTTTGACGGATGGACGCTTGGATTCGTTTTCCGGACGACGACGGTTGCAACACGCCCGATAACGAAATACTGTTTGCATTGGTCGTGCCCATGCCCGGTCGTTGCAAACATCGCAAAACGATTGCCAACAGGGAGTAATCTCATGCCCATTGAAATCAACGTGGATCGCATTGTCATTCTCAAGCGTTTTCTGATCACCCTCGTCTGCCTGCTGGTGTTCGAGCTGGTGCGGCTCCTCGTGCAGGCTTCCGTGCTTTTCCAGTTCGTGTACATGCTCATCGCCCGCAAAAACAGTGAGCCGTTGCGCCGTTTTTCCAACCGCCTTTCCTGCTTTGCCTACCGGCTGCTGCGTTATTCCACGCTGAATGAAAACGCCAAACCGTTTCCGTTCAACGAATTCCCCAAGGCAGGGGATTGCGACAGGCCGTCTTCGACCATAACCTTCGACTAGCCGGAACATGGCGCCCATGAGCAACAGCCACCGTTTTTTCTGCAACAGGGATTGCAAGTATTTTCCCTGCCACAAGGGCGTTGACCCGGAAGAATTCAACTGTCTTTTCTGTTTTTGTCCGTTGTATTTTCTGGAGGATTGCGGTGGCAACCCGGGCAGGACCAGCGAGGGCATCAAGGATTGCACGGGATGCACGGTGCCCCATTCGCCGGGCGGCTACGAGCACGTCATGGCCCGGTTGCGCAGGGAGTTCGACCGCCTGCGGGAGCAGGGAAAAGAGGCCGGATGACGGTTGATCAGCCGAAGTGTTTGGCCAGATAGGTGTCGATTTCCCGGGTCAGCTGTTTCTGTTCGCGTTCGGCAAGACGCACGCGTTCTTCCTCGTCCAGCGTATCGTCCTGAAAACGGGCCAGATTCACGAAGCACCGGCGCACGCGGGCGAGTTCTTCGTATTGGCTGTTGCGGTTGAAGCAGTAGGCCATGACCTTGGCCGCGCTCTTGACGCGTTCCTTGTCGCAGGGCAGCACGTGGATGCCGCGCAGGGAGTCCGAATCGTCCTCTACCAGCGGCAGGACCCGCAGGATGATGTCCTTGGACGCCTTGACGGTCTCCGGGTTCACGCGCATGACCGTCCGCTTGTTGGTTTTGTTCATGATCGTGCGGATGATGAGCAACACGCCCATGAGTGCAAACAATGCGATCCAGATATCGTATTCCATGGATGAGTCGTCCTTTTTTCGTGTCGTGCAGGCGGGACCGGTTCAGTCCATGCCTTCCAGCGGGGGCCGTTCCTCGCGTGAATGAAAATAGGGGCGCAGGTTGATCTGGTACTGCGCCGGGTCGGCACAATCAACTATCTTCAGTGCGCTGCCGTTGTCCGGAACGGCCAGATCCACCAGCTTTGCCGGAATCGGGCTCAGATCCTCGTCCAGAATGACCTTGATCTTGGGGAGCAGGGGCTTTTCCGGGTTGCTTTCAAAGACCACGCCGTAATTGCCTGTGCTCAGCCGCACCAAACTGCCGGACGGGAAGATGCCCAGGCATTTGATGAACAGCTGTACCTCCCGGGCGCTGAAATCCTGGTCGCGCATGCCGTACATGATGGCCAGCGCCTTGTTGGGCAGAATGGCGTTCTTGTAGGAACGGTCGCTGGTCAGGGCGTCGTATACGTCGGCCATGCTCAGTATGCGTCCGAATACGCTGATGTCGTCTTTGGAAAGGCCGTGCGGATAGCCGGAACCGTTGAATTTTTCGTGGTGCTCCTCCACGGCGCGCAACACGGCCGGCGGCATTTCCCTGGCTTTTTTCAGGATGTTCAGCCCGTAGACCGGATGCTTCTTGATTTCCTCGAATTCGCTGCGGGTCAGTCGACCCCGCTTGTTGATGATCCTGTTGGAGATGGCGGTCTTGCCCAGATCGTGCAGCATGCCCGCAACGCCCAGCGTGGTCAGTTCCTCGCGTGAAAGTCCGACGTATTCCCCGAAAACAACGGCGATGGCCGCCACGTTGATGCTGTGGGAATAGGTATAGGAGTCATAGCGTGAGAGCTTGGACAGGCAGACGATGGTGTCGGCGTTCTGGATGGCGGATTCGATGACCCCGTCCAGGGCTTCGGCCGAGGAACGGTAGTCCACCTGCCGTCCCATTTTCACATCCGTGATGATCCGCTTGGTCTGGTCAAGGGCCTTGGCATATGCCTTGCGCGCTTTTTCAATGGTTTTGACAAAAGGGGCACGGGGCTTGCGTTTGAGGTGCTCCTCGCGGGTGCGCAGCAGCTTTTCAAGCCGCTCTTCGTCGGAAAGCCGGGCGTTCTCCGGGGCCGGGGCAAGCCTGATGAAGGCCTGCAGGAAACCCTTGGCGCGAATGCGTCGAACCTCGGCCTCATCCTTGATGATGCCGGGTTTGGTGTACAGGTACGGAAGTTGTTGCCATACGTCTGCGCTGAGCTGAACGACTTCCATTCCCGGTGCGAGTTCGTCCACGGAGATCTTTTTTATCATCCCGAGTCCCTGTCCGGCGGCTATTGGCTGAGCCGCTCGATCTTTTCCACGTACCTGACGAGCAGTTCCCTTTCTTCTTCGTTTATGTCCAGAAACATGGAACCGAAACGGAGGGTTCCCTTTTCCTTGGAAACGTTTTTCACGGCAATGGGCAGCTTGAGCGTGCCGAGATTGCCCAGTTGCATGGCCACGAGCATGTCCTGGCCCACGTCGATGGTGTTAAGCGGGTCGCGCGCGTTCACGGACGCGGCCACCATGCAGCCCGTTTCGCTGACGTTGAGGATGAGGCAATCATAGCCCTTGCCTTCCATGGTGTATACGGTTCCGTCGATGCTGCAGTTGAAGCGCGAGGCCTGGCGCAGGTCCAGCTTTTCTATGCTGTCCGGATAGACGAAGAAAATGAGCGGAGCGGGCCGTGTGATGTGGTTGAGGATGTTGGACCGGAAGCCGTAAACAGTGCCTTCGTGCAGGTATTTGATGACGATTTCATCCCGGTAGGACAGGCCGGCGCGCACGGATTGGGGCAGCCGGACGTTGGCCACGATGTATTCGTAGGGATCGAACCCCACGATGGTTCCCCGAAACCCGCCGGAACGACCCGGAAGCATGACCACGAGGTCGTTTCCGAGAGCGAGTTCGAGGTTCACGCCGGCCATCTTGGACACTTTCTTGTCCGAGGACTTGACTGACTGCGTTTGTTCTATTTTTTGCGCAGTTTGCACGATTTCCCCATCCCTGTCTTTTCCTTTTGTCAGATGCACTCCCCCTTGAGCACGGAAAAAGACGATTGAATACAGACCCCGTATATCTGAAATCAATCGCCTGCAAAATGATTATTTTTCCTGATGCTAGAAAACCACGGCCTCGAACCAGAACAGGGTGGAACCGACCTTGTTCCATGCGTCCGCGGCAAGGCCTGCCTTGGCGCACGTCTGGGCGAGGAAGGTCTCAGAATTCCAGCCGTTTTCCGTGGCCACCTGCGGCAGAAGGAGGCCGCTCTTGTTTCCGCGTGAAACAATCAGGCCGTGCACGCCCACCTGAATTTGGTGCGGGGAATGGCATTCCTGAATCGGGCCGAGGATGGAGATTTCCACTTCGACCTTATCCAGTTCCTCCCGGGTCAGGGCCGGGAAACGCGGATCGTGAAAGGCCGCTGCGCGCGCCATTTCCCATATGGTGGTGAAGAGCTGGCCCGTGCCCTGCACATTGCCGATGCAGCCCCGGAGGTGGCCGTCGATCTTGAGGGTCACGAATGCGCCCAGTGTCCGCTTGAGCACTTCGGATTTTGGTGCTTCCGGCAATTCGTCGCGGCCATCGAACTGGTCGGCGATGGACTTTGTGACCAGTTCCTTGAGATATTTCTTTTCGTCGTCATTCAGAAAAAGATGGAAATCAGGCATTGTCGTCCCTCCCTGGAACGGTTTGGTGTGTGTTTTTTGCCCGGGGCACCATGGCCATGAGCGCAAATCCGGCAACAAAGAGCGCAATGACCGCGGCCATGCCCACGCGTTGACTGCCGGAGGCCAGTGTGAGCCATCCCACGAGCAGCGGGCCGGCAAAGCTGGTCAGTTTGCCGGAGAGCGCAAACAGCCCGAACATTTGGGTGCGCAGCCCGGGCGGGGCCGCATGGGCCAGCCACGTGCGGCTGGATGCCTGCACCGGGCCTACGAATATACCGAGTAACAGACCGAAAATCCAGAACATCAATTTGGTCTGCACCGTGAGCATGGCCAGGCCGCAGCCGATCAGGCCCAGAAGCGCCCCCGTGATCACGGTTTTGGGGCCGGACGTGTCGTCCAGCCATGCGAAAAACGCCGCGCCCAGCCCGGCTGTCACGTTCAGGCCGATGCCGAAAAGGATGACCTCGCTGGCAGGCATGCCGAAGGTCCCGGCCGCATAGATGCCCCCGAAGGCGAACATGGTTGTCAGTCCGTCATTGTAAAACATGCGCGCCAGCAGGAAAAGTGCAATATGCCTGTATTCCCGGATCCGGACCAATGAAGAGCGCAATTGGCGCAGGGCATTGCCCACGGCCTGACGCGGACTGCGTCCGGTATATGGCGTGTCCGGCGTTTTCAGGAACAGGGGCAGGCTGAACCCCAGATACCAGAGCGCGGAAAGCAGCATGGTGGCCCGCACGTGCTCGGCGTTGGTTCTGGGCAGGCTTATGAACGCATTTTTGTCCACAAAGCCATACAGGGCCAGCACGAGGCAGACCAGCCCGCCCGCATAGCCCATGCCCCAGCCCCAGCCGGACCAGCGGCCCATGCGCGAACGTTCGGTCAGGTCCGGGAGCATGGCGTTGTAAAAGATGTTGGCGTACTCCGAGCCGATGGTGCCCACGCAGACCAGTACCATTGCCGGGAGCACGTATTCCTGCGCCGGACGCACGAACCAGAGCAGGGCCGTGGCCGAGACGCAGAGCAGGGTGAACGCGCCGATCCACGGTTTCCGGCGGCCCGAGGAATCGGCCAGCGCGCCCAACAGCGGCCCGCCAACGCCGATGAACAGCCCGGCGATGCCCATGGTATTGCCCCACAGGGCCGTGCCTGTGGCCTGATCCGCTGCCACCGAGCGCGTGAAATAGGCTGCGAACACGAAGGTCTGCACCAGTGTGCAGAAGCCGGCGTTGGCCCAATCGTACATGGCCCAGGCCCACAGGCCGCGTTCGTGTTTTCGAGCGTGCATCGTGCATATGTGACCCGCCCGGCGCACAAAGGCAAGGTTGCGAGTGCCTTGAGCCGGAATTTACTTCCATACCGGGCCGTAACATTGTAGAACAACGCATGTTCTTCAAGGAACCCGTATTGGTGCTGGGCCTGCGCCCCGGCGATTTGTCCCTTGTGCCCGAGGCTCGCGACATGCTGTCGTCCGCCGCTTTGGTGGTGGGCGGGCGCAGGTTGCTGGACGCCTGTCCGCATGTGTGGTGCCCGGAGGCCGAGCGGCTGGCCGTAACCTCGCCGCTTTCCGCGGTGCTGGAAACCGTGCGCTCTGTGGCGGAATCCGGCAGGCGCGTGGTGGTGCTGGCGGACGGTGATCCGCTGTTTTTCGGCATAGGCAAGGCTCTTGCCCGCGAGTTGGGGCGCGAGAATCTGCGCGTTTTGCCCTCGCTGACCACCGTGCAGCTGGCCGCGGCTCGGCTCGGCGTGAGCTGGGAGCGGACCGCCTTTGTTTCCCTGCACGGGCGCAGCGACTACACGCCGCTTTTTGCCGCGTTGGTGCATTCGGACACCATTGCCGTGTTCACGGATCACGACAACGGACCGGCCGAAGTGGCCCGGGCCATGCTGGAGCGTGGCGCGGACGGCTTTCTCATGACCGTGCTCGAGGATATCGGCACCGAACAGGAACAGGTGCGTCAACTCGGGCTTCAGGAAACATGGGGCATGGAATTTTCGGCCCTGAATATCGTTTTTCTGGAGCGGGAGTATCCGCCGGAATTGACGCTGCATCTCGGGATTCCCGATCATTTTTATCTGCACCAGCGTGGGCTGATTACCAAATTGCCCGTGCGCGCGGCCGGGCTTTCCCTGCTGGGCGTGGAGCCGTGCTCGGTGGTCTGGGATCTCGGTGCCGGGTGCGGGTCCGTGGCCATCGAGGCTTCGCATCTGGCGCGTACCGGGCATGTGTATGCCGTGGAGCGCGACAAGACCCGCGCGGCCATGATTCGCGAGAACCAGCGCCGCACCGGGGCGTGGATGGTGGAGGTGGTGCATGGAACCATGCCCGATTGCCTTGCGCCGTTGCCCGATCCGGACCGGATTTTCATCGGCGGCGGGCTTGGCGGCGAGTCCAATCAGGGTGCGGGCCTGTTGCAGACCGCTTGCGACCGTCTCAAGTCCGGGGGGCGCATGGTGCTGCACTGCATCCTGCTGGACACCCTGCTGGAGGCGCGTGCGTCCATGGAAAAGCAGGGCTGGCAGTTCGGGGTCACCCAGCTGCAGGCCAATGCCTCGGATCGGCTGGCCGGAGATTTGCGTTTCAAGGCGCAGAATCCGGTATTTATTCTTTGGGCAAAGAAGCCGTGAGCGCGTTTTTTTGGGTTTTCTGCCGCATGTGCCGGATGAATCCGGGGGCAGGGGAATCCGTTTTGATCCTGCCTTGCCTTGCCAGATGCGCCGTGGCCGGGTAGTCTGCCCGGACGTTTCATTTCCAAATCAGGAGAACCATTTTTATGAAGATAGCAGTGCTTGGCGCAGGGGCCTGGGGTACCGCCCTTGCAAGCATGCTGGCCGGGGCTGGTCGCGACACCGTGTTGTGGGCGCGCGAGCCCGAGGTTGTCGACGATATCCGCACAAGCGGTGAAAACAGAACGTTTTTGCCGGGTGTTGCCCTGAGCGACGCACTGGCCGTGACCAGCGATCCGCAGGAAGCCTTTGCCGGAGCCGGTGTTTTTCTGGTGGTCATTCCCAGCCAGTTTCTGCGGGCCTCGCTTGCGGGCTTTCGCGAACTGATGGGCGAGAATCCGGTGGTGGTCTGCGCCAGCAAGGGCATCGAGCTGGACACGCTTTCGCCCATGTCCGTGGTTGTGGAGGATGCCTTGCGCGGGGCCGGTCCGCGGTACGCGGTGCTTTCCGGGCCTTCGTTCGCGGCGGAGGTGGCACGTTCCATGCCCACGTCCGTGTCGCTGGGCTGCGCGGACCCGGAGCTTGGCCGCGAACTGCGCGAGCTGTTTTCCAATTCGTTTTTCCGCGTGTATTCCACCACGGATTACCGGGGCGTGGAGCTGGGCGGGGCCATGAAGAACGTCATGGCCATTGCCACGGGCATTGCGGACGGGCTGGAGTTCGGCCTTGATGCGCGCGCCGCGCTCATCACGCGCGGGCTGGCCGAAATGAGCCGCCTTGGACAGGCCATGGGCGCGGACGCCAAGACGTTCATGGGTCTTTCCGGCATGGGCGACCTTGTGCTGACCTGCACGGGCGACCTTTCGCGCAACCGTCAGGTTGGCCTCAAGCTGGGGCGCGGCATGAGCCTCGAGGCCATCACCGGCGAGATGAAGGCCGTGGCCGAGGGCGTGAAGACCACCAAGTCCCTGTATGACCTTTCCCGCGCCAAGGGCGTGGAGCTGCCCATCACCGAGCAGGTCTATAAAATCATTTACGAAGGCAAGGAACCGGGACAGGCTGTAAAGGAACTCATGGGCAGGGAGTTGAAGGAAGAATGAAGGAAAGGATGATCCGAAACACGTTTTTCATTCCGGCCGCATTGCTGGTCATGTTGCTTTTGGGCGCGTGCCGTACAACGGATTGGGTCAACCCGAACGTTGCGGACCCGCACAAGCAGGATGAACTTTTCGAGGAACATTCGGCCCAGTGCCGGCAGGAGGTGGACAACACCTTCGCCGATGATCCCGGCAATGAAACCGCCCGGGCCGATCTGTTTGAAAAGTGCATGAAGGCAAAGGGATGGGAAGAACAGGATTGGTGGTAGGTTGACATGAAGCACGGCAAACGGGTTCTGGTTCTCGGTTCCACCGGTTATGTGGGCGGCCGCCTTGTGCCGTTGCTTCTGGAAAAGGGATTTCGCGTTCGTGCGGCCGGCCGGTCCGTGGACAAGATCATGGCCCGGCCGTGGGGCAGCCACCCCGCGCTTGAGCCCGTTCAGGCGGACATGTTCGATCCATCCTCGCTCATGCGTGCCGTGCAGGGCTGTGACACTGCCTTTTATCTCGTCCATTCCATGACCAAGCGGCATGGCGATTTTTCCGACATGGACCGCAAGGCCGCCTACAACATGGTGGAAGCCGCCAACGAGATGGGGCTTCGCCGCATCATCTATCTCAGCGGCCTTGGCGAGGATCAGGAAGGAAAACCCCTGAGCAAGCATCTGCAGTCCCGCGCCGAAGTCGGGCGCATTCTTGCGCTGGGGCAGGCCGAGTGCACCACACTGCGTGCGGCCATGGTGCTCGGCTCGGGCAGCGCTTCCTTCGAGATTTTGCGCTACCTGTGCGACCGCCTGCCCGTGATGCTGACCCCGCGCTGGGTCAACACCCTGTGCCAGCCCATCTCCATCCGCAATGTTCTCGGCTATCTGGAAGGGTGCCTCGAAAACGAGGATACCGCAGGCCAGACACTGGACATCGGCGGTCCGGACGTTTTGACCTATGCCGAGCTTTTTTCCCTGTATGCCGAGGAAGCGGGTGTGCGCAAACCCAAGCTCATAGCCGTTCCCTTTGTTTCGCCGCGCCTGTCTTCCTATTGGGTCAACCTGATCACCCCGGTTCCCGTGGGGCTGGTGCGGCCGCTGGTGGACGGGTTGCGCAACGAGGTGGTGTGCAGAGACGAGCGCATTCGCGAGATGGTCCCGCAGGAACTGGTTTCCTGCCGTGTGGCCATACGCCGCGCCCTGCAGAAGACCGAGCATATGGCCGTGGATTCAAATTGTTTTGACGTGGGCGATGCCTGCATTCCCGAGTGGGCGGCGCGCCACGACGCGCCCTATGCCGGGGGCACGGTCAAGAAGATATGTTTTGCGGCCCGCTTTCAGGGGGACGTGAGCCATGTGTGGAAGACCGTGGAGCGCATCGGCGGGGAGCACGGCTGGTATTACGGCGACCCTCTCTGGCGGCTGCGCGGCTGGCTGGACCGTCTCATGGCCGGGCCGGGAACTTCGCGGGGCCGCCGCGATCCCGAAAAAACGCGGGTGGGCGATGCTCTTGATTTCTGGCGCGTGGTGGATGTGGATGAGAACCGCCGCCTGCTGTTGCGCGCGGAAATGCGTCTGCCGGGCGAGGCCGTGCTGGAATTCCGTCTTACACCCGAGTGGGAAAACATGGTGGAACTGCGCATGGAGGCCAGCTTCATGCCGCGCGGCCTGTTCGGGTTGGCTTACTGGTACGGCCTGTATCCCTTGCACATGGTGCTGTTCACCAACATGATCGAAAACATCGTCTCCGCAGCGGGCGTGTTCCTTTATGAACATCCCAAGCGGGTTCCGCCGCTGTAGCCGCCCGCACCGTGAAAAAACGGTATTTTTCCAATACCATGACCAACGTCATTTCCAATCATCACACCCATGTCTGCTGAAAAAACACTGCGCAACGGATACACCACCGGCACCTGTGCCGCGGCCGCGGCCAAGGCAGGTGTGCACTATCTGCTCTCCGGCCAAAAACTGCCGATAGCGGATACGCCCCTGCCGGACGGAAACCGGCTCGGGGTACCCATTCATGCGCTGGAATCCGTTCAGTTCGGGGAAGCTGGGGCCGAAGGCGTGCGCGTGACCGTGATCAAGGACGGCGGCGACGACCCGGACGTGACCCACGGATGCGAGATTCAGGCCGTGGTGTCGCTGGACTGTGACAATGATGCGTACGGGCCGTGCGTATGCGTGCACGGCGGCAGGGGAGTGGGCCGGGTCACACTGCCTGGGTTGCCCGTGGCCGTGGGCCGGGCCGCCATCAATCCCGCCCCGCGCCAACAGATTGAAATGGCCGTGCGCGAGGAGGTCGAGGACCTGGAATCCTGCCGCGTGATCGTGCGCGTGGAAGTGCCGCAAGGCGAGCGCATTGCGCAAAAAACCATGAACCCGCGATTGGGCATTGTGGGCGGCATCTCCATTCTGGGTACGCACGGCATTGTGCGGCCCTATTCCCATGATTCGTGGAAGGCTTCCATTGCCGAGGCCTTGGACGTGGCCCGGGCGCAGGGGCTGGAGAGGGTGGTCTTCACCACCGGCCGCAGGAGCGAACGCTTTTATGCCGAGCGTTATCCGGACACGCCGGAGCTGGCCATGGTGCAGGCCGCTGATTTTTTCGCCTTTTCCATGCGCGCGGCAGCCGAGCGCGGTTTTGCCGAGGTGCGCTGGGCCATGTTTTTCGGCAAGCTGGTCAAGCACGCGCAGGGGCTTGAATACACGCACGCCAAAACGCATCCCGTTGATTTCGCCATGCTTTCAGATAGTTGCGCACAGGCCGGAATAGCCCCGGAGCTGGCACGCCAAGCCGCCGGAGCCAATACCGCGCGGCAGGTGCTGGAGTCCGTGGCCCATGACCCGGCCCGCGCCGACCTGCTGTCTCTGCTTGTGGAAAGAGCTGTCCATGCTGCGCGATCCTTTGCCCCGACCCTGTCCGTGGGGTATGCCGTGTTTGATTTCGACGCCTCCCTGCTTTTGGAGCGTGTGCCTTGAGCGCCCGGCTCGGCTTTGAGCTGGTGCGCTGCTGACGTTCGGGCCAGCCCGGACAGCCCGGCCTTTCCTGCCTTGAGGCCGCATGGCCTTTTTCGTTGTGTCGCCGTGCGTTCGCTTGGCTTTCGGTTGCGAATGCAGTACCATCCCCAACCTTATGGAACGCAGGAAAACACGAACCATCAGCGTCGGCGGAGTCGGCATCGGCGGGAGCAATCCGGTCCGCGTGCAGAGCATGTGCAACACGGACACCCGCGACGTGGCCGCAACAGCCGCGCAGGTCCGCCAACTGGCCGAGGCCGGGTGCGAGATCGTGCGTCTGGCCGTGCCGGACATGAAGGCCGCCCGCGCGTTGGAAGCCATCCGCTTCCAGTCGCCGGTGCCGCTCATTGCGGACATTCATTTCGACTATCGGCTGGCTCTGGCTTCACTGGATGCGGGCATGGACGGTTTGCGCATCAACCCCGGCAACATCGGGGGCGAGGACAAGGTTGATGCCGTGGTCCGTGCGGCCGCGGACCAGGGCGCGCCCATCCGCATCGGCGTGAACGGCGGTTCGCTGGACAAGACCCTGCTGGCCAAGTACGGCGGTCCCACGCCCGAGGCCATGGTGGAAAGCGCCATGGAGCACATTGCCCTGCTGGAGGCGCGCGACTTTCACCAGACCAAGATTTCGCTCAAGTCCTCCTCTGTGCTGACCACGGTGCGGGCTTACGAGCTGCTGGCCGAAAAGGTGGATTACCCGCTGCACATCGGTATCACCGAGGCCGGAACGCTGGTTCGCGGCGCGGTCAAGTCGTCCGTGGGGCTGGGCATCCTGCTGTGGCAGGGGCTGGGCGACACGTTGCGCGTCAGCCTGACCCACGATCCCGTGGCAGAACCCGGCGTGGCATGGGAAATCCTGCGTTCACTGGGCCTGCGCCAGCGCGGCCCGGAGATTGTTTCCTGCCCCACCTGCGGCCGCACCGAGATCGATCTCATCGGGCTGGCCGACAAGGTGGAGGAAGCCCTGCGCGGGGTGGACGAGGTTTTCACCGTGGCGGTCATGGGCTGCGTGGTCAACGGACCGGGCGAGGCGCGCGAGGCCGACATCGGCATTGCGGGCGGCCGCGGTCTGGGCATGATTTTCAAAAAGGGCGAGGTTATTCGCAAGGTCAAGGGCGATGCAAACCTTCTGCCCGAATTCATGAAAGAAATAGATGCGTTTCTGCAAGAAAGGAGAAACAACGGATGAAGTTGTCCCGGTATTATATTCCCACTCTCAAGGAGGCCCCTTCCGAGGCCGAAGTGGTTTCCCACAAGCTGTTGATCCGCGCGGGCATGATCCGCAAGCTCACCAGCGGCATTTACAACTACCTGCCGCTCGGCCTGCGCAGCGTCAACAAGGTGGCCAACATCGTGCGCCGGGAAATGGACCGGGCCGGGGCACTGGAAGTGCTCATGCCCTCGGTGCAGCCCGCGGACCTGTGGCAGGAGACCGGCCGCTGGGACTACTACGGCAAGGAACTGCTGCGTTTCAACGACCGCCACGGCCGTGACTACTGTCTCGGTCCCACGCACGAGGAAGTCATCACCGATCTGGTGCGCGGCGAGGTGCGGTCCTACAAGCAGTTGCCCCTGAATCTTTATCAGGTGCAGACCAAGTTCCGCGATGAAATCCGTCCCCGGTTCGGGCTCATGCGCGGCCGTGAATTCATCATGAAAGACGCCTATTCCTTTGACAGGGACGAGGCCGGGGCCGAGGAATCCTACTGGATCATGTTCGAGGCCTACAAGAAGGCCTTTGCGCGTATCGGCCTGCGCTTCAAGCCCGTGCAGGCGGATTCCGGGGCCATCGGCGGCGACTTTTCCCACGAGTTCATGGTGCTGGCCGACACGGGCGAGGACACCATCGCCTCCTGCTCGGCCTGCGATTTCGCGGCCAACCTCGAAAAGGCCAAGGTGGTCGAATCGGGCGAGGTGTGCGAGGATGCCTGCGCCGAACTTGAAGAAGTCGCCACGCCGGACAAGCACACCGTGGAAGAGGTCTGCGAATTTCTGGGCGTTGACCCTGCCGCGCTGGTCAAGACGCTGCTGTTCGTTGTGGACGGCGAGCCTGTGGCAGCGCTGGTTCGCGGTGACCGCGAAATCAACGACGCCAAGTTGCGCAACCTGCTGGGCGGCAACGAGATCGACATGGCCGACGAAGCCATGGTCCGCGAGTTGACCGGCGCTCCCGTGGGTTTTGCCGGGCCGCACGGCCTCAAGAAGGGTGTGCGCATCGTGGCGGACAACGAATTGCGCTACGCCACGGACTGGATTGCGGGCGGCAACAAGGCCGATACCCATGTGCGGCATCTGTCCCTTTCGCGCGATTGCGAGGTGGAGCAGTATGCCGATCTGCGGGTCATCACCGAATCCGATCCCTGCCCGGAATGCGGCGCGGCCATCGAGTTCACCAAGGGCATCGAAGTGGGCCATGTCTTCAAGCTCGGCACCAAGTATTCCGAGAAGATGGGCGCCACTTTCCTGGACGAGAACGGCAAGGACCAGACCATGATCATGGGCTGCTATGGCATCGGTATCTCGCGCATCGTGGCCTCGGCCATCGAGCAGAACCACGATGAAAACGGCTGCATTTTCCCGCCGTCCATCGCACCGTTCGAGGTCTGCCTGATTTCGCTGGGCGGCAAGGACGAGGCCGTGAACGAAAAGGCGCTGGAACTGTACGAAGCTGTTCAGGACATGGACGTGGACATCTGCTACGACGACCGCAAGGAACGCCCGGGCGTCAAGTTCGCGGACGCCGACCTGATCGGTTATCCCATGCAGCTGGTGCTGGGCGGCAAGGGTCTCAAGAACGGCATTGTCGAGGCCAAGGACCGCAAGTCCGGCGAGCGCATCGAGCTGCCGCTGGACGGATTTGCCGAAGCCTTTGCCCAGTGGCGCGAGTCCATCTGGCAGGCTTGGGGTTTGAAATAAGGAAGTAGGAGGCTGGGGGAAAACCTTTTGGAAACGGTTTTCCTCCGGCCCCCCCTTTCCCAAACGTTTTGGCGGCATTGCGTTGGGCGCAATGCATGGGGCAGGCATCATGACCATCGAAGGGGCCGTTGGATTGGCCGTGGCTTCATTTCTTTTTGCGCTGTTGCCCGGACCGGGCGTGACCGCGCTCATCGCCCAGAGCCTTGCCCGCGGTTTCGGCACGGGCGTGTTCTGGGGAGCCGGATTGGTCATGGGCGATTTCGTGTATCTCATGCTGGCCATGTTCGGCATGGGCTGGGTGGCCTCCACCATGGGCGACGCCTTCGTGATTCTCAAGTTCGCGGGTTCGGCCTATCTCATCTATCTGGGCGTACGCTGCTGGCTGGCCAAGCCGCCCGCGAATCACGGGGAGTCTGCTGCGGCTTCCGCGCACAAGGGCTATGCCCGGACCCTGCTGGGCGGCATGTGCGTGAGCCTGAGCAACCCCAAGGTCATTGCTTTTTATTGCGGTTTTCTGCCCGGTTTCGTGAACATGGCGCAGCTGGACGGCGCGAACATGGCTCTGGTTGCCTGCATCATTCTGCCCACGGTGTTCGCCACCATGGTCGGTTATGCTTGGCTGGCGGGCAAGGGTCGCAGGGCCGCCGGTTCCACCCGGCTCTGGAAGCTGGTCAACCGCAGCGCCGGAGCGGTCATGATCGGCGCGGGCGTGGCCGTGGTCACCGAGTAGGGATATTTTCGGGGGAACAAAGGCACCCAAGGCCGTGACCCTGCCCCCATGAAGCGCCCAAGGCGCTGGATCGAGAAAACGTTTTGGAGATTCCAAAGAATCTTTTGGAAAAGGTTCTTTGGCCGCCGGAGGCCCGCCTTGTCTGCCATTCTTTCCGTTTCCGAACTGACCCGCGCAGTGAAAGACCTGCTGGAGGCGGAATTCCCCTTTGTCTGGGTGCGCGGGCAGGTCACCAACCTTGCCCGTCCGGCCAGCGGGCACATCTATTTTTCCCTGACAGACGGCGATGCTGTGCTGGGCACTGTCTGGTTTCGCGGAGCGCAACGGGCCACCGAGCCCGAATCCCGTGGCGGCGAGGCCGTCAATCCGCTGACCGGAGAGGTGGAGGAAAGCGTCGGTCCCGGCCTGAGCCAGCGGCTTGAAGACGGCATGGAAGTGCTCTGCGCCGGACGGCTGAACGTATTCGAGCCGCGCGGTCAGTACCAGCTTGTTGCCGAACTGGTGCAGGAGCAGGGCGTGGGCGATTTGCGCATGGCCTTTGAAGCGCTCAAGAAGAAGCTGGCGGACAAGGGGTACTTTGACGAGGACCGCAAGATGGCCGTGCCGTCCGATCCGGCGCGGGTGGCCGTGGTCACCTCGCCGCATGGCGCGGCCATACGTGACTTTTTGCGGCTGGCCGAAACGCGCGGAACCGGCGCGGAAATCCGCATTTATCCGACCCTGGTGCAGGGGGACAAGGCCCCGGAGCAGATAGCCGGGGCTCTGGACATGGTCGGTGAAGACCAGTGGGCCGAAGCGGTTGTACTCATTCGCGGCGGCGGATCGCTGGAAGACCTCTGGGCCTTCAACACCGAGCCGGTTGCGGATGCGATTTTCCGCTCGCAGGTTCCGGTGGTCTGCGGCGTGGGCCATGAGCCGGACGTTTCCATTGCGGATTTCGTGGCCGACCGGCGAGTGGCCACACCGAGCCATGCCGCGCAGGAGCTTTGGCCCCGGCGCGAGACATTGATGCAGAGCGTGGACCGGCTTGAAATTGCGCTTTCGCGCGCGTACCATGCCATGCTGCGGGACCACGAAGCCGGATTCGCCCAGTTGCGGCGGGCGCTTGTGTTGCTTTCTCCCGCCCGCAGGCTGGCCCGGCAGCAGGAGGCCTTGGAATCGTTTTGTATGCGGCTGCATGGTGCTGCGGAACGATTGGTGCGGGAAAAGAACGGCCGGGCAGCGGCGTTGGTCCAGCGGCTGGCGCGTGCGCACGGCGCGGACGTTGTGGAGCGGCGCGGGCAGCAAGTGGATGGGTTGGTACATGGGCTGCAAAATGCCATGGACCGCCTGCTGGAACGGGCTTCCGCCGGGTTTGAGACAACGGCCGCTTCCTTGGCGGCCCTGAACCCGGAGCGTCCCCTTGAGCAGGGTTATGGCCTTGTGCGGGTGCGCAACAGCGGCAAATTTCTCAGGAGTCCCGGCGAGGTCTCACCGGGCGACGTGCTGGATATCCGCGTGCGGGAAGGCTCCGTTACCGCACGGGTCACCGAAGAATCCGAGGAGAACAGATGATCGACAGGCGCATATGGACAGTGGTCGCGGCCATGGTGTTTTTGTTTGCGGGCACGGCGTTTGCCCAGTTTGGCTTGCAGGACGGGGACGACGTGACCCTGTCCACGGACGTGAACGCCACGGCTGCCGAGCCGCAGCTTATGCTGGCCGCGCCGGACGCGGTGGACGTGGGCGAGCCGTTCCTCGTGCGGTTGACCTCTTCCGCCGTGCTGGAGGAAGTGGTGGTCTACTGGCTGGGCAAGGAGGTCGTGCCCGGCATTTCCGTGTGGAACAACAAGCATATTGCCATGACCATGCTGGGGACGGACGTTCTCAATGCCAAGGCCGGTCCGGCCGATCTTGTGGTGACCGCCAGCATCGACGGCACGCGCCGGACCTTCAAGAAAAAGATCACTGTGGCGGCCAAGACGTTCCCCCGGCAGGATTTGACCCTGCCCAAGAAGATGGTCACCCCGCCCAAGGAGGTCTACGACCGCATCGCCTCGGAGCGGAAGGTCATTGCCAAGGCACGTAACACGGTCACTCCGGTGCGGCATTGGACCCTGCCGTTCCTGCGCCCGGTGGACGGCCGCGTCACCAGCGTGTACGGACTGCGGCGCTATCTGAACAAGAAACCCAAGAATCCCCACCGCGGCATGGATTTCAGCGCGCCCACAGGCACGCCCGTCAAGTGCGTTGCCGACGGTACGGTCATCCTTGAAGGCAATCATTACTACGCAGGCAACTCCGTGTATGTGGATCACGGCAACGGCGTGGTTTCCATGTATTTCCATCTGTCACAATTCAAGGTCAAACAGGGCGATACCGTGCAGCGCGGGCAGGTCGTGGGCCTTTCCGGCTCCACGGGCCGCGCGACCGGCGCGCACCTGCATCTGAGCATCGGCGTGCAGGGCAGGCTGGTGGACCCGGCTCCCCTGTTTTCACACCGGGCCGATCAACTCATTGAGTAGCCACAGCCAGGAATGCATCATTTTCACGAGGTTTTCATGATTCGCCTTCGTCCTGTTGCCCTTGCCCTTGCCCTTGTGGCGTTGACCGTTTTTTCCGCGGCTGCCCATGACGGCGTGGACGTTCGCATGCCCGCCGAAGTGGGTGTGGGACAACCCTTTCTCGTTCGTGTGGCAGCGGGTGCCGGCCTTGAAGGCCTGACTCTGTTCTGGGATGGGGTCTCGGTGGCGCCCGAGCTTGTCCGCAAGGACGGGTGCGTTTCGTCGGTCGCCATGCTGGGGACCGGACTGCGGGACAAGCCCGGCCTGTATGCGCTGGACGTGGAAACGGTTGTTCGCGGCGAAAAGCGGCGTTTTCGGAAGCTGGTGCGCGTGACGGACCATGAATATGGCACTGAAACCCTGACCGTGGCTCCCAAGATGGTCAAGCCGCCCAAAACGGTGCAGGCCCGCATCGCCGCCGAGCGCAAATTGGCCCGCGAGGCCACGTCCGTGCAAAGCCCGGCGCGCCGCTGGCATGTGCCGTTCTGCCTGCCGGTGAAGGGAAAGATGCTCAGCCGTTTCGGCCTGCGCCGGACCTTCAACGGCGATACCAAACGCCGCCACTGGGGGCTGGATTTCCGTGCCTGGCAGGGATCGCCCATCCATGCCATCGAGGCGGGCAGGGTCGTGCTGGTGGGAAATTTCTATTTTGCGGGCAACTGCGTGTATATCGATCATGGAAACGGCGTGGTCTCCATGTCCGTGCACATGTCCAAGGTGCTGGTCAAGCAGGGCGACGAGGTCCGGCGCGGCCAGAAGATCGGCCTCTCCGGAGCCACCGGGCGCGTCACGGGCGCGCATTTGCATCTTTCCGTGTTTGTGCAGGGTGTGCCCATCGACCCGGAATCGCTTTTTTTCATGCAGGAAGACGGCGGTGACGCAGTCGTGGCGCAGGAGTGATATTGCTTCAGGCATGTTTGCCGTCATCCGGCGGCCATGTTCGGAACGGAGAAAATACATTGCATGACGGAGGCTGTCGCCATGAGCGAACAGACATTTGAACAGAAATTGGAGCGGCTCAGGAGCATCGTGACCCGGCTGGAAAGCGGGGAACTGCCTCTTGAGGAAGGGGTTGCCCTGTATCGCGAGGGGCTGCAGCTGGCCAAGGCCTGCGGCGCGCAGCTGGAATCCGCGCGGCATGAGGTCAAGGTGCTGGGCGATGGCCTGCTCAAGGAGTTCGATGTATTGGAGGCCGCGGAACATGGCGGCGAACCGGAGGGCGACTAGATGACGGCCAAACAGATGCTGGCGCAACGTGCGCGGAGCGTGGAGGAATATCTTTCGCAATGCCTTGAGGAGCGCGGCATTCCGGCCCGTCTTCTGGAGTCCATGCGCTACAGCCTGCTGGCGGGGGGCAAGCGTTTGCGCCCGGTGCTGGCGCTTTCGTGGTGCGAGCTGCTGGGCGGTGATGCCGAAGCGGCCATGCCCTTTGCCGCCAGTCTGGAGTGCATCCACACCTATTCGCTGATTCACGACGATCTTCCGGCCATGGATGATGACGACCTGCGCCGGGGGCGGCCCTCCAACCACAAGCAATTTGACGAGGCCACGGCCATATTGGCCGGTGACGGCCTGCTCACCGAGGCCTTCGTGCTCATGACCGAGGCCGGGGTGAAGGGCGGCCTTGCGGCCGACCGCGTGCTCCGGGCCGTGAATGTGCTGGGCCGTGCCGCCGGGTCCGGGGGCATGGTGGGCGGACAGGCTGTGGACATGGAGTTCACGGGGCGCGAAGGTCAGGTTCCGCTTGAGGAACTGCAGCAGATGCACGCCATGAAGACCGGCGCGCTCATCACCGCGGCCTGCGAGTGCGGAGCCATTCTTTCCGGTGCCCCGGACGAGGATGTGCGCAATGCCCGTGAATATGGCCGGGCCGTGGGCGTGGCCTTCCAGATCGTGGACGACGTGCTGGACGTGGTGGGCGACGAGGCCACGCTGGGCAAGCCCGTGGGCAGCGACGAGGAACAGGGCAAGAGCACCTACCCCGCGTTGGTGGGGCTGGACAAAAGCCGCGAACTGGCGCGAGGCCATGTGGACGGTGCCGTGGGGCACCTTTGCGGATATCATGGCCCGGAAAGTGAATTTCTGACCCTTCTGGCGCGCTACATTGTGGACAGGGTTTACTGATTGGCCTACTTTGAACACCTTATGAGCAACATGGAAGAATCACGTGAACTGCTATCCGGTATTCAGTGTCCGTCAGACGTGCGGGCATTGGATTCCAAGCAGCTCCAGGCCTTGGCCGAGGAGTTGCGGCAGACCATAATACGGCAGGTTTCGGGCAGCGGCGGTCATCTGGCCCCGTCTTTGGGGGTCGTCGAGCTGACCCTTGCCCTCTACAAGGCATACGATTTCGAACAGGACAAGATCGTCTGGGACGTGGGGCATCAGGCGTATGCCCACAAATTGCTGACCGGGCGTGCCGATCGCTTTTCCTCATTGCGGCAGTTGGACGGCATCAGCGGATTTCCGCGCATGGCCGAAAGCGAATACGACCATTTCGGCGTGGGGCACTCGTCCACCTCCATTTCCGCTGCGCTGGGCATGGCCACGGCTCGCGATCTGGCCGGGGAAGACCATGACGTGGTGGCGGTGATCGGCGACGGCTCCATGACGGCCGGGCTGGCCTTTGAAGGCCTGAATCAGGCCGGGGGCATGGGCCGCAAGATGGTGGTGGTGCTCAATGACAACGAAATGTCCATATCCAAGAACGTGGGCGCGCTGTCTTCGTTTTTGAGCCGCAAGCTGTCCGCGCCGCTTTTGCAGCGGCTCAAGGACGACGTGGAAAACTGGGTTGCCAACGTGCCGGGTATCGGCGGGGATCTGGCCACCTATGTGAAGCGTTCCGGTGATTCGCTCAAGTCGTTTTTCACGCCCGGCATGTTGTTCGAGGCCTTTCAGTTCACCTATGTCGGGCCTATCGACGGCCACAACATTGATGAAATGACCAAGGTTTTCGAGCAGGTGCGCCGCATCAACAAGCCGGTTCTGGTGCATGTGCTGACCAAGAAGGGCAAGGGGTACGAGCCCGCGGAAAACAACCCCACCTATTTTCACGGCGTGGGCCGGTTCGAGCCGGAAACCGGTCTTGCGCGCAAGTTTCCGGGCGCGGCCTACCCGTCCTACACGGAAATCTTCGGCAACATGCTCTGTCGCATCGCGGACCGGGACGAGAAGGTGGTGGCCATTACCGCGGCCATGCCCGAAGGCACCGGAACCAGTTGTTTCCGGGAGCAGCATCCCGAGCGGTTCGTGGACGTGGGCATCTGCGAGCAGCACGCCGTGACGTATGCGGCCGGGCTGGCCTCGCAGGGATTCAAGCCCGCAGTGGCCATCTATTCCACGTTCCTGCAGCGTTCCTACGATCAGGTAATTCATGACGTGTGCCTGCAGAATCTCAATGTGAAACTTTTCCTTGATCGCGGCGGACTTGTGGGCGAGGACGGGGCCACGCACCATGGCGCGTTCGACATGAGTTATCTGCGCCATATTCCGAATCTGGTATTCATGGCGCCCAAGGACGAGGCAGAACTGGCCCGCATGATGGTTACGGCCTTTGAATTGGACGGCCCCGTGGCCGTGCGCTACCCGCGCGGCACAGGTGTGGGCGCGGACGTGGACCCGGAGCCGGAAGTCATTCCCGTGGGGCAGGGTGAAACCTTGCGCACGGGCAGGGACGCTCTGGTGATCACGCTGGGGTCGCGGGTGTATCCCTGCATGGAAGCGGCCCTTGAGCTGGCGGAGGAAGGCCTTGAAGCCACGGTGTTCAACGCCCGGTTCATCAAGCCGCTGCCCGAGGAAATGCTGCGCGAGCTCGTGGCGGACCACGACAGCGTTTTGATCGTGGAGGAAAACGCGCTGCCCGGCGGTTTTGGCTCCGCGGTGCTGGAATTCCTGAGCGACAATGCCTTGCTGGGCGGCCGCACGGTCAGAAGGCTCGGGTTGCCCGACGCCTTTGTGGAACACGGTACGCAAAAGCAACTGCGTTCCTTTGTTGGCATTGACAAACAGGGCATCAAGAATGCGCTCAAGGAAATGGTTGGATCCTGATCCATCCCATATAGTCGCAAAAAAGGCCGTCCCCTTTCCGGAGACGGCCTTTTCTTTTGCCTGAGGTGCGGTCTTAACGGCCGCAGCATTTCTTGTATTTCTTGCCGGAACCGCAGGGGCACGGTTCGTTGCGGCCTACCTTGGCTTCGTTGCGCACGGTCTCGGGAGGCAGCATGAAGCCCTCCACGTAATACCACTGGCCGTCCTGCTTGCGAAAAATGGAGTGTTCGCGGTGTTCCTGAACCATGTTCTTTTGCTTGAACTTGGCGGCAAAGGCCACTTCGCCTTCGTCGTCCTTTTCGGTTCCCTTGCGCGTTTCCAGAATGGTCAGTGCGATCCATTCCGAATTTTCGGCCCAGGTACGCACGGCTTCGTCGTCGTGCTCGGAAAGCTTTTCCGGGGCAAGGGTTTTCTTGAGGTATTCGATCTGATTCAGTGCGTAGGCCGTGTAGCGTGAGCGCATCAGAGCTTCGGCCGTGGGGGCCGGGGCGGTTCCGTCGATATATTGGCCGCAGCAGGCGTCGAGCGCCTTGCCTGACCCGCAGGGACATTGGGACATGGTGAGACTCCTTCTCGGTATTTGGCCGGACAGTACCCGAACACGGGCACTTGTCAACCGCTAAAAAATGGCGGGTTGCAGTATGGTGCCAGACCATGGCATCATATGTTCATGAGCGAAATGATTCAGATAAATGAACGGGTGTCCATCCCCAAAAAAGAACTCAGGTTCTCCTTCAGCCGCTCTCCGGGGCCGGGGGGACAGCATGTGAATACCACGGCCACGCGGGTGACGGTTTTTTTTGACGTGGAAAAAACGCGCAGCCTGACCGAATTGCAGAAAATGGTCGTGAAAGGCAAGTTGCGTCGTCGCATGGACAAAAAAGGCGTATTGCGTATCAGCGTGCATGATTTCCGGTCGCAGAACCGCAACCGTCAACTGGCCGTGGACCGGTTTGTGGAGATCATGCGCGAGGCCCTGCAAAAGGTCTCCAAGCGCAAACCCACCATTCCCACCAAGGGATCCCTGTATCGCGACAAGCGCGTAAAAAAGCGCCGGAGCCAGGTGAAGCGCATGCGACGCAAGCCGTCCATGGATGATTAGTGGGCTTCGGAAAACGTTGCAGAAATGGATGTGTGTTGTGCGGACTTTGATTCAGAATTTTCGGACAATGAAAAAGCGGCCGAAAGCATAAAGCTTTCGGCCGTTCATGTTTGTTCTCCGGCTTTGCCGGTTGCATCAGCCATTGCCGAGATCTCCGGTGACGGCTTGGACCAGGTTGCCGTTGGCATTGTAGGTGGCTGTTGCTTCTGTCTTGACAAGCTCTCGTGAAAGTTCAGGGTTTTCAAAAACCTGACGGCGCAGTCGCATCTTCTTGATGCTCTTCATTTCCTGAGCCAGGTCCTGCCTGTCCTGTGGGGGGCGGACTGCTGACATTTCGACCATAACAAACCTCCTTGTTTGTTTTTTTGTCTCATGACGTATTGTCTTTATCGACAAAAATACAAAAAACTTTAGGCCTGTTGTTTAGCGTTGAAATACAGCTGGTTAGTTTTTGTCGTCCTTCCAGTGCCACCAGTTGAGGCGGTCGGGGTCCTGCTCGTCATTGGTCACGAAATTCACGGCACAACGGAATACGTAGAGCACGCAACGGTCCACATGGCAGCCTTCAAGGGCCATGAGGCTTCGATAGATGGCTTCCGGGTCCTTGTCGCGCAGGTCGTTCGCGGCACGAAAGCCGAGGCGGTAGAGATCGTCGGCAATGCTCGGCCCCACGCCCGGAATGCGTTGCAGGTCCGCCAGAGCGGCGTCCCGGTCCGGCATGGCTACTTGATGCCTTCGCGCTGGTATACTTCGCGCAGGATTTCGTCTCCGCCCGAGGCCAGCACGTCCTTGGCCAGTCCCATGCCCAGTTCCCAGGCATCGTCCACTGCGCCAACCACCTCGAGCCGAATGGGGCGGGAACCGTCCGTATCCGCCACGAAACCGGTCAGCTTCAGGGTGTTGCCGTCGATTTCGGACCATGCGGCGATGGGCACCTGGCAGCCGCCGTCGAGGCCGGTGAGGAATCCGCGCTCGGCCTCCACCTGGTGGCTGGTGTGGTCGTGGTTCAGGAAGGCCAGCATGTCCATGATTTCCTCATCGTCCACACGGTATTCGATGCCCAGTGCGCCCTGAGCCACTGCGGGCAGAAACTCCGGCGGACCGAGAATGGTCTGGTGCGGGGCAGAGAGGTTGAGGCGCCGCAACCCGGCCGTGGCCACGATGATGGCGTCGAACTGGCCGTCGAGCAGCTTGTTGATGCGGGTATCCAGATTGCCGCGCAGGGACGTGATTTTCAGGTCCGGGCGCAGCATGGCCAGCTGGGACTGGCGGCGCAGGCTCGATGTGCCCACGTTTGCGCCCCGGGGCAGCCCGTCCAGTCCTTCGTAGTTGACCGAGAGCAGGGAATCGGTGGATTCCTCGCGTTCCGGGATGACGCCCACTTCAAGGCCATCGGGCAGTTGTGTGGGCACGTCCTTCATGGAGTGCACGGCAATATCCGCGCGTCCGTCCAGCAGGGCTTCTTCGATTTCCTTGACGAAAAGTCCTTTGCCGCCGACCTTGGCCAGCGGAACGTCCAGAATCTTGTCGCCCTTGGTTTTGATCTGCAGCAATTCCACGGCAAGGCCCGGATATTCTTCTTTCAGGCAAGCGGAAATATGTTCTGCCTGCCACAGGGCAAGTTTGCTGCCGCGTGTGGCAATGACAATGGTATCCTTCATGGATGAACCCCTATGGGATATATGTGTGCGTGAATCAGCAGCCGCAGCTGGAGCAGTCGCCGCCCGAACAACCGGAGCAGGGAGAACTGCTGCTGAAGCTCGGGCCGGAATCCGCATCGTCGCTGCCTGCGGATTCGCCGCCCTGTGCGCCGGCACCGAACTTGGACCGGCAGGCGGACATGAGTTTGGCCGTCTGAACGGACGAGCACTTGGGGCATGGCGGACATTCGTCACGGTCGAATACGAGTTCTTCGAATTCGTTGCCGCATTTGTTGCATCGGTATTCGAAAATGGGCATGAAACAACTCCGAATTTTTTTCGTTCCTGACAGGCATGCGCCGGAACGAGGCCGCTTTGACATAGCGGAAATTCCGGCGGGTGGCAATGGTCGCTGCCATGCTTCCGGGGCGAAGATGCATCCGTGTCCCAAGCGCGTGATCATGGCGTTCGCAAGTGGATTTTCATGTCGGATTCGGCTATGAACTTATGCAATCTTAACAATCTTGCACACGTTGGCGCAGACCATGAACGCATCACGAGAACGCAGGCCCGAGGAACCCGATTTCGGGTGCAGGGGCATTGATGACGACAAGGAGTCGCTTCGCTGCGTTTTTTCGTCCACCCGTGAAATAACCGTGGGTACCGGAACCACCCAGAAAAAGCATCAGACAAAGGTCTTGTGGTTTGTGGAACAGACTGGCGAAGATTCCTATTCCATAAAAAAGATCAACCCCCATTTTGTTCCCGTTGGCAAGCCTACGACGGTTTCCTTTGACGAACTCATGACTGATTTCGCGCCCGAGGTGGAATTGCACATGGGCAAGGTCGGCCCGGCCATGCGCGAATTGCACGAAACGTTGGAACGTGGTGATTCAAACCGGGAAGAAGGGGTTCTCAACAAGGCCGAATACGAATACGGCCAGGCCCTGATCGTGGACGAACAGAACGTTCGTGCCATATTCGGCCTCGGGCTGGTCTATGCGGACCGAAAGGATCGGGAAAATGCCGCGGCTGTTTTTCGCCAGCTGGTGGAGATGGATGCACCGTTTCAGGAAGAACACAAGCACCTGTTCAATGAATTCGGCATTGCCCTGCGCAAGGCCGAACTGCTTGACGAGTCCGTGGAATATTATTCCCGTGCGCTGGGATTTTCAGAAGACGATGACGACCATCTTTATTACAACCTCGGCCGGGCCCATTACGAGCGCCATGACTGGCAGCAATGCCTTGATTGCATGGCCCGCGCGCTCGAGCTGAACGGCGGACTTGAAGCGGCCCTTGATTTGTGCGAACTCATCAACGCGCTTGCCGAGGATGACGACCTGCGGGAAAAGTACCGGAAACCCTCCATTCCCCCGGAGGTCGGGACGCAGGTTGCGGCATTGTTGCAAAAACATGGGCGTGAGCCCAAGGCCTGACCCTATGACTCAATCATTTGAGAATACCGGACAAACCAAGGAAATAGTGCGGGTAACGAATCGATGAAACTGGAAATATCCCTGCTTGGCGACTACTACGTGGTGGGTCTGATGCATCTGGACCGGACCACCATCAAGAACGGCATGCGCGTGTATGGATCACGCGATTGGGCCGATGCGCTCATGCGCATGTCGGGCAGTGGCGATTCCTCGAGGGTGGCCGCGGAGATCAAGGAAAGGACCGGCCGCACCGTGCGCCGTGTCTACGGCAATTCCGGCGTGGTGCTCGGCGGCGACCATTTCAGTTTCGAGGTCTTCATGGACGGCGTGCCCCAGAATTTTGACAAGGTGCACGAGAACAGCACGCGCATCAGCCTCGGCAAGGTCACCCGGAACATGCGCGCCAAGGAGATTCTGGGTGTATGCCGGGCCACGGGCATCGGCGGCATCACCTTCTGCTGGGACGGTGTTGACAGTTTTGATCAGAGCCAACTGGTCATGGAGAGCCACGAGCTTTCACACGTGCTCAACGAGCCGAACACCTTCAAGCTGATTTTCAACCTCTTCTATGCGGGCCGGGCAGCAGACTACCAACGCCGCGAGGAACGCGACGCCCTGATGCCGCTCAAGCATTTCTTCCACATACTCTGACCAGCGGGAGCCGTTGCGGCCCGTCCGGGCAGTCCTCGTTTCCGGCTAGTTGAACAGGCCGTTGAATACGTCCCGCACGCCTTGGCGCACTTCGTCGATGGCCGCGTCCTTGGCTTCGTCGTGGGCCGCCTGCCCGATGTCTTCGGCGTCCTGATTCACGGTATTGCCCTGCTGAGCGGGTTGCCCCATGTTCACGGCATGGCTTCCGGCGGGCAGATCGTAGCTGGAAGCGTCCAGCGAAGCCTTTTTCAGGCTGATCAGGCGCATTTCGTCGCCATAGCGCAGCACGCCGCCATATCCCTTGGCCACGGCATCGTCGCACACGGCCTTGAGCGCCTGCGCGGATTCCTGGCCCATGGACTGGCTCATGCGTTCGGCAAGGGCCATCCAGCCCTGGTTGGCGCGCTTGATGTCCGAATGGGTGCTCATGACCACCTCGTCGCGGCGTACCAGCTTGCCCTTGTCCGTGACCTCGACCTCATAGACCGTGCCCGTGTATCCGGCGATTTTTTCCCTGCGGCTGGTTTTGGTGTAGCGGACATCCATGTCTTCGATATCCGCTGCCGCGGATTGGCCGAACATGGAGCCCATGCCCGCCATGCGGTCCATGTCCATGTATTGCCACTGGCCGTCGGATTTGCTGACCGCGTATACCTTGTTGTCCTTGAGCAGCATGTAGTGGTCCGGCCCGGTGTCCATGCGCACGTGCGCGGCGTCCCGCGTGCTCATGACCACGGTGCTGCCGTCCTGATAGTGATAGGTGGCGACGATGTCCCCGGCATGGGCAAGCGCCGGGCACGCCAGCAGAATGAGAAAAATCGCAAACCTGTACATGGCATCCCTCCTGTGCATGGTTCTTTGCATGTTTTTATTATCCGCTTTGGGAAACAAAGTCGACTTTTGTGTAGGAGAATTGCAAAAGTCCAAAATTCCATGTGGATGGAACATGGTTCAGGGGATTTCCGGCGCAAGGCTGCTGTGCCCTTCGGCGGCCGCAGATCGCGAAATGTCTAGAACTCGTAGCGCATGAGCGCGGAAAGGCCGTGGGATTGACCGTGCTGGCTGATTTCTCCTGCATAGGTCAGGCTGAACGAGGCATCGCCGTTGCGGGCGGTCAGGCCGAGGTCGAGGCCGAGATGGTCGTCGTCGTTTGATTGGGTCACCTGCGCCGTGGTGCTGCCGAGGGTCTGGCGGACGGTCACGTCGTTGTCGTTCAGGGCGTGGGACCATTTCAGGCGGGCGTAGGGCGTCATTTGGGTTTCCCGGATGTCAAAGTTCGTGCTCACGCGCATGCCGACCACGCTTTCGGCAATGAACGTGCTGTATTTGCCGAAGGTGATTGCGTTGGTGGCATCGGTCTCGGAGAATCCGCTCCGGTAGAGATAGCTGGTGTTCAGGCCCAACTCGGGACAAAGCCGCCAGTCGCCGTTGTCCAGCCAGTTGTATGAAGCCAGAAACTGGTTGGTCGCGAGTTGGCTGTCGTAATCTCCCTTGGCGGTCTCGCCCAGCCCTGCGTTGCGTTCGGAGTCGTGGCGGATATGGGTGACGCTCAGAGTGTCGGTCAGGTCCCAATCGCCCGCGCGGTATCCGCCGTAAATGCCGAGCACGTAGAGCTGTTGGTCTTCGGTGTCGCCTTCGGCAAAGGTCACGCCGTCAAAATCGATTTTCGTGCTGGCGAAACCAGCGAACGCGCCCAGCAGCAGGTTGTCGTCCACAAACGCGTCCACGCCGACTTCGCCCCCGGCCGTGTTCGCGGTATAGCCGGGCGCGGAATCATAGGCGTCGCGCGTGCTGGTGCTGAACATGGGCTGCATGTAAATGCCGTACCGTCTGTCGCCGGACGACGAAGGCAATATGTTGAGCAACGGCCCGGCAGAGGCCACCATGGTTTGGTCCTGTTGCTCGCCGCTGTCGCTCAGCAGCATCTGGCTGCGCGCGTTGGGGATGAGCATGAAGGCCAGATTGGACTCCATGGACGAGGCCATTCCCAATGCCGAGTTGTCCCATTGCGGGGCATAGGAAACATTCGTGATTCCGACATCGGGGAGTGCCATGTCGAGGTCGAATGAGAAATGGGGGTTCAGACTGGTGACGGAAGCAAATGTGCCCAGAATTGTCGAAGCGCTTAGTATGGTTTGAGAGTTTCCGATCAGGTCCGCGGAAATGTCCACGACCAGATTGCTTTCGTCGATAATCGAGGCACCAAACGATGCTATGGCGGTCGTTCCCGAGCCGTCCAAAGCTACCTGAAGGGTCGTGCCGGGATCCATGAAAAAATTGTTTGCTGAGAGGGAAACGCCGGAAGCCAGGGCCAAGGTTCCACCAGTGATTACGTATGCTGGTGCGGCTGCTGATATGTTTTGGGCAATGGTCCAGGTGCCGTCTCCTGTTTTCCATATGGTCCAATCTCCGCTTATGTCGAAATTCACCGTGCCACTGCCGTCCAGATAGAGGTCGGAAGTGCCTGTGCCGTGCACGTCGCCTGCAAGGATGCTGGTTCCGGTTTGCAGATGTACATCGCTGTCGTCGGCGTATATGGCATGAGATCCATAGGAAGCCAATGTGCCGCTGTTGTAAAATGTTGAACCGGAATAGCATCGTATTGCAGAGGTGTTATAGCTGATGATTGTCCCGCTGTTTGTCGCGGTGCACCCTGTGCTTGTTTGAATGCCGTATGCGTCCCCTAACCCGTATGTGGTGATTGTCCCGCTGTTGGTTGCGGTGCTGCCGTTGCTTACCACCATCCCTCCCGCACCGTTTCCGTACGTGGTGATGGTTCCGCCGGCGGCGTTGATGAGGGTCTGGTCAAAGCCGTCGGACTGCATGGCGCTGGCAAGGTCTGCGGTGGTGGTTATCGAGCCGTAGTTGGTGTTGCTGCCGTAGAGGGGAGTGGTTATGTCGTCGTAATTGTCCGCGCCCATTACCGGTGAGGCAAGGAGGAAAACGGCACAGAACAAGGCAGTCATGCACTGCGTGGCAATGTGAAGTCGACCGGTGTGCGTGCTGTGCATGGTTCGTTGTTCCTTGTTGGCTCGGTTCTGCCGGGACAAGTGAAGTTGCTGGCGATACGCAATAAGTAGTATGTAATGGCACATTCGTGCATGATGTTGAAAATGTCAACAGGGTCAGTGTCTTGATGGCACAAGCGTGACCGTGCGTTTTGAAACCGTGTCGGAAAAACAAAAAACGCCCCGGAATCATGCGAGTGATTCCGGGGCGTTTTTTGTTTTTTTGTGGCGGATTATTCGGCCTTGGCCAGCGGCCAGACCTCCTCCACGCGTTCCACGGTGACGATCTTGATCTTGCGCCGCAGTTCCGCGGGGATTTCTTCCAGATCCTTTTTGTTCTGTGCCGGGATGATGACCTTTTTCATGCGCCGGGAAACAGCGGCAAGGATTTTTTCCTTGATGCCGCCCACGGGCAGCACGCGGCCACGCAGGCTGATTTCTCCGGTCATGGCTACATCCGGGTCCACGGGGGTTTCGGTCAGGGCCGAGATCAGGGCCGTGACCAGGGTCACACCTGCGGACGGGCCGTCCTTGGGCGTGGCTCCGGCCGGGACGTGCACATGGATGTCGAACTTGTCGGCAAAGTCCGGTTCGATGCCGTAGGCGTCGGCCTTGGCCCGGGCCATGGAAAGGGCCGCCTGAGCGGATTCCTTCATGACGTCGCCGAGCTTGCCGGTAAGGATGAGCTTGCCCTTGCCGGGCATGGTGCTCACTTCCACATGCAGCATTTCGCCGCCCACCGGGGTCCAGGCAAGGCCCATGGCTACACCTGCGGGCAAGGTCTTTTCCTTTTCATCGTCAATGAATATGGGCGGGCCGAGCAATTTGTGCAGATTCTTGGGCGAGACCTTGAACGGTCCCTTTTCGCCCTCGGCCTTTTTGCGGGCCATTTTGCGGCATACCGTGCCGATCTTCTGCTCCACGTTGCGCAGTCCGGCCTCGCGGGTGTATTCGCGGATGACGCGCGCCACCAGTTTGTCGCTGATGACCATTTCGTCCTCGGCAAGCCCGTTTTCGCGGGTCTGGCGGGGAATGATGTACCGCTTGGTGATCACGGCCTTTTCGTGTTCCGTGTATCCGGGAATGCGGATGATCTCCATGCGGTCGCGCAGGGGGCCGGGAATGGTGTCCAGCACGTTGGCCGTGCAGATGAACATGACCTTGGAAAGGTCAAATGGCACGTTCAGGTAATGATCGGTAAAGCCGAAGTTCTGTTCCGGGTCCAGCACCTCGAGCAGGGCCGAGGACGGGTCGCCCCGGAAATCCGAGCCGAGCTTGTCGATTTCATCCAGCATGATGACCGGGTTCCGGGTGCCGCACTGCTTGATGGCCTGCACGATGCGGCCGGGCATGGAACCGATGTAGGTGCGCCTGTGGCCGCGGATTTCGGCTTCGTCGCGCATGCCGCCCAGCGACATGCGGTGGAATTTGCGCCCGAGGCTGCGCGCGATGGAGCGGCCCAGCGAGGTTTTGCCCACGCCCGGAGGACCCACGAAACAGAGGATGGGGCCTTTCATCTTCGGGTTGAGCTTGCGCACGGAAAGGTATTCGAGGATGCGTTCCTTGACCTTGTCCAGATCATAATGATCCTCGTCCAAGATGGTCTTGGCCTTTTTGATGTCCAGCCTGTCGCGCGAGGTTTTTTTCCATGGCAGTTCGGTCATCCAGTCCAGATAGGTGCGGATGACCGTCGCTTCCGAAGATTCCGAATGCATGGATTCGAGTCGGCGCAGCTGCTTGAAGGCTTCTTTCATCACGTCTTTGGGCATGCCCGACGTTTCGATGGCCTTGCGCAATTCGTCGATGTCTTCGTTCTCGTCGTGCTCGTCGCCCAGCTCGCGTTTGATGGCCTTGAGCTGCTCGCGAAGGAAGAAATCGCGCTGGGCCTTATCCATGCCTTCCTTGGCCGAAGCCTGAATCTTGTTCTGCATGGAGGCGACTTCCACCTCCTTGACAAGCTGCTCGTTGACCCGCTGCAATCTGCTGATGGGGTCGTAGCTCTCAAGGATTTTCTGGGCTTCGGCAACCTTGATGCGCAGGTTGGAAGCGATCAGGTCGGCCAGTCGTCCGGGTTCGTTCACGTTGTTGAGCACGCTCATGATGTCGCCGGAGGAAATGCCGCGCAGTCCCAGTATCTTTTCGCTCTGTTCGCGCGAGGAGCGCATCAGCGCCTCGTGTTCGGGCGTGAGTTCCACGGTTTCCGGTTCCAGCAGCGGCTCGATTTTCGCGATATGGTAGGGGTCGTTGGCCGTGAACCTGCGGACCTTGGCCCGGGCCAGGCCCTGCACGAGCACCTTGAGGCGGCCGTCCGGCATTTTGAGCATGCGCATGATCATGCCCACCGTGCCGGTCTGGTACAGGTCGTCCGGACCGGGGTCGTCCACGGACTCGTCCTTCTGGGTCAGGATGAGGATGTAGCGGTCGCCGGAAAGGGCCGCATCCACGGCCTTCACGGATTTTTCGCGTCCCACGAACAGGGGCAGGATCATGTAGTTGAAGACAACGATATCCCGCACGGCCAGCACGGGCAGTTCGGGCGGGAGGTCAAGGTTCTGGATGCCGTTTTCATCGTCGCCGTCGTGAAACAGCGCACTGCCTCCCGGTCCTGCCGTCAGGGCCTCGATAAGGTCCGGCAGTCCCTGCGATGCCTTTTCCTCGGGTCGGTTTTGGGCTGCTTTTCGCTGCTTGCGAGCAACAGATTCCTTCTGTTGTTGGCGTTTACGCAGCTTGAGCGGCTTGATGGGAGTCTTTTTCTTTTTTTTCAAGGTGATTCACCTCGTTTTCAGCGTGATTGAATGTCAATCTTGTATCATAAGGCCGCTTTTGCCGTTGGCAAGGGGCTTTATGCCTGTTTTTTTCAGTGTCGGACAGAAAATTTGTTGAATTTTTCTTCTGTACTGTTGAATTTCGTGTCAACTCGTTCCACACGGGCCAGTACCGGGCCTTGGTGCAGGTGGCGCACAAATTCGTTCAGTGCTGTTTCATCGCCCTGGGCCAGGGTTTCCACGGTGCCGGCCGGGGTGTTGCGTACCCAGCCTGTCAATCCCAGGCTGGCGGCAAGGTCGGTGGTCCATGCCCGGAACCACACTCCCTGCACCATGCCGTGCACTTCTGCGAGTACCTGTTTCATGATGCCTCCGGGCCTGCGGGCTCAGAGCAGGCCGTGTTCGTGAAAGCTGTAGTAGCCGGAGTCCGCAACCACCACATGGTCCCGCACCAGGATCTCCAGCGTTTCGGCTACGCGAGCCACGCCAAGGGTCAGCAGCCGGTCTTCTTCGGAAGGCGTGGGGTCGCCGCCCGGGTGGTTGTGCACCAGAATCACGGACCGGGCCTGCCGTTTCAGGGCCAGTGCCAGTATTTCGCGCGGGTAGGCGTCTACCCTGTCCACGGTTCCTGCGCTGACGCGGTCCCATTCGATGACCCGGTTGCTGCTGTCCAGCAGGGCCACCCAGAATTCCTCGGTGCGCTTGTTGCCGATGCGGGCCATGCCCGCCCTGGCCACGGCTTCCACCGTGGAGAGCTGGTCGGCCTGCCCAAGGTTTCCTTCGGCCAGCCGGGCCTGCATTTCCTGCAGCAGGTGCCAGTGTGCAACAACTCCCTGCCCCACGCCCTTGCATTCCGCCAGTTCCTCGGGCTGTGCCGCAAGGGCCGCGCCCAGCGAACCGAACCGTTCGATCAGGGCCTTGGCCAACGGCTTGGTGTCCCGGCGCGGCAGCACGGACGCCAGCACCAGTTCCAATATCTCATAATCGGCCAGCGAGCGCGGATCGCGCATCAGCCGTTGCCTGAGTCTCTGGCGGTGTCCTGCGTAGTGCGGTGTTTCGGTCATACGATAGTGGGCTGGTCAAGGGGTTGGGAATGATTTCCGCGAAACTCTAACACCAAGGCTATGCCCGGCCCGGCTGGCGGAACAGGCTGATGAGCCCGGCCACCAGAAAGTCGAGCACTTCCTCGGGGTTGCGCGTGCCGGTCTTGATGCTCAATTCCGCGTCAAGGGCCAGGTCGATCATGCGCGCCACCCCGGCGCGGCCGAGCCTGCGGGCCACCGGGGTCTTGATTTTCTTGACGTAGGGGTGGGCCTTGACCTTGGATTCCTCGCCGCTCATGAGCATCCAGTACATGCGCGCCTGACTGGCAAGGTAGCCGATGAGGTTGAAGATCATGCGGTCCGAGGATTTCTTGAGATGGTCTTCGAGAACGCGCTTCCAGACCGCGGCCTCGACGCCCTGTTTGCCCAGTGCGTCCATGAGTTCGAAAAATTCCATTTCCCCGGACGGTGCCACCAGTTCCGCATGCTGCCGGGTCACGGTTCCGCCCGGCTCCACGGCCAGCTCAAGCTTTTGCAGCTCCAGCCGCGAAGCCACGGCATCGGTCGGCAGGGCCGAGGCCAGGGCCTGCAATACCCCGCGGTCAAGGGTCAGGTTGTTCCGTGCGGCCCAGTCGCTCACGAAATTGCGCAGGTCTTTTTCATCCAGCCCGGGGTATTCCCATACCCAGCCGGATGAGCGCGCATGTTTGTAAATGTCCAGCCGTCCCACATGCGCGGGAACGGGTGGCTTTTTGCCTTTCCATTGGCCTTCGAGGCAGAAGAAGGGCCACACGTCGGAACCAAGGGTGCGCAGGGCCTTGTTGAGTTTTTTCCACTGCTCGGCCTTGAGCTTGTGGGCGCGGCGCACCACCAGCGCCTTGGGCTGGGAAAAAAGCCCCTTGATGGTCAGGTCCTGCCAGAAAACCTGTGGCAGGGGATCGTCGTCGTCCCCCCAGAACGCCTTGCGTTCCCACCCGGATACGCCGGAAGCGTCCAGCGCCTTGGCGATGGTTGTGGAAAGCATCTGCGGGTCCGGGCAGATGTAGAACGAATAGCTGGGCCGGGCCATGAGGTCTCCGTCAGTAGTTTTGCGAGAGTTGGCGGGCCAGCCTGCGGATGGCCAGTGCGGTCACTTCGTCGTCGGCTTCTTCTTCCTCACCCCCGTAATAGGGCCAGGATTCCTTGATGGTTTCGGATTTCCAGATCACGTGACCGTCTGCCGGCGAGACAATGGTTGCGGTCATGGTGATGCTCGCTTCGGAGCGCAGGGTCTCGTCGGATTCGCCTGTCACCGCAGCCTGCCGGTAATAGCGCTCCACGTCGATGTTGATCCATGCCCGGGCATTTTTCTTGGAGGTCCAGGTCACCCAGTCGCGGCGGTTGAGTTCGTCGCGCAACAATGAACGCAGGCGCGGTTCTAGCCAGGAGTAGAGCGTGGGGTGCTCCACCTTGTTGATGGCCAGCGAGCGGTATTGCGGGGGCAGGCTGGACGTTGATCCGTCCGGAAACGAATAGCCGCAACCGGCAAGTATGCACAGCGATAATGTAGAAATGAGCAAAAATAATCGCATTTATTCTCCACATAAAAAAGTATACGAGTATGATATCGGGAAAATGCGCGGGAGTAAATGCACGTTGCCTCTCTCTGATTGCGTGCTTTTTGCCCCTGTGCATTGCCTGAAGATAAGGAGGGCTGACAACCATGCCGACGACATTCGAAAAAAATCAATTGCGCAAGTCCCACCGGGTGAACCTGCCTGCCAAGGCGTTCATGGCCGGGGGGGAATATCCTGTTCTGGACTGGTCGCTGGAAGGGTTCCGGTGTTCGGTTCCCAACGACGACCTGCACGACGACTGGGTCGGGGATGTGACGTTCATTTTGCCGCTCTCCGGCATGAACGTGACCTTTGATGCCGTGGCACGGCTGCGCAGGCGCGGCGAAAGCGGCGCGGGGTTTTCCTTTGACAGCATCAACGACCGCAGCAAAATGTTGCTCAAAACCTATATTCAGGCCAGCATCGAGGGCAAGCTCGACGATATTCAGGGCATCATCTCCCGTGTGGAAGCCACGGAAATTCCCATGGAAACGGAAAAGCCCCTGACCATGGAGGAGCGCACCGCGTTTCGCCGCAGTTTTACCGGGCGCGCATTGGTTTACTGGGTGCTGGGGATCGTGCTGTTCGGGCTGATTCTGCTGGTGCTGTACAATAATTTTTCCCGCGCGGTGAGTACGCGCGGCGTGGTTTCCGGCGCCTTGGTGGACGTGGCTCCCGAGATGACCGGATACCTTCGCGAAGTGCCGGTCAGCGAAGGTGATTCCGTGGAGGAAGGGCAGACGCTCTTTGTGATGGACGACAGTCATGTCCTTCGCCGGATCGAGCAGATAAAGCTGGATATCGAGGTGGCCAAGCAGGAACTTTCCCAGCTGTTCACTGATCTTGCGGAAGAGGATCGCGCTTTGGGCATGTATCGCAGCGCCGCGGATCTGCAGGTGCAGATGGTGCAGCAGCAGATGCAGGGTGTGCGAGCCAAGATCGATTTGGCGAAAAAGGAATTCAAGCGGGCCGAGGCGCTGCTGGCCAGCGGGGTTGTCAGCCGTTCCTTCTGGGACGAACGACGCAAGACCATGCTGGAGGAGGAGGCCCGGCTTGCGGAACTGAACGAGGAACTCAAACTCGCCCGGCGCAACGTTGTTAGCACCAAGGACGGCAAGTACCTTTCGGATGGGGCGGCCCGCGGCAGGACCCGCGAACTGAGTGCCGACATCGAGGTGCAGAAGCGCAAGCTTGAAGCGCAACGGTATCGTCTTGTGGAAGCCATGGCCGACCTTGAAAAGACGCATGTTGCCGCCCGTCAGGCCGGGGAAGTCTATTCGGTCAAACGCATTGCCGGAACGTTCCTGCGTCCGGGCGAGTCCGTCATGACCGTGCGCGCCAAAGACGTTCAGCCGTGGATTCTGGCCCGGTTCACTTTCCAGGAAGCGCAGCGACTGTCGCCGGGGGACGCTGCAGACGTGTATGTTCCGTCTTCGGGCAGGCTGTATCACGGCACGGTCCGCGCCCTCGGTCACCATGCCATGGCCTCGGGCGGTGCGGTTTCCCAGGATCTTGAGATCAGCATGAATGAAGTGCCGGTCAAGATCTCGTTGGACGAGCCTGCTCCGGAGCTGGTTCCCGGACTCGGTGTCGAGGCACGGGTCAGCACTCCGGTTCTTCCGGAGATTACTGCGTATTTTGGGGATATTAAAGGGAAGGCCAACTAGCAATGCTCTCCCGTTTTCTGGCATGCTCGCTGCCGGAGCGTTTGCCTCCGGGCCGCGCCATCATCAAGGCGTTGCCGCCCACGGTGGTCTATCTGGCCGTGGCCGCGCTGCTTTTGATCGCCCTGCCGGACAGGGCCTGGTACATCAAGCGGCAGGCGTTGATAGCCATCAGCCTGTTCGGATTGTGGCGGTATGCGTGGCAGGTGGTTCATGCGGTGCGGCATTGGTATTACCGCAAGCATGCTTTTCCGAGGCTGCGGGTTGCCGCGGACGGGTTGGAGGACCCGTTTCCCAAACGCCTGTTCGTCATGGTTCCTTCGTTTCAGGAGGATTTCAACGTAACCGAAATGGTTTTCGAGGCTCTGGTGCGCGAAGCGCGTTCCATTCCCAGCGACGTGATCATGGTGGCCAGCGTGGGCAGTGAGCCCGAGGCCGAGTTCATCGCCAAGACCGTGGCCGGGGTGCGCGGCGGCGAGGACGTGAATCTGGTGTTCATGCAGCAGCGCGAAGGAAAACGCGTGGCCATGGGCCATGCCCTGCGCTGCATTGCCCGCGAGTTCAACGACCCGCTGCAATGGCACCCGGACGCACGCAACGACGTGGTCATATTCATGGACGGCGATACGCTCGTTCAGCCGGGCACCTTTGCCAAGTGCCTGCCGTTTTTCCGGTTGCAGCCGCATCTGGGCGCGCTGACCACGGACAATATCGGCATGCAGCAGAACTGCTCCACGATTTTTCACGACTGGTACAGTCTGAAGTTCGCGCAGCGCAATCACCAGTTTCATTCGCACTCACTTTCCCGTCGCGTGCTGACCGTTACCGGACGTTTTTCCCTGTACAGGGCCTCGGTGGTGGTGCGCGAGGAATTTATCCGTTTCGTGGAGGCCGACTATCTTGAGTCGTGGATGTTCGGGCGTTTCCGTTTTCTCATGGGCGACGACAAATCCACGTGGTTCTACCTGCTCAAGAAAGGCTATGAAATGCTTTATGTGCCGGACGCTCCCGTGGTGGCCGTGGAATCGCGGCAACAGGACTTCATGCGCAGCAGCATTTCGCTCATGAAGCGTTGGTACGGCAACATGCTGCGCAACAACATGCGGGCCATCCGCCTTGGGCCAAAGCCCATGGGCGGCTTTATCTGGTGGTGTATCGTGGATCAGCGCTTCACCACCTGGACACCGCTTGTGGGGCTGGTCAGCGTGCTCATGCTTTCCCTGTTCGTGTCGCCGTTTTATCTGGTTTTCTTTGCCTCGTGGGTCATCGTCACCCGTTTGGCCATGCTGTGGATGTACGTGCTGGAAGGTTTTGAACTACGCGTGACCCACATCCCCCTCATGCTGTTCAACCAGTGGGTGGGCGCGGCGGTCAAGATTGTAACCATGTTCAATCTGGACAAACAGACGTGGCAGAAGAAAAAGACCGATTCCCAGAAGATCGAGTCTTCGGGCGTGGGTCTGGACGGGTTGCGCAACTCGGTGCGCGTCATTCTGGTCACGCTCAATTTCGTTCTCCTGTTCGCCCTGTGCGGTCTGGGAACCGGGGCCATCAGCGCGCCGTCGTTGGCCGACATCATGTCGTCCATGCGGCACAGGCAGTTGCTCGTGCCGGGGCAGGCTTCGGCCGGATTCCGGGTCAAAGTGAACCTTGCCGGGGATGCCGATGCGGGCGCGGCCATCATGGAACAGGTGCGTATTGCCCCGGATTCGCCTTTGATCCTGATATTGCCCGAAGGCCGTTTTTCCGTGCGCACGCCGGTGGTCATCGACCGAAGCGACGTGGTCATCTGCGGTCAGGGCCCGGGCAAGACCGTTCTGGTTTCAGAGCTCACCGCACAACAGGGCGAGGCCGTTATTCTCGTGCGCGGCAGGCGCGGAGGGCAGGTGGGAACGCTGGAACAGGCGTATGATCCCAACTCCCGGCTTGTGGCTGTGTCCGGCTGGAAAAAGAGCGACAAGGCCATCTGGCTTGCCGTGGACAACGACGAGGCCTTTCTGGATTCCATCGACGCGCGGCATTGGCGAAAGAAGCGTCCGCCTCTGCGCCAGTACATCGGCTGGGTCGAGGCTTCCGGTCCCGGGTACGTGCTGTTGCGCCGGTCTCCGGAGATTCCGTTTCCTGCCGGGACCGAGGTGCGCGCCGCAAGGCTGGTCACCGATGTGCGCCTGAGCGGATTCACCCTTGAGCAACAGGTTCCGGGGCTTGAGCGGGCCGTGGCAGACGGGGTGTACGAAAATCTTGCGCCGCACTATGCCGTGGACGGCGTGCGTTTCGAATGGGCCGGGGATTGCGAGGTGCACGACGTGGATATCCGCATGGCTGGCCGGCATCCGCTGGTGTTTGAATCCAGCAAGGACGTTGTCGCGCGGAACGTGCGTATTGACGGGGCCTGGAACAAGGGCAAGGAGGGCAACGGCTACATCCGCTTTGCCCGCAGCCATGGCTGTCAATTCGTGAATGGTTCGGCGCGCAATATCCGTCATCTGACCTTCCAGTGGGGCAGTTCCAACAACATGGTTTCGGACAGCCGTCTGGAAACCGATGTCAATTTCCATGGCGGTTTCAGCCATCACAACATGGTGCGCCGTACTGCAATCGAGCCGCCGGACACGCATCACTGGGATGCTGTTACGCGCATGCCTGAAGGCGGGGCCGAATTTGCTCCGCCGGACGGGCCCGGCAACAAAATCCTGTCAGACAGCCGGTAAGGGCGCGTCTGCGTCGTTGCTGCAAAAAACGCAGAGCCTCGCGTATGTGAAATACGCGTCGTCCCTGCGTTTTTTTTGCGCCCCCTTCCCGGCTGTCTGATCGTGAGTGGACGAGCGGCGTGGGCAAGATCGTGAAGATGGAGAAGGAGGAGGGGAATGTTTCCGGTCCCGCACCCAACAGGAGCGGGACCGGGGAAACGTCTATTTGCTGAAGCTGTTTTCGAAGATGGTGATGACTTCGTCGCGGGACAGGGTGTACGGGTCCAGCGTGAACAGGAACCCCATGGCGGTCATGGCGTTGTCCGCCAGTGCCGGGGCCTCGGACTTGTCGATGCCGTATTCTTCAAGGGTCATGTCCGCCAGCCCGATGTTTTCGATGAGCCGTTTCAGTGCCGGAACAAAGGCCGTGGCCTGCTGGTTGGCGGGCAGAGCATCCACGTTCACGCCCATGGCACGGGCCATGGCCGGGAAGCGTTCCGGCTTTTTTTCGGCCATGAACGAGAAATAGGCGGTGGAGAGCAGGATCAGGCCTGCGCCGTGGGGCAGGTCCGGGTGGAATGCGCTCAGGGCGTGTTCCATGGAGTGCTCCGACGTGCAGCTGGACGTGGACTCCACAAGGCCGGACTGGGTGCTGGCCCATGCAAGGGCGCTGCGGGCCTCCATGTCCGATCCGTCCTTGACCGCGCGCGGCAGGTACTCGTTGATGAGCCGCATGCTTTCCAGCGCGAACGCGTCACTGGCAGGCTGGCTGCATGTGGCGATGTAGCCTTCCGCGGCGTGGAAGAATGCATCCATGCCCTGAAAGGCCGTGAGCCTGGGCGGCACCGTGGCCATGAGTTCCGGGTCCACGATGGAGAAGACCGGGAATGTCTCCGGGATCAGGCCGAATCCGACCTTTTCCTGCGTTTTGGTGTTGGTGATCACGGTCCACGGGTCGGCCTCGGTACCGGTGCCCGCCGTGGTGGGGATGGCCACCACGGGCAGCGCGCCGTTTTCCACGGGCTTGCCGCCGCCTGTGCCGCCGTTGATGTAGTCCCAGTATTCGCCGGGGTTCACGGCCATGACCGCAATGCTTTTGGCCGAGTCGATGGAGCTGCCCCCGCCGAGGCCCACCACAAAGTCGCATCCCTCGCTGCGGGCCAGTTGGGCGCCTTCGGCCACATGCTCGCTGACCGGGTTGGGCAGGATTTTGTCGAAGACCACGGTTTCGGCTCCGGCCTGTTGCAGGCCGTCGAGCACGGTGTCGAGGTAGCCGTTGGCGCGCATGGATTTACCCGCGCTGATGACCACCAGCGCCTTTTTGCCGGGCATGGTCATGGAAGCCAGTTCGCGGACCTTGCCGGGACCGAAGAGTATTTTCGTGGGTATGAAAAAGGTGAAATCGTTGTTCATGATTGCTCCTTGACGGTTTCATGTGTTCGAGACGCAGCATGCGTCAGACGCGCCGGACGGGGTTTTCCCGTCCGGTGTCTGAAACTGTAGCATACGCTTTTCGTGATTTTTGGCCCGCCTTTTTTGCAGTTTTCTGCTGGCGGGAAATGGTGCGGCAGTCCCGCGTGCTAAGGCATCATGGGTGCCTTGGGCAGGCCGGTTTCCAGCGGCAGGCCGCTCATGAGGTTGGCGTTGGCAAGTGCCTGCCCCGAAGCGCCCCGGCACAGGTTGTCGATGGCCGAGACGATGATCAGCCGTCCGGTGCGATCGTCCTTGACCAGCCCGATGTCGCAGAACATGGTGCCGCGCACAAAGCGGGTTTCAGGGAGCTGGCCCTCGGGCAGCACGCGCACGTAGGGCTTGCCCGCATAGAATTTTTCATAGGCGGCGCGCACTGTGGCGAGGTCCATGCCGTCGTCCTTGAGCTGCGTGTAGATGGTGGACAGGATGCCCCGGTCGATGGGCAGCAGGTGCGTGTTGAAGGACACGGTCATATCCGCGCCCGCCAGCTTGGAAACCTCCTGCTCGATTTCCGGGGTGTGCCGGTGCGTGCCCAGCCCGTAGGCCTTGAAGGAATCGTGTACCTCGCAGAAGAGCGTCCCCACCTTGGCCCCGCGGCCCGCGCCGGACGTGCCGGACTTGGAATCCACCACGATGCCGTCCGTGGCCACCATGGATTCGGACAATGCCGGGGCAAGGCCGAGGATGGCAGACGTGGGATAGCAGCCCGGGTTGGCGATGAGTCGCGCTTCGGCGATTTGGTCGAGATACAGTTCGGGCAGGCCGTAGACTGCGGTCTCCAGCAGCTCGGGCCGGGTGTGTTCCACCGCGTACCACTGCTCGTAAACGCTCTTGTCGTTGATGCGAAAGTCCGCGGAAAGGTCCACTACGCGCACGCCGTGGTCCAGCAGGGTGGCCGCGATTTCCATGGCGGTCTTGTGCGGCACGGCAAGAAATACGATGTCGCAGGCCTGGGCCAGGTCCTCGGGGTCGGGCATGGTTATTTCCAGCTCACCCACCGGGATGGACTGAAGAAAGGGATAAATGGCCGACAAGGGCTTGCCCGCCTCGGAACGGGAGGTGACCCGGACCAGTTCCATTGACGGATGGTGGGCCATGAGGCGCGCCAGTTCCATGCCGGTGTAACCCGTGACGCCCACGAGCCCGGCCCTGATGTTCTGGGACATGAAAAAACTCCGGTTATTTGCCGGCCTTGTTCACATAGGCCATGCGCAGGTTGTATAAAATGTCGCAGAGCAGCTTGCCTTCCTCTTCGGAAAGGCCGTTTTCGATCTTGTCCTGCAGCATGCCCAGCACGTCGATGGTGTGCTTGGCCAGATGCGGCACGAATTCGACCTTGCCGGTGCTGGGGTCCGGGGCCTCGCCAAGGGCCACCATGGCCGAGGAACTCAGCGAATAGATGAACGTGGTGAAGGTCATTTCCGGCAGGGGCATGTCCTTCATGGGATTTTCCTTGCACTTGTCCGCCATGGGCGCAACTCCTTGGAACAGAATATGAATATGAAATGTGGCGAAAGAATAGGGCCGGACGCGCCCGGAGTCAATGTCCGCAGGACGATTTTGCGCGGATAACGGTCTGCGGCGGTTTCAAACCGCGTTGCTACAGCAGTTTGAAGATGGCTGCGCAGTCTTCCTCCCCGAAACCGAGCGAAACCGCATGGTTGAATTGTATTCCGGCTGCGGTGGCACAGGGGAACTCCAGCGGCAGGTTTCCGGTTGTCTCGGCGATGAGGTTCACGTCCTTGGCCATGTCCTTGAGCGGGAACTGGGCCGGGAACTCGGATTGCACGAGCATGGTCTTCTTGAACTCCAGCAGTTGGCTGGCCATGGGGCCGGAGAGCAGCACCTCCATGATGGTTTCGCGGTCCAGATTGCCCTCGATGCCGAAACGCATGCCCTCGGCAACGCCCTGCAGCATGACCGAAAGGACCAGGTTGTTGGCCAGCTTCATCATGGAGCCCTGCCCTGTTTCACCACAATGCACGGTCTTGCAGCCCACGGCCCCGAACAGCGGTTCAAGGCTGTCCACCAGTTCGAGGTCGCCCCCGGCAAGGATGATCAGCCCGGCCTTTTCCGCCGCAGTGGAGGAGCCGGAAACAGGCGCGTCCACGAACCGCGTGCCGTTTTCCTCCAGCCGATGCGCCAGCAGCCGGGAATATTCCGGCAGAACCGTGCTCATGTTCACGAAGGTCTTGCCGCGCAGGGCGCGCAACGCTCCCTTGCCGCCGAAGAGCAGCCCGTCCACGGCCCCGTGGTCCGTGACCATGGTCACCACCACGTCGCTGGCTTCGGCCAGTTCGGCCGGAGTGGCCGCCACAACGGCTCCGGCTTCGCGCAGTGGCTCGGCCTTGGATGCGGTGCGGTTGAAGACGGTCAGTTCGTGTCCCCGGGCCAGAATATTGCGGCACATGGGCGCGCCCATGATGCCCAGCCCCATGAATCCTATTTTCATTTGCAAGCTCCGTTGTTGATGCAACGTGCCTTTGTACCAGAAAGCGGCGCGGTGCAACAGGGCTTGAGAAAAAGAAAAGGCCGCCCCGAAGGGCGGCCTTTTCATGATGTGCGGAAAGGATGCTACAGAATGTAGCGCGAAAGGTCGCGGTCCTCGGTCACGTCTGCCAGCGCGGACTGCACGTATTCGCGGTCCACGGTGACGGATTGGCCGCTCTTGTCCGGGGCCTCGAACGAGAGGTCCGCCAGGATTTTTTCCATGATGGTGTAGAGCCTGCGCGCGCCGATGTTTTCGGTTTCCTCGTTCACGCTCTGGGCGAATCCGGCCACCTCTTCCAGCGCCTCGCGGGAAAAATCGAGGGTGATGCCTTCGGTTTCCAGCAGGGCCTTGTACTGCACGGTCAGGGCGTTCTTCGGTTCGGTGAGGATGCGGTAGAATTCCTCCTTGCCCAGCGCCTGCAATTCCTCGCGCAGGGGGAAGCGGCCCTGCAGTTCGGGGATCAGGTCCGAGGGCTTGGCAAAGTGGAACGCGCCCGCGGCGATGAACAGGATATGGTCGGTCTTGATCATGCCGTACTTGGTGTTGACCACCGAGCCTTCCACCACGGGCAAGAGGTCGCGCTGCACGCCCTCGCGGGAAACGTCGGTTCCGCCGCCCTGATCCTGCCGGGCCGCGATCTTGTCCATTTCGTCGATGAAGATGATGCCGGTCTGTTCCACGCGCTCGCGGGCCATTTCCGTGACCTTGTCCATGTCGATGAGCTTTTCGGTTTCCTCGTCGATGAGCACCTGATAGGCGTCGCGGATTTTCATCTTCTTGCTGGTTTTCTTCTTGGGGAACATGCGGCCCAGAACGTCCTGCATCTGCATGCCCATGTCCTCCATGCCCGGCATGGCCATGATTTCCATCTGCGGCCCGCCCTGCATGCTCACCTCCACCTCCACCTCGCGTTCGTCCAGCTGGCCGGAGCGGAACATCTGGCGGAATTTTTCGCGGGTGCTGTCGTCCTTGGCGGGCTTTGGCTCGGCGTCGGAAGACATCATGAACCCGGCTCCCTGCGTGCGCGAGCCCGAAGAGGGCAGCAACAGGTCGAGCACGCGTTCCTCGGCGTTGCGCTCGGCGCGGATGCGCACCTTGTCGGTTTCTTCCTTGTGCACGAGGTTGATGCCGATCTCCATGAGGTCGCGGATCATGGATTCCACGTCGCGGCCCACATAGCCCACTTCCGTGAACTTGGTGGCCTCCACCTTGTGGAAGGGACAGCCCGTGAGCTTGGCCAGCCTGCGGGCGATCTCGGTCTTGCCCACGCCCGTGGGGCCCATGAGGATGATGTTCTTGGGTGCGATTTCGTCGCGCAGGTCCGGGGCGAGCTGCTGCCTGCGCCAGCGGTTGCGCATGGCCACGGCGACCATGCGTTTGGCCGCGTTCTGACCGATGATGTAGCGGTCCAGTTCCGATACTATTTCGCGAGGTGTGAGCGTACTCATCTATTTTTCCTGTGTTTCGATTGTCAGATTTCCGTTGGTGTAGACGCAGATGTCCGCGGCCACGTGCATGGCCTTTTCCACGATGTCGCGGGCGGACATGTCCGTATTCTGGGCAAGGGCGCGCGCCGCGGAAAGGGCATAGGCCCCGCCCGAGCCGATGGCCGCCAGTCCGTCGTCCGGCTCGATCACGTCGCCGGTGCCGGAAATGATCAGCAAGTGTTCGCCGTCCGCAGCCAGCAGCATGGCCTCCAGCTTGCGCAGGTACTTGTCCGTGCGCCAGTCCTTGGCCAGCTCCACGGCGGCCCGCACCAGATTGCCGGAGTAGCTCTCCAGCTTCTTTTCAAAGCGTTCGGTCAGGGTGAAGGCGTCTGCCGTGGCCCCGGCAAAACCGATGGTGACTTTATCCTTGTAGATGCGCCGTACCTTGCGGGCCGTATGCTTCATGGCGATGCTCTGGCCGAGGGTGACCTGGCCGTCTCCGGCCATGGCCGTTCCTGTTTCGTCCTTGACCGCCAGAATGGTGGTTCCCCTGAGTTCCATGATTCGTCCTTTTTCGTGAGTTTCCTAGAGAATGGCGTCTGCCTCGCGCAACCAGACGTCCAACGATTCCCGCGTGCGCAGGACCATGACGGCCAGTCGTACCTGACCGGCCTCAAGCCCCCGCTTCAGTGCGCCGAGGGCAATGCGCGCGGCCTCGGCCATGGGATATCCGTACACCCCGCAGCTGATGGCCGGAAAGGCGATGCTTTCCAGCCCGTGACTGCGAGCCAGTTCAAGGCTGTTTGCATAGGCGTTTTTCAAAAGCGCGGGTTCGTTGTTCGAGCCGCCGCGCCAGATGGGGCCCACCGTGTGGATGATGTGGCGCGCCCGGAGGTTGAATCCGGGTGTGATCACGGCCTTGCCCACGGGCAGCGTGTCGATGTCTGAAATGATTTCTCGGCAGGCGTGTTGCAGTTGCTCCACGCCGGCCGCGCAGTGGATGGCCCCGTCCACGCCGCCGCCCCCGGCCAGTTCGGAATTGGCCGCATTGACGATGGCGTCGGTTCTCATGGCGGTCAGGTCGTCGTGGCGGATTGCCAGGTTGCCGTTGCCTATGGCCCATGATTGTTCCATGCGCAAAAAGGTAATGCATCGACGGCCAAAGGCAAGGGGCGGGAGCGGTTTTTCCGGCCAAATCGCAAAACCCATGCCTGCAACTATGGACCTTGCCCATGAAATGGGGTACGCCCGAAACGCGCCGACGACAGCAACACCCGCACGCCGCATCCTGTTTTTTTTCGGAGACAACCGCCAGATGATCCTACAGAGCGTCAATCCTGCCACCAACCGGGTGGAGAATACCTTTCCCTGCTGGAGCCTGCAGACCACGGCGACCGTGCTGGACGACATGTCCGAGGCGTGGTCGCGTTGGGCTGTTTTTCCCATGCGGGAACGGGTGGACATGCTTTGCGAGGCGGCCCGCGAGATTCGTGCGCGTCTTGAGCCGCTGGCTGTCCTGATTACCCATGAGATGGGCAAGCCCCTGCGTGAGGCGCGTCTTGAAGTGGAGAAGTGCGCCATGATCTGTGAACATTATGCGGCGCATGGCCCGCAGTATCTTGCGCCCATGCGCCCACACGGAGCGCCGCAGGATGCCACCGTGGTTTTCGAGCCGCAGGGCGTGGTGCTGGCGGTCATGCCGTGGAATTTTCCGTTCTGGCAGGTCTTCCGCATTGCCGCGCCCACGTTGCTGGCCGGGAACGGCGTGGCCCTCAAACACGCGCCCAACGTGCCCGGCTGTGCCGAGGTCATCGAACACATATTTCTTTCCGCGGGATTGCCGGAAAACGTGTTCCGTTCCCTGTTCATCGACGAGGACGTGGTGGAACCGGTGCTGTCCCATCCGGGCGTGGCCGGGGTCAGCCTCACGGGCAGTTGTGGTGCCGGAAGCAGCGTAGCCGCGGCAGCGGGCCGGTATCTCAAGAAATCCGTGCTGGAACTGGGTGGCAGCGATCCGTTCATCGTGCTGCCGGACGCGGAGCTGGACAAGGCCGTGCCCACGGCCGTTGCCTCGCGTTGCCGCAACGCCGGGCAGGCCTGCATTGCGGCCAAGCGCTTCATCCTGCACCGCGACATTTACGACGAATTTCTGGAGCGCCTGATTTTTGCCATGGAGGACGTGCGCGTGGGCGATCCCCTGCGCCCGGACACGGACATGGGACCGCTGGCCTCCGTATACCAGCGCGACAGGCTGCAGAATCAGGTGGACCGTTGCGTGGAAGCCGGGGGATGCATTCTTCTGGGCGGTTCGCCCCTGCCGGGTGCCGGTGCCTTTTATCCGCCCACGGTCATAGCGGACGTTCCCCCGGATGCGGACGTGGCCGGGGAGGAATTGTTCGGCCCGGTGGCGTTGGTATTCCGGGCCGAGGACGAAGACGAGGCCGTGGCCCTTGCCAATGGTACGGACTTCGGGCTGGGCGGTGCTGTCTGGACCGCCGATACAAAGCGTGGGCTTGCGCTTGCCGCGCGCATCCGGGCCGGATCCGTGTGTGTGAACGGGTTGGTACGCAGCGATCCGTTTCTGCCGTTCGGTGGCACCCGCTCCTCGGGCTACGGCCGCGAAATGGCCGAATACGGCCTGCGGGAGTTCGTGAACATCAAGTGTGTTCGTACGGGTTGATTATTTCTGTTTCGGTTTTCGTGACGCGGGGGCTGATCATAGTGAACGGTGCTCCACGGCCTGTTCCGCATGTGCGGAGCAGGCCGTTTTTTTGTCGATGTTTTCAAAAAAAGTCATTTTCCTCCTAAAGACCTCCTGAATATTGGTCGATAGGTATGCTGAAACGGATAAATGGGTGCCATGGAGAGGCGCCCGCAGAAGCGGAGTAGGGAGAAGAACAAATGGCCATGGACGGCGACATTCTGTTCACCATCATCACCCCCAGCACGGGCAAGCGACCACGCGCACTGCAAAAGGCTGTGCAAAGCGTGGAAACGGCCGTGCGTCATGCCGCGCTGTCACCCGAACAGGTGGAAGTCCTCATCGGGTTCGACGGGGTCAAGGCCCAGCCGCCGGAAACGAGCCTTCCCCTGCGCAGCATCAATTTCCCGCCCGACAACGACTGGGGCAACGGCATCCGCAACCTGCTCATCCGCATTGCCAGGGGCCGCAAGCTCATCTTCCTTGACGACGACAACATTCTCAAGCCCAACGCCCTGCGCCTGTACCTCAAGCATTTTGACGCGGAAATGGTCATCGGCCGCATCGATACGCAGCTTGCGTTCGACAAGCCCTACATTCCGGAACTGGACGACGGTTCCCTCGTGCGCCAGTGCAACATCGACCCCCTGTGCCTGTGCCTGAGCCGCGAACTTGTTGCCGACCGTTGCGGCGGCTGGAAATACCAAGGAAAGTATGAGGCCGATTTCCTGAACATACTGGACTGGCACCGGCGCGCCAAAAGCGTGGTGGTCATGGACGACGTGGTGGGCGTGTATGACTTTGGCCGCAGTCTCGACCGTTCCGCGCTTTCGCGCCGCCAGATGAACATGCTGGACCGTCTGTCCGCGGAACGCGGCGCTTCCCGATCGGCCGCGGCAGTTCGTCCGGCCATGAATTTCTGATTCCTGACGCCTTTTCTTGTAATACGCACCATCCCCGCATATCCTGATTTCCGATTCGGCTCCCGAATCCTGATGCACCTGAAAGAACATGGGGTCCCGATGCAACGCTGTGCATGGGCCAGGCACCCGCTTGAAGTGGAATATCATGACAATGAATGGGGTGTGCCGGTCCGCGACGACCAGAAACAATTCGAATTCCTGATGCTCGAATCCGCGCAGGCCGGGTTGAGCTGGCTGACCATACTCAAACGGCGGGAAAACTACCGCACGGCCTTTGCCGGGTTCGTCCCTGAAGCCGTGGCGGGTTTTGAACCGGATGTGGTCGAGGCGCTCATGCGGGACGCGGGCATCATCCGCAACCGCAAAAAGATCGAAGCGGCCGTGGCAAACGCGCGGGCCTTTTTGGAAGTACAGGAGCATTTCGGCAGTTTCTGCAACTACATCTGGGACTTTGTGGACGGAGAGCCCGTGCAGAATCGTTGGGAATCGTTTGATCAGGTCCCGGCCTCGACACCGCTTTCCGCCACTCTGGCAAAAGACCTCAAGTCGCGCGGTTTTTCCTTTCTCGGCCCCACCACCGTCTATGCCCACATGCAGGCGGCCGGATTGGTCAACGACCACCTTGTGACCTGTTTTCGTCATCCGGAATTGTCGAAAGGGGGTTGAGCTGTTTGTTCAATGTGTGCGATTTTATTTTGTAAACGTCTGTTTATAATGAGAAAAAAACCTATAAATTTTCCATTTCACCATTGGAGCCTTTTGGAGTAAATAGGGGGGTTCCACAAACACGAACGCCGCCGCACCGTTACCGGGCGGAAACCATGTTTTTTATTGCGAGGTAAATATATGCCGTTATGCACCATTGAAGAAGCCATTGAAGACATCCGCAAGGGGAAGATGGTCATCATGGTCGACGACGAGGACCGCGAAAACGAGGGAGACCTTGTGTGCGCGGCCGAATCCACGACCCCCGAGCTCATCAATTTCATGGCCACCCATGGCCGGGGCTTGATCTGCCTGGCCATGGACGGGGCCATGATTGACCGTTTGCAGCTGCCGCTCATGGCCCAGAGCAACGAGTCCCAGTTCGGCACCAATTTCACGGTTTCCATCGAAGCCCGCGAGGGCGTGACCACCGGCATTTCGGCCTTTGACCGCGCCAAGACCGTTCTCACGGCCGTGGCCGACGACGTGACGCCGCACGACATCGTTACCCCGGGTCACGTTTTCCCGCTGCGTGCCAAGGACGGCGGCGTTCTGGTGCGTACCGGACAGACCGAAGGTTCCGTTGATCTGGCCCGGCTTGCAGGCATGAAGCCCGCCGGCGTCATTTGCGAAATCATGCGCGAAGACGGACAGATGGCCCGCATGCCGGACCTGATTCCCTTTGCCAAGGAGCACGGACTCAAGATTTGTTCGGTGGCGGACATCATTGCCTACCGCATGAAGTTCGGCGATACGTCCGTGACCAAGGTGGCCGAGGCCGAGCTGCCCACCCGTTTCGGCCATTTCAGGAGCCTGGCCTTCAACTCTTCCACGGACAACAAGACCCATATCGCCCTGATCATGGGCGAGATCGACCCGGACAAACCCACGCTGGTGCGCGTTCATTCCGAATGCCTGACCGGCGACGTGTTCGGTTCCCTGCGCTGCGACTGCGGCAACCAGCTGGCCGACTCCCTGTGCATGATCAACAACGAGGGCGGCGGCGTGCTGCTCTACATGCGTCAGGAAGGCCGTGGCATCGGGCTGGACAACAAGATCAAGGCCTATCATCTGCAGGATCAGGGGTATGACACCGTGGAGGCCAACGTGAAGCTCGGCTTTGCGCCGGACATGCGCGACTACGGCATCGGCGCCCAGATTCTCGTGGAGCTGGGCATCTCCAAGATGCGTCTCATGACCAACAACCCCAAGAAGATGGTCGGCCTTGAAGGGTACGGCCTCGAGGTTGTGGAGCGCGTGCCCATCGAATCCGGCGCGTGCGAGGTCAATATGGACTATCTGAGGACCAAAAAGGAAAAAATGGGGCACATGCTCCATCTGGATGAGAAATAACGTCACCAACAACTGACGCGGAGGATATTTCCATGCTGCATTTGCAGACCATCGAAGGCAAGCTGGACGCCAAGGATCTCAAGATCGCCCTGGTGGCCGCCCGTTTCAACGACTTCATCGTGGACAAACTCGTCGGCGGCGCCGTGGACTACCTTGTGCGCCACGGCCTTGAGCGTGAAAACATCGTGCTGGCCAAGGTGCCGGGCGCGTTTGAGATGCCCGTGGTGGCCAAGAAAATGGTCGCTGCCGGAAAATACGACGGCATTGTCTGCCTTGGCGCCGTGATCCGCGGTTCCACGCCGCACTTCGATTTCGTGTGCAATGAATGCGCAAAAGGCATCGCCCAGATCAGCATGGATTCCGGTGTTCCCATCGGATTCGGCGTGCTGACCTGCGACACGCTGGAACAGGCCATTGAACGGGCCGGTTCCAAGGGTGGCAACAAGGGCGTGGAAGCCGCATCCGCCATGCTGGAAACCGTCCGCGTTTTGGAGCAATTGTAGTACATGAGCAGCAAGAAAAAGGGCAACAGGCCCGGAATTCGCCGCGTGGGGCGTACCTGTGCGTTTCAGGTGCTCTACGGGCAGTCCTTTGTGAAAGCGCCGGACACGGAAGCCCTCAAGAAAGCCATCCTGTTCAACCCCGCCGTGGTGGAACAGGAATCGGCCTCGGCCATCGAGTTTGCCGAGGACCTCGTGCTGGGCGTGGTCTCCAACCGGGAAGCCATTGACGCGGTCATCGACGAACATTCGCAACACTGGAAGCTGAGCCGCATAGCCAAGGTCGAACTGGCCATCCTGCGACTATGCCTCTTTGAAATGATGTACACGGATATTCCGCACAAGGCCGCCATCAACGAAGGCATCGAACTGGCCAAGAGTTTCGGCGACGAGAATTCCAAGAACTTCATCAACGGCATTCTCGACGCAGCGGCCCGGGGCTTGGGCAAATAGCTCGGCACTGTGAACGGTTACACGCGAACACTGCAATTCCAAGGATCAAGATAATGGCCATCGGCAAATACGAACCGGAAGTACTGGAAGGCAAATGGCAGAAGGCCTGGGAAGAATCCCGCTGTTTTGAGGTCGAGGCCGAGCCGGGGAAGGACAAGTACTACGTATTGGAAATGTTCCCTTACCCGTCCGGCAAAATTCACATGGGCCACGTGCGCAACTATTCCATCGGGGACGTGGTGGCGCGTTTCAAATCCATGCGCGGCTTCAACGTGCTGCATCCCATGGGCTGGGACGCCTTTGGCCTGCCCGCTGAAAATGCGGCCATCAAGAACGACTCGCATCCGGCGGTCTGGACCTACCAGAACATTTCCGAGATGGGCGAGCAGATCAAGCGGCTGGGCTATTCCTACGACTGGCGGCGCGAAGTGGCTACTTGCCGTCCCGAGTATTACAAGTGGGAACAGCTGTTTTTCCTGAAATTTCTGGAAAAGGGCATTGTCTACCGCAAGAATTCGCCGGTGAACTGGTGCCCGGACTGCAATACCGTGCTGGCCAACGAACAGGTGGAAGAAGGCCTGTGCTGGCGTTGCGATTCCGAGGTGGAGCAGAAGGACATGGAGCAGTGGTTCCTGCGCATCACCGACTATGCGGACGAGCTGCTCGCTGATCTTGATACGCTGGAAGGCGGCTGGCCCGAGCGCGTGCTGACCATGCAGCGCAACTGGATCGGCAAGAGCTACGGCGCGGAGCTGACCTTCAAATTCAAGGGTTCCGACGAGACGGTCACGGTCTTCACCACGCGGCCGGATACGCTTTTCGGCGCCACGTTCATGAGCCTTGCCGCCGAGCATCCGCTGGTGGACACGATCATCGAAGGTTATGAAAAGGCCGACGAGGTGCGCGAATTCTGCGCCAATGTGCGCAACATGGATCGCATCAAGCGCGGCGCCGACGACCTGGAAAAGGAAGGAATTTTTACCGGCGCATACGTGGTCAATCCGGTCACGGGCGCGGAAATGCCCGTGTATGTGGCCAATTTCGTGCTCATGGGCTACGGGACGGGCGCTGTCATGGCGGTTCCGGCCCACGACCAGCGCGACTACGAGTTCGCCACCAAGTACGACCTGCCCATGCAGGTGGTCATCAATCCGCCGGACCTGCACAAGGACGGCGAGGTCCTCAGGCTCGAGGACATGACCGAGGCCTACACAGCCCCCGGCATGCTGGTGAATTCCGGCCAGTTCGACGGCATGGACAACGAGTCCGCCAAAAAGGCCGTTGTGGAGCATCTGGACAAGTCCGGCCTCGGCGAGATGGCCGTGAATTACCGCCTGCGGGACTGGAACGTTTCGCGCCAGCGGTTCTGGGGCGCGCCCATTCCGGTCATGTACTGCGAATCCTGCGGCGTGGTCCCGGTTCCCGAAGACCAGTTGCCGGTGCAGCTTCCGGAAAACGCCCAGGTGCGCAAGGACGGCCGTTCGCCCCTGCCGCTCATGGACGAGTTCGTGAACACCACCTGCCCCAAGTGCGGCGGCCCGGCCCGGCGTGAAACCGACACGCTGGACACCTTTTTCGAATCCAGCTGGTATTTCCTGCGCTATTGCGACGCCCGTAACGCGGACGCTCCGTGGGACAGGGAAAAGCTGGACTACTGGATGCAGGTGGACCAGTACATCGGCGGCATCGAGCACGCCATCCTGCATCTTTTGTACGCGCGTTTCTTCACCAAGCTGCTGCGCGACCTCGGCTATGCCACCACGGGCGAGCCGTTCGCCAACCTGCTCACGCAGGGCATGGTGCTCAAGGACGGGGCCAAGATGTCCAAGTCCAAGGGCAACGTGGTCGGCCCCGGCGAGATGATCGCCAAATACGGCGCGGACGCCACCCGGCTGTTCATCCTGTTCGCGGCTCCGCCCGCCAAGGAACTGGAATGGTCGGATCGCGGCATCGAGGGCGCGTTCCGTTTCGTGAATCGCCTGTGGCGGCTTGTGGAAGACCTTGAGGCCGTGCTTTCTCCCGTGGATCCGTGCTCCTGCACGAATCCCGAATCCGAGGCCGCCAAGAGCCTGCGCCGCAAGGAGCACGACACCGTGCGCCGCGTGACCCGCGACATCGAGAACGAATTCCAGTTCAACACGGCCATTGCCGCGGTCATGGAACTGGTCAACGAGTTGTACGGCTGCAAGGACGAATTGCGCGAAAGCGAACCTGAAGCCCTGAGCTCCGCCGTTGCCACGGCTTTGACCCTGCTTTCCCCGGTCACCCCGCATGTGTGCGAGGAGCTTTGGTCCGCCACCGGGCATGAGAAGATGCTGGTGGCCCAGTCCTGGCCCGAATATGACGAGGCCGCGCTGGTCAAGGACGAGGTGACCGTGGTCATTCAGGTCAACGGCAAGGTGCGCGGCAAGATCAACGTTCCCAACAACGCGCCCAAGGACGAGACCGAAAAGACCGCCATGGAGCAGGAGAACGTTGCCAAGCATCTGGAAGGCAAGACCGTTCGCAAGGTCATCGTCATTCCCAACAAGCTGGTCAATATCGTGGTGGGCTGACCTTCCCCGGAACAACATTGAAAATCCCCGGCGCGGACTTCCGCGCCGGGGATTTTTTTGCGCTGGCGGGGGGGCCCCGGCTGCCATGGCTTTAGCGGGCCACGTAGTTGGCCAGCATTTTCTGCACACCCACCACGTCGGTACCGCTCTTGAGTTCCTTGATCAGCGGCTCGTGGCGGCCGGAAATCCAAATCTTGAGCTCGGCGTCGAGGTCGAAATGCCCGGCCGTTTCCACGCTGAATACGGTTATGGCGCGGTACGGCACGGAAAGGTAGTCTACCTTTTTGCCGGTGATACCCTGCTTGTCGATGAACATCAGTCGTTTATCCGTGAAAACGAACAGGTCGCGGATGACCTTGAATACGCGTTGCACGCGCTCGGCATCGCCCAGAATCGGGGCCAGTTCTTCCTGCATGTCCTCGGCGTTGATTTCCGAGGCATTGCCCATCAGTCCGTCAAGAAAGCCCATGGGAAACTCCTTTTTGTTTCGGACATGAAACCCGGTTTTCCTGAAAATGGCAACCGGGATTGCTCGTGAAAAAGATATGTCGAATTATTATCAGCCTGTTGCGCAAAAATCATGAAAAGGATAGGAAAAACACTATTATTCCACTTCCAAACTTCGGGGGCATCATGAACGCATCGCATTGTCAGGCGGCAATCCGCGCCTCACTTCTTCTTGTCGTGGTCTTGTCTGTTTTTGGGGCCTGTACCAAGAAGGACAACAAACGACAGGTGCCGGCTGTTCCGGTCAATGTGGTCAAGGCCGAGACTCGCGATGCAGAACGCCTTCTCGACGCCGTGGGCACGGTCAAGGCGTCCAACTCCGTGACCGTCAAGCCGCAGGTGGAAGGGCGCATATTGCGCATTCATTTTCTGGACGGCGATAAGGTGGAAGCCGGGCAGTTGCTGTATACCATAGACCCCGGAACCTATTCCTATTCCCACTCCGGTGCGCTGGCCGACGTGGCCAAGGATCGCGCGGACGCGGAAATGGCCCGCAAGGACTTCATGCGCTTCAAGGCGTTGATGGAGCAGGGCGTTGTCTCGCGCGACGAGTACGAGCAGAAGCAGACCGCCTACCAGACTGCGCGCAAGGCCATGGAATCCGACATGGCGCAGGCAGGAATCGCGGGCAAGAAGGTCAGCTATACGCGTATATCCTCGCCCATCGACGGCATTGCCGGCAGCACCATTCTGGACGAGGGCAACCTTGTTGTGGCGGACCAGAGCGAGCTGGTGGTGATCAAGACCGTTGCCCCGGCCGACATCACGTTTTCCATTCCCGGCAAGTATCTCTCCATGGTGCGCTCCCGGGCCGTGGACGAAAATCTCAAGGTCCGGGCCATTCCTGCGCTGGGTGCGGCCAACCCGGTGTTGGGCGAGCTGACCTTTGTGGACAACTGGATCAACACGGCCACCGGCATGATCAACCTCAAGGCCCGTTTTGCCAACGAAGACAGGAATCTCTGGCCCGGTCAGTTCGTAACCATTCAACTGATTCTGGGCGTGCTCGACAATGTTGTGCATGTTCCCACGCAGGCCGTGCAAAAGGGGCCGGACGGCGACTTCGTCTATGTGGTCAAGGACGGCAAGGCCGTGGTCACCCCGGTCTCCGTGATCATGAGCTCGGTTGACGACGTGGTGGTGGACAAGGGGCTGAGCCCGGGCGATCAGATCATTGTGGACGGCATGTTCCGCCTGTATCCCAATGCTCCGGTGGCAGTGAAAAAGACGCTCCCTGCCTCAAAGCCCGCCACTCCCGCGGCAGCGAAACAAGCGGATTCAAGCGAAAACGATTCCGCCAATGCCACGGCCGCCAATGCCACGGCCGCCCCCGAACCGGCCGACGCGCCCGTCCCTGCTGATGCCGCCAATGCAACGGGTGCTGGCGAAGCCTCCACCGGGGGAGAATCCTGATGCAGATCACGGAACTTTTCATCAAACGTCCGGTCATGACCACGCTGGTCATGCTGGGCATGTTGTTTTTCGGCCTTGTGGCCTACACGAGCATGCCGGTCAGCTACCTGCCTGCCGTGGAGTTCCCCACCGTGGAAGTGACCGCATCGCTGGCGGGCGCCAACCCGCGCACCATGGCCTCCAGCGTGGCCTCGCCCCTCGAGCGTGAATTCTCGTCCATTGCCGGGCTGGAATCCATGAGTTCGGTCAACTCGTTGGGCAGCACGTCCGTTATTCTCCAATTCGCGTTGGACAGGGATATCGACAGCGCGGCCATGGACGTGCAGGCCGCCATTTCCCGTGCGGACGGCGACCTGCCCGACAACATGACCGATAAACCGAGCTTCGAGAAGGTCAACCCTGCGGACAGCCCCATCATCTATCTTTCCATGGGCTCGAAAACCCTGCCCATGTCCACGGTCAACGACTATGCCAAGACCTTCCTGACCCAGTCCATTTCCATGATTCCCGGCGTGGCGCAGGTCATCCTCTACGGCGAAAAGCAGTATGCCGTGCGCATTCGTCTGGACCCGAGGGAACTGGCCTCGCGCGGACTGGGCATCGACGAGGTGCGCACGGCCGTGGAAGAGGCCAACCAGAACCTGCCGCTGGGAACCCTTGAGGGCGCGCAGCAGTCTCTGACGGTGGATGCGGACGGGCAGTTGTTCAAGGCCTACGAATACAAGGATCTCGTGGTAGCCTACAAGGACGGACAGCCCGTGCGGCTGACCGATCTGGGCGTGGTCGAGGACGGGGTCAAGGATGAGCGGTTCAGTTCATGGTACAACGGCTCCCACAACCTGACCATCGCGGTCAAACGGCAGCCCGGCACCAACACCATTGCCATTGTGAAAAAAATTCGCGAGATGCTGCCCGGCATCACCGCGCAGATGCCCGCGTCCATCGATCTTACCGTGGTCTACGACAAGAGCGAATTCATCAAGGAATCCGTGCAGGACGTGAAGTTCACGCTGGCCCTTGCCGTGGCGCTGGTGATCATGGTTGTCTTCATTTTCCTGCGCAACCTTGCCAGTACCTTCATTTCATCCATTGCCATCCCGTTTTCCATCGTGGCCACGTTCGCGGTCATGTACGAGTTGGGCTTTACCCTCGATACCTTCTCGCTCATGGCCCTTACACTATCAGTCGGGTTCGTGGTGGACGACGCCATCGTCATGATCGAAAACGTGGTGCGCCATCTGGAAATGGGCAAGAAGCCCATGCAGGCGGCCATCGACGGCGCGGGCGAGATCGGGTTCACCATCATTTCCATGACCCTGTCGCTGGCCATCGTGTTCGTGCCCATCATGTTCATGGCGGGCATCATTGGTCGCGTACTGCACGAGCTGGCCATGACCATTACTGTGGCGGTCCTTGTTTCCGGCGTTGTTTCGCTTTCGCTCACGCCCATGCTGGCCAGCCGTCTGCTGCGGGAAAAGAGCCGCATTGCCGAGTCCGACCCGTTGTTCGACACGCTGATCCGCTTGTATCGCACGAGCCTGCGTTTCTGTCTGGACCACCGCTTCGGCACCATGATGTTTTCCGTGGGGCTGCTGGCATTCACCGCCTGGCTGTTCATCATCATTCCCAAGGGCTTCCTGCCCGCGGACGACGAGGGCGTGTTCATGGGCTTCGTCCAGGCCCGGCAGGGCATATCCTATGATTCCATGCTCGAGCACCAGAAACAGCTCATGCCCATCATGAGCGCGCACCCGGCCATCAAGGACCAGATTCAGATCGTGGGCGTGCCGCTGGCCAACCAGGGCATGAACATCGCCGTGCTCAAGGATGCAAGCGAGCGCGATTCCATCGACACGGTCATTGGTCAGCTCATGGGGCCGGTCAACTCCATTCCGGGCATGGCCTGTTTCCTCGTGAATCCGCCCATGATCCAGATCGGCGGCAAGCAGGCCAAGGGCGATTACCTGTTCACGCTGCTTTCGCCCAGTTCGGACACCCTGTACGAGGATGCCCGCAAGTTCGGGCAGGCCCTGCGCAAGCAGCCGGGCATCATCGGCGTGAACAGCGACATGCAGATATCCGGTCCGCAGGTGGCCGTGGAAATTGACCGCGACCTGGCTTCCAGCCTCGGGGTTTCCGTGCAACAGATCGAAAGCGCCCTGTTCACGGCCTACGGCGAACGGCAGATATCCACCATTTATGCAAGCACCGACGAGTACAAGGTCATCATGCAGCTGGCGCCGGATTTCCAGAAGAACGACGACGCCCTGACCATGCTGTACGTGCGCTCGGATGACGGCAGTCTGGTGCGGCTGGACGCCCTGTGCAATATCAGCCAGGAACTCGGCCCCATGACCATCAACCATACCGGCCAGCTCGAATCGGTCTCCTTTGCCTTCAGTGGCGTTCCGGGTACCAGCATGGGGCAGGTGACCGCAGACGTGCAGAAGTTGGCGGACCAGACCATATCGGACGCGGTGACCACCAAGTTCGAAGGTTCGGCGGGCGCGTTTGCCGAGTCCATGAACAGCCTGTACTTCCTGTTGGTCATCGCCATCGTGGCCATCTATATCCTGCTCGGATCCCTGTACGAGTCGTTCATTCATCCCATAACCATTCTCTCGGGCCTGCCGTCGGCGGCCATGGGCGGCCTGCTCACGCTATTGCTGTTCGGCTGCACCCTGGACCTCTATGGCATGGTCGGGTTGATCATGCTCATCGGTATCGTGAAAAAGAACTCCATCATGGTGGTGGACTTTGCCATCGAGGCGGAAAAGCGCGGCAAGAACGCCGAGGACGCTGCGTTCGAGGGCGCCATCACCCGCTTCAGGCCCATCATCATGACCACGTTGGCAGCCATCATGGGCACGCTGCCCATCGCGCTGGGCATTGGCGCGGGCGCGGACGTGCGTCGTCCCCTCGGCCTTGCCGTGGTGGGCGGGCTGGTGCTTTCGCAGGTGGTTACCCTGTACCTGACCCCGGTGTTCTACACCTACATGGACGACCTCCAGAAGTGGCTGGACAAAAAGGTCGGGACAATCGAGCAAGCCGAACAGGGCGCATAGCCCCAAGGGAAGTCGCGGCGATTGCCGCAGGAAATATGATAAAAAAAGGGAGAGGCCTCGGCCTCTCCCTTTTTTGTTCGGATGCGGATCGCGTCTATTGCTTCTTGTTGAAGATTTCCGGTGGCCGCGTGGTGTCGCCCGTGGCATTGGGGAAGTCCGGGTAGCGGTATGCCTTGGTGTTGGTGTCTACGAGATGCCGCGCCTCTTCCATGAAGCGGTTGAAGCGGTGCTTGCATTCGTAGAACCCGTGCCACCATGCATAGTCCGGGGCCATCATCATGGCGCCCATGCGCGCACGGCGTCCTTCATGGTGCCAGAGTTCATAGAATTCGACCTCCAGCGCCTCGTCGAAGAACTTGGTCTTGTCCAGCAGTCCCTTGGCGTACAGGTCGTCCAGCATCTTCTTGGCGGGCTTGAAGTACACTTCGTTGTATTCATGCACCGCGGTGTCGAAGTCCACATAGAAGTCTTCCACCCATGCCTTGCCGTGGCACTGCAGGCAGATTTTCTTCATCTTGTCGCGTTCCACCTTCCAGTCGGTCTGGGCCGGGAAGGGCTTGAAGTCCTGCGGGCGTACCGTGAGCGGGGCCTGTGTTTCCCAGGATATGCGCTCGGTGACGTCGTGCGTGGTCAAGACCGAACCCGAGCCGGACATGTGGCAGGACGCACAGGTGGGCGCACGGTAATCGATGCCCGGAGTCCATGCGCCCGGTGCCGAGTTCCAGTTGTATTCCTGCTTGAAGGCCTGATAAATGTCGCCGTGCTTGGATTCGTTGTAGATTTCGATTTGCGGATGGTCCGGTCCGAGGTGGCATTGGCCGCAGGTTTCGGGTTTGCGCGCCTCCATGACCGAGAAGCGGTGACGGGTATGGCAGCTGGTGCAGCTGCCGAGGCTGCCGTCAAGGTTGACCCTGCCCACGCCCACGTTGGGCCATGTGGACGAGTCCAGCTTGCCGTCCGTGACCTTGAGCACGGTGCCGTGGCAGTAATAGCAGCCGGTCTTGCGTTCGTTGTCCGAGTTCATGCCGCCGTTGAGCCACGGGTCCAGCTTCCACATGATCTCGATGGTGTTGGCGTGCTTGCTTTTGGCGTACTGTTTGACCTCGTCCGGGTGGCAGCGGGAACAGTCCTTGGGCGTCACGGCCGAGGCAATGGGGATGAAGTACCGCTTTTCGCCGTAGGGCATGTCTCCCCGGGAGTAGTACTGCTCGTGGTCGCGGCTGATGTCCAGATCGCCGGGCTGGGCCTGATGGCAGTCCAGACAGGTAATGTTGGCCGATGCATGGCGGCTCATGGTCCAGTCCGCGAATATGCCTGCTGTCTGCTGCTTGTGGCATTCGATGCAGGCTATTGCCTGCTCGGGCATGCCGCGTTCGATCCTGAATTCCCGCGCCTTGGGAAAATTCTGTGCCGCAAACGCGGTCGCTGTGGCCAGCAGGGCCGTTGCAATGCCGATGGCGATACCAATGGTGCGCGTCCTCATTGCCGATTCTCCTTCATGTTTTTCTTAGAATGACGCAAGCCCCGGCGCGACGTATGGCGCGGAGAACTGTTTGTATTTGTAATAGGTGCGGTCCACGTGCACGAGATTGCTGTGGCAGTCCGTGCAGCGGTATTCGTAGCCCGGGCGGGGGTAGAGCACCTGCCTGTGGGCGAGCATGGCCCCGCGGCTGCCGGGCAGGTGCAGGATGTTGCGGTGGCACTTCATGCATTGGTCGTTGTCCAGCGTATCGTACACCCGCTGGCGCATGACCGCGCGGTCGTAGTTTTCCGCGCCGCCCGTGAAATGGGAAACCACGTCCTTGATGCCGTGGAAGGTCTTGGAAAAGAAGAAATCTACGGTGTCATGGGGCGCGGGCAGATGACAGTCCATACAGTCCGCCACCACCCCCTGCGCGTTGTTGGCGTGGGTGGATGCCTGCCATGCCAGGAATGCGGGCCGTATTTCGTGGCAGGAGGAACAAAAGCCCGGCGTGGAGGTGCGGACCATGGTGTAGTAGGTCATGCTGAACAGGGGAAAGGCGATGAGAATGCCCAATCCCACGAGCAGTATCGTTTTGGTGCCGCGTTTCATGTGCGTTCGTCTCCCGGTCTATCCATAAAAAAGCTTACATTGTCTTACATAAACACGTTGGATAATAATGTACACGATAATTTTGGAAAAAATAATCCTCGACACGGAAGGGCCCGAGTCTACATGGTTTTGATGGCACGCGGAGACGCAAAAAGGCGGGCGCTTTCATGAAAGCGCCCGCCTTTTTGCGTGAAGGATTCGTCGCGTCAGGCGGCCGGTTGCAGGGGGGCGACCGTGGCGTGGTGCAGGGCCATGAAGTTGTCGGCCTCGGCCTTGCCCATGAAGCGACGCAGTATTTTTGCATCGGTTTTCTTGAGGTCCACCAGAATCAGACCGTCCATGCAGTTGCCGAATTCCGGGTCCACGTTGAAGCCCAGCAGCTTGCCGCCGAGCTTGAGGTACTGCTTGAGCAGCACGGGAATGGATTTGCCGGATTCCACGTCCGTGACCAGCGCGTTGATGTCCGCCGGGTCGCTGAAGGCCAGTTCGGGCACGTCGATGTCCAGCCGTTTGAGTCGCTTGGTGCGCGGCGGCAGTTTGGGGTGCACCTGTCCGGCCAGTTCTTCGAGCGAACAGTGGCGTTTCAGAAAGCCAGCGATCAGCTCGTGGGAAAGGTGCGAATAGTCGCCGGAAACGCTCACGCAGCCGAACAGGTTGGTGTATTGCGGGTGGCGCGTCACATAGGCGGCGATGCCTTTCCAGAGCAGCAGCAGGGGCTGGTAACTGCGCTGGTAGTTTTCGGTGATGAACGAACGGCCCATCTCAAGGGCCGGTTGCATCGTTTCAATGACCCCCGGTTCAAAATCGAACAGTGATGCCGAATACAGGCCCCTGATTCCGTGTTCGGCAAGGACCTTGTCCGCGCGGGCAAAGCGGTATGCTCCGGCCACTTCGCGTTCTTCATGGTTCCAGAGCACGAGGTGATGGTAATAGTCGTCGTAGGCGTCGATATCCATGGGCTTGCCCGTTCCCTCGCCCACGGCGCGGAAGGTCTTTTCGCGCAGTACGCCGATTTCGCGCATGAGCCGCGGGATGCGCTTTGCCTGCGCCGCAAAGACCGTGAAACAGCCGGATTCGAGCAGGATGTTGCTGTCGGGCAGGGCCGCCACTTCGCTGGCCAGTATGTGTCGTGGCCGGGAGTTGGCCAGCGGTTCCAGCGTGCGGGCCGGAGCCTTGGTCGGCAGGATTTTTTTGGCGGGCCGTTTGCGCAGCACATGGGTGCGGAAACGCAGATAGCGCACGGCCTCCCGGTCGTTATCAAACGAGGCCATTTTTTCCGGCGGTATCACGCTGCCCACCGCAATGCGGACAGGGGCCTTGGAGTGCTTGAGATTTTCGTGGGGCAGCAGCACGGTGCGCAAGCGGGGGTGCAGCATGCCCGCCGCCTGAAAAAGGGCGCTGTTGCGGCCCTGAAAGAATACGGGGAGCACGGATGCGCCGGTCTTGCGCGCGATGCCCGCCACCGTGGGGCTCCAGTCCGGGTCCGCCACCATGCGTTTGCGTACGCGCAGGCTGGAAACCTCGCCCGCAGGGAACACGCCCAGCAGGCCGCCGTTCCTGAGCCAGCGCATGGATTCCTTGAGACCGGATATGTTGGATTTGACCGAGCCGCTGGTGCCGAAGGGGTCCACCGCGATCAGGTGCTCGCGCATTTCCGGGATCATGCTCAGCATGTAGTTGGCCATGATGCGCACGTCCGGCCGTATCTGGCGCAGCAGCTTGACCAGCAGCAATCCTTCCACCGCGCCGAAAGGGTGGTTGGCCACCACCATGAGCGGCCCGTTTGCCGGGATGCGCGAAAGGGGTTGGCCGTCCAGCTCGAAACGTATGCCGATGGCATTCAGGGCGCGGTCGATGAAATCGCCTTCCAGTTCGCCCGCTCTGGCGTACATGGTGTTGAGGGTCTTGAACCGGAGAACCCTGGAAAGGGGTTTGCTGACCATGGAAAAAAGCGCGGAGCGCCAGGGGTCGCCGTATGGCGAATCGATTCGGAATATTTCTTCCTGTCGTTGCATGAGGCCTCCATTGACGTGGTTGCCGGGAATGATACATGCGCCGTGCAACGCCATCGTTGCCTTTCTGTGACAACCGGTTGAGCGTTTGTTACGGCTTATCATTTTTTTGCAGTCCGGATAAAGGGCATGCATCCGCATGTCGTCTTGGCGCAAATGTGTGCATCCGCTTGCACGGCAACGACGGGCCCGAGGACAGGAATGCGGGTGTTTTTGAGGCGCGCGCGTGCCCGAAGCAGGGGGGCCATGGTGTTGGATGTATGAAAAAAAAGTTCATGGGTCGGGTTGACACCCGCAAGGCCGTGGTTATGTATTGTCGAGCTTTCCGGCGGAAGAAAAAGGCTGTTTGAGTCTTTTCCGCTGCTCTGGTTGTGCCGCCTTTTGGGCGGCGTTGCTGGTTGATAATTTTAAAATAGAGTCATTCTGGAGGTATAGAGGAATGAAACTGAAACCGTTGAATGATCGTGTACTGGTCAAGCGTCTTGAAGTGGAAGAAATGACCGCCGGTGGCATCATCATCCCCGATTCCGCCAAGGAAAAACCCATGAAGGGTGAAGTCGTGGCTGCCGGGGAAGGCAAGCTGGACGAAAACGGCAAGCGCGTCGCCATGACCGTCAAGGCCGGAGACACCGTGCTGTTTGCCAAGTATGCCGGTACCGAGATCAAGATCGACGGTGTCGAGCATCTGGTCATGCGCGAAGACGACATCCTGGCTGTTGTCGAATAACGGCAACAGGCCTGCATCAATACAAGACACTACGACTTTCAATCCAACCCCATAAGGAGATCAGACCATGGCTAAAGAAATTCTTTTCGACGCCAAAGCTCGCGAAAAACTGAAAAACGGCGTGGACAAGCTGGCCAACGCCGTCAAGGTCACCCTCGGACCCAAGGGCCGCAACGTCGTCATGGAGAAGTCTTTCGGCTCTCCGGTCATCACCAAGGACGGCGTTTCCGTTGCCAAGGAAATCGAACTGGAAGACAAGTTCGAAAACATGGGCGCACAGATGGTCAAGGAAGTTGCCTCCAAGACTTCCGATGTTGCCGGTGACGGCACCACCACCGCCACCGTGCTGGCCCAGTCCGTGTTCACCGAAGGCGTGAAGCTCGTGGCCGCAGGCCGCAACCCCATGGCCATCAAGCGCGGCATCGACAAGGCCGTTGAGGCCATTGTGGAAGAGCTGGGCAAGCTGACCAAGGACACCCGCGACCAGAAGGAAATCGCCCAGGTCGGCACCATCTCCGCCAACAACGACGCCACCATCGGCAACATCATTGCCGAAGCCATGAGCAAGGTCGGCAAGGAAGGCGTCATCACGGTCGAGGAAGCCAAGGGTCTGGAAACCACTCTGGACGTCGTCGAAGGCATGCAGTTCGACCGCGGCTACCTGTCCCCCTATTTCGTGACCAACCCGGATCGCATGACCTGCGAAATGGAAGAACCCCTGATCCTCATCAACGAGAAGAAAATCTCCAACATGAAGGAACTGCTGCCGGTTCTGGAACAGGTCGCCAAAATGTCCAAGCCGCTGCTGATCATCGCCGAAGACATCGAAGGCGAAGCACTGGCCACCCTCGTGGTCAACAAGCTGCGCGGCACTTTGAACGTGTCTGCGGTCAAGGCTCCGGGCTTCGGCGAACGCCGCAAGGCCATGCTCAAGGACATCGCCGTGCTGACCGGCGGCCAGGTCGTTTCCGAAGACCTCGGCATCAAGATGGAAAACCTGACCGTCAACGACCTCGGTTCCGCCAAGCGCATCGTCATCGACAAGGACAACACCACGGTTGTGGACGGCGCAGGCAATGCCGACGACATCAAGGCCCGCATCAAGCAGATCCGCGCCGAGATCGCCGAATCCTCTTCCGATTACGATCGTGAGAAGCTGCAGGAACGTCTGGCCAAGATCGTTGGCGGCGTGGCCGTCATCAACGTCGGCGCTGCAACCGAGACCGAAATGAAAGAAAAGAAGGCCCGCGTGGAAGACGCCCTGAACGCCACCCGCGCAGCCGTGGAAGAAGGCATCGTCCCCGGCGGCGGTGTTGCCCTGGCCCGTGCCTCCAAGGTCGTGGACAAGGTCAAGGCCGTTGACGACGACGAAACCGCAGGCATCGCCATCATCGCCCGCGCCGTGGAAGAACCGCTGCGCCAGATCGCCGGCAACGCCGGTTTCGAAGGCTCCATCGTGGTGGAGAAGGTCAAGAACGGCAAGGACGGCTTCGGCTTCAACGCCGCCACCTCCGAGTACGAAGACCTGATCAAGGCCGGTGTCATCGATCCCAAGAAGGTCACCCGCACCGCCCTGCAGAACGCCGCTTCCGTGGCCGGTCTGCTGCTGACCACCGAGTGCGCCATCGCCGACAAGCCCGAACCCAAGGACGCTGCTGCCCCGGCAATGCCCGGCGGCATGGGCGGCATGGGCGGCATGGGCGGCATGTACTAGGCCTCCCGCGCTCATTACGCGAAATAATAAACGCCCCCGGCTCGCTTCGAGCCGGGGGCGTTTTTTTTGTGCGTATGCGGGGCAATGCGCCCCGAGTCTCCAGCAAGGGATACGAACCGTAACAACTGCGCCCGGCCTGTGTTGTTGCAGGTCGGGCGCAGTACCGAAAGCTTGATGGGGGAGGCTGGGAACGGTCCTTTTGAAAGAGGTTCGTCCCAAACGGCCTGAATGACTACGCGGTCGGGGGCAAGTCCGTTTTCTTAATGGGGAGTTCAGCCTCTTCGGTTTTCATGTCCACCATGGCGTCGTGGTAGGCGTTGAATACGTCTTCACGGTTGAGCAGGCCGAGGAATTTGTCGGTGCTGTCCTTGGTGACCACCGGGATTTGAGCGTAGTCCGTGTCCACAAAGCGCAGAAGCGCCTGATACAGGTCGTAGTCGGGACGCACGTACACGCGCTTGGTGGCCAGGTCGCGTACCACCACGAGGTCGAAGAGATCCTCGTCAAACATCCAGTTGCGGATGTCGTGTATGGAGAGAATGCCCGTGAAGGTGCCCTCCGCGTTCTTGACCGGGTAGAGTATCTGGTTGGAGTTGGCGATGATGTTGGTCAGGGCACGCAGGGTGATGTTTTCTTCCAGCGAAATGACGCGGCTGGGAGAATATACGTCGGAAACGTGCAGTTGTTCCAGAACGTTGATGGTGGTGTCTTCAAGGTGTGCCGGGGAGTCGAACTTGTTTTCCACCTGATGCTCGTAGAGCGAGGTGCTGCGCGAGAGCACGATGCAGATGGCCGAGGCCAGCATGAGGGGCGCCAGCAATCCATAGCCCTGCGTAAGCTCCGTAACCATGACCAGCGGCCCCACGGGCGCATTGGCCACACCCGCAAAGAACGCGGCCATGCCGACAAGAATGTAGGCACCGGGCTGGGTGACGATGTCCGGGAAAAAGTGATGCCCGGCTTTGCCCACGAGTCCGCCGGACATGCCGCCCACGAACAGGGCTGGCGCGAACATGCCGCCGGAAAGGCCGGAGCCTATGGTCAGGGAGGTGGCCACGGTTTTGCCCACGATGATGGCACACATGCTCAGCAACGGCAGCTGGCCCATGATGGCCAGTTCCAGCCAGCCGTAGCCGCCCGAAAGCACTTCCGGATAAAATATGCCGAACAGTCCCATGAGCAGCCCGCCCAATCCCGTGGCCCAGATGAGGCCGATCTTGTCCTTGAGCGGAAAGAACAGGCGGTATTTGAAGGCATAGAATGTTTTGCAATACAGCCAGCCCGAAGCCGCACATACGATGGCCAGCAGGGCGTAGAAAACGAGTTCCCGCGGGTCGTGGAATTCAAAGCGGGGAATGCCGAATATCGGCTCGGAACCGTAGACCAGCGAAAAAACGGAATAGGCCACAACGGAGGACATGATCGAGGGCAGCATGGCCTCGGATTCGAAATCTTCGCGATAGACCACTTCAATGGCCGTGAGTGCGCCGCCCAGGGGGGCACGGAACACGGCCCCGAGTCCTCCTGCCGCACCGGCCAGCAACAGGATGCGCCGCTCCTTTGCCGAGAACTGGAATTTGGAGGCCACCCAGGTGCCCACGCCCGCGCCGAGTTGGGTGATGGGCCCTTCGCGCCCGGCGCTGCCGCCCGAGGCGATGGTCAGGATGGACGTGAAGCCCTTGATGACGGGAACCAGCGGGCGCATGTAGCCGCCCTTGTTGTGGAATGTGTTGATGGTGGCGTCTGTGCCGTCCGTGCCGCCTGTAACGGTTTCCGGGATGAACCGTTGTACCAGCCAGCCCGTGAGCAGCCCCGTGCCGCAGGTAAAGAGCGGAATGATCCACGGACGGTATACATCAGGATGGGCGTGGAACAGGTGCTCACCGGCCGGGTGCGGGGAAACGATGCCGGCCAGCTGGTTCTGTATCAGGAATTTCCCCCATTCGATCGCACCGAAAAAAACGATGGCCGTCAGCCCGGAAAACAGTCCTACGAGAGCGCCGACAACAAGCCAGCGAAACGAGGCTATGCTCCTGTATGATTTAACAAAATCTCGCCAATAGGTGAATATGGGGCCAAGGGGGTTCATTGTGCCGTGTCTTCTATGCTTGGTTGGGTGATTTTTATCCTGCCTTCAGGACGGGCAAGGATTTGCCGACCGATTCCCACGTCGCGCCTGATGCGTTCCTTGAGTTCGTCGATGCCGTTGAATTTGCGCTCATCGCGGATGCGCTGGACGAAATGCACACGGATGTCGCGGCCGTAAATGTCCTTGTCGTAATCAAGGATGTGCGCTTCCACGGAAAGGGCGTCGTTGCCGAAGGTGGGGTTCTTGCCGATGTTGGCCACACCCTCGTGCGCTTGTCCGTCCACCTCGACCCAGACCGCGTAGACCCCGGGCTTGGGAAAGAGCTCGTCCACCAGCTTGAGGTTGGCGGTGGGAAAGCCCAGCAGTTTGCCGCCGCGTTTCATGCCGTGCACCACTTCGCCGGAAACCTGATAGAAACGGCCCAGCAGCGGACGGGCGTCCCAAACGTCGCCGGCTTCCACCAGATCGCGGATGCGCGTGGAGCTGACGATGGCACCTTCGAGCGCCACGGGGTCGAGCCGTTCGACACCAAAGCCGAGACGGTCGCCGATTTGGGTGAGCATGGCATGGTCGCCGGTGCGCCCCTTGCCCATGTGGTAGTCGTAGCCGATGGTCAGTTCCTTCATGTTCAGGCCGTCCACCAGATAGTGTTGCACGAACTGCTCCGGGGAAAGGGCGGCCATTTCGCGAGTGAAGGCCAGCACCAAGGCGACCTGCGGGCCGAACTGGGAGATGAGTTCCAGCTTCTGGTCCGTGAGGGTGATGAACGGGGGCGTCTTGCGTTCGGTGAGCACCCGCAGCGGATGCGGGTCGAAAGTTACAATGGCGCTGGTCAGGCCGCTGGCAGTGGCCTTGACACAGGTGCGTTTGATAAGTGCCTGATGTCCCTTGTGAACGCCGTCGAAGTTGCCGATGGTAACGCTGGCTCCGGCAAGGGCTGTCTTGAGTTCGTCAGGTGTACGAATGACGATCATGTAATATTCCGTCCCGATGATTGAAAAAAGGTATTGCTACTCCAATTCGCATGGGGCATCAAGTCAGGACCCTTTTTGCGTTTTTTTCTGGATAAGCTCTTTGAGTTTTTCGACTTTTTCCTTGTCCTCTTCCGACTTGGCCAATGACTGCGCCTTGGCGGCATGCGCGCGGGCCTTGCGTGGGTGGAGCAGGTAGAGTTCGCTGTATCCCAGATGCAGGTAGCCTCCGAAGTCGTCGCCGGATTCTCCAAGGATCTTGCCGAGGTAGTAGTGGACCTCCGCGTCTTCGGGCACGGCGGCCAGCACCTTGCGCATGGTGGGAATGGCCCGGTTATAGTCGCCGTTTTCGGCCTGAAGCAGGGAAAGGTAGAACAGGGCCAACGCGTCCTTGGGGTCCTTGAACACGGCCTTTTGCAGCAGCATTCCGGCTTTGGCGGTTTGACCGGTCTTGTAATAGAACCGCCCGGCTTCGCGCAGCACAAGCGGGTCGTCATCGTTTGCGGCAAGCGCCTTTTCCATCCATTGTTCGGCTTCGCGGGTCCGCTTGAGGCGCAAGAGCACGATGCCGCGTCCCATGAAGTCCAGCGCGGTGTATTCGCTTTCGGGTTTGGATTTGTATTTGCCCAGCGCGGCGTCTGCCGGAGTCAGCTTGGCCAGGATGATGGCCTGTACGCGCCTGAGGCGGGTGTTGTCGTCCTTGCGCTGGGTAAAGCGTTCGGGCATGCGCTTGATGCGGCCCTTGAGGTAGCCGATGCGCTCGGCAAGGCCCGGGTGGGTCGAGAGGTAGGAGGGGATGTCCCCGCCACCGCTGAACCATTTCTTTTTTTGCATTATTTCGAACATCTGGGGCATGCCGTTGGGGTTGTAACCCGCCTCGACCATACTGTTCATGCCCACATGGTCGGCATCGCGCTCGTCCGAGCGCGAGTAGTTGAGCATGGCCTGCTGGGCACCGGCCTGCGAACCCATGACCAGCGCCTGGCCGAGTTTGCCTGCGGAGTCCCCGCCTCCGGCGATGCCCAGGAATATTCCGGCAACCGCGCCCACCATGGAGGCGATGCCCACGAATTTGGATTTTTCCAGACGCCGGGCCATGTGCCGTTCGGATACGTGGCCGAGTTCGTGCGCAATGACTCCGGCCAGTTCGGATTCGGTTTCCGCACTGGCGATGAGGCCGGTAAAGACATAAATATAGCCGCCCGGGATCGCAAAGGCGTTCAGGGAGTTGTTGGCCAGCACGGCGCTTTTGATGGTGAAGGGCATGGGGCGTTTGGCAGCAACGATTTTATCGACGATGCCCTTGACGTAGGAGTCGATGAGCGGATCGCCCACCACGCCCATCTTGGCGCGAATCATGGCGTCAAACTCTCGGCCCATCTTTTTTTCGTCCTTGATGGACAGGGACTCGAAAAGGGCTTGGGCCGGGGCCGGGGGCAACAGCATCCCGGTTGAGAGTGCCATGACAAGAGCAAATGTGGCGAATCTTCTGAAGCGCATGGGTGTCATGTTGTTTTTCCTGATCACGGAAGGATTGTAGCCATTCCACAGGGATGCGCAAGCATGGTTTCGAAAAAAAACAACGGGACATGGAGTGTCTCCCGTGTCCCGTTGTCGAAGAGCGTTTTTTGCGCGCCTACCTGTTCATCATATCCAGGAATTCGCGGTTGTTTTTGGTGCCTTTCATCTTGTCCACGAGGAATTCCATGGAGTCGATGGCGTTCATGGGGGCGAGCAGCTTGCGCAGAATCCAGACGCGGTTGAGCACGTCATCCTCAAGCAGCAACTCTTCCTTCCGAGTGCCGGAGCGGTTCAGGTCAAGTGCCGGGAACACGCGTTTTTCCGCAAGATGGCGATCCAGATATATCTCCATGTTGCCGGTGCCCTTGAATTCTTCGAAAATGACCTCATCCATGCGGGACCCCGTGTCGATGAGCGCAGTGGCGATGATGGTCAGGGAGCCGCCTTCCTCGATGTTGCGCGCCGCGCCGAAGAAGCGCTTGGGCCGCTGCAGGGCGTTGGCGTCGATACCGCCGGAGAGCACGCGTCCCGAAGACGGGGTCACGGCGTTGTACGCCCGGCCGAGGCGGGTAATGGAGTCGAGCAGCACGACCACGTCGCGTTTGCGTTCAACAAGGCGTTTGGCCTTTTCCATGACCATTTCAGCGACCTGCACGTGACGCTGCGGCGGTTCGTCGAAGGTGGAGCTGACAACCTCGGCCCGCACGGTACGTTCCATGTCGGTGACTTCTTCGGGCCGTTCGTCGATGAGCAGCACGATGAGGTCCACGTCCGGGTTGTTGGCGTTGATGGAGTTGGCGATGGACTGCAGCATCATGGTCTTACCCGTGCGCGGCGGCGCAACGAGCAGGCCGCGCTGGCCGCAGCCGATGGGTGCCAGCAGATCGATGACCCGGGAAGTGTAGTTCTTGTCTCCGTTTTCCATGCGCAGCATGGTGTCGGGATAGAGGGGGGTCAGGTTGTCGAACAGTACGAGATTCTTGGAATGCTCGGGAGCTTCCAGCCCGATTTCATTGACCCGAAGCAGGGCGAAATAGCGTTCACCTTCCTTGGGCGGCCGAATCTGGCCGGAAACCACGTCGCCTTTGCGCAGGCCAAAGCGGCGGATTTGTGATGGCGACACGTATATGTCGTCCGGTCCGGGCATGTAGCTGTATGTGGGAGAGCGGAGGAACCCGAAACCGTCGGGCAGGATTTCCAGAACGCCTTCGCCATAGATTTGTCCGTTTTGCGAGGCACAGCTTTGCAGCAGTGCGAAGATGAGTTCCTGCTTGCGCATGCCGCTGGGATTCTCGACCTTGTACTCGACGGCGAGGTCGGTGAGTTCCTGCATGTTTTTGCGCTTGAGCTCGGATAGATTCATCTTGTCGGTGGAGGCGTCCTTGGGAGTGTCCTTTTTCTTTGCCATGCTTTTGGAGGGTCTCTTTTTACGGTTGTTCACGGGTACTACCACTCGTCTTGTGTGATTGTCTGATGGCCTGCCAGCCGGGCAGGGATATTATTACTTTCCCGCAGGTGCGGGATATGTCCGGTACGGAATTGGTTGCGAGGAAACGTATTCCTGAGTTGGAACGGTTTCTGAACAGAGTGTTCTGGTTCCTCTTTATCTGCCTGTTGTGTGGCGGGGGTTGTCTGTTGTTTGTTTCGGGGTAACGGTTGCCGGAAACGGTAACATCAACGCCCTTAGGGGCGATTACATGAAAGAGAGGGGAATGACAACAGCTTTACTGCTCTTCTTCCCCGTTTTCTTCATCGTTGTCGATGACGTCCTTGAACATGTCCAGAATGTCGTCGCGGATTTCGTCCTGACTGCGATCCACGGCATAGGCCAGCTCCATGGTCACGAGACCCATGGCCTGTTCCTGAAGCCTGCGTTCGCCAAACGAAAGCTCCTTGTCCTTGCCGATCAGGAAAAGTTCCTTGAGCACATATGCGACATCGGAAAGATCGCCGCTTTTCAGCTTTTCGGAGTATTCGCGATAGCGTCTGTTCCAGTTCTGGCCGGTGTAGCCGGTGAACTCGGAGCGGTCCTTGAGGGACTCGAATATGGCTTGTCCGGTGCGGACGCTGCATACGGGGCGCAGGCCCACGTTCGTTGCGTTTGACACCGGAACCATAAGGGTTACGTTGTTGCTGAGAATTCTGACAATGTAGAAGTCCGCAGTGGCGCCGCTGATCTCCTGCGACTCGATGCGCTCGACCTTGCCCACGCCTTGGGAGGGATATACGACCAGTTCGTTGACCTTGAACACGGGATATGGGACTCCTTGAATATACGGTGCTGTAGCGAGAAATGTAAGTATAGCCCAAAGCGGGTCAAGAGTCCACGATTCCGTTCGCGGCGTTTTCCTGACGTGCTGCTTCGGGTTCGAAGCGATGAATGAACTGCTGTGCCTGGCCCATGCCGCGGCGCAGCAGCAGGTCAATGCCTTTGACTGCGGCATTGATCGTTTCCGGGAGAACGGCGGTTTCCGGAGTGCTGAACGTGTCCAGAACCCAGTCGCTGATTTCGCGGTATGGTTCGGGCGGCCTGCCGATGCCCAGCCGCAAGCGGAGGAATCCGGCCGTGTTCAGGCATTGCTGGATTGATTCCAGCCCCCGGTGGCCGTTGTTGCTGCCGCCTTTCTTGATTTTCATGCGTCCTGTGGGCAGGTCCAGCTCGTCGTGCAGCACCAGAACGCTGTCCGGCTGTATGCCGTGGCGTCCGCAGACCTTGGAAACAGCCTTGCCCGAAAGGTTCATGTAGGTCATGGGCTTGCACAAAAGCCGTGTGGCTCCGGCAAAATTGGCCCGCCACAGTTCATAGTCGCCGGACTCGTCCAGCCGGGTCAGGCGCATGCTTTTGCGCGTTTCCCCCAGTTCGAGAATACGGTCGATGACCATGAATCCCAGATTGTGCCGGGTGTCATGATACTTTGGGCCGGGATTTCCCAGGCCGACTATGAGGCATTTGCTGTCCATTGAGGCGAGAATGTCCTAATTCGGGAACCAGTTCAAGCAGGGAGGCAATGAGAAGGTCCCGGAACGGCATTGCGCTCCGGGACCGGATTGTCGTGAATGCTGTCGGCTAGTCTTCAGCTTCGGCTTCGGCCTCGCCCTCGGCGGCCTCGGCAGCTTCGGCCTCGGCAGCTTCGGCTTCTTCCTCTTCGAAGTCGGGAACTGCGCCCGGTTCCAGACAGGTGAGGATGGCGTAGTTGTCCTCGTGGATGGCTTCCACGCCTTCGGGCATCTCCAGATCCTGAACGTGGATCTTGTCGCCCATGTTCAGGTTCTCGATGTTGATGACGATTTCGGTGGGAATGTCCAGCGGCTTGGCGTGGATTTCGCACATGTCGCGGTACTGTTCCAGCATGCCGCCCATCTTGACGCCGATGGAGGTGCCTTGCAGCACGAAGGGAACGGCAACCTTGAGCACCTTGTCCACGTCCACGCCGAAGAAGTCCACGTGAATGGGCAGGGGCTTGACCGGGTCGTACTTCAGACGCCAGATCAGGGCCTTGATGTTTTCAGTCTTGCCGTCGCGGTCGATTTCCAGGTCGATGACCTGGGTGGAACCGGAGGCGGCCCATGCTTTCTGCAGCGGGGTGCGTTCGACCTTGACCGGGATATTCACGCCTTCCTGATTGTAGAAGACGCCGGGAACCATGCCGGTGGCGCGCAGGCGGCGGTTGGGACCTTTGCCTGTCTGCTTGCGTTCGGCCACGGAAAGTTTCAGAAGTTTTTTAGCCATTGTGTTGCTCCTTGTGACGCCCTGGACGCCCCCTTTGGACGCACGGACGCGGTTTGATCAAACCTTAGATGAAAAGAACGCTCACCGACGATTCGGTGTGTACGTTGTTGATTGCTTTTGCCAGCAGGGATGCGGTGGAAACCTGCATGATTTTGTCACATTGCTTTTTGGTCTCGTCCAGTTGGATTGTGTCCGAAACCACAACCTGTGAAAAGGCCGAGTCTTGCAGACGCTGAATGGCCGGCCCGGAAAGCACCGGGTGGGTGGCACAGGCGATGACGTCGCTGGCGCCGTTGTCCATGATCACGTTGGCGGCGGCGCACATGGTTCCGGCGGTGTCGATCATGTCGTCGATGACCACGGCCACCTTGTCCTTGACGTCGCCGATGATGTGCATGGCCTGCGCCTGATTGGGCGCGTCGCGGCGTTTGTCCACGATGGCCAGCGAGGCGCCGAGGCGTTTTGCGTAGGCACGGGCGCGCTCCACGCCGCCCGCATCCGGGGAGATGATGACCATGTCGTCGTCGCGGTGGCGCAGTTCTTCCAGCAGCACCGGGGCGGCAAACAGGTTGTCCACCGGACAGTTGAAGAAGCCCTGGATCTGGCCCGCGTGCAGGTCGATGGTCACCAGACGCTGCATGCCCGCCACGGACAGGATGTCCGCCACCATTTTTGCGCTGATGGGAGCGCGGGGAACCACCTTGCGGTCCTGCCGGGCATAGCCGTAATACGGCACCACGGCGGTGACGCGCGATGCACTGGCACGCTTGAGCGCGTCGAGCATCAGGCAGAGTTCCATAAGGTGAAAGTTGACCGGGGAGCTGGTGGGCTGGACCACGAACACGTCGTCGCCGCGCACGTTCTCGCCGATTTCGATGCGAATTTCACCGTCACTGAATGTTTCGCGAAGCACGGGGGAGAGCTTGCACCCCAGATGTTCGCAGATGGCTTCGGAAAGCTGTGTGTTCGCGGAACCGCTGATGATCTTCAGGTCGCCATGCATGGCCTTGTCTCCAGAGAAGAGGAAATTTGGCTGGGGTGGAAGGACTTGAACCCTCGAATGACGGGACCAAAACCCGTTGCCTTACCGAACTTGGCTACACCCCAGCATCTGGGAAAACTCAGTACCTATTCATATAAAGAAGCGCTGCGTCCTTGCCGAACGCCCGTGCGGCCTCTGCCGCTTCGCGCTCATGACGGAACAGGCCGAATACGGTCGATCCCGACCCGCTCATGGCCGCCGCAATTGCGCCGGAGTCAAGGAGTTTGTCCTTGATGGCCCGCAGTTCCGGATGTTTTTCGAACACCGGCGTTTCAAAATCATTGAACACGTCCTGCGGCTGAACGGGAAGTGAGTTCTTATTATTTGATTCCCATGATGTCAAGCGCGGGCGCAAGGCCACGTCCCGTCCGGCATTCAGGGCGTCCCACCGGGCATATGCCCACTGGGTGTTCACGTGCACGGGGGGGCAGACCAGCAGCAGATGCAGGCCTTGAATACCCGGATCAACCGGGGTCAGGTCCTCGCCGATTCCCCGCGCCAGACAGGGCCGGTCCTGAAGGAAAAAGGGGATATCCGCGCCGAGCCGGGCGGCCAGTGCAATGAGCGCATCCTTGCCCAGCGAGTTCCCGCCGGCCTGGGTGTTGAGCCATTTGAGCAGCGCTGCCGCGTCGGTGCTGCCGCCGCCGAGCCCCGCGCCCATGGGAATGTTCTTGGTCAGCCGGACGCGGATGCCGGGCCGGAAGCCCGTGTTGCGGCCAAAGGAGTCCCATGCCTTGTGCAGCAGGTTGCCTTTGGTTTCCAGTTCCGGGAATTCCGGGCAGACGATTTCCATGCCGCTGTCCGCAGGTGATATTTCCAGCGTATCACCGGGGGAGGGCACGGGCAGGAACAGAGTGTTCAACTCGTGGTATCCGTCTTCGCGAACTCCGGCGATGTGCAGGAACAGGTTGATCTTGCAGGGCGCGGTCAGTGTGGTGCTCATGATGAAAAAAAGGCCGGGACCCGAAGGCCCCGGCCGATGTTGGATTATTTGTCGATGGGCAGGGCGATGAAGATGTTCTGGCCCTGTCGCTTGAGCAGGAACATGACGGCTCCGCGCGACTTGCTGCCCTTGACGATGGACTCGAGTTCGGACGCGGAATTCACGGGCTTCTGGTTGGCCTGCATGATCACGTCGCCCTGGCGCAGTCCTTCCTCGGAGGCCGTGGAGCTTGGGTCGATATCCACGATGACCAGTCCTTCGGCCTTTTTGAGGCCAAGCGCCTTGGCTTCCTGCCTGTTTGCCACAGGCCGGACCTGCATGCCCATGACCGATGCGGTCTGCGGCTTGCCGGGTCTTGCCTGCGCTGCCGAGGCCGTGGTCCGTTCGCCCAGGGTCACGGTTCTGGTCAGCTTGCGGCCGCCGCGCCAGATGGTCAGGCGGGCCTTGTCACCGGGCTTGAGCGTGGCGATCTTGCGCAGCAGTTCGGCGTTGTCGGCAACGTCCTTGCCGTTGACGGCGATGATCACGTCACCCTGCTTTACGCCGGCCTGGTCTGCCGGATCGCCTTCGAACACGCTGGCAACCAGTGCGCCCGCAGGTTCCTTCATGCCCAGTGCCTTGGCATCGGTTTCGCTCAGCCCGCGGATGCTCACGCCGAGCCAGCCGCGCTGGATGGTCTTGCCGCTCTTGAGCTGCTCGATGATGGCCTTGGCCCCGCTGCTGGGGATGGCGAATCCCAGCCCCTCGCCCGAGGGAATGATGGCGGTGTTGATGCCGATGACCTTGCCGTCCATGTCGATGAGCGGACCGCCCGAGTTGCCCGGGTTGATGCTGGCATCGGTCTGGATGAAGTTGTCGAACGGGCCGGCGCCGATGATGCGTCCCTTGGCGCTGATGATGCCTGCGGTGACCGTGTGACCAAGGCCGAACGGGTTGCCGATGGCCACGACCCATTCGCCCACCTTGGCGTCATCGGAATCGCCGAACTCCAGCACCGGCAGGTCCTGATCCACGTCGATCTTGATCAGGGCCAGGTCGGTTTCCGGGTCGCGCCCGATGATTTTTGCCTCATGGGTGGGGCCGCCCTCGCGCAGGCGAATGGTCACCTTGTCCGCGTCCTGAATGACGTGGTTGTTGGTAACGATATATCCGTCCGGGGTGATGATGAACCCGGAACCGAGGGAGCGTTCCTTGTGCGGCCGGTTGGGCTGCTGTCCGAAGAATTTGTCGAACTGGTCGAAAAATTCGCGGAAGGGATGGCCCTCGGGAATGGGCGCCTGGCGGATCAGCGGGTTTTTCTGTTGCTCGACGACTTTGACCGTGCTGATGTTGACCACGGCTCGCCCTGCGCGCTCGGCAAGGTCGGTGAAGACAGGCAGGCTCGATTTCGCCCGGGCCTGAACCGGCACGGCAAGACAGAGAATGAGTGCCGCCAGCAATATGTGTTTACGATGCATTGTACCTCCGGAAGGCTGTGGGAAGCAGGAATTTCGGGCTTTTTCGGCCCGGTGAAAAGTATAGGTCTTTTTCGCTGCTTGTAAATAGGTTCCGTGCAATTTGGTGGTGGGGATTCTGTTTTGTGCTGTTGGTGCCGAGGCGAACGCATGTGACGTGGAGGAAGGGCGGTGTATTGTTTTGCCCCGGCACCGGGGGGTGCCGGGTCCGCAGACCCGGCACGGAAGCTTTCCGGCGGGAGGTTTTTCCCTAGGTGCGCGCGTAGCTGCTTTCCAGCTCGATGGCGTCACCATGGCGGATGGCCCGGATGTTGGCCACGTTTGCGCCCGCGTTGAAGGTCAGCTTGAGCGGTCCGACCTCGATGTTGCTGCTGATGACTTCACCGAGTTCCACATCGCGGAACAGGGCCGCGTAATAGACCGGGGTTACCTTGAACTGCGCGCCTGCATTGCTGAGCACGTCGCGCTTGAAGGCCGCGCCGCGGCCGGACATGCCTACGCCCGGGTTGGCGGTCAGGCCGGACTTGTTGTTGATGACGATGTGGTCGCCCAGTTCGCCTTCGAGGCGACCCACGTAGTTGAGCTGCTGCACGCCCTGTTCAAAGATGATGTCCCATTCGGTTCCCAGCGAGGTTTCAAGCACCTGCGAGGCCGTGTATACGCCCAGAGGGGCGAGCTGCCGGTAGTCGGCGATGGCCACGTTGTATTTGAGATCCCAGGTCACGCCGCTGAACCCGCTCTGGGGAACCGCCGTCTTTTTCCAGGCCACGGTGTCCAGCCCCACGGAGCCGGGGAGCTTCTGGTAGACGGCCATGGTCCACGTGCGGTCCGAATCGTTCTGGAAGTTGACGTAATACTTTTCCATTGCTGTTCTCCTTGTCTGTTGAGGTTAGGTTCGTTTTCCCCTGTTGTTCGTTTCCCAGTCGGTCAGGATTCGGCCTGCCGGGTGCGTCCGGACGTGCTTTTTGTATTTCCCCGGCGGGACGATGAACGTCCTGCGAAACTTCTTTCTGAAATGGTTGACCTTGGCGATACCCATGCCCGTGGACAATTCCTCGATGGTGGGAAACTGTTCGCGCAGGAGCAACACGCGTGCGCGGAACATTTTTTCCCGCTCCATGTATTCCGACAGCTTGGTGTTCGTGACCTTGCGAAACAGGGTGGAGAGGCTGCATTCGTTGATGCAAAACGATTCGGCGATGGAGTAGCGGGTCATCTGTTGGAGCCGTTCGTGACTCGCCGTCATGATGTACAGGGCGACTTCTTCGACAAGCTTATGGGCATTGCGTCTTTTCATGCGTGCTCACTCTGTTTCGGTGCGACAGGTACGTGGATGTCCGTGTTGATTTCGAGCTGATTATAGCTTGATCGATATGGCGCGGTAGTCCCATTGTGTTGTGGTGAGGGGGTGTATGGAAGTTTGTTTTTGTTGTTTTTTTTCGGGTACTGTTTTTTGGAGAAGAATGGGCGGCAAGGCGTATGTATAGCTTTTGCTATACAGAATGAATGCTTGCGGGTACATGATAGAGATGCGCAATGGGCTGAACAGAAGGGGACTGTTTTCCTGATCGCGACTGCGGGTGGCGTGCATTGCGGCTGAAAGAGGCGTTGCGCAGGTGCGGGCCGGGGAACCTTTTTGCCTTGACCTCTCGGACAAGCCCGTATATCTAGCCTGTCATCATTCGGCCCCGTAGCTCAGGTGGATAGAGCACAGGATTCCTAATCCTGGTGCCGCAGGTTCGAATCCTGCCGGGGTCACCATAATGATAACAACCCGCCCGCATGTTGCGAGCGGGTTTTTTTTGAGCAGGTTCGACAATTGCGCAGGAGGGCGCAATTGGACGGTGGAGCATTGCGACACCGCCCGCAGGGCGAGGGCCAGGACGGCCCGAGTCAATCCTGCCGGGGTCACCATAATGATAACAACCCGCCCGCATGTTGCGAGCGGGTTTTTTTGTGCAGGTTCACCTTTTGGGGGCTGTTCTGGTGCACATTTCCGAAAAGAGGCGCCGATTACTAATTGATTGCAGAAGAAAGGCCGTATTTAATTGATGCAGATTGCAAACAACCGCCGACAATTACATGAGGGTGCGATGGATATGGAATTCTACAAGGACGTGCTCGAGTCCCTGACGGACGGTGTCTATTTTGTGGACCGGGACAGGGTGGTGACCTTCTGGAACAAGGGCGCCGAGCGCATCAGCGGCTATTCCGCGCAGGAGATCGTGGGCAAGAGCTGCGCGGACAACTATCTGCGCCACGTGGACGATGACGGCAACGAACTCTGCCTGCAGGGGTGTCCGTTGGCCGCGACCATGGACGACGGCCAGTCCCGGGAAGCCAATGTGTACATGCATCACAAGTTCGGGCATCGCATTCCCGTTTTTGTGCGCTCGTCGGCCATGCGCGATGAAAAGGGCGAGGTCATCGGCGCGGTGGAGGTCTTTGCGGACAACAGCAGAAACGTAAGCATCCTCAAGGAAATGGAAGAGCTGCGCAAGGAAGTGCTCACCGACCAGCTCACGGGCGTGGGCAATCGCAGGTATGCGGACATCATCCTCGAGCGGCTGGATAACGCCATGCGCGATCATGGCGTGCCGTACGGGGCGCTGTTCGTGGACATCGATTTTTTCAAAACCGTCAACGACAGCTGGGGTCATCATGTGGGCGATCGTGTGCTGAACATGGTGGCGCAGACCCTTTCGGGCGCATTGCGGCCTCTGGATTCGGTGTGCCGCTGGGGCGGCGAGGAATTCGTGGTTTTGATTTCCAATGTGGAAGACCCCGGTCTGGGCACGCTGGCGGAGCGGCTCCGCATGCTCGTGGAGAGATCGTGGGTGGACCATGAGGACGGAACCATCCGGGTGACTGCATCCTTTGGCGGGGCTGTCGCCGGGCAGGGAGATACTCCGGAAGGCGTGATCGCCCGCGCGGATGGTCAGCTGTATCTGAGCAAGGATTCCGGTCGCAACTGCGTGCATATCAATCACAAAAAGACATCGGCGGGCCTGCCAGCAAAAGCGGGGAGGAGGGAGGAACAAGGATAACATCCTTTATTTTACTATTCCCCGCGCCGACAAGCGCAGAATGGATTCTCAAGGCCTACGGCCTTGAGCCGCCGGAGGCGAAATCATTCCATAAATTCCGCCGCAGGCTGCCGAGGAAAGCCCGATTGCGGCGTTGGTGTAAAAAGAGCAAACCATCGCGTACGTGGAGTTCGCGTCGGTCTTGTTTTTTTTTCGCCTTGCACCCAGACCTTTCCCATCAGCCTGCCGGAGTATGCTCCGTGATTAATTTTTCCTCCTGCACGCCTCTCCCCGGCACTGGACGCAGGCCGGGCTTTTGTGGCAGATGTCCGGGGTGCCGTGGCATGAAGCCCGGTGCGCAGAACCGGAGGACATGGTGCGCATAGCCTGGGTCAATGCGACAAAGAAATGGGGCGGGGTCAAGACATGGTTTCTGACCTTTGCCCGCGAGATGCGCGAGCTGGGGCACGAGAATTTCGTGTGGGCCCGGCCCGGCGTGTTTCTGGACCGTTGCCGCGAGGAACTGGGACACGGCAAGGCCGTGTCGTTCGGCCCGGACTTCAACCCGGTTTCCATAGGCCGGTTCATGGCCGCGTTTGCCCGCGCGCGCATCGACGTGCTGGTCATCAACGTGGGCAAGGATCTGACCACGGCAGGCGTTGCGGCCCGGCTTTTGGGCATTCCGGTGGTGCAGCGCATCGGCCTGCCCGGAGACATCGCGCTCAAGGAGCGCACCCGGCGTGTACACCAATGGATTCGCCCGCATTTTCTGTGCCCGTGCCGCTTTATTGCGGACGGTTTTTTGCGCAACCTGCCCTATGTGCGGCCCGAGGACGTGCATGTGGTGCTCAACGGCAAGATTCCGGCCCGGTCCTGCACGCGGCCCGGCACTCCCCGTGAACTGGTCATGACCGCGCAACTCATCAAGACCAAACGGCACGAGGTGGTGCTGGAGGCCATGCAGGGACTGGAGAACTGCCGCCTGAACATCGTGGGCACCGGCGACCGCGACGAGGAACTGGCCGCCCTGAGCCGGGAACTGGGCGTGGACGACCGCGTGGTCTTCAGCGGGTTCAGCAAGGACGTGGAGTCCGTGCTTGCGCGTTCGGACGTGTTCGTGCTGTCCTCCACGAGCGAAGGCCTGCCCAATACGCTGCTGGAAGCCATGGCCTGCGGCGTGCTGCCCGTAAGCCGCGACGTGGGCGGGGTGCGCGAAGTCTGGCCCGACGAACTGGACGAATTTCTGCTGCCCGGCAATGCCGGTCCTGCCGAGTTCCGCGATGCCCTGCGTACGGTCGTGGCCCTGCCGGACGAGACCCTGCAAGCCCACAAGGAACAGGCCCGCACCGCGTGCGCGGAGCGCTTCCACCTCAAAAAACAGGCCCGCCGGTTCGAGGCGTGGCTCGAAAACCTGCCGCGCTGATTTCCCTTTCGCTTTTGCTTTTTTTCTTTATTTTTTGGTTAAATACCTAATTAGTCGTTTTTCGTGAAACAGCGAGAAAAATACATCGTTTGATCTATTGGGCCTAACAAGGGTAGGTGTTTTCCGCTTTTCCCAGAACAAAACGCTTTTTTTGACGTGGACAATCGTCAAAAAGGTCATTATGGGTGTCGGGATTCCGTTTTGAGTAAACCGTTGTTGCTTTTTTTTTGATTCATCAGGGGCGAACAGTGTTTTTGTTCGCAAAGAGAGGAAAACAGACTCATGCAAAACCGTGAAACGTGGAGTTCACGCGCGGGCTTCATCATGGCCGCTGTCGGTTCCGCTATCGGCCTCGGCAACATTTGGCGCTTCCCTTACATGGCGTATGAAAACGGCGGGGGCGCCTTTCTGATTCCCTACCTCATCGCCATGGTCACCGCAGGCATTCCGTTCATGATCATGGAATTCGGCCTCGGCCACAAATTCCGCGGCTCGGCGCCGAGGATTTTCTCCTCCATTTCCCGCCGCTGGGAATGGCTGGGCTGGCTGCAGGTTTTGGTGGCATTCGTCATCGCCACGTACTACGTGGTGGTCATCGCCTGGGCCATGTGCTATTTCGTGTTCTCTTTCTCGCAGGCCTGGGGCGCTTCCCCGGCCGACTTCTTTTTCAAGGACTACCTGCACCTGACCGGCTCGCCGCTGGAACTCGGCTCCATCAACATGCCCGTGCTCGGCGCTTCCGTGCTGGCGTGGGGCGTGACCTTCATGGCCGTGTTCTCGGGTGTTCGCGGCGGCATCGAGCGCCTGAACAAGGTGTTCATGCCGCTGCTGTTCGTGATGGTGCTGGTGTTCATCGGTCGCGGAGTCATGCTGCCCGGCGCTGCCGAAGGGCTGCAATGGCTGTTCCGTCCCGATTTTTCGGCCATCCTTGACCATCAGGTCTGGGCCGATGCCTATGGCCAGATTTTCTACAGCCTGTCCGTGGGCTTTGCCATCATGCTGGCCTATTCCAGCTACCTGCCCAAGAAATCCGACGTGAACAACAACGCCACCATGACCGTGTTCATCAACTGCGGGTTCTCTATGCTGGGCGGCCTCATGGTCTTCAGCGTGCTGGGATACATGGCCGCGCAAAAGGGCGTTGCGGTCAGCGAAGTCGTCAGTTCCGGCGTGGGGCTGGCCTTCATCACCCTGCCCACGGCCATCAACCTGATGCCCATGCCCGTGTTCTTCGGCGCGCTGTTCTTCCTTGCGCTGACCGTCGCGGGGCTGTCCTCGCAGGTTTCCATTACCGAGGCCGTTGTCTCCACCATCGTGGACAAGCTGGACATGACCCGCAAGGGCGCCTCCGTGGTCGTCTGCGTTCTGGGATTCCTGATCAGCGCGGTTTTTACCACGGGCGGCGGACTGTTGCTGCTGGACATCGTGGACCACTTCATCAACAACTTTGGCGTGCTTTGCTGCGGACTGCTGGAAATCGTCATGATCAGCTGGTTCTGCAAGCTGGGTGACCTGCAGGAACACGTCAACTCGGTCTCCGAATTCCGGGTGGGTACGCTGTGGCAGGTCTGCCTGCGTTTCATCGCGCCGATCATGATGACCTACATGGTGATCATGAATTTCTACACCGACCTGACCAAGAATTACGGCGACTATTCGGATACGGCCATCATGGCTTTCGGCTGGGCCGTGCTGGGCGTGAGCCTTGTGCTGGCATTCGTGCTGCCGAGCAAGGAAATGGCCTTTGCCGGATACTCCGGCTCCAACCGCAACTTCCTGAGGAGGGGCTAGTCATGACTACCGGAGCAATCTTCATGCTTGTTTTCGGGCTGGGTATCACCTGGGGCGGTGCCGCTCTCTGCATTCGCAAGGCCATAACCTCCCGTAAGTAGCCGAACCGCAATAACAACGGTTTTCAGGGCCGCCTCAGCGATGGGGTGGCCCTTTTTTGCAGGGCCACGCGGGGCCTGCCGCACAAATATGGATGCCGGAATCCTTGACGCGGACAGTGCCGTGCGGTAGGGCTTCATGCACAAACCAGCAACGTCCACGGGGACGTGGCCTTTTCAGGGGCCATGCTGGTATTTGCTTGATACCGGCCGTACAGCAGGCGATGTTTTCGTTTTCGTGCTCATGTTCATGGGTGACCAATGGGCTCCGGTCGGGTGTTCACTTTTTTGATTTGGAGTTTTTTCAATGGCCAAAAGCATTTATGTTGGCAACCTGCCCTGGAGTTCCACCGAAGACGAAGTGCGTTCCGCCTTTGCCGCTCATGGTGAAGTCCTTTCCGTGAAATTGATTGAAGACCGTGAAACCGGCCGCCCGCGCGGATTCGGATTCGTGGAGATGGAAGACGAAGGCGCTCTGGCCGCTATCGACGCCCTGGACGGTGCCGATTTCGGCGGACGCAATATCAAGGTCAACGAGGCCCGGCCCCGCGCCGAACGCAGCCCTCGCTGGTAGTTTCGCTTTTTGCATGGTTACGGCCCTGCCTGTATTGGGCAGGGCCGTTTTACGGATATATTTCAAGAACAAGGAGTCTCAATGGCCAAGGAAGAAGGCATTCAGGTCCAGGGCACGGTTGAAGAAGCCCTGCCCAACGCCATGTTTCGTGTGCAGCTCGAAAACGGGCACGAAGTGCTCGCCCATATTTCCGGCAAGATGCGCAAATTCCGCATCCGGGTCATGCCCGGCGATACCGTCACGGTAGAGCTTTCCCCGTATGACCTGACCCGCGGTCGCATCACCTTCCGGCCCCGTTAACAGGCTGCCTTGAAACGGTGATCCGCCGCATTGCGGAAGAGATCGGCAGCGGGCCTGCGAACATGCAGTTCCGGTCCGGTACTTGTTCGCATTGAGCTTACAGCCGTTTTGGGACCGTAGGAAAAAGGCCCGGCGCACATGCGCCGGGCCTTTTTCCTGTTTATGGGTCTGACGATCATCCCCACAGGGCCGGGATGGGCGGATTGGCCGTTCCGTTTTCCTCGTAACAAATGCCGTGTGCGTGGTCTTCCTTGAGCAGCAGCGGGCCGTCCAGATCCACGAAGTCTGCATCCCTTGCCAGCAGCAGGGCCGGGGCCATGGCCAGCGACGAACCGAGCATGCAGCCGGTCATCACGCCAAAGCCCATTTTTCTGGCTTCGCGCAGCAGGGCCGCGCCTTCGGTCAGGCCGCCGGTCTTGTCCAGCTTGATGTTCACCACGTCGTACAAGCCCTGCAACCGGGGCAGGTCGCTGCGGTCGTGGCAGGATTCATCCGCGCAGACCGGGACCGGGCGTTCGAGACGGGCGAGGGAATCATCCTTTGCGGCGGGAAAGGGCTGCTCGATGAGCACCACGCCCAGCGATCCGAGGATCGGGCTCAGCTCGTTGTATTCCTGATCATCCCACGCTTCGTTGGCGTCGATGATCAGTTTCGAGTCTGGCGCGTTTTCGTGCACGGCGCGGATGCGCTGCACGTCATTATCCCCGCCCAGCTTGACCTTGAGCAGGGGGCGGTGGCTGTTTTCCGCAGCCTTTTCGCCCATGCCCTGCGGCGTGTCCAGACTGATGGTGTAGGCCGTAACCGCGGGCTTGGGCGTGGCAAGGCCCAGCAGTTCGTGCGCCGGGCGGCCTTCCAGCTTGGCCCGCAGGTCCCAGAGCGCGCAATCCAATCCGTTGCGGGCCGCACCCGGGGGCAGCAGGCCCTGCAGCATGGTATTGTCCGGTGAAGAAAGTTTCTGCCCTGCGGCCTCGATGCTTTCCACCACGCCTTCCACGGTTTCCCGGTAGCGCGCATAGGGCACGCATTCGCCGCGTCCGGTATGGCCGTTCATGCTGGCGTGGACCTCCACGACAACGGCCTCGGTGCGCGAGCCGCGGGAGATGGTGAATTTTCCGGCCACGGGCCAGGAGCGGACATGGGTGCGTATTTTCAATGGTTCGGTCGGCATGGTCGGTCCCCGGTTGCGGTTTGTTTTTCGTTGAACGGATATGATATCCTTTGGGTCGGATTTGCGCAAACCGAAAACAAGCAGGGGTGTTGTCGGGAAACAAGCATTTTTTAGCCATAAAATCCTTGCTTCCTGCCGTGAACTGACGCAAACAACCTGCAGCACCATACAGCAGACATCCAACCCGAAACCAGGGGAGAACCAATGAATACTCAGCCGACCATGAAGGCGCTGGTCAAGAGCAGGGCCGAGCAGGGCATCTGGATGGAGCAGGTTCCGTTTCCGGTCTGCGGCCACAATGACGCCCTGATCCGCATTACCAAGACCGCCATTTGCGGCACGGACATCCATATATTCAACTGGGACCAGTGGGCGCAGCAGACCATTCCGGTTCCCATGGTTGTGGGCCACGAGTTTGTGGGCGAAGTGATCGAGATCGGCGGCGAAGTGCAGGGACTCAAGCCCGGAGACCGTGTTTCCGCGGAAGGGCACATTACCTGCGGCTATTGCCGCAACTGCCGCGCGGGCAAGCGTCACCTGTGCCGCAATACCGTGGGCGTGGGCGTGAACAGGCCCGGTTGTTTTGCCGAGTATCTGTGCGTTCCGGCCGTGAACGTGTTCCGCATTCCCGACAATATTTCCGACGACATGGCCTCGGTGCTGGACCCGCTGGGCAATGCCGCGCATACCGCACTTTCCTTCGACCTTGTGGGAGAAGACGTGCTCATCACCGGGGCCGGGCCCATCGGCATGATGGCTGCGGCCATTTGCCGCCATGTGGGCGCGCGGCACGTCGTCATCACGGATGTGAACGACTACCGCCTTGAACTGGCCGGACGCATGGGCGCCACGCGCACGGTCAACGTCACCAAGGAGTCCCTTGAATCCGTCATGGACGATATCGGCATGGTGGAAGGATTCGACGTGGGGCTGGAGATGTCCGGCAATCCTTCGGCCTTTGGCGACATGTTGGAAAAGATGAACCACGGCGGCAAGGTGGCCCTGCTGGGCATTCTGCCGCCGGACACGGCCATCGACTGGAACACCGTGGTGTTCAAGGGCCTGTTCGTCAAGGGAATTTATGGCCGCGAGATGTTCGAGACATGGTACAAGATGACCTCCATGCTCCAGAGCGGCTTGGACATTGCCCCGGCCATCACGCACCATTTCGCCATTGATGACTACCAGGAGGCCTTTGAGGTCATGCGCTCCGGCCAGTCCGGCAAGGTCATTCTGGATTGGACCCGCTAGGTTTGAAAGACAGAACATGATGCCGCCTTTGGCGGCATTGACGACAGGATTTCGCCTCCGGCGGGCAAGGGACACGTCCCTTGCAACCCTGATTTGATTTTTTACGTAGACGATCATGAAAACTGCGGCCCGTCCTGCAATAGCAGGGCGGGCCGCAGCGCTATAAAGTTTTGGTGGAGGGGTTTGGGGAGGCCCCTTTTTCAAAAGGGGCCTCCCCAACTGTCTTCCCGAATATTCTTGTCCGACCTGTGCTAGTCCAGGTCTTCGGCAATCTTGTCCGAGTGCAGGAAGCAGCGCACCATGTGCCCGTCACCCAGATCGGTCAGGGCCGGGGCGTGCTGGCGGCATTTGTCCATGACGTGCACGCAGCGGGTGTGAAAGTGGCAGCCTGTGGGTGGATTGAGGGGGCTGGGCAGTTCGCCCTTGACGCCCTCGCGTTTGGGCTTTTCGCCCACGTTGGCCGTAGGTGCGGCCTTGAGCAGCACCTGCGTGTAGGGATGGCTGGGGTTGTCGTAGAGGGCGTGCTTGTCTGCCAGTTCCACGATGCGGCCCAGATACATGACCGCCACGCGGTCGCTGATGTGTTTGACCACGCTCAGGTCGTGGGAGACGAACAGGTAGGTCAGGTTGAATTCTTCCTGCAGGTCCATGAGCAGGTTGATGACCTGCGCCTGAATGGACACGTCCAGCGCGGAAACCGGCTCGTCGCAGATGATGAGTTCCGGGTTCAGCGCCAGTGCGCGGGCGACCCCGATGCGCTGGCGCTGGCCGCCCGAGAATTCGTGCGGGTAGCGCATGATCTGGCCCGGACGCAGTCCGACCTTGTCCATGAGTGCACGCACGATGTCCATGCGTTCGCTTTTTTTGCCGATGTTGTGGATGGTCAGGCCTTCACCGATGATCTGGCCCACGGTCTGGCGCGGGTTCAGGGACGAGTAGGGGTCCTGGAAGATGATCTGCATCTTGCTGCGCATGGGGATCATGGCCTTGCGCGACAGGGAGAGCACGTCCGTGCCGTTGTAGACCACTTCGCCGGCCTCGGGGTGTTCCAGACGCAGGATACAGCGTCCCAGCGTGGACTTGCCGCAACCGGATTCGCCCACCAGACCGAGGGTTTCGCCCTTGTATATGTCCAGGTCCACGCCGTCCACGGCCTTGACCACGCCGCTTTTGCGGCCCATGTCGGCCTTGACTTCGAAGTGCTTGCGCAGTCCCCGGAGCCGGACGAGTATTTGCTTGTTCGATTCGCTCATGAGCTACTCCTGATACAGCCAGCAGCGGACAGGATGCTTGCCGTCGGCGATTTTGAGTTCGGGTTCCTCGTGCTTGCAACGCTCCATGGCGTGGCGGCAGCGGTCCTGGAACCGGCAGCCCTTGGGCAGGCGGAGCAGCGAGGGCACAACGCCGGGAATGGTTTCCAGGCGTGCCTTTTCCTCGTGTGCGCCAAGGCCCGGAATGGAGCGCATCAGCCCGCGGGTGTACGGGTGCATGGGGTTGGTGAACAGGTCCTTGACGTCGGCCTCTTCGACCACGCGGCCCGCGTACATGACCAGCACCTTTTGCGCTGTCTCGGCAATGACGCCCAGATCGTGGGTGATGAGCTGGATGGCCGTGCCGGTTTCCTCGCGCAGCTTGTCCATGAGCTCCAGAATCTGGGCCTGAATGGTCACGTCCAGCGCGGTTGTGGGTTCGTCCGCGATGATGAGCTTGGGCTTGCAGGCCAGCGCCATGGCGATCATGACGCGCTGGCGCATGCCGCCGCTCATCTGGTGCGGGTAGTCGTGAATCCGCGATTCGGGCGAGGGGATGCCCACCTGATTGAGCAGGTCCACGGCGCGCTCGAGAGCGGCCTTGCGGCTCAGTTTTTCGTGCAGGATGATGGCCTCGGCGATCTGGTCGCCCACCCGGAAGACCGGGTTCAGGGAGGTCATGGGCTCCTGAAAGATCATGGAGATGTGATTGCCCCTGATCTTGCGCATCTGGCGTTCGCTGAGACTGAGCAGGTCTTGACCGTCAAAGGTGATCTTCCCGGCAACGATCTTGCCCGGCGGATCGGGTATGAGGCGCATGACGGACAGCGAGGTCACGGACTTGCCGCACCCGGATTCGCCCACCACGCCCAGCGTCTCGCCCGGCTTGATGTCGTAGCTCACATCGCAGACGGCCTGGGCCACGCCGCGATCCGTATAGAAGTAGGTGGACAGTCCGTCCACGGTCAGCAGTGGTTGTTGTGTCATTGTTGGCTTCCCCTAGTCCCTGAGTCTCGGGTCCAGCGCATCGCGCAGGCCGTCGCCGAGAAGGTTGAATCCGAGAACCGCCAGCAGGATCATGACGCCGGGGAAGGTGACCACCCACCAGGCACGCAGGATGAGTGCGCGCCCGCCCGCGAGCATGGCGCCCCATTCCGGTGTCGGCGGCTGTGCACCGAGGCCCAGAAAGCTGAGCGCGGCGGCTTCCAGGATGGCGGAGGCGAAGCCCAGCGTGGTCTGCACGATGAGCGGCGCAAGACAGTTCGGCAGAATGTGCATGAAGATGAGCCGCGTATCCGAAGCGCCCAAAGCGCGTGCGGCCTGCACATAGTCCTTGGAGTATTCCTCCAGCACCGAACCGCGCACGATGCGCGCATAGCGCGGTATGGAAACCACGCCGATGGCGATCATGGCGTTTTGCAGGCTTGGCCCGAGAAAGGCCACGATGACGATGGCCAGCAGGATGCTCGGGATGGCCAGCAGGATGTCCATGATGCGCATGATCACGATATCCACCCAGCCCTTGTAGAATCCGGCAATGGCGCCGGACACCGTGCCGATGATCAGGGAGATGGACACGGAAACTACGCCCACGAGCATGGAGATGCGTGCACCGTAGATGATGCGCGAGAGCAGGTCGCGTCCGAAATCGTCGGTTCCCAGCAGGTAGCCGTCCGCTGCCTTGGGCATCCAGAACGGCGGCTTGAGTTTGGTGTACAGTGACTGTTCAAGCGGGTCGTGCGGTGCGATCCAGTGGCCGAAGATGGCCAGGATGGCGAAGATTGCCACGATGACCAGCCCGGCCAGCGCCGTATGGTTCTTGTGCAGCCGCAGCAGCGCCTCCACCAAGGGGGAGTGCGACTTGTAGGCCGCGGCTGCCGTATTGTTTGCGGTTTGCGTATCGGCCATGGGCTACACCTTGATCCTTGGGTTGATCCATGCGTACATGATGTCCACCACCACGTTGATGAGCACGAAGACCATTGCTATGAGCATGGTTCCGCCCTGCACGGCGTTGAAGTCGCGCGCATAGACCGAGTTCAGCAGCCACGAGCCGATGCCGGGCCATGCGAAGATGGTTTCGGTCAGGATTGCGCCGCCCAGCAGGATGCTGAATTGCAGCCCGATGATGGTAACGACCGGAATGAGCGCATTGCGCAGGGCATGCTTGTAGTGGACCATGCGCGGGGAAAGCCCCTTGGCCTTGGCCGTGCGGATGTAGTCCTGCCGCAGGACTTCCAGCATGCTGGAGCGGGTCATGCGGGCGATGATGGCCATGGGAATGGTGCTCAACGTGAATGCGGGCATGATCAGGTGCCACAGGGCGTCCTTGAATGCGACCCAGTTGCCCTGCAGCAGCGAGTCCACCAGATAGAGGTGCGTGATGGGCTCAAGCACGATGTCATAGCTCAGCCTGCCCGAGAGCGGCAGCCACGCGAGCTTGACCGAGAATATGATCATGAGCACAAGTCCAAGCCAGAAGATTGGCATTGATACCCCTATGAGCGATAGTACCATGGATCCGTAGTCGAATACGGAATACTGGCGCGTGGCGGAAACGATGCCCGCGAGCATTCCGAAGACGATGGCGAATGTTATGGCTACCAGGGAAAGCTCAAGGGTCGCCGGGAAATGTTCCTTGATTTCCTTGGTGATTTTTTCGTTGGTCCGCAGTGCGCGGCCAAGGTCGCCCTGTACGAGGCGCCCCATGAATTTTCCGTACTGGACATACAGCGGCTGGTCCAGTCCGAGCTGGTGGCGCAGCTCCCGGAGCGAATTTTCATTGGCGCGCTCCCCCAGCATCATTTCGGCCGGATCGCCGGGAACCATGTGGATCATCAAAAAGACGAGCACGGAAAGTCCCAGCAGGGTCGGAATGACTTGCGCCAATTTCTTGAGAATAAAATTTAGCAAGGTTCGGCTCTACTTTCATTGAAGCGGCAGGGACGCATAAACGCCCCTGCCGCAGGTTTACGGTGTGGTCAGGACAAGGAGAGTCGCTACTTCATCCAGACCTTGTGCAGGTACACGCTTGCGGTCGGGTGCAGCTTGAAGTCCTGAACGCGCTTGCTCTGGGGCTGAGCCACGATGGAGTGGGCCATGTTGATCATGGGCACTTCGTCGTGAATCAGCTGCTGGGCCCTGCGATAGATTTCTATGCGCTTGGCCTTGTCGGTGGTGGCGCGGCCATCCACCATGAGCTTGTGGTATTCTTCGTTCTTCCACTGGGTGCGGACGTTGGGGTCGGCCAGGCCGTCCAACAACACTGCCAGGAAGTTGTCCGGGTCGCCGTTGTCACCGGTCCAGCCCAGCTGGAACAGGTCCATGGTCGGATCCTGCTTGCGCTGCTTCTTGAGGTAGGTTCCCCACTCCATGGTCACCAGCTCGACGTTGATGCCCAGCTTCTTGAGGTCGGCCTGCAGGGCCTCGCCCACCTTCATGCCGGAGGGGTTGTACGGACGGGCGACAGGCATACACCACAGGGTGATCTTGTCCTGTCCGGCAGCCTTGAGCTTTTCGAAGAACTTGGCTTCGGTCAGCAGGGCCTTGGCCTTTTCGATGTCGTAGGGGTAGTCCACGATGTCGTTGTTGTAGCTCCACAGGTTCGGCGGAATGGTGTTCTTGGCCGGGATGCCCATGCCGTAGTAGATGTTGTCCACGATGGCCTTCTTGTTGACCACGTGGGCGATGGCCTGGCGGACCTTGGGATCCTGCCAGATGGACTTGGTGTGGTTGAAGCTCAGGTAACCCACGTTCATGCCCGGCTGGGTCACGACTTCGAGGTTGGGATCGGCTTCAGCCATTTCCACGTCTTCGGGGTTGGGGTACTGGCAGACATGCACGTTGCCGGACTTGAGTTCCAGGAAGCGGACCGAGTTGTCCGGGATCACGCGGAAGATGACCTTGTCCAGGTAGGCGTCGCCGTTCCAGTAGCCTTCGGCGCGTTCAAGGATGATGCGGTCGTTCTTCATCCATTTGGTCAGCTTGAAGGGACCGGTTCCCACGGGGTGGGTGATGTAGTCCTGTCCGTACTTGAGCACGGCGGTGGGGCTGACGATGTCGGCGAAGTCCATGGCCATGTTGGCGATGAACGGCGCTTCGGGCTTCTTGAGCTTGTAGACCACGGTGTAGTCGTCGGTGGCTTCGATGGAGGCGATCAGGTCGTCCATGCCCATGGAGAGCCAGTATTCCGGAGCCGGCGGATTCTCAGGCCAGGCCCAGGTCTTGGAGAAAAACTTGATGTTGGACTTGTCCTTCATCTGGCGGCCATGGGAGAAAACCACGGCGTCGGCGTTGAAGTCGGTTCCGTCGTGGAACTTGACGCCCTTGCGCAGGTGGAAGGTGTAGGTCTTGCCGTCCGGAGAAATGTCCCAGGACTCGGCCAGGCCGGGCAGCAGGTCGGTGGATTCCGGTGCGAACGCAACCAGTGCGTCGTACAGGTTGTCGCAGACCATGAAGGAGTTGCCGTCGGTTTCATACGCGGGGTCCAGACCGGGGCTGTCGGCGCCGCGGGCAAAGACCAGGGTGCCGCCCTTTTTCGGTGCGGCGATGGCGGTGCCCGTGATCACGAACACTGCCAACATTGCGAACAGCAAAGCTTTTTTGAACATTCAAACCTCCAACGGATCAAGTTCAGATTTCAGAATGGGAACAGTTGTCCAACACCTCTCGTCAATCGCAACCGGCCAAGCGACAGCGGGCCGATTACGCTATCAAACATGCGCTTCACTACATATACGATTTTGTCACTTTAGCAAAGTGTCCAATTGTGCGTTGTTACTTAGTTTGCGGGCTAAATTTCGTTTTCCATCTCCAGAAGCAGCGTCCGTATCGCATCGTGCAAATTGCCGACGCTCGGTATGGATACGCATTCCTCGGAAGTGTGGATGGAACCGAAGACCTCGGCTCCCCATACCACACCTGCCATGCCGTTGTCCTGCAAATACCGCGCGTCGCTGGCTCCGTGTTCCTGCACGGCCTCGGCCCCGGATATGCGCAGCAACCGTTCGGTGTATTCGGATTCGGGCGAAGCAAAGACCGGATCGATGCGTTCCACGCTCACATCCCCGGAAACCGCGGCCTCAATGGCGCTGATGATGGCCTGGGGATCGTCATTTTCCGTGTAGCGGATGTTGAAATGCCCGGTGGCGGTTTCCGGAACCTGGTTCACGGATTCCCCGGCCCGGACAATGCCGAAGTTCACGGTGCGATGCCAGTGGTCCTCGGTGTCTTCGGTGAAAAGTGCCTTGATGGCCTGATAGTCCTCGATGAGCGCGTCGATGGCGTTTTGGCCCAGCCACGGGCGTGCGCCGTGTGCAGCCTTGCCATGTGCGGTCACGGCCATGTTGATGATGCCTTTTTCCTTGAGCACCATGCGTTCGGGCGTGCCGCCGTCCAGTGCAATGACGTAGTCGCATTGGACCTTGGTCATGGCGTAGCCCGCGCCGTTGGCGCCGCCGATTTCCTCGTCGCCGGTGATGATCACGCCGAAGACCATGTCGTTCTGGTCCATGCCCTTGGCGCGCAGGGCCATGAGCCGGTCGCGGAAAAGAATCAAGGACAGGGCGGCCGCGTATTTGTCGTCGCCCGCGCCGCGGCCATAGAGCCGGTCGTTTTCAATGCGCGGTTCGAACATGTCGTCTGCGGCGTCCACCACGTCGATGTGGGCCATGAGTCCGAGGCGCGCCCGATTGTTCTCGTCCGGCATGATCAGGATGGAAGGTACGCCCTTGCGTTCGATCTGGGTGGCGCGGATGTCGTTGTCCGCGCACCACTGTACGATGAAGTCGGCGCAGGCACGGATCGCCTCCGGGTTGGAGTGCATTGATTTGAAGCGGATGAGCTCACTGGTCAGGCTGATGATTTCGTCGAGGGTGTTCATTAGGCGATCCTATTTGATGATGTTCAGTTCCCGGCCTGCGGTGATGAAGGCGTCCACGGCCCGGTCCACCTGCTCGAGGGTATGCCCGGCCGACATCTGGGTGCGGATGCGTGCCGCGCCGCGCGGAACCACCGGAAAGCTGAAGCCCACAACGTAGACGCCCAGCTCCAGCATGCGTGCGGCCATTTTCGTGGCCAGCACCGCGTCGCCCAGCATGACCGGGATGATGGGGTGCTCGCCCGGCACGAGGTCGAATCCGGCCTTTTCCATGCGGGTGCGGAAGCGGCGGCTGTTTTCGCGCAGCCGGTCGCGCAGTTCGCTGGAGCCGGAGAGCATGTCCAGCACGGCTATGGATGTGGCCGCGATGACCGGTGCCAGCGTGTTGGAAAAGAGATAGGGCCGGGAACGCTGCCTGAGCCAGGCGATGATTTCCTTGCGGCCCGAGGTGTACCCGCCGGATGCTCCGCCCAAGGCCTTGCCCAGTGTGCCGGTGATGATGTCCACCCGGTCCATGACCCCGCAGTGCTCGTGGGTGCCGCGTCCGTTTTCCCCGATGAAGCCCACGGCGTGGGAGTCGTCCACCATGACCAGCGCGTCGTATTTGTCGGCCAGGTCGCAGATGCCCTTGAGGTTGGCGATGATGCCGTCCATGGAAAACACGCCGTCCGTGACGATGAGGCGGTAGCGGCAGTCGGCCGAGGCCTTGAGCTGGGCCTCGAGGTCGGCCATGTCGTTGTTGGCGTACCGAAAGCGTTTCGCCTTGCACAGGCGCACCCCGTCGATGATGGAGGCGTGGTTGAGCTGGTCGCTGATGATGGCGTCTTCCGGGCCGAGAATGGCCTCGAACAGGCCGCCGTTGGCGTCGAAACAGGAACTGTAGAGGATGGTGTCTTCGGTGCCCAGAAAGTCGCTGAGCCGTTCCTCGAGCTGCTTGTGTATATCCTGCGTGCCGCAGATGAACCGCACCGAGGACATGCCGAACCCGTATTTGTCCAGTGCCGCCTTGGCGGTTTTGACCAGTTCGGGATGGTTGGAAAGGCCGAGGTAGTTGTTGGCGCAGAAATTGAGGACCCGGCTTTCTTTTCCGACCTGCACGGCGGCCTGTTGCGGGGAGGTGATGATGCGTTCTTCCTTGAACAGGCCGTCAGCCTTGAGCGCCTCGGTCTGGTGTGCAAGAGTGGACAGCAACTCGTTTCGCATGACTTTGCTCCACGGTATGTTGTGGTTATTCCGTAAAAACAGCGAGCTTCTATTGATGGGTAAGGAAAAAATATACTATGAATTTCCACGATCCGCAACCAGGCTGTAATTGCTCCTTCCCGTATTGAGAGATAATTGACCAATGCGCAGTAAAGTGGCTATTATTTGTCACAAAACGTAGGCAAACCACCAATCCAGATTGACGGCAAACCGCAATCTGGCAGGCTGTCGGAATAGTTTCGAGGGCAAGAAAGGAGAGAAGGCCGACGCGTATTTCATATGCGCACCGAGAGATCGGCCTGCATCTTTGTTGCGTTCGTGGCTGTGTCGCAGCCTGCAATCTGCCGCGGGCCCACGGTTCGGGGCGCAGAAAAAAGGAACCCCGGTGAAGAAGAAACCATTGACCCTTGACGAGATTGATCACAGCATCATTCGGGAATTGCAGAGGAACGGACGCGAGTCTTACAAGAATATCGCCCGCAAGCTCAATGTTTCGGACGGAACCGTGCGCCTGCGCACCGAGCGCATGATCCGCGAGGGATACCTGCGCATTTCCGCATCGGTGAACCCCCTGTTTTTCGGTGACACGCTTACGGCCATGATCGGCATTACCCTCAGCATCCCGGCCAACAGGGCGCTCATGAACCGCGTCTCATCGCTTACGGCCGTGCAGTCGGTCATCAACGTGACCGGCCGCTACGATCTCATCCTCGAGGTGTTCGTGCAGTCCAGAAAGGACATGCATCGCTTTCTGGTGGAAGAACTCGCATCCATCAGCGAGATTACGTCCACGGAATCGTTCATCTACCTTGAGGCCATGAACAAGTGGGTGGAGTTCAAGGTCTGATCGAGACGTTTCACACAACAAAATGAAAACGGTCGCTCCTTGTGGGGCGGCCGTTTTTTTACGTCAGCCGCAATTTATGCGGCGGGCCAGTTCACCCACTGTTTCCAGTCCCTGCCGGATTTCTTCGGACCAGACGCCCGTGCAGCTCAGGCGGATGTGGTTGTTGAACTTGTCCTGCGTGGAGAAGATGGACCCCGGCGCGATGTTGACGCCTTTGGCGCGGGCCGCCAGGAAAAGCTCCACGGAGTCGGTGTTGCCGGGCAGTTCCAGCCAGAGCACGCCGCCGCCCTCGGGATGGGTGGCCCGGGTCCCTGCGGGAAAGTATTCTTCGATGTGGCGAAGCATGGTGTCCATCTGCTGCTCCACGCGGTCGCGCAGTTTGCGCACGTGGCGTTCGAACCGTCCACGGTCAAGGTACTCGGCAACGGCCATCTGCGTGGGCGTGGGCGTGCAGACGTTGGTGGTGTATTTGACCTCCTGGGCCTTGTCCATGAACCGTCCGGGCAGCATCCAGCCCACCCGGTAGCCCGGGGCGATGGTCTTGGAAAACGAGGAACAGAGCAGCACCAATCCCTTTTCATCGAATTGCTTCATGGTTCCGGGCCGTTTGGGACCGAAGTGCAGGTCCGTGGAAACGTCGTCTTCAATGATGGGGATGTCCAGCGCGGCCAGCATGGCCACGATTTCGCGTTTGGCCTCGTCCGGTGTGGTGCTGGCGTCCGGGTTGTTGAAGTTGGGCGAAAAGATGCAGGTGCTGATGTCGAATTTGCGCAGGGCTGCGGCAATGTCTGCGGGCTTGACCCCGCAATCCGGGTACGAGGGGATTTCCACCGCGCGCAGGCCGAGGTTTTCCAGCAGGTGCAGGAAACAATAGTACGTGGGAGCCTGTATCAGCACCATGTCGCCCGGCCGCGTGGTGGCGCGCAGGGAGATGTACAGGGCTTCAAGGCAGCCGGACGTGATGAGCACGTCGTCCGGCCGGGCCGGTGTGCCCGTTTCCACGGAGCGAAAAGCGATCTGTTTGCGCAGGCGGGCGTTGCCCGGGATGGTGTCGTAGACCAGCGCGTCGCCGGGGTGGTCGCGCAGCACCTGCGCCATGATGCGGCCCATTTCCGCCACGGGCAGCAGCTCCGGAGTGGGTTCCACCACGTTGAGGGGCACGGCCTGTTTGTTGCCTACGGCGTCGAGCACCGTGCGTATCAGTCCGCTGCGGGTCACGGGCAGGGCTTCGCTGGTGGTTTCCGTTGCGGTTTCCGGGGCGGGCAGGCGGCTGGCCGCGCGCCGCACGAAAAAGCCGGAACGCGGGCGGGATTCGATGATGCCGCGCGATTCAAGCCCTACATACGCCTGGTTCACGGTGCTGATGCTCACGCAAAGGTCGCGGCTCAGAATGCGCAGGGACGGCAGTTTGCTGCCCATGCCCAGCACGCCGGAGTCGATCATTTCCAGCACGCGACGCTCGACCATCTGGTAGCGGTAGTCGTCATTCTTGTTCATGGCGGAATCTGTTATGGTTATATTTTTTGCAATCTGTATCTGTACCGATGACAGATTGTGATGTTCACTGCAACCATGAACGTCGGTTGAATCCCGTAAAAAAAGTTGCAGCGGGCAAAGGGAGTGTGATGGAACAAGTCATGGAAAACGGAACATCCACGTGGAGCGAGGCCTTTCGTCGGGTCGCGCCCCTGGCCATGGGCTATCTGCCTGTTGGCGTGGCTTTCGGCGTGCTGGCGCAGAAGGCCGGGCTTTCGGACCTGAATGTCGTGCTCATGTCCCTGCTCGTGTATGCCGGGTCGGCCCAGCTTATTGCCGTGGGCATGTTTGCGGCGGGCATGCCGCCCCTCACCATCGTGGTCACAACATTCGTGGTCAACCTGCGTCATCTGCTCATGTCCGCGGCATTGGCCCCGTATGCCAAGTCGTGGCGACTGCGGGAGATGGCGGCCTTTTCCTTTGAACTGACGGACGAGACCTTTGCCGTGCATTCGACACGGTTCAACGACGGGGATGTGCGCAAGCCCCTGAGCTTTCGCATCAACATGCTGGCCCATTGCGTGTGGACGCTGGCCTCCTGGGGCGGGGCGCTGGCCGGCAGCACCATCCCGGACGTGAAGCCGCTGGGCATGGATTTCGCGCTTCCGGCCATGTTCATCGCCCTGCTGGCCATGCAGGCGAAGAACGGTTTGCACTGGCTGGTGGCCGGTTTTTCCGGTCTGGTGGCCGTGGTGCTCATGCAGGCCGGGCTGGACCAATGGAGCGTGATTGCGGCCACGGTGCTCGGCGCAACCCTTGGCACGGGAGTGGAAACATGGACCAGACGATAGTGTTTATGACCATAGCCGGCATGTGCGCCGTGACCTACGTGCCCCGCGCCTTGCCCATGCTGGCGCTGGCGTCGCGCTCCATGCCCGCAATCGTCATCCGCTGGCTTTCCTTCATTCCCACGGCCGTGCTTTCCGCGTTGCTGCTGCCGTCGCTGGTGTTGCAGGAAGGCGCCGTGAGCGTGAGTCACAACGAGTTTTTCTGGGCAGCCATTCCCGCATTCGTGCTGGCTGTGCTGACCCGCAGTTTTTTCGGTACCGTTGCCTTGGGCATGGCCGTGGTGGCCGGTACCCGTTTTTTCCTCATGTGACGGGTTAGGCTGTCAACGGATCACCGGCTTCCTCTCTCCGGTGGGTCCGTGTGCGGCTGCGCAGCCTGCCTGTTTTCGGGCAGGGGAGCATGAATAATCAATGCGAACAAGGAGCAGCAATGAAAACCATCGGCCTGTTGGGCGGCATGAGCTGGGAATCCACGGTCAGCTATTATCAATTCATCAACCGGGGCGTGGGTGAACGGCTGGGCGGCTGGCATTGCGCCCGGATCGCCATGTTCAGCGTTGATTTCGACGAATACGTGGAGTGCATGCAGAATGCGCAGTGGGAGCGCATCGGCAGCAAGCTCGCAGAAGGCGCACGCCGGGTGCAGGACGCCGGGGCCGACCTGTTGCTCATCTGCACCAATACCATGCACAAGATGGCCCATGAGGTGGAGCAGGCCGTGGATATCCCGCTTATCCACATCGGCGACGCCGCGGCCGGGGCGGTCAAGGCAAAGGGCCTTTCCCGGGTGGGGCTGCTGGGCACCTCATTTACCATGGAGGACGGTTTTTTGCGCGACCGGCTGGCAGGGCACGGCATCGAGACCGTGGTGCCGGACAAGGACGACCGCGACGTGGTGAACGCCATCATTTTCGATGAGCTGGTCAAGGGCGTTGCCAGCGACGCGTCGCGCGTGGAATATCTGCGGATTATCGGCGACCTGCAACGGCAGGGAGCGCAGGGCGTGGTGCTGGGCTGCACCGAGATCGGTCTGCTGGTGGGGCCGGATCATACGGATCTGCCGTTGTTCGACACCGCGGAAATCCATGCCCGCGCCGCCGTGGAGGCCGCCCTCGACCGATAGTCTCGGCACCGGTAACACTTGACCTCCTCGCGCCAGATGATACACGGTGCTGTCCACGGCCGGTTCGGGCCGCAGATCACTTCGAGGAGGCATGGTTTGAACTCTCTGGAAACAACCACTCTCAAGGCCGCGCTGGAGTCCAGCGCACAACGCTTTGCCGATCGTCCGGCCGTAGGATTGGTGGACGGGGACATGTTGACGTTTTCCCAGTTCCATCAGCTGGTGCAGGACGTCACCCTGCTCTTGCAGGACCGGGGGGTTCTACCGGGCGACCGGGTGGCCATTCTGGGCGAGAACATGCCCAACTGGGGCGTTGCCTACTTTGCGGTGACTTCCATGGGCGCGGTGGCCGTGCCCGTGCTGCAGGAATTTCACGACACGGCCGTGCACCACATCCTGCGCCATTCAGAATCCGTGGCCATGTTCGTTTCCCGCCGCTTCATGCACAAGGTGGAAGAGGGCGAGTTCGACGACATGCACACCGTGATCACGCTGGATGATTTTTCCGTGGCCCCCAAGGACGGACTGAACCAGAGTTTCAAGGAAGCCATGGCTCAGGCACGCAGCCGCTACGAACAGGCCAAGGGCCGCTTCATGCGCTTCATGGACAGGAAGGGCGACGGTTCGCAGGCAGGCGTGCAGCCGGACGATCTGGCCGCCATACTCTACACCTCGGGCACCACCGGCCATTCCAAGGGCGTCATGCTCACTCACCGCAACATTGTGTTCGACGCCCAGTCCACGGCCAACATCGTGAACATCGACGAAACGGACCGCCTTGTTTCCGTGCTGCCTCTTGCCCATACCTACGAATGTACGCTGGGGCTGGTCATTCCCATATTGCGCGGCGCATCCGTGTATTACCTTGCCAAGCCGCCGACCCCGAGAACGCTTCTCCCGGCCATGGAAAAGGTCAAGCCCACCTACCTGCTCATCGTGCCGCTGGTCATCGAAAAGATTTACAAGAACCGCATCCTGCCCAAGCTGGCCGGGTCCGGCATCGGCCGCAATCTCATGAAGATCGGCGCGGCCAAGAAAAAACTGCAGCAGGTGGCGGGCCGCAAGCTCATGGAGGCCTTTGGCGGCAACATCAAGTGCATCCCCATCGGCGGGGCGTTTCTGGCCCCGGAGGTGGAGCTTTTTCTCCGGAATGCGGACATCCCCTATGCCATCGGCTACGGCATGACCGAAACCTCTCCGCTGGTGTCCGGTTCCACGCCGGAAACCACCAAGTTCCGCGCCGCCGGATATCCGGTGCCGGGCGTGGAGGTCATCGTGGACAATCCCGACCCGGAGACAGGGGAAGGCGAGCTGTTGGTCAAGGGTCCCAACGTCATGCAGGGGTATTACAAGGCACCTCAGGTTACGGAGGAAGTCCTTACCGAGGACGGCTATTTCCGAACCGGCGACCTTGGCTATGTGGACGAGGACGGTTACATTTTCCTGCGCGGCAGACTCAAGAATGTGATCATCGGTCCCAGCGGGGAAAACATTTATCCCGAGGAGATCGAAGCGGTCATCAACGAATGCACTTTCGTGCAGGAGTCGCTGGTCTACAGGCAGGAAGGCAAACTCATGGCCCGTGTTTTTCTGGATTCGGAAGGCATCGACGAGAAGTACGCCACCCGCAAGATGACCGAGACCAAGGCCTATGCAAAGGTCCAGCAGGTTATCGAAGACATCCGCAAGAAGGTCAACGGCAAGGTGTCCACGTTTTCCCGGTTGGCGCGCATCATCGAGCAGGGGGAGCCGTTTGAAAAGACGCCCACCCACAAGATCAAGCGGTTCCTGTATATCGACGCCGAGGAAAACACGGTGCGCTAGAAGGCGCGCCGTTGCCACGGAGCCGCACGCCTGTGTCGCGTCCGCAGATGACAAAAATACGGGCCGGAGTTCGCATGAACCCCGGCCCGTCTTTTTTGAGCAAATCAGGTGAAGCGTCTACTTGTTGTTTTCCATGAGCAGCAGGTCCAGCCACGAGGATTTGTAGCCATTCATGTGCCTGCCGCGTGCAATGATATGCGGCGTGCCCTTGAACCCCAGTCTGCCCACGGCCTGTGCCGTTTCAAAGTATTGGGGGAACCGTGCGGCCGCAAACTGTTTCATGGTCATGTCTGCCAATTCTTCAGGGAATCTTTCCTGGAATGTCTTGTAGATGATCGCTCCGGCTTGAGAGTAGCTTTTGGTTTCCGGCTGCTCAATGCGGTAGGCCAGGTCGAGGGCCTCGCGGCCCTTGCCCTTTTCCGCAAGGTAGCCGGCCAGGGCGCCGGCCATGTCCGATCCGGGATGCCCGGCCAGAGCAACATGGACTACATACAGCTGGCCGACCTTGTCGGCCTCGCGCATCAGGTGGTCATAGGACATGCGGCAGAAAACGCAGAACGGGTCCGAAACCATGACCACTTCCGTGCCGTTGCCCATGGTCACGCCGTGGGCCATCTGCTTGAGGGCATCGACGGTTTCCGGCTTGATTTCCGGCATGACGTTCAGTGTGGGTTCCGCGGCCCGGGCGTACGGGGCCAGCATCAGCAGGCAGGCCCCGACCATGAACATGTGTGCGGCGTTCTTTTTGATCAGTGATTTCATGTGGCCCAACCTCGTTTATTGTTCGACGTCCGCTGCGACCTGCATGCGGATGATGTGGTCAGGATTCGTAACGGCTCCATTGGCGTGCGGGTTGCCTTTCTTAATCATGTCCACATATTCCATGCCCTTGATGACCTTGCCCCAGACCGTGTACTGGCGGTCCAGGTGCGGTGCCTTGTCGTACATGATGAAGAACTGGCTGTCCGCGCTGTCCACGTCGCGGGCGCGGGCCATGGAGCAGACACCCCGGTAATGGCGGTGGTTATTGAATTCGGATTTGATCTTCTGGCCGGAGCCGCCCGTGCCGTTGCCCTGCGGGCAGCCGGTCTGGGCCATGAAGCCTTCGATCACGCGGTGGAAGGTGAGCCCGTCATAGAATCCCTGACGCACCAGTTCCTTGATGCGGGCAACATGCTTCGGAGCCAGGTCCGGGTACATCTCGATGACCACGCGGCCGTCCTTGAGGTCCATGTAGAGCGTGTTTTCCGGATCGGGAGTGTCGGCGGCCCATGCGGCTGTCGCGCCCAAGGCCAGAGTCAGGAGAGCCAGTGTCGTGAGAAATATGCGTTTCATGTTGTTCATTTCGTACCTCATGGGCTGCGCCCGTTTGATCTTTTTATCGGAAAGCGGCAACAAGAATACCCGCCGGAGGCGGGGCTGGCAAGGATGTGCATGCGGATGCACCCGTGCCCCGGGAACCTGTTGGTCCGGGGCAGGAAATGTTGGTGGGATCAGGTCTTTTTCTTGGGCTGGGTCTTTTTCTTGACTTTGCTGCCGTTTCCGGATTCGTGGACGCAGCGTTGGATGTATTCCTGCAATTCCTTGCGATCCAGAGGCTTTGCCAGGAACAGGGTCGCTCCCAGCTTGAGCAGGTTGGATATTTCACCGATGCCCACCACCGCGGACATGATCACGATGGGCAGGTCCATGAACTGCTGGTCGCCGCGCAGGGTCTGGATGAGCTGGCGGCCGTCCATTTCGGGCATCATGATGTCCGTGAGCAGCATGTCGAAGTCGTTGCAGGCCATAAGGGCCTCGTAGGCATGCTTTCCGTGCGGACTGACGTAGGCGTCGTGGCCCATACCTTCCACGATTTTTACTGCGAGCTTTTGTGAAATTCTGTCGTCTTCGGCTATCAGCACTTTTGCCATGTTCTGATTTCTCCCTCGTTGCTGCAGAAGCCCCTCAGCTCTGCCTATTCCGCGCGTAGCGCCTCCCTCTATTTCACAGAAATGGCAGTATTGCCGACAATTGCGGCAAAGTCCATGATATTGAGTAAAAGACGAGAGGGGCGGACCCTTTCGGATTCGCCCCCGTCATGGTTCAACACTTTTCGATTTTCATGGAGTCTTCAAAGGTGCAGGTGATGCGAAAGCTTTCTCCATGGGCTTCAAAGCTGTATTCGTTACCCGGGAACAGGGTTGTGGCCGGTGAAAATCCGTCATTGATCATGATGTCCTTGGCCTCGCCGTTGGATTCGAAGCGGACCGAGGTGCCGTCGCTCAATGTGACCAATTCGCCGTGATGCACTTCGACCGGCAGGTCTTTTTCGGTAAACTGTGACATAGTCCCACTCCTTATGGGTTGAAATTTTCCTCTCATTAATAGGACAATAGATGTGTGCATATGTCAAGAGTTGTGTCGGACCCGTTGCGTCCGGGCTGTTCTTTCGCATGACGATGGTGTACTGTTACTCCCCGGGGAGACATGACAAATTACAAGGTGGGAGTTTTGCGATCCAGATTTCTCGTGTGTGACCGTAATCAGCGTGTGCGGCGTCTGTTGGCCGACATTTTGGAGCAGTGCGGTTACGATGTTGCACAAACAGATGATCCGGAGGAATTTTTCAGGCGCCTTGATGAGGGGTGGCCCGATGTGGCCATGGCCGGCAACCTGCCTCTGGAACATGGACAATCGTTGGTGGACCGTTTTCTGGATATGGGCTTGCACGTGCCGTTGATCGTGATGGTGGAGGACGACGGCGTGGATCATGCCCTTTCCATGTTCGAGCATGGCGTATTCGGCTATGTTCGGATTCCGGTGGAGCGGGCTACGCTGGCTGCGGTGGCGTTTCGTGCCGTGGATCATTGCCGCCTGCTCAAGCGCGTGCGTCTGCTGGGGCACGAGGGACGCGACCTGCGCAGTCTTTTTCAGGGGCTTCTCAACACCTGTCCTACTCCGGCGTGGGCTCTGGACCCGGCCGGGCATGTGGTGGACGCCAACACGGCGGCCGCATCGGCGCTGGGACGGACCGTGGATTCCGTGCGCGGCAGGCAGTACCGCGATTTGGTGGACCCCGAGGCCGGCGACCTGTTCGAGCGGGCCGTGGAAGAAGTGCGCCGCGGCGCCGAGAACGTCCAGTTCGAGAAGGCGCGCGGCGAAGCCATGTTTGAGATCATGCTCAGGCCGGTTTATCGCGACAGGGTTCTGGTGGGATTCACCCTCGTGGAAACGGACGTGACCGCCCGCAGGCGCTCCGAGCAGGAGCTGGCCCAGAGCGAGCAGCGATATCGCAGCGTGTATCAGGCCGCGCGGGATGCCATTTTGCTTATCAACCGTTCGGATGGCCGTATTCTGGACACCAATGACGCGGCCTTGCGCCTGTACGGATATTCCCGCGAGGAAATGCTGGGCCTGAGCCTTGAGGACATTGCCGCGGAACCGGAGCAGAGCATGCAGGACCTGCGGCAGGGCTATGAAGCCTCCCCCCTGCGGCACCACGTTCGCAAGGACGGCTCCGAATTCCCGGTGGAAGCGTCCATGAGCCATTTCGGGCATGACGGGCAGGCCGTGACCACGGCGTTCATCCGCGACATTTCCAACCGCAAGGTGGTGGAAGAGGCCCTGCGCGAGGGCGCACGGCTTTATCGGGCCGTGGTTGAAGACCAGACCGAACTCATCTGCCGTTTTGCCCCGGATTTTTCGCTCACCTTCGTCAATCCGGCCTGCACCAAGTTTTTCAACCGTGATGAGGACGACCTGCTGGACACCAGCTTCCTTTCGCTGGTGGTGGCCGAGGAGCGGGACAACCTTATGGAATGGGTGCGCAAGGTCACGCCCGAACGCCCGGTCATGGCCGTGGAACAGCGGACCATGCGCAGCGACGGCGCCATTCGCTGGATGCGTTGGATCAACCGGGCCATTTATGACCACAAGGGCCATCTTCGCCAGTTCCAGTGTGTGGGCCGCGACGTGAGCGACCGCAAGGCAGCGGATGAGGCCCTTGAAATGGCCAATCGCGAAAAGGAGCGTCTGCGCCTGAATCTGGAGGCAACGTTCCGCAGTATTCCGGACGGCATCATTACCGTGGACAGCGACATGCGCGTCATTTCCACCAACAGTGCGGTCACGCCCATGTGTTCCATCGACCGGGACAATGCTCCCGGCCGTCCCGTAGGCGACGTCATGACCTGTGCGAACAGTCCGTGCGTCAGCGTTTTGCAGCAGGTGCTGCGCACCCGCAGGCCCGTGCGCGGGTACGAGGTGCAGTGCAGCCACGACGGCGGCCCGGAACGTATGCTGGAACTGAACTGCTCGCCGCTCATGGACGCCAACATGCAGTTTGTCGGCGCCGTGCTGGTGATCAAGGACATCACCCGCATTGCGGATTTGGAAAAACGGCTTCAGGAACGATTCGGGTTCCGGGGCATGGTGGGCAAAAGCGAGTGCATGCAGGAGGTCTATCATCTGCTGGAACAGCTTTCGCCACTGGACTCCACGGTGCTCGTGCGCGGGGAATCCGGAACCGGCAAGGAACTGGTGGCCGACGCCCTGCACTACGGGGGCAGCCGTGCCGCGTGCGCCATGGTCAAGGTCAACTGCTCGGCCCTTTCCGAAAGCCTGCTGGAAAGCGAGCTGTTCGGGCACATCAGGGGAGCGTTTACCGGGGCCGTGCGCGACAAGGTCGGGCGCATCGAGGCCGCACAGGGCGGCACCCTCTTTCTGGACGAAATCGGCGACATATCCCCGCTGCTCCAGGTCAAACTGCTTCGTTTCCTTGAGCAGAAGGAATACGAAAAGGTCGGGGAATCCAAGACCCGCAAGGCAGACGTGCGCATCATCGCGGCCACCAACGTGGACCTTTTGGCCAAGGTGCACGAGGGAGCCTTCCGCGAGGACCTTTATTACCGGCTCAACGTCATGCCCGTATACCTGCCGCCCCTGCGCGAACGGGATGGAGACATGCCCCTGCTGGTCAACCATTTTCTGGAAGCGTTCGGCGAAACGTTCAAGAAACGTTTTACGGGCGTGAGTCAGGAGGTGCTGGACCTGTTCATGCGCTACCAGTGGCCCGGCAACATCCGCGAGCTCAAGCATATCATGGAGCATGCCTGCATTCTGGCCCCAGAAGGAGAAATCGGGCTGGAATACATTCGACGTGATATTATTGAGGATTTCAGCGGCATACGGGAAAGCGCCCCCATGAGGAAACGCAAGCCCGTCAACGCCGATGCGGCCGCCATCGTCGAAGCCCTGAAAAAGACCGGGGGCAACAAAGCCAAGGCCGCCAAGTTGTTGGGCATTCACAGGGCCACCCTGTACCGCAAGATGGACCAGTTCGGCCTGGAGCAGTAGACTTTTCGGATTACTGGACACAGGACTCGTCGCCACCAGCAAGCGCCGCAAGTGTCGCGGTGTCGCTTTTTTATGCCTTTCTGTCGCATTTCAGTATGTTGTGCGACAAAGAGGCGTTTTTTTTAACATTCTGTAATTGTTGCTTTTGTTCGCATGGCGCGCAATGCGGGTACGTTTGTTCATGTGCTCATGTTCAATGAGCTGAAAATACTAACATTTTCATACGGCAACAAAAACGGGTGGTTATGTTCGGCCATGCAGGAATCTAAGGGGGCTAAGGGATTCGGGGCATGAACCTTGGATCAACCACGGCAAAATGGTCGTGAATACAGGTGCAGCATGGTCGAATGGATTGATCCGAGGCAGGAACATCAGGAAGTGGTCCGTTTCCAGGGGACGGTGTTGCTTGGTTTTCTCAAACGCGACCCGCTGTACGCCCGGCAGGTCGCGCTTTTGGACCGCATGCAGCGCAAGTACGGGGAGCGATTGCGCTGCCTCGTGTATCATGAAGGTTTTTTGGACGCGGGCATGCGGCGCCATATGGTGCGCGGCACGCCGAGCTACGTGCTGTTGGAGCGCGGCGACGAAGTGGATCGTCTGGTGGGGGTTTCCGACGCAGAGACCATGGACGCGTTTCTCAGTCGGTGCCTGAATCGGCGTTGAAGGCCCTTGCCTGATCGGAATTGTCGATGATTTTCAGATTTGTTTCGGTTTTTTCGATGTGGTGCACCACCCCGGAACTCATGCGGCGCAGCACGCCTTTGGGCGATGGCGGACCGCACAGGACGTGGTCCGGAGAAAATTGGCGGACCATGCGTTCGGCAGCGCGTTCCGCGTCCACATTTTCCAGCAGGCGCAGCCCCCAGAGCGCTCCCCTTTCCCGGCATTGCCGCAATCCGGCGCCCAAAGTCTTGAACAGTTGCGCCTTGAACATCTCCAACTCGCCATAGGCCAGATTCACGGGAATGAGGCTGACGAACAAAAGCGCGTCGTCGGTTTCTGCCGCGCTTTCCAAGGCCTCGGCGAACAGGTGTGGCGCGTGCCGGTCCGGTTTGACAAAAACCATGACATGGCGGCGTCCTACTGTCTCGGGACGCGGCGGGTCTTCCACCTCGGGCGCAATGGCGTATTCTCCGCGGGCCGTTGCCGCGAGAATGTCCACGGCCTCGGCCATGGTGGGCCGGTCTTCGGCACGGAAGGCGCGCGACTCCCTGATCAGGGCGCGGACCGCCGGGGGCAGTGATTCGTCCGGTTTTGTGGTGACCAGCAGTTTCCAGAGTTGGGGCATGGAGGCAAGCCATTGGGCAATGGAGTGGCTTTTGGGAGCCGGGTTGGTGATTTCCTGCAGCAGGGTGCCGAAGGCGAAAATGTCGGCGGGCGCATGGGCCGGATCGCCGCGGATCAGTTCCGGGGCGGCGAAACGCCAGTCCACGGCCGTGCGCCGCGTGTTGGCCCACATGTCCTGCCATCCGGCGCGTATTGATTGCCCGAAGCGCATGAGTTTCGGCTCATTGGTGGAGGCATCGCGCAGCACCGAATGGGTGCAGATGTTCAGATGGGCCGAGCCGTGGGCGTGCAGGGTGTTGACGGTCACGGCCAAGCGGTAGGCGAAATCAAGGGCCGTTTCCCTGTCCAGCGGCGCCTTGGCCGTGTTCTGGAACAGCGTTGGCAGGCGCGGGTCCGGCAGGATCACGCCGCCGTGCCATTCGCGGCAGGCCCGCACGAACGCGGGATGTTCGTCCAGATGGGCAAAGCGGGCCTGATGCTGCCAGCGCAGAAAGGCCCCGGTGTCCACGTCATAGAACTGGCGGACCTCGAAGGGGCGCAGATCAGCCAATCCCCTGTAGCGGCGGTTGCCGACCATGAAGGGGATGCGCTGCCGGATGGTCACGCCTCCGGCCTTGTCTCCGGGTTCAAGCTCGTCCGGCGCTTCACGCCGGATGGCCATTTCCTGAATACGCGCCCACATGTCTTATCCCCCGTATGCTTTCATACAACGGCACAGGGGGATCGAAAACAATGATTTTTGCGCGTCAGAAACCGGGCTGGCTCTGAATGTCCGGCTCGCGGTATTCCCGGTTGTCCTTGCGCCGCACCAGTCCGTAGCCCGCGGCAAAGAGCAGCACGCAGCCCAGCCAGCCCAGAAAGACCGGGTGCGACCAGTCCGCGTCCAGCCACCAGTCGCCGTTGGCCTCGTGCAGCACGGAGAGGAACGCGCCGGGCAGGTCGTTGACGATGGCGAGGTATTGGTACAGCAGCATGACGGCAAAGGACAGGTATGCTGTCGCGCCGAGGGAAACCCAGAAATGGCGTATGAAATTGCGTGTAGTTTTCGACATTGTCTATCCTGCGTTTGCGTAAAACCAGAAGCCCACCCCCAAAATGACGATGAGCAGCATTTCCAGAAGGGTCAGCTTGAACATGAACGAGCAGATGCGTCGCTGCGTGGGGTTCATTTTGAGCATGACCTTGTTCATGAACAGCCGCCAGAAGCGGTTGCGCGTGGAATCCGAGGTGAAGAGCCTGTAGTATTCCCGCAGGCTCGGCAGCCAGAAACGCATGGCGGATTCAGCCTTTTCCGGGTCCAGCCCGGCTGCCACGCCGTGTTCGTAGCGATAGGAAAGATCGGTATTTCCCTTGTCGTTTTTGCGCGCGGCGATTCGCATTCCGGTCCCGGCGAATTCAATGGTGTACAGCCCGCCCTGCACGGCAATGCCGGGGCGGGTTTTGAATTTGGTCTGGGAAAGGATGTCCTCCACCTCATATGCCTCGCCCTCGGCATCGATATGCCAGTGGGGATTGAGGCGCATGACGGTCATGGCGTCCAGTCTGCTCCAGAAATCGTCTTTCCATGGCAGGTTGGTGGGCATCCAGTCCGAGGTCGTTATGGTGTTGGCGTTTTCCATGCGTTTGCGCTCAGGGTGCCACCAGCAGCGGGCAGGGCAGTTGCGGATGCAGTTGCCTGTTTTCAAAGCGGGCCTTGAAGCCCGGAGCCTGTTTTTTCTGGTACGCGCCAAGAACCACGATGTCCGCGCCGGTTTCTTCGGCGGCTTTGCAGAGTTCGTCCTCCACCACGCCGGATCGGCGCAGGAAGCGGACGTTCAGTCCCTGGAACTGTTCGCGCAGGCGTTGTTCCAGCGCGTCCATTTCATCATTGACCTGATCTTCCACATAGCTGGCGAACTGCATGCGGGCCGTGGACGTGTTCAACCAGTCGTCGCCGGTCATGTGCTTCCAGTCGTCGTTGAAAATGGAAACGACCGCGAGCTCGGCCCCGGTCTTCCGCGCCCAGTCCGCGGCGAGGTCTTCGGCCTTGCGCGCACCCGGGGTCCCGTGTGTGGCGAGAAGAATGCGTTTGAACATGATGCTCCGAAACGCGGGAGGAGGCCGGTGCCCCCTCCCGTGTGAGTATTGTGTTTATGCCAGCCACTTGGTGAACAGCAGCACCACGAAGGTCACCACGAGCACCAGGGACAGGGCCACGAGGTCTTCGTTTTTTTCGGATGCGAACACCGAAAGGGCACGCTCTTCGTTTTCCTGCTGGTCCTGTTCGTTTGCCGTGGGGCAGTTTTCCTGCTCAAGCTTTATGTTTTCTTCCATGTTTCCTGCTCCTTACTTGAGAACAACGTCTTTGACGAAGTACATGACGACGATAAAGGACAGCGACGCCTTGGTTATGCCGGAGATGGCGCCCATGACTAGCGGCCATCCGCCCGCCTGTGCCAAGGATTTGCGCGTGATCTGCATGCCCAGTCCGATCAGGCCGTAGGCAAAGAACCAGATCATGGCGTCGGTCAGGGTCACGATGGTCTTGGACTTCTTGTGCACCTGACGGACCGCGTGCTTGAGCGCGCTTTTCACTTCCGCGCCGATGGTGATTTCCTTGCCCTTGGCGCGCGCAAGGATGGATTCCAGTCCGGCCATGCGCTGGCGGGCCGTGGTGTCGAAGGCCGTCTTGTTGTCGCGGTCCGCGAAGTTGCCCGCGATCTGGTGCTGTTTGACCAGATCCTCGAATGCGGCCTTTTCATCGGCGTTCAGGCCCGGAATGCCAACGGTCTCGGCGTTCTGCAGCACGGTCAGTTCCTCGGGGGTGATCTCGGTGCGCTGGTTGTAGCTGAAGTCGAGGTATTTGCCCTTGTAGTGGTCCGAAGGGCTGAACAGGCCGAAGGAAGACATGAGGAAGAGCAGCAGGAAGCCCAGGATGAAGAGGGGGAACTTGTCGATGACAACTTCCTTGAAGCTCAGTTTTTTGCCCGACTGCTTGCCGTACCAGCTGGCCAGCACCAGAACGATGACCGGCAGGAACAGCACGCGGGTGATGTTGAAGATTTCACCGACCTTGAGGGTCTTGATGTCCACGGCGTTGAAGGCCAGGCAGGCGGCGGCCACCTGAGCGGAGTTCAGGATGCCGGTGCCGGCCCATGCGCCGAACTGGGTCGGGTTCATGCCCACGATCTTGCCGATGGTGGGGAAGGCGAACATGCACAGGATGCCGAAGCCGAGGATGGTGCCGATGGTATAGGCCATCTCGGAACAGCGGGCGCGCACCACCGGGGCGCAGGCCACGGTGGCGGAAACGCCGCAAACGCCCATACCCGCGGAAAGCACGCCGGTCATGGATTTGGGTTGCTTGAACAGGTTGCCCAAAAAGAGCACGAAGAACACCGTGCCCAGCACGAAGAACCCGATCATCCAGACCGAAACCATGCCCAGCTTGGCCAGCTCGGCAAAGGAATAGCGTGCGCCCAGAAGGATGACGCCCATCTTGAGCACGAACCGTGCGGTCTTGACGCCGCTGGCCGCGAACTTGGGGATGCCCCAGCTGTTGGTGATGACGATACCCACGAGGATGCCCAGAACCACGTAGTTCAGGTTGAGCACCTTGTGGAGCTTGAAGCCCAGCACCGGAACAAGTTGCTTGGACATGAGCACCACCACCGGTTCCATGAACCAGCGGATGCCCATGGCCAGCACCATGATGAACAGGATGCCGGGAACGGTTTCGAGCACGAATACGTCAAATCGCCCCATGGGTTTGTTCATGCGCACCTGTCGCAAAAGGGCCGTGACGAAACCGAGAATCGCCCCCACGAAGGTCATGGTCTCCATGAGGTCGATCTGTTTGTGGGTGTGCAACGATTTGAACATCGGAGTGAGCGCCCCGGATACAACCAGGACACCGAACAGGAGCATCAGGCTGCTGATGATGATCAGCGGCGTGTTGCTTGGACGCCCTACGTCGGAATTTGCCATACTACCTCTCCTTACAATGAGTTTTTTTACCGGACAATGTGTTTGTCGGTCCGGTGTAGGCAAATGGCGTACCAACTTTTTATAATCGTTATTTACCCATAATAATTGAATAAGTTGTTTTTCGCGCGGGTCTCAACTGCAAACTTTTGTTTGCAGTTGTCTCCGGGTGTTGGCAATATGCCGAAATAATTCAGTTCCCTTGCCTAACCGCCCGTGTGTGATACAGTGGTCATCCGTGCCGGGCATGCCATGTCCCGGCATCGGCAAACTGCAATCACGGAGTATTTCGCCCATGACGACCCTGCGCCCACAGAGCCTGCAATCCCGATTCCTGCTCGGACTCGGTGCCATCGTGTTGCTGGTGGGCGTGTTCTTTTCCGCCAGCATGTATTTTCATCTCAAGGACCTGTTGCATTCGCAGGTGGTGGACAAGGCCGAACTGATGCTGGCGCAGGTGGATTCCGTGCAGCAATACGTGCGCACGACCCTGCGGCCCAAGATGTACACCATGGTTTCCGACGACCAGTTCGTGATCGAGGCCATGAGTTCCTCGTATATTTCCCGCAAGGTCATGGATCGGCTGAACATGGAAAAATCCCAGTACCTGTATCGCCGGGTTTCGGAAAACGCCCGCAATCCCAAGTTCGAGATCAATGAACTGGAGCGCGGACTCATGCAGGAATTCCGGGCGGACCCCGAGCTTGCGTTCTGGGAAGGGTATCGCAACATCAAGGGCGTGGAATATTTCCTGACCGCGCGCCCGGTGGTCTTTGCGAAAAAGTGCATGCATTGCCACGGCAGCCCGGACAAGGCTCCCAAGGTGCTGCTGGAGCGCTACGGCGACAGGCGCGGGTTCGGCAGGAAGGTGGGGGAGATCGGCGGCATCGACCTCGTGGGCCTGCCCGTGGATTCGGCCGTGAGCCAGATTCGCGACGCCACCGTGGGCTATGTGGGTATCTATGCTTCTGGAATGCTGATCTTTTTTACCGTGGTGCAATTTTTCTTCAACCGGCTGGTGACCCACAACCTGCATCGGCTGACCCGCGTGTTCCGCGAGCGTTTCAAGGACCAGGAGGAAATCCGGGTTCTGGACAAGGTGGAGCAGAAGGACGAGATCGAGGAAGTGGTGCAGGGCATGGAGGAACTGGGCGACCATCTCGTGAACGTGCAGAACCAGTTGCGCGACTATGCGGCCAATCTGGAATGCATGGTGGAACGGCGCACCGAAGAGTTGAGCATCGAAGCCGCGGAACGCCAGTCGGACGTGGCCCTGTTCGTGCTCCTGCTGGACAAGCTGAACCGCGCCCGTTCGCGGCATGAGATGTGGCACAGCGCCCTGCCGGAAATCGCCCGGCGTTTCGAGGCCTCGAGCGCGGCCTTCATCTGCATGCTGGCCACCCAGAACTACTACTCGTGGCCCGAAGGGTTGGAACGGCCGGAAATGCCGGAAAACTGGCGTGAAATCCTCACGGAGAGCGTGCCGCTTTTCGAACCGGGCCGGGCGGTCATTCCGGTGGGCGCGGACGATTCGGTCAACGAGGGGCTGCTGTTCGTGACGTGGGATCACGGCGTGGACCTCAAACAGCAGGACCGCACCCTGTTGCGTGCGCTGGGGCAGCAGATCGGCATTGCCATGGAAAACCTCGGCGCCCTGGACAACCTCGTGCGCCAGAAGGATCTGCTGCAATCCGTGGTGGAAGGCATTGCCGACCCCCTGTTGTTCATGGACGGCAACTGCACGGTGGTGCTGGCCAATCAGGGAGCGCGCACATTGGGTGACAGCCTTGCCGGACTGGACGATGACTCTGACGAAGGAGACGGTGCGCAGAAACTCATTCCCGCCCTGTTTTCCGAGTGTTACGGGCAGGAGGGCAGCGATTGTCCGCTGCGCCAGACCATGGACCGCGGCCAGCCGGACCAGCGCGAGGTGGGCACCCCGGACGGCCGCCATTTTTCCGTGAGCATGTATCCGGTGGGCGACGCGGACCGGCGATTGGTGGTCTACGTGCGCGAGGTCACCAACGAGAAGCGCATGCTGGCCCGCATGCGCCAGAGCGAAAAGCTGGCCACGGTGGGCAAGTTTGCCTCGGGGCTGGCCCATGAGATGAACAATCCGCTGGGCGTGATCAAGTGCTATGGCGAGCTGTTGCGCAACGCTGCACCTTCGGATCAGGCGCGTGAGGACGTGGACGTGATCATGCGGCACGCTACCCAGGCCCAGAACGTGTTGCAGGATTTGCTGAACTTTGCACGGCCCGCCAAGCTTGCCGCCGAGGACGCGACGCTGGGCGAGGTGGTCCGCGGAGCCGTGCGTTCCTACGGAGTGCAGGCCGAAACCCTTGGCGTGGGACTGAAAGCTCATGTGGACCCTCAGGCCGGGGATTTCGTGCTTTCGCGGCAGGCGGGCGACCAGATTCTTTCCAACCTGCTGGGTAACGCTCTGGATGCGCTGGAAGGCTCTGAAGACGGGCGGATTGATGTGGATGTGAGTTGTTCCGCAGACAAGGCGGAGGTGGTGCTTTCCGTATGCGACAACGGGCCGGGGGTTCCTCCGGACGTGCTCGAAAGCATTTTCGACCCGTTCTTTTCCACCAAGGACGTGGGCAAAGGCACCGGCCTTGGGCTTGCCGTGGTCTACGGCATCATCAAGGACATGGGCGGCAGCATTGACGTGAGCGCCGGCGCTGGCGCACGATTCGTGGTCCGTTTTCCGGCCCGGAACAATGATACGGGGAAAGCATGAGCGAAAACGCAAGTATTTTGGTAGTGGACGACGAGCGGGATTTCGCCCATGGGGTGACCCGCCTGCTTCAGGCCCAGTTTCCCGGACGCCGGATCATTTCGGTCCACTCCGGGGACGAGGCGCTGGGGGTCCTCGAGAATGAGCCGTTCGGCGTGCTCATGACCGACCTTTCCATGCCCGGCATGGACGGCCTGGAGCTCATGGACCGGACCCGGGAAATGTGCCCGCAGACCACGGCCGTGCTGCTCACGGCCTACGGCACCATCGAGACGGCCGTGCAGGCGGTCAAGGGTGGCGCCCACGATTTTCTGACCAAGCCCGTGGAACCGGAGAATCTGTTCCGGGTTACGGCACGGGCATTGGAACACCATCGCCTTCTGATGGAAAACACGCGCCTGCGCAGCCTTGTGGGCCGTTACGCGCAGTGCGATGCGCTTGTGGGCGACAGTGCGCCCATGCGTCGGCTCAAGGATGCATTGGCTGCCATTGCCGAATCCGACTACACCGTGCTCATTCGCGGGGAGTCCGGCACCGGCAAGGAACTGGTGGCCCGGACCATCCACGATCTGAGCCGTCGTTCCGGACGCGAATTGCTGAGCGTGAACTGCCCGGCCATTCCTGAGCAGTTGCTGGAATCCGAGCTGTTCGGCCATGTGCGTGGCGCATTCACTGGTGCGGATCGCGACCGGGACGGGCTGTTCGTTGCGGCCCGGGGGGGCAGCCTGCTGCTGGACGAGATCGGGGACATTCCCCTCGCCCTGCAAACCAAGCTGTTGCGTTGCCTGCAGGAGCAGGAGGTCCGGCCTGTTGGTGCCAACCGCAACGTGCCCGTGGACGTGCGCATTCTGGCCAGCACCAATCAGGATCTGGAAGCGCGGATGCGTGACAAAAGCTTTCGTGAGGACCTTTACTATCGGCTGAACGTGCTTTCCGTGCAGGTGCCGCCACTCAGGGACCGGCCCGGCGACATCCCTCTGCTGGCGCACCATTTCATGTTTCGGACCTGCGAGGAAATGGATCGGGAACCGTGCGAGCTTTCGCCCGAGGCCCTGGCCTATCTCGGTGCCCGGCAGTGGCCCGGAAACGTGCGCGAATTGCAGAATTTCGTCAGGCGGCTTTCCGTGTTCTGCAGCGGCTCCGGAGTGGTGGACATGGCTCTGGTCCGCTTTGTGGAAAGCCAGACATCGGATTCGTCCGGCACCGGGCAGGGGGCTCCGTCCGTTTCTCCTTACAAGGAAGCCAAGGCCGCGGTGGTGGACGATTTTACGCGGGCCTACGTGGAGAACCTCTTGACGGTCACCTCGGGAAATGTCTCCGAGGCCGCACGGATCAGCGGGCTTTCCCGCGTGGCCCTGCAAAAGATCATCAAGCGTCTTGGTGTCGGCGTGGCCCGGTTTCGATAGCTTTTGGCGTTACTTTTTGGTGGCGTGTGTTGACGGAATGTTCACTTGCCGCCATTATGGGGCATTGTTCAGAAAAAGGAGTTGTTTTGCATACTCTCGCCACCGATTATCTTCCGGCAGAGCGGACCGACATGGATGCGTTGGTCCGGGCGGCCGAACGCCTTGGAACATCCCTTGTCCCCAAACTTTTCGATGCCATGCCTCTGGGCATAATCATCATCAACGAGACTCGGCAGGCCGTGTATTGCAACGGGGCATTCCGCGGGCTTGCGGAAGAGGTGGGCAATGCCGACCCCGTGGGTATGCGTCCGGGCGAGGCCCTTGGCTGCGTGCATGCGCTGGATGGGGTGAATGGTTGCGGCACCACGGTTTTTTGCCGTCATTGCGGTGCTGCGCGGGCAATCCTCGAGAGTTTCCGGGGGACCACTGGCTTTCACGAGTGTCTTTTGCAACGTTCTCGCGAGGGCTTCAGCGATGCGCTGGTGTTGCAGGTTTTCACCGTGCCTTTCGAGTTCGAGGGGCGTCAGTATTCGTTGTTTTCGGGCATGGATGTCGGGCATGAAAAACGGGCCCTGGAAATGGAGCGGCTCGTATTTCACAAGTTGCTCAACAGCGCCTCCGGGCTGGTCATGCTCAGCAACCTTCTTGAAGACGAAGTGGGAGAGCCCCTGTCCGAATACACGAGCCACATGCGTTCCGCATCCAAGGCGCTGGTTGGCCAGATTCGCAACTACCAGATCTGGGGTGCGGTGGAGCAGGGCCGGATCAAGGTCATTCCCGAGTCAATGAGTCCCGCGCGCCTCGTGGGGCAGGTCGTGGGCGATTGCGATAATATCGACGTTGGTCATGAATGCAGGGTTCTGACGGATTGTTCCCATGCCGGAGAGATCAGCACCGACCCCGATCTTGTCCGGCTGGTGCTTGGCGTGTTGCTGGAAAACGCCATGGAGGCTAGTGCTCAGGGCGGCTCCGTATCCCTGGCGTGCGAGACGCTGGATCAGGGTGTTTTGTTCAGTGTTACCAATGAGGGCTTTTTCACGTCCGTGCAGCGTGCGCGCATGTTCAAGCGGGCTTTTTCCACCAAGGGCGAAGGGCGCGGGTTCGGTCTGTACCGGGCTTCGCTGGTGGTGAATCGCTACCTGAACGGGCGCATCTGGTTCGAGGAGCAGGACGGCAGGGTCGTCTTTTACGTGCAACTGCCCGCAAAGCTGGACGCCAGCATTTAGGGCATCGTTGTATTTGTCATGCAAACGGGCCGGAAACGTGTTGTTTCCGGCCCGTTTTTTTTGCGCGCTGTTTAATCCTTGAGAAAGTATTCCACGGTGTTGACCACCCGGACGCGCTTGATTTCCGGCGTGTACTGGTCCCGGTTGCTGATGGAGAACATGCCCTGACGCGCGCGCCGGATGTTGCCCACGCTGCTGCCGGAGTCTTCGGCGAACTGGCGTGCTGCGCGCCGTGCGTCGCGGGTGGCTTCGGCGATCATTTCCGGCTTGATGGTTTCCAGACCCGTGTACATGAACCGGGGCTGGAACTCGTAGTTGCGGACCATCATGACCCCGCGCGACACCAGCTCGCCCGATTGGGTCATGGTTTTCTTGACCAGTCTGATGTCCTTGGAGCGCACGGTAATGATTCCCTGGCCCGTGTACCGGGGCGGGCGGGGCATGCCCGGATTGTGCTGCGGGTACATGTTTTCGGAAATCAGCGGGGCGGAAGGCGTTATCTCCGCATCGCCCAATCCCTTTTCTTCGAGAAAGGCCATGATGGTTTTGGAGGAGGACTCCAGTTTGGCCTGCAGTTCCCGCAGGTCATCGGCCGTGGATCGGAAACTGATGGGCCATATGGCCAGGTCTGCCGGGTATTCCCGTTCGCAAAAGCCCTTGACCGTCACGTAGCGGTCCATGGCCTTGAAATTGGTGACCGCGTTGCCGAGCAGGGCGCAGCCCGCGGCGATTCCCGCTCCCAGAACGAGCGCGGCCAGAACAAGGTGGATGGATCTGTTTTCGTTCATGCGTTCGACTCCGGTTGTTTTTACGACGCGCCGCAGGTCACAGCCTGCGTTTATGTGCCGCACGGTTTGTGCTTTTTCTTTTTTTGAAAGTGTGCTTGTATCGAATCATGGATACCACTATCGGGCCGTCGAACGGCCCGCATGCCGCACACATATTCCTCACGCCCGCGCAGGCCGTGGAGGCCATCTGCATTGATTTCGGCCAGTACGGTCCGCAAGGTGAACTCTGGACTGTTGTGGCTTCCCTGCTGGGAGAACCGGCCGCCGTTTTCGATGATCGCCTTGCCGCCGGAGGCATGCATTCTCTTTTTGCCATGCATCCACCGGACAATGCAACCTTGTGCACCATTTGCGGCCATGTTTTCTGGGGGGAGACGTGCATTGTCCCCGGACCGGACGGCCCGCAACTGTGTGTGGCCACGCAGACGGCGGATTTTCAATGCACGCGGTGCGGCAAGTGTTGCCGCACGCTCGATTTTCATCGCGACTGCGTGGCCGAAGACGTTCAGGTATGGCGGGATGCCGGGCGAAACGACATTCTGGAGTGGGTCCACCGGGACGGGCAGGGAAACCTGCGCATCTGGTACAGGCCGGGCACCGACCTGCTGGCCGAGATATGCCCGTGGCTGGAGGAAGCCCACGGGCTTTGGACCTGTGGCATTCATGAACTCAAGCCTGCGGTCTGCCGCGATTATCCGGGAACGCGCAAGCACGCCTTCATGACCGGATGCCCCACCGCACTTGTGTGATTCCGTCTTCTTTTGGCGCTGACAATTATCAGCGCGAACTCCGAACCCGCTATGCTCCTTTTTCCCAGCGCATTGCCCGGGGCGTTGTGATGCTTCCGGCTATAGGGGCATTGACGGTCCGGTTCCCATTCTGGAATATATGATCCATGGAATCGTGGAGTGCTCGATGAATGGCCGCGTATTGATCCCGGGCTCTGTCCATGACCATTCACGGGAATGCTTGTGAAACAGGGACGGGGATCGATGTGCCACTGATACAGGGAGATTTTTCATGGAAGGGATGCTGACGCGCAGGGATTTTTTGCGGGTGGCGGGCTGCACGGCCCTTGGCATGGCCGCAGGGTGTGCCAAGAATCCGGTGACCGGCGAGAGCCAGTTGATGCTGGTGTCCGAGGAGCAGGAGATAGCTTTGGACAAGCAGCAGTCCCCGCACCAGTTTTCCGCGGACTACGGGCCGGTGACCGATGCCGCCCTGAACCGCTATGTGACCTCCGTGGGCATGGACATGGCGCGGCGGACCCACCGACCGAACATGCCGTATTCCTTTCGCGCGCTCAATGCCACCTATGTGAACGCCTATGCCTTTCCGGGCGGCAGTATCGGGGTGACCCGCGCCATCCTGCTCGATCTGGACAACGAGGCGGAACTGGCTGCCCTGCTGGGGCATGAGTTGGGGCACGTCAACGCCCGGCATACGGCCTCGCGCGTGAGCACGGCCCAGCTGGCCTCGCTGGCCGTGGGCGTGGGAACGGCCGCTGCAAGCTCGGCAGGGCTCGGTTCCATGGCGGCCGGACTGGGGCAGATCGGCATGGGCGCGCTGCTTGCGCACTACAGCCGGGACGACGAGCGCCAGGCGGACTCGTTGGGCGTGGAATACATGACCCGTGCCGACTACAACCCGGATGGCATGGTCGGACTCATGGACATGCTCAACGAGCAACACCAGTCCCATGCCTCGGCCCTGGAGGTCATGTTCGCCACCCATCCCATGAGCAGTGAGCGGCTCGCCGCGGCCCGCCGGGCAGCGGCGAAATTCCCGGATTCGCGGGAGTTCAGGATATTGCGCGAGCGTTATCTGGACAATACGGCAGGGGTCAGAAAACAGGCCGTGGCCATCGAGGCCATGCAGGATGGTGAAAAGTCCATGCGGTCCAAGGCCTATGCCCGGGCCGAAGAGCATTTTCAAGCCGCGCTCAAGAAGGCTCCGCGTGATTATGCCGCATTGCTGATGATGGCCAAATGCCAGCTGGCAATGAACGAAAACACCAAGGCCGTTCGTTTTTCCCAACGGGCCCGGGAAGCATACCCGGCGGAGCCGCAAGCCATGCAGGTGGCCGGGCTGGCCATGGTGCGCAGCGGTCGGTACTCCGAGGGGCTGGCCGAATTTGCCGAATATGAAAAGCGGCTGCCCGGAAACCCCTACACCGTGTTTTTCAAGGGTTTGTGCCGGGAAAAGATGGGGGACCGCGATCAGGCCGCCCGGGAATACTATCGTTTCCTGCAGGACGTGCGCTCCGGCGACGAGGCCAGGCACGCGTATGGCCGTCTTGTGCAGTGGGGGTATATCAAGTCGTAATTGCTTGTTTTTTTGAGCTATAATTTGGTTCCATTTGTGTTTGCCGTTTTCCTGTGTACACGGTATGGTATATGGGACTGTATAGCTCACATCGTGGTTCGGCGGGGAAGTGCCCATTTGCCGCCGTTTCGCGAAAAGGGAAGAGGGGGAGACATGCAAAGACGAGGGTCTTTGATGCGTGTTGCACTGTGCCTGTGCAGCATGTTGTTGGCAGTTTTCGTCGTTGTGTCCGGAGCCGCCATGGCTGCCGATTTGCCTGCTGCGGCACAACGCAACGCATCCGAACAGATCCAGCGAATCCAGAATTGGAAGAAAGGCTGGACAAAGGCTGAGCAAAAGGTCGGCTCCTCGCTGCTCATGGCTATTGAGCAGAGCAGGAAGACCTCGTTTGCCGAGTCGTTGCCTGCGTTCAGGCCCAGAGCCTTGCCGCGTGCCACGGACAAGGGTGTCGGTTCCGGCGTGCTGGTGGACATTCGCGCCACGGTCAGCGACGAACTGCTGGCGGCCATTGCCGATGCCGGTGGCCGGGTGATCAACGCCCATGCCCGTTACGATGCGGTGCGTGCCTACGTGCCGCTGGACGCCATGACCGGACTGGCCGCACGAACCGACGTGCGCACCATCCGCGAAGGCGAGATTCCGTATTTGAAGAAAGTCAACACCAGTGAAGGTGTGGTGGCCCACAGGGCCGACGTAGCTGTCTCCGACCTCGGCGTGGACGGAACCGGCGTGAAGATCGGCGTGCTTTCCGACTCCGTGGACCATCTGGCGGACGTACAGGCCACGGGAGACCTGCCTGCCGTAACCGTGCTCAAGGATGCCACCGGCAACTCGGGCGAGGGGACGGCCATGCTGGAGATCGTGTACGACATGGCTCCGGGAGCGGACCTGTATTTTGCCACCGCATGGAACGGTGTGGCCGACTTCGCCGCCCAGATTCGCGCCTTGCGGGATGCGGGCTGCCAGGTCATCGTGGACGACGTGGGCTATTTTTCCGAGGCACCGTTTCAGGACGGACCCATTGCCCAGGCCGTGGACGACGTGGCTTCCACCGGGGTGTTCTACTTCTCTTCGGCTGCCAACTCCGGCAATATCGACGCGGGCACCGGCGGCGTGTGGGAAGGCGATTACAGCGGTATGGCGCCCACCGGAGGGATTACCGTCGATGGTGCGGACGTGCATAATTTCGGCGGCGGTGACTGCACCAACCTGGTTACCTATTTCTGCAGTACGCTTACGTTGCACTGGAACGATCCGTTGGGCGAGTCCTCCAACGACTATGATCTGTACCTTGTGGACACATCCGGCAACGTGGTCGCCCAGAGCACGGATACCCAGGCCGGGAGCAGCGATGCCTTTGAAATCATACAGGGCAGCATAACCGCCAACAACTATGCTGCAGTCGTTGTGCGCTACGATGTCAATGCGGCAACCCGCATGCTGCACCTGAATTCGAACCGGGGGCGGTTCGAGTACGCAACGGACGGCCAGACCCACGGCCATGCCTGTGCCGAGGGCGCGTTCGGCGTGGCCGCGGTCGGCGCGCAGGGCAGGATCACGCCCTTTGACGGCAGCGAATCCGTGGAGAGCTTTTCGTCCGATGGGCCGCGGCGCATGTTTTTCCGCGCGGACGGCACCATGTATGTCCCCGGCGATTATTCCTCATCCGGCGGGACCGTGCGCTCCAAACCGGATATAACGGCCGCGGACGGCGTGGCAACGGCCACGCCGGGATTCGAACATTTTTACGGTACCTCGGCGGCCGCGCCGCATGCAGCGGCAATTGCCGCGCTCATGGTCGAGGCGGACCAGGACATCACCCGGAGCGAAATGTATTCGGCGTTTCAGGACACCGCGCTTGATCTGGGAAGCAGCGGTTGGGACCGCAATTCCGGTCTGGGATTGATCATGGCCGATGATTGCGTGGAAAGGGTTCGCCGTTCAGGAGCTGTGGCTCCGGTGAACATGCTGCTGCTCGGTGACTGACGTGCCGCCGGGCGGGAATCGGAAAATAAAGGTCGGGCGCAAGCGTCCGGCCTTTTTCATGAGTTCGGCGCGTTACTCTGCCGGATTTTCATCCGAATCGTTGCCAACGCCGTCGTCGTGCATGAGATCGTCATGCTCAGCCGCTTCTTTTTTGGCCTGCTTGCGTTTGCGTTTTTCTTCTTTCTTTTTTTTCTTTGCCAGTTCCTTCTGCCGTTTTTCAAACGAGTAATTACGTTTTACTGCCAAGTTCCACTCCTTGTTGTAGGAAAAAGGAAACGCCCGTCTCCCGAAAAGGAAACGGGCGCCGTTTGCCAGATATATGCCGGCGAGTAGCCTAAACTACCAGCGCGGACGTTCCGGACGGGGGCGTGCTTCGTTGACCTTGATGTTGCGGCCGCCGAAGTCGGTGCCGTCCAGGTTCTTGATGGCTTCAACAGCACCTGCATCTTCCATTTCCACAAAACCGAAACCACGGGGGCGACCGGTTTCACGATCTTCGATCAGTTTCACGGAGGTGACTTCACCGTAAGCTTCGAAAGCCGCGCGGACTTCGTCTTCGGTGCAGGACCAGGGCAGATTGCCAACATAGATGTTCTTGGACATTCAGAATTCTCCTGAAAAAAATAAAGTGATAATGCGCATTGGCGCCCGTGCGCCAAAAAAAAGAAGCAGTGGACAAGATGCCATTCACTGCTTCTTGAAATACCTGTTCTACGAAAAACCAGCGCCGGCCAACATTCAGACCGCGCCTCCACGGGTGCCGCTGGTGTATAAGTGCGTACAATTTGCGAATATTAACGGAATGTCAAGCGAAATCTGGAAATAATTGTAAAAAACATTCATTTTCTTGTTTTGTGTACTGTTCAGGAGGGGTTGGCAGCCTGTTTTGCCGTTTGTCGACTTTGTACGATCAGGTTTCGTCCACGTTCCTTTGCCGTATAAAGGGCATGGTCGGCCATCTGGTACAGTTTTTCGATGGATTCACACGGCGCAGCCTCGGCAACGCCTGCCGCGCCGATGCTCACGGTCAGCGCAATGGGGAGGCGTTCCGAATTCATGGGGGTCGACTCTATGTCTTTGCGAATGCGCTCGCCTATGGAAGCCGCCATTATTTCATTGATGCCGGAAAGCAGGATGGCGAATTCCTCGCCGCCGATGCGGAATAATCTGTCTGCCCCGCGAAGGTTGCGGTTCAGAATGTTGGTGACGTGCCGCAGCGCCTTGTCTCCCACGGCGTGCCCCCATGTGTCGTTGATGCGCTTGAAATGGTCGATGTCCAGCAGCAGCAGCGAGAATATCGTTCCATTTTCATTGAAACGGTGCAGTTGTCCGGCAAGTTCCTTGTCAAAGCTGCCGCGATTTTCCGCTCCGGTGAGCGAATCCTTGCGCGCCCGTGTACGGAGTTTTTCTTCCTCCTGTTTCCGTTTAAGGATTTCCACCGCGATTCCGGCTATTTTTTGGACTCTGTCCTTGGTGTCTCGCGAAATCTTGGCAATGATTTCAACCCATACGTACTTGCCGTTTTCCTGGCAGATGCGCAGATCCTTGCGAAAGGTGGTCTGGAAACGGGAAATGTGTTGGCGGATGTCCGCAAGAAGTTTTTTTCTGTCGTGCGGGTGTATGCGGTGCAGGATTTGGCGCAGGGAGAGATGAATGTTTTCGGTGAGTCCGGTTTGCTCTGAGAGCAGTTCCGGGCTGCACCAGAAGTGGCCGCTGGCGACATCAAGCTCCCATGCGCTGGCATCGGTAACGCCTTTGAGAATATTGAACTGTTTGGTCTTGGCCGAGAGCCGGTCGCGCAGGATTGCATTGGAGAGAAGATAGGTGGCCGTTCGCAACAGCGCTATTTCGACTTCACTCCAGCGGTATTCGCGCAGGCAATCGTCAAACCCCAGTATGCCCCACCATTTTCCTTCCACGATGATGGGAATGGTCAGCATGGAAAGTATTCCCTGGGAAGCAAGGTCTTCCTTGAGCTCCCCTTCAGGGAGCTGTGAAACGACCATGCTTTGCCATTCGCCCCGCTTTCTGCTTTCCAGCATTTGCATGTATTCGGGTGAGGCGTGTTTCAGGTCCTTGCGGAACGTGTTGAACCGGGACAGGGAAAGCTGCACGTGGTCGTTACGGTCTGCCCACTCGAACGGGTAGTCCTGAATGATGTGGTCATCGGTCAGTTCGATGAGCTGAAAAATCCAGACGCGGCTGACCCTGGTGATGCGGCCGAGGTCGGCCATGAGGTCGATGACGCCGTCTGGCCAGCCCTTGCCGCTGGTCAACTCCTCCGCGCTTCTGGCGATGGCTGCCAAAAGGCTGTTGTATTTGGTGTCCTGTTCAAGGCTCAAGTCCTCGACGCGCCCTATTCTGATGGTCATAAAAAATATTCACACAGTCGGGCCGGGCTGTAAAGGCAATGATCGGGGAGTGGCGGGGGAGGTGGGTGCCGGGGCATGTAACGTTTTTCCGGGAGGAAAGGCCCGAAACGCTATAAATAAAGGCCCGAAGCCAAAAGCTTCGGACCTTTTCATTTTCCTGGTGGAGACGAAGAGATTTGAACTCTCGACCCCTGCCTTGCGAAGGCTTTTGTCAGCTAATTAATATACTGAATTTATTACGTTTCATATTGGCTTACCATACCAAAAAGCGGCAAAATATGGGCATCAGTATGGTAAAACGGTATGGCAAGCCTCGCCTCATCAGATGCTGGGTAGTCCATTGACCACGGCTTCTTTCTGCTTATCCAAAACGTGCTGGTAGTTCTTGTAGATCATCGCCATTGAGCTATGCCCCATGAGCTTCCGCAGGGCATTCGGGTCTGCCCCTGCCTCCAGCGCGTAGGTTGCGAATGCGTGGCGCAGATCGTAAGGGCGAATTTTGCGTGTGATCCCAGCTTTCTCCAAGGTGCTATCCCATGCCTTCTTGATGGAAGCCACCGGCTTGCCCCTGTAGTTCACAATGTGAGTTGCGCCACACTCGTCATCTTCTGCTTTCCACTGTTTTAGGACAGGCAACACGTCTTTGCGAATGGGAACCTGACGCCACTGGTTCTTCCCTTTTTGGGCGGCTGGAATGGTGGCAACCCTCCTGTCAAAATCGATACGGTCCCAAGTGACCCGAAACAGTTCAGAGTTCCCCACGCGCATGCCGAGGTTGAACGCAAGGTAAATTGCCCGGTCCACATGCTTGGGCGCGGCCTTGCGAATTCTCTTCAATTCTTCCGGGGTGGGTGGCACGAACTTCTTGTCCTCGCCGGGAGCGCACTTGTACCCCTGCAAGTTGTGACCGGGGAGATACTCTTCCTCTACAGCCCAGTTTAGAACAGCGAGGACGATACCGACTTTGCGCTTAATCGTGTTCTGCTTGGCTCCCTCTAATGTGCGGGTCCATTTTTTCCCGTTCGGCCCTGTGTACGTCTTTTCGCGGGGCTTCCTTAACTCCCTTTCAAAATGCTTCATCATGGACTTGTCCACCGCCACAATCTCAGGGTTGCCCAAGATGGCATAGAATGACTCTAGGTGGTGAAGTGTGGTCTCTTTCGTGCTCTGCGCCATAGGCCTCTCAACAAGGTATCTGAGGGCCAACCCTTGGAAGTGGGTGGGCGGCGCGTCAGCGGCCACGACAGAGGGTCTAAACGACTCCTTGTCGCGCTTGAGCCGATACAAGATGTCCGTGTTGTAGTTCTTGGCTTCCTGCTCGTCGTGAAAGTTCTTGGATTGTATGCGTTTTGTGAAGGGGTTCTTCCAATACACTTCCCAGAACTTCGACCCGTTCTTTTTCTTCCTCGTTCTGATTGCCATACCACAAAACTCCAATTTTGCCATACTAGAGCATGTTGAATACATTGTTCTTCATGGAATTATTCGTGCCAAGAACTGCCTTGTGGGTACTGCTACGCAGATATATATTGCCCGTCAAGCCCCGCCACATGTGTGATGCGATGGGGATTGCGTGGCCGAGGCAGTACCAGAAAATCAAAGAAGACAAGGTGTTGGGCGCAACCGTTACCGAGATGGGAACGGTTGGAAATGACGGCAAGACCAGAAAGCACACCATGCTCCCCCTGTCCATGCTTTCCGGCTGGCTCTTCAAGATCAACCCGAAGCGTGTTGCCCCCTCTCCATCCACCCGCCACCACTCATTTCTTGCACCTCTCACATAAAAACACTGTGGATAAATATTTGAAATTGCTTGCAAATTGCATCCGTTCGCGTATGATCACCTGAAATTTCTCACGGAAAAAAGTGCCCCAAACAAAGGGGTGCTCCGTTAAGTACAGTGAGGGGAAAGAAAAACATGCGGCAAGCAAAGGGGTGCTGCATTAAGTACAGTGAGGGGAAAGAAAAACATGCGGCAAGCAAAGGGGTTCTCCGTTAAGTACCATAGGAGGCCCATTTTCAGTAACCATCAACCGGAGGCAGCAAACCCATGAACAAAAACAAGGCTGAGGACATCAAGAGGCTCGTCTCTCTCCTCCACCTGTACAAAGCGCAGTATGAGACCACTCTCAGACGCGCCAGACAGGACGCGAAGTACTGGACGGCCACCAAGCAAGCCGAACTGATGAAAGAGGTCGCCAAGCTCATCCTGAGCATGCGAGACGAAGCCCTCAAGGTCATCAAGGCCACTGGGCTTGCCAAGATGGAAGAAGCCCTTGAGACGGCCACCAGCGAACTGGCCGCGCTCGACATCGAACTTGGAGACCTCGACAAGCTGCTTGGCACTCTGGACTTCAAGGCCATCAAGGACGCGCAACTCAGTGTTGAGCAGTTCACGGCCCAGATGCAGGAACAGACGCGCAAGACGCTCAAGCGTGACCTCATGACGATCCACCAGAAGGCCACCGAAAACGGATGGAGCAGCGGCAAGGCATATCGTGAGCTTCGTGACACGGTCATGACCAATACCCCTGACTTCACCTTCACGGATCGCGCAGGACGCAAGTGGAAGCCCGAAGGGTACCTCAGGATGGTCAGCCGCACTCTGATGGCTCAGGCGCAGCGTGAGAGCCATGAAGCGGCATACACTGAGGCCGGGGTTGACCTTGTGAAGGTCTCCATCCACGGCACCAAGTGCAAGAAATGCAACCCGTGGGAAGGTAAGGTCTTGAGCCTGACCGGAGCAACCAAAGGTCACGCCACCGTTGACGATGCCAGAAAGGCTGGGTTGTTCCACCCGAACTGCAAGCACAGACTGCTTGCACATGTAGCATAACCAACTAAAACGGCTGTAGATTCTTTGAGAACCCACAATTGTGGGGCGGTATCTTGCGGCCAAAAAACAAGATTGGAGGACACTAAAAGTGACTCGTATCACCGTCATCACCACGGAAACCAACGCCCACGCCGAGACCGTCGAGGTGGATCGCTACAGCGTTCCGGCAACCATCGACAAGGTCAGCCGTGAGACCGTCGAAGAGGACCGCAACGAGCGCAAGGGCTATGACCTTGTGTGCTTCGTGAAGCCCGGTGACGTGCCTGAAGGCCTCGACCTCATGACCGTCGATTTCCTTATCGACATCGACGGCCTGACCTATGACCCCGCCAAGATCGACGCGCAGCGCGGCTTCGGCGGCACGATTGAACACTACACCATCAAAGCCCGCCTCGCGTAGGCGGCAAGGAGATTGAACATGGACATCAAAGACGAGAAATTGACCGCAACGAATGCCCGCCGCCATGCACATGGTGACAACGTGAATGAACTGGCCGTCATGAGCATGAAACTGAAAGATCGGTTTGTCATCAAATGCGATGACGGCGTCACCAGAGAGCGACTGCTCATGCAGTGCATGGGTTGTGGGGAATACCACATGACCGAGCGCGTTGTTGGTGAGCGGTGGGAACCCCGCTACTACGCTTGCGACAACGGTTGCAACTCCATCCACTGGACGCCTGAAAAGAAGCGTAACCCTTATTGGGCAATCGCCTGTCTTTCTCACCTGATTTCTATCATTGCCCCTGAGATGGATGACAATGAAATCGAGAGGCTTACGGGCGCGGTGAGTGAACTCGCCAACACCATCCGTGACCCGCACAACCCTCACAATCTCTGGGGAGAAATCATCTGGGGTGTTGAGGATGACATCTTCACCGTTGAGAAGCGCATCGGCAAGACTCCCCGTGTGATCGCCGCATACAATCTGCTTGCCCACGTTGCCGAATACAGCCCGTGGGACAATGTCAAAGAAACTGACCTTGATCGCGCAGTAGCCACCCTCCGCAACATGCATGGAGACATTCGATACAAAAACCATAAGCGGAAACACCCCAACGCTCTTCCCATGCCGCCCATCGACCATGAAGCCATTCTCGCCAAGGCCACCAGCCTGAGAGACGTTACCGCACCCCCTGTGAGTGCCCTCCACGCCCTCGACCTTCAGTAACCCCAAAGGAGAATCATCATGGAATTCATGCGCATCGTGTCTGCCCTGTACATCGGACAGGTCAACACCCAGATCATCAATGCTGACCTTGGCGTCTACTTCTGCGCCGACACCAACGAACTCATTGTGCTGAACACGGACGGCGAGACCGCAACGGTCTTCCCCAAGTAACTCGACAACCAGAAAACAACCGGAAGAAAACCCCGGTGCTGCTCTGAGAATGAGCCACCGGGGCTTTTCCATAAAAGGAGAGGGAGAATGATCACTGCACCAACTGAAATCACCCTGAAAGCCCCTGACGACAATGCCCACTACTGGAAATCCTTCGTGAGCATGCTCAAGCAGCGCAAAGAATACCACCTCAAGCACGGCCTCACCATCAGCCGAAGACGTACTCAACTCAAGAGACTCCTGAGCCGAGAACTGGACCTGTGCCAGATCGCACTTGAAATGAGCTTGCCCTTGAAACTCGTTGACGAATACATCTGGTATCTTGGCTGGGAAGAGTTTCTGCAACCCGGCAAGCGTAAGGAAGCAGACCGAGCGGCATGGCAAGCACGAAAGAAAGTCATGGCAACCGATGAGCAATACAAGGTGCTTGAGAGTGCCATTAAATATGCACTCAGGCGATTGCGAGACGCGAATTATCTCCCTGCCGACTCTGACCCGGCCATGTTCAAAGATTGGGTTGAAGATGAGGCGCGGGCACATTTCATCAGGTGCCTGAGAAACTACAACTCTGCCCATGAGGCCGGGGCCAGCTTCAAGACGTACTTTAACAACATCTGGCGTCTCAAAATTAAGCGAGTCATGGAAAAAATCGGCAAGGAGTATGACTTCAACCGAACGATTCACAGAGCTAGAAAAATAGCAATGGAAACAGCAGCTTAGAAAGAAAAATCAGACTAATTGCAAAAAAGTTGTGCTTTTTCAGGAAAATCCATTCTGACGCGGGTACAATATATTAGAGCAAGTTGTTTTTTCTCTCCATCTACTAAATAGAAATCAAAAAGCTGTGAGCGTCGAAGACGCGAGCAAGGCAGCTTGCTGCCTAACACAACAAAATGACATGATTGAGTGACATTGGTTGATTCGCTTCGCTCATCAACACAATGCCACCGGGCTTCGCCCGTTGCTGGGTCTCTTTCTCTTCTGGGTCTGCATGATCCACAACACCCAGCACAAATGTCATTTACTTCATTGGGATGATGACACGATTTTGGTAAATTCCTTGCCATTTTTGCGTCTTTTGACCTCCAGAGTTTTCAGCGATTCTCTGGAGGTCACATATTTTCGGATGTCACATTCTCCAAGACCAATCCGGTCCACGAAAGAGCACCCAGCAATTCTGTTGGGTGCTCTTTCGTTTTGCAATCAACGTGCGTCATTTGCCGCACACAACCAGTGAGGCCCAGCATGCCCAAACAACATACGTCTTTCCGCATCGATGAGCATGACCGGGAGTACCTCCAGCAAATCGCAGAGGCCACCGGCACCACGCCCAGCAATGCATTGCGCCACCTCATCACCATGAGCCGCTTCATCATCAGTCCTGAGATGCTGGCAATGGGCGTCTACCCCGACCAGACTGCCGTGGCCCTCGGCCCGATCATGCAAAGCTGGGGCATCGCCCCGAAGAGGTAAGTCGTCATGATTGTAGGAACTCTAGAAGGCAAGCTTAAACTTGACTCTTCCCAATATAACAGAGGTTTCCAGAAGCTCCGGCAGGGCTTCAAGAACATCCACAACCAGAGCATCAAACTCAACCAGAGTTTTGAGCTGATGAAAAACGCTTGGCAGTCTTCGGCTGACGCAATGGTCAAAGCCTTCCAGATCACAGAACGAGCAGCAAAGAAGGCCGACCTTGAAGCTACCTTCAAACGACTTTCAGAAGCGCAAGGCCGTCAGGCTGAGGACATGGTCAAGCAAATGCGGAAGGTCACTAAGGGCGCAATGTCTGAGATGGACATGATGGCGAACAGTGCCCAAGCCATGATGGCCGGGATGGACTTTCGTCAGACCATCACCGCATTCCAATACCTCCAGCGGTACGCCAAGGCCACCAACAAAGACTTCAAACAGCTTTCTGAAACAATCATGACCGGCCTTGCCCGTGGTTCCACCCTAATGCTGGATGACGCTGGCATCATCATCGGCCAGACCGGATTCATTGCCGATAAGGAAAGGGAACTTGGCCGCTCTCTATCTGATGTGGAAAAGAAAACGTATCTGGTCAATGAGGCAATCGCCCAAATGAGCCGTAAAATGGGTGTTCTGGGCACCGACACGATGACCACATATGACCACATTCAGAAAATGAAGGCCGAGTGGCAGAATTTTGTTGATTGTCTTGGTTCCATCGGTCTCAAGGTCTTTGGTGGACTCAAGGCCAGCCTCCTTGGCTGGAAAGCAATTTTCCTTGATACAGAAATGGCAATGACCAAAGTCGCCTTGGCTGTTGAGAAGAACTACGGCGACATGGTTGTTTCGATCCGCTCCAAGCTGATGGAAGCCATGATGGTCATCAGAGACATGCTCAACAAGACCGCTATGGCCTTGGGCGAGTATGACAACGCAATAGCCCAGCAAGCGGCTAAGACCGCCAGCGCAATGAGCAATTGGTTTAATGAGGGCGCAATCGCACTGTTTGACGCCAACATGAACACGCTCACCGGCACCACGAAAGCCAAACTCACGGCCCATATTGAAACGCTTAAAGAGAAGCGCATTGAACTCAGGGCCGAAATGGAAATGCTTAACAAGTTTCTGCTTGGCAAGACTGACACGGCAAGCTCTGCAAATGCCGCCGCATTCGATTTGTCAGCTTCAACCGGCAGTGGAGTCAGCAACGGCAGCAAAAAGGCCGCAGAGGCTCAAATCAACGCCCGTAAGGCCGCACTTGACGAACTCATGAGGGTCACTCTCAAACAGCAAGAGTATGAGAAGTGGCGGCTCAGACAGGACATCCTCGACTTCAAGAAGAACCTCGATGAGAAGAGGATCACAGAAGACCAGTACAACGCATACAGAAAGGCCAAGCTGGACGAAATAAAACGCCTTGAGCTTGAGGCTTCCGGCACCATCGCAGACGGCTGGAAAGCTGGGTGGAAAGACTCCATGAAGGAAATGGAGAAGACTTTTAACCAAGGCAAAGAGATGGCCTCAAATATGTCTGGCGAAATGTCGGGTTCGTTCAAGATCCTGTTCGCAGACAGCATGAAGGGCCAGCTTGATAATGTTGGCGATTACTTCACCAACTTTGCTAACTCCATCCTCAACGCATGGATCGACCTGCAAGCCGAAATGATGGCTAAGAGCATGATGTCTTCCCTCATGGGCGGTCTTGGTGGTGGCGGTGGCTTTTGGGGCAGTCTTTTCGGTGGTCTCTTCGGCTTCGCCAAGGGTGGAGCATTCCAGAACGGCAAACTCACCGCTTACGCCTCTGGCGGTATCGTCAATAGGCCCACCATGTTTACCCATTCTGGTGGGCTGGGCATCATGGGTGAAGCCGGTGCAGAAGCAATCATGCCACTCACCAGAACCAGAAGCGGCGACTTGGGCGTCAAGGCAACAGGAGCACCTCACATTAAAATCGTGAACAACGTCACTACCGACACCACGACAGATGCAAAGGTGACGCAGAGTCAGCCCAAATTCAACGGTGAAGAGTGGGTGATCAATACTTGGGTCGATGCCTACGCCAACAACAAACACGGCCTGAGAGATGCACTTGGGGGATAATATCATGAAGATGACCACCGACATCAATAAGGCTCTCAAACAACTAAACAAAGCCCAAAGGGCAACAGAGCGACAACTCAAAAAGGCCATGACAAAGGCCGCAATGCAGTTTGAAGCAGAAAGCGTCAAACGGTCACCAATAGATGAAGGCCACCTCCAGAGTAGCCACCGCCACAAGGTGGAGCAGAACGGAAGTGATACAACTGCCATCGTCTACATTCCGACGAACAGCCCCGCATCAGACTATGCAATCTACATGCATGAGGGCACATACACCCTTGGCCCGACATCTTTACAGAAGCAAGGTTCTGTTGGCGTCAGGGTGGGCAAGAAATACATGGAACGTGCGTTATTGGAAGAGGAAGACAAGATCATTGCCACTATCGTGCGTGAACTCAAACGAAACCTCAAATAGTGTGGAGCTATGACATGGGAAAGAAAGTGATCAATCTTGATGCACTCAAGGAACGGGAAGTTGTGCTTGGCGGTGAGACCTACAAGGTACGCAAGCCGAGCGTGAAGGAATACATGAGCGACAAGTTTCAGGGTCTTGAAGGTAAGATGAAAGCCGCCAAGAATACCATGGAGCAGTTCACCATTTTCGTGGGTATGATCGTTGAGTATTCAGACATTCCCGAAGGGGTACTCATGGAGCAGGATGGAGACACCATTCTGACCCTTGCACAGATGCTTGTTCCGAGTGCGATTTAAACGACTCGACAGACGCAGAGACGCGCCAAGCAAGGACAGCATAATATTGGCTGTTTATTCAATGTCCTCAGTGTGTTATGCTTGACGCATCTTTGCACCTTTGATAGTGTTTCCAAACGACCCTTTATACACTATCAAAGCCAAGAGGATATAGCCCATGTGCAAGGTAGTTGCCTACGCCAGAATCAGCACAAACAAGCAGGACTTGGACAACCAGCGTCATGAGGTTGAGGCCTACGCCAAGAGCAACGGCCTGACCATTGACAAGTGGATCGCAACGGAAGAGTCCAGCCGCAAGACCACGACCAAGAGACGCATTGACGAGCTACTCACCACCCTCAAGCGGGGTGACGTGCTCATCGTCGGTGAACTCTCAAGGCTTGGCCGCTCCATCCGTGAGAATCTCAATATTGTGCATGAGCTTCACCGCAAGAGCATCAATGTCCACCTCGTCAAGGAGCGCATCCAGACCAATGGCGAGAGTGACGCGATAGGCAACATGCTCATAGGCAACCTGAGCTTTGCGGCAGAGCTTGAACGCCAACTTATCAGCCAGCGTACCAAGGCGGCACTCGCCAGACTCAAGGCAGATGGCATCAAGCTGGGCAACCCTCGCATTAAGGAGTTGCATGCTGACAGGTCCAAGGCCACGGCAGAGAATGACGAGCGACTCAGACCGATCCTGACGGGCTTGGTCATGCAGGGCATGACCCAACGGCAAATCATCGCAGAGCTTGACCTACAGGGCATCAAGACCATCAGGGGCAACCAGTGGTCTCAGTCCACCCTCATCAGCACTATGCGGCGGCTGGGCTTGAAGACAAAGCGCACCAAGTAGCCGCACCAACCACAACGACTTTAAAGACCGTGTTCAAGACGAACACGGTCTTTTCTTTTGGAGCACGAACATGACTGACGACATCAAGCGCGGACCCGGCAGACCGCCCACCCGCAACAAGCCCCATGAGGGCACCGAAAGGGCCATCAGAAGCGGCAAGCTGGATGGACGCACCAAGGCCGCAAAGAAGATCAAGCAGCACACCGAAGACTTCCGGCAAGACCCCATTGCCCACGTCACGGCAGAGCTTGAGGACGATGTTGCCGTCAACAAGCTCCTGAAAGACATGCTTGTCGGCTACATCGCCAACAACGTGGACAAGCTGACCCCCGATGAGATGGGCCAGTTGCTCCAGCGGCTCTCGGTGATCCAGACGTGCTCTGTGAGGGCATACAACTCACTGCTCGACGTGGTTGAGGAGGAGTAAGATGCCCACAAACAAAGGCCCAAATCTCAGCAGGAAGCCCAAGACAACCGCACCCCCGCCCTATGCTCCCAAGCCTGAATGGCTCGACGGCGCACAGGGCTTTTTCAATTGGTGTGAGGACGTGAAGCCCCGCATCCTGACGAAGCGCGGCCAGTACATTGAATTTCAGCCGGAACCGTGGCAACACCAGATCATCACTGATGTGTTGAGCACTGACGCCAATGGTGACTTTGCCCATGATATGGCCCTGCTCATTACGCCACGGCGTCATGGCAAGACCAACATTTACGCGCTCATTGTGCTCTGGCTCTCTGTGACACGCCAGAACCACACCACTCAGGTGCTGGGTAACACTGAGCAGCATGCCGAGCGCGTCCAGATGAAAACCCTCAAGGGCATCATCAGGCACACACCCAAGCTCTCCGAGTTGATCCCTGAGCCGCTCATTCAGCGGCACATGGTCAAGACCGTTGAGACATGGGGCAGCGTGATCCAGATGGCGGCGGTCAACATGTCCAACGCCTTCGGTGACAAGCTCAACGTGCTTTGGGTGGGTGACTTCCACGCATGCCCTGACACTGGTCCTTTTGACGCATACCAAGCGGCTCTGTTGGACTCTGAAAACACCCTGTGCCTCATCGATTCCAACCCCGACAGCGAAGATGGACACGTTCACACGCTGGAAAAAGACGCGGGCGAAGATGAGAAGACCTACTGCCACCGCATCGAATACCGGGACTTTGAGCACTACAGGGCCGAAGCCCCGTCATGGATCGACAGGCACAAGGCCGCAAAGCTCCAGCGCACCCAGCTTGAAACAGCCTTCAAGCGTGACATCCTTGGGCAGCGCACCAGTGCGGTCAACGCGCTCTTTCAGCCCGAAGACATCAAGGCATGTGTCTCCGATTTCAGCATGCCGGTGCCGCCTGAGAGCCTCAGTGATTTCTTCGACGGCAGAAAGTTTGTGGTGGGTGCTGGCCTAGACAAGGCCAAAGCCATCAGGTTGACCAGCAATGACCGCACCGTCTGGACGGTGGTGGCGAAGACGCCCAACGCCGATGACGGCGAACCCGAATATTGGGTGCTCAACCAAGTGACATGGGACTTGGGCTTCGACAAGCGCATCAAGACCCAGATGACCGAAGACTATAAGCGGTATGGGCCGGTTGGCATCGCCCTGGAGGCGTATGAGACCGAACAAATCCTTCTCTGGGGTCTGGACAACAACATGCCCGTTGAGACAGCCCAGCCCACCGCACAGGGCCAGTACAAGCCCTTCGTCACCTTGCATGAGGTGGTGAAGCAAGGCCGACTTCATTTCTCGAAAGACTGCAAGCACCTTGAACAGGAAATGCGGACCTTCCTTGTTGACGAGTCCACCAAGTTGCCGACCTTCGGCCACGCCAAGAAGTGCCACGATGACCATGTGTACAGCTTGGCATGGGCAATCTGGTCCATGCGGCACAAGGAACTTGCCATCTATGAGCTTCCGCTCTTCCACTGCGAGAGCAAGAGCCACCTGCAACAGTTCTGCTACCTGCGAGGCGGCACGGAAGTGCTTTCTTGCGGTCAATTCTGTGAGGGGCACTACCACTGCCGCCAGATGTACAACCAATACAAGGCGGTTCATCCATACACCGAACTGACCTTGCCGGAATTCCACGCCAGCAAAGTCAAGTCCAAGGGTGGTGGCCCCATCGTTTCCATCACCTAAACGAGGTACAACATGCCGACTATCACAACTGAAAACAGCTTTTGCACCATCGCAGAAGCTGACGATATTCTTGACAACTTTCATGCGGGCACGAGTTGGGCAGCACTGGACGATAACATCAAAGCCAGACTGCTCATCACGGCGACTCGCATTCTCCGCATGGTGTATGGGGTACAGGTCGAGGGGGCTGAGGCGGCGGTGTTGAAAAACGCCGCCGCCTTTCAGGCCGTCTTCATGCACCAGCACGGCGACCTTGTTGAGAACGTCATAGGGGCGGGCATCGCGCATGCCACCTCTGAAACGCTGGGCAGCATGGCCCGCGCAAGGGCCAAGGCGGGCTTCGACATCGAAGACGCCGTCAGCCCGTATGTGCGCCCGCTGTTCCCCGCTCAAACCATCGAACTCATGAGGGGGTAACATGGACCTGTTTGGACACACCAGAATAAACCCCCTTTATGAGGTGGTTCAAAGCGCCGAGACCAAGGAACGGAAAGACCGGGCCGTCAAGCGGCTCGACTACTACAACGGCGAACAGGTGGACTACCTCAACGATGAGATTGCCCGCACCTTCCAGAAGCCTGAGAAGGTCAAGCCGCTGGTGGTCAACATCGTCAAGAAGGTCGTGGACAACCTTGCCACGGCTTACATCAGCCCGCCCAAGCGCGAGGTTGAAGGCACTGACCGAGACAAGGAACTCTTTGAACATATTGCCGAAAACTCCATGCTTTCGATCAAGATGCAGGACGCTTCCCGACTCACCAAACTGCTCAAGACGGCCATGATTCGCCCGGTCTGGAGCAACGGCAAAATCAGGCTCGACATCCTGACGCCTGACATGCTCGACGTGGTCACCGGAGACGCCCCGGAAGACCTTGAAAAAGTCATCGTGACGCATGACCCCACCGGCTACACGAAGGACGTGAGGCGGCGAATCTGGACGCCTGACGAGGTGGTTACGACAGACCACCACTTTTCCATTCTGGAAAGAGAAGTGAATCCTTACGGGGTGCTTCCCTTCGTGCCGCTCTGGGATGCCCTGCCCATCGGTTCCAGTTTCTGGGTGAAGGCTGACGGGAACCTTCTCAACGCTCAGGACAGGCTCAACGACCTGTGGACGAAGCTGCTTCTGATGATCGACTATCAGGGGTTTGGCATTTTTGTCATGAAGGGCGGCAAGCTCAATGGTGGCCTGAGCGGTATGGAAGTGGTGCCGGTGGATGAAAACGGTGACCTCAAGGTGGTGAACCCCAGCCCTCTGGTGCTGGAGACCATTGAAGCCATCAAGGAACTTCAGCGGCAAGTGGCCGTCAACTACGGTCTGAGCGCGGCCATCATGAGCACCGACAGCAAAGCCGAGTCAGGCGTTGCCAAGCTGGAAGACAACCGGGAACTGCTCACCAAACGTGACCGGGAAATCGCCCTCTTCCGGGGTTATGAGAAGCGACTCTTCGACCTCATCAAGATCGTCTGGAACACCAACAACCCGACCCAGAGCTTCAGCGATAGTGCCGAGCTTGCCGTTGACTTCGCAGAGGTCAAGAAGAGCCTCTCTGAGTCCGAACGGCGGGAAATCTGGGAACGAGACCTTGAGCTTGGCATTAAAGACCGGGCTGACATCCTGATGGAGGCCAACCCGGACTTCACCGACAGGGAAGAGGCGAAGGCCTACCTGATGGAGCGCAGACGCTTCAACGGTGAGTATGTGAACGACATTGAACAAAACTACCCCGATATGGAGGAAGAGAATGAATTGTAACAACGCCCTTGGCGTGAATAGCATCGCCATGAATGCGATTTTGGAACTGGTTGGTGGCATCTGTTATGCGAGGCAGATTATCAGGTATTCTGACCTTGAAGACAAAGAGACCTGTGACGAGTCGTTGAGACGATATGAGGAGTGCGGTCTGGGCGTGCTCGACGTGCTGAACAACAATATGGACGCCATTCGTGAGCAGGTCAGCAAAATCGACCCAGCCCCCAACGACGACTAGCCCACCCCGGTGGGCTTTTTCATTTCAGGCGTGGAGCATTGCCCCACGCCTTTCTTTTTCAACCGCCTCCCAAGGCACAAAATGCGAGGTTCCGTAATGGAAAATCAAAACACCGGCATCGTCCCCGACAGCGACGAACAGACCCCGAATCAGGACACCGGCAACGCCCCCGACAGTGGCGCAACAGAGGACACCGGCACCGAGCACATGCTACCCAAGTCGCGCTTCGACAAGGTCAACAACAAGCTCAAGGACATGACCACCCAGATTGAAGGGCTGGTCGCCGTCGAGCTTGAGGCTCTGCCCGAAGACATGCGCGACATCGTGCCCGACCTCGACCCCGTGGCAAAGCTCAAGTGGCTCCAGAAGGTCAAGGCCAAGGGCGTCTTCAACAAGGCACCCGTCCGCACCTCTGACCCTGATTCCAAGCGGCCCGATACCCCGAAAAACAACGCTGGTGCTTCCGAGTATGAGAAGTACCTCAAATCCACTGGAGCTTAATCAATGCCCATCAATGCTACTGACTTCGCTGATGCGAAGAACCCCGAACTGTACAAGACCATCGTGGAGACCGTGAACGGTGCCAGCCCCGTGCTGGACTTCCTGCCGTTCATGCCGCTCAACAACGACACCTTCAAGTACAACTCTGAAGGTCTGCTTCCCGGCGTTGCCTATCGCAACTACAACGAGGAATACACCGAGAACACCAGCGTGGTTGTTCCGAGCGTGGAATACCTCCGCATCTTCGGTGGTGACTCTGACATTGACGTGAAGATGATGGAAGCCAACGGCGGCATCGCCTACCGCGCCAACGAAGACCGCAAGAAAGCGAAAGCGCAGGCTCTGTTCTTCGCCAATGAGTTCTTCGTTGGTGACTCCGAAAACAACACCGTGAACCGCATTGACGGCCTCCGCGCCCGTCTGACCGGCGATCAGGTGCTTGACGCTGGCTCTTCTGACGGCGGCGATGAACTGACCCTCGACATGCTTGACGAACTCATCGTGTCTGTGGACGGTGAAAACCCGGACGTGCTGTTCATGAATCCCAAGCTGTGGCTCAAGGTCAACAAGCTGGTGCAGGGCACCGCCCGCGCCACCGAACAGGTCTCGGGCAACTTCGGCAAGCTGTACCCCACCTACGCTGGCATCCCCATCGCCAAGATCGGCAGCGTGAGCATGGACAACCCGGCCAACCCCGGCACCCCCATCGTGCTCAACCCGCTGGGCTTCAATGAGCCTGACCTTGATGACGGTTCCCAGAGCGTCACCACGTCCATCTACGCCGTGAAGTTCGGCAAGGGCGAGTACGTCTCTGGCCTCCAGTGCGGTGCCTTCGATGTCGAGGATTGCGGCAAGCTCCCCGGCATGAACAAGGAGCGCACCAAGCTGGATTGGATGGCTGGCCTCGCCACCTTCCACCCGAAGAGCGCGGCCCGTCTGCGTGGCCTGAAAGGCTAATTGAAAACAAGGGAACGGTCTGATGGCCGTTCCCTTTTATGCGTTGCAATGTTATAGAGCCTCTGGTTTTAGAAATCATAAACAGGGGTTACTTGATGAAACTCTTCAACATCGAAATCACCGAGGACGTTGGATTCGCTTTGATTCTGCTTGCTATGATGTCTCCCTTTATTGTGGGTTTTATAGCCTACAAGTGGGACGGTCATTTTTTCCCGCAAGAGAATTGTTGGAAGGTCCAAGAGGTCAATGGCCGCATCTTTAAGGTGAACACCTGCAACGGCGAAGTTGAAGAAATCAAGGAAGCTGACGCAAACAACGCAACGAAGAAATAACACAACGAAGCGGACTTGAATTGCAAGGCCCACCCTTTGGTTGAGGGGTGGGCCTTTTCTTTTGCCCAAGGAGACTCCCCATGATTTCTACTGTCATCATTGACCATATCGCTACCAATGTGCCCGACCTCACCACTGGCGAAAACCTCTTTGCCGAACAGAGCAAAGGCAATCAGACCGTGACCGTCATCACCCGTGACCTTGCCCCGTGGCCGGGTATGCCGCAGAATTTCCGCAAAGCCCTGATTGAGGTTGAAGTGAAGGGTTATTCCATGCAGGAAGCTCACGCACTCGCAGAAGGTCTGCTGCCTCATGTCAACGGTTTGCAGCACACGACCTTTGAGGCCAATGGCAAGACGTACAAGACCAGTTCCATTGAGAACCGCATGTGCCCCCGTTTTGTGGGTGACAACACTGTGACCTTTTCTTTTGCCCTCTACTTTGTCGTGGAGGGTGCATAGATGAAGGCCTACATGAATCAGATCAAAGCGGCAGAGTATTGCGGCTACAGCGTGGACACGTTTAGGAGGCACCTGAGAAGCTACCCCTTGCCCAAATATGGCCCGAAGAGGAATCGGTTCAAGGCCATCGACCTCGACGCATGGATGGAAGACCCGCACAAGTTCAAGGTGATCACGATGAGGCCGAGGGCAGAAAAAATGCTCTCTCTGGCAGAGCAGAAGGCCGCAGTTTTCGGGTATGGCAAGACCGGGTAGGGCGGTATGGAAAGGCCCGTATGGCACCGGCTCAGTATGGTAAAATGGTATGGTAAATGAAAAGGCACTCACAGATCGTATCTGTAAGTGCCTGTTTTTCTTGGTGGAGACGAAGAGATTTGAACTCTCGACCCCTGCCTTGCGAAGGCAGTGCTCTCCCAGCTGAGCTACGTCCCCGTTGAGGATTCGGTTTGTACTTCTTTTCGTACCGGAGGACAAGGGGTTTTTATGCGCGGGGCGGGACGAGGCGCGGCTCGTCCAGTTCCAGCGTTTGCAGCAGGGAGGCCACGCGCTGGGTGTATGTGTGCTCCATGAGGATGAGCGCTTCCCACGATGCGCGCAGTTCGCGGGTGCGGGCCGGGTGGGCGTGGAACTGTTCCCGCTTGGCGGCGATGTCGTCCGGCGCGGCAAAGGTCACGGCTTGGGCCATGTCTTCCGGGAAAAGGCCCATGCCCGGCGTGTTGTCCGTGAGCAGGAAGCCTCCGGCGCACCAGACGTCGAAATGCCGCTGGGTCAGGGCCGCGGGGAGCTGCATGCTGGTCATGTTCAGGCAGATGAGCGCCTCGCGGTACACGGCGGGCAGGCCCGCATAGTAATCCACGGGCGGGCGGACGTCCGCATTTGGCAGCAGCGCGTTCCAGCCCTCGTCGCCGAATATGGTCAGTTCCGGCGTGGCCGCAAGGCACATGGCGCGCCATGCCTTGCCGGACTCCTCGGCCGCGTGGCCCAAAGCGCGGCTCTCGTTGCCGGGCCAGAGCCGGTCCGCGTCCAGCCGCTCATGCCACCAATGGAAATCCGGGCGTTGCCCCTGTTGCAGCATGGCGCGGGCCTGTTCGAAAATATTCGCGTCCAGCTTTTGGCCCGCATAGTAGCGCTCCTTGTCCGGGAACTCCGAGCGGCCCACGAAGACCATGCGTTCCTCGATGCCCCGGGCATGGCCGGGCAGCGAGCCTGTGCCGCGAAAAAGATCCGGGCTGGCGGCCAGCGGCAGGAAATGCACGTGTCGTGCGCCCAGTTCGCGCAGCGGCAGCATGTAGCTGGAGTCGGTCATGAACAGCTGCATCTGCTGCCAATAGGAGGACTTGAGGCCCGTGAGGATGCTGAACGGGTTGTCCACCAGCCATGTGGCCACCGTGCATCCGGCCTCGCGCAACAGGCTGTATCCGAGCCCGAACGGGTCCAGCCCCTTGAAGTTCACGGAAAGGAACAGGGCCGGGGTTTCGTCCCGCAGCAGTTTGGGCAGAGCTGTGCCCGCGGAGCGGGAAAGCTGGTCCGGGTCGGGGGTGCGCACGGTGAATCCGGCCTCGGCAAAGGCCAGCCCCAACTCTCTGCCCAGCAGGTCGTTTTCGCCGTGGGGAATCCACACGCTGCGTTTTTTCGGTCCATTGGGTGCGTGGGTAGCCGAAAGCCGGGCCACCAGCGGCATCCAGAAGGCCGGAAAGGCCCGGATGCCCGGCGAATAGCGCAGGACGCGCGCCTTGCGCAGGAGCTTGGGCGTGATGTTGTCCGGCTGCACGCGCCGGAATTGTCCGGGAATGCGCTCTGCCCAGTCCGGCCCCATTTGCTCCTCGAATTCAGGGCTTTCCACATAGTGCACCGGCCCGGACACGGGAAACCATTCGGGCAGCCGGTCCGGTTCCGGCCCGAGCCCCATGAACAGGGTTTCCACGCCAAGCCCCCGGCATTCGAACTGCTCGGCGGCTGCGGGCATGGATTGCTTTTTGCCCAGTTCATTGATGATTTGGGCGTGTCGGGGTCGGTTCACGGGTACAGCCTTGGCTAATGCGCCGGTTTCGGCTACTGTCCGCCCACATCGGCAACGGAGCAGCATTATGAAGAAATATAAGGATCACTATTTCAAGCGGGCCAAAAAGGACAACTTTGCGGCCCGGTCGGTCTACAAGCTTCAGGAGATCGACAAGCGTTTCAAGATTTTTCGCAAGGGCCAGACCGTCATCGACCTGGGCGCGGCACCGGGGTCATGGACCCAGTGGGCCTCCAATAAGGTCGGTCCGAACGGCCGCGTGCTCGGCGTGGACCTGCAGGACACGGAAACCGCATTTGCGGACAACGTGGTCTTTTTGCAGTCGGACGTGTTTTCGGACGCGCCCGAACTGCTGGCGGCCATGGAACCGCTGGTCCCGTTCGATCTCGTTATCAGCGACATGGCACCCAAAACAACCGGAGTCAAGTTCGCGGACCAGGCCAACAGTCTTGAACTGTGCGAAAAGGCCTTTGAAATAGCGTTGAAGCATTTGAAAGAGGGCGGCCACTTCGTGGTCAAGAATTTCGAGGGGCCGGATACCCGGTCCTACATCGATTCGTTGCGTCCGCATTTCTCGTCGGTGAAGGTCTTCAAGCCCAAGAGTTCGCGGGCGGAAAGCAAGGAGACCTTCATTGTCGGACTTGGCTTTACGGACGCCAAAGGGTAAAAGAACTGGTTCAGATTCGATCAGGAACTACATTTTTCAGGAGGAATATATGGCCGGACACAGTAAATGGGCAAACATCCAGCATCGCAAGGGACGTCAGGACGCCAAAAAGGCGAAATTCTTCACCAAGGCCGCCAAGGACATCATTCTGGCCGCCAAGGCCGGGGGCGGCAACCCCGAGGACAACTCCACCCTGCGTCTTGCCATCCAGAAGGCCAAGGCCGTGAACCTGCCCAAGGACAAGATCGAGAACGCCATCAAGAAGGGCACCGGCGAGATCGCGGGCGGCGACATCAACGAGGTTGTTTATGAAGGATACGCCCCGGGCGGCGTGGCCGTGCTCATCGAGGCCGCCACGGACAACAAGAACCGCACCGTGGCGGAAATCCGCCACACGCTCGGCAAGCACGGCGGCAACATGGGCGAGGCCGGTTCGGTTTCGTGGATGTTCAACAAGAAAGGCGTGCTGACTTTTTCCAAGGAAAAGTTCGACGAGGAACAGCTCATGGAAGTGGGGCTGGAAGCCGGTGCCGAAGACATCATCGACGACGGCGACGTCTTTTCCGTGCACTGCGAACCTTCCGACTACATGCCCGTGCAGCAGGCCTTTGACGATGCGGAAATGGCCTATGAAGAATCCGAACTTTCCCAGGTTCCCGAAAACATGGTTCCCGTGGACAAGGAAACCGGCGCCAAGGTCATCAAGCTCATTGATGCCATCGAGGAAAACGAGGACGTGCAGAACGTCTACGTGAACGCCGACTTCCCGGACGATCTGCTGGACGAGATGGCCGACTAGCCGGTCGTTTGTACGCGGGAGTAAGCATGGCGGACAAGGATTCCGGCATAGTGGTTCTGGGGCTGGACCCGGGATCGCGGGTCACGGGCTACGGCATTGTCCGCGAGGTTTCCGGACAGGTGACGCTCGTTGCCGAAGGAACCGTGCGCACGCCCGTCAAGAAATCCATGGCCACGCGGCTGGGCGTGATCTTTACGGAGCTGGCACAGCTCATCGAGGAACATGCCCCGGCCGAGGCCGCCATTGAAAACGTTTTTGTTTCCAAGAACGTCATGTCCGCGCTCAAGCTGGGGCAGGCCCGGGGCGCGGCCATGAGTGCGTGCGCCAGCAGCGGTCTGGACGTGGCCGAATACGAGCCCACCTACGTGAAAAAGAATCTCGTAGGTGTTGGCAACGCACCCAAGTCGCAGGTGGCCTACATGGTGGCCCACACTTTGGGCATCCGCAATCCCGGCTGGGCCGAGGACGCCTCGGACGCGCTGGCCGTGGCCATCTGCCATCTCAACGAGCGCAGGCTCAGGAAACTCACGGGGGGCGTATGATCGCGTATCTTGAAGGCCGTGTTCTGCAGGTGTCGGATTCCGGTCTCATTTTGCTCACGCCGGGCGGTGTGGGCTACGACATTGCCGCGCCGACCACCGTGCTTTCCAAGCTGCCCGCCATCGGCGAGGAGGCCCAGCTCTACATCCACACCGCCGTGGCCGAAAAGGCCATCGATCTGTACGGATTCGCCTCCCACGAGGATCGCGAAGTTTTTCGTACGCTCATTTCCATTGACAAGCTCGGCCCGAAAAAGGCCATGGCCATCCTGTCCCATTTCGATTCCGACCATTTGCGCGAGATCGCGTTTCGTGAGGATGCGGCCGCGCTGGCCACGGTGCCGGGCATCGGCCCCAAGTCCGCGCGCCAGATCCTCTGGAACCTCAAGGACAAGGTGGACAAGCTCGGCTCCGGCCGCACCATTGCCGCGTCTTCGGGCAAGGCCGAACAGCCGCGCGGGCCGCAGGGCGAATATTTCGACGCCCTTGCGGGCCTCAAGAACCTGGGGTACTCCGAAGAGGAGGCCCGGCCTCTGCTCAAGGAAATTTATGAACAGGAACCGGATCTTGACGCTGCCGCAGCCATCCGTGTGGCGCTCAAGAAAATAGCGACGGCCCGCACATGAGCAAATGCACCACGGTTGACGATACCATCCGTCCCAAACGTCTATCCGATTTCATCGGGCAGGAAGCCCTGCGTTCCAATCTGGACGTGTTCATCAAGGCAGCCACGGAAAACGGCCGTCCGCTGGACCATACCCTGTTTTACGGCAACCCCGGGCTGGGCAAGACAACGCTGGCCCGCATCATGTCGTCCGAACTGGGCGTGAATCTCGTTTCCACATCCGGGCCGGTGCTGGAACGCTCCGGCGACCTTGCCGCCATCCTCACCAATCTCGAAGAGGGCGACATCCTGTTCATCGATGAAATCCACCGCATGCCGCCCACCGTGGAAGAGGTGCTCTATCCGGCCATGGAGGATTTCCAGATCGATCTGGTCATCGGCTCCGGGCCCGGGGCGCGCACCGTGAAGATCGACCTCGCGCCGTTCACCTTGGTGGGCGCCACCACGCGCATCGGCCTGCTGACCTCGCCCCTGCGCGACCGTTTCGGCTGCGTGTTTCGCATAGAGTTTTATTCCCCGGACGAATTGGGCCGCATTGTTCAGCGGGCCGCGCGCATCATGGGGGTGGAAATTTCCGAGGACGGGGCTGAAACCATCGGCCGTCGTTCCCGTGGTACGCCGCGCATTGCCAACCGCCTGTTGCGCCGGGTGCGTGATTACGCCCACGTGCAGGGCGACGGCTCCATTGACACCGCCCTGGCCGAAATGGCGTTGGACCGGCTGGACGTGGACCCCTTTGGCCTCGACTACATGGACCGCAAGATCCTGACGGTCATGGTGGAGAACTATGCGGGCGGTCCGGTGGGCGTCAAGACACTGGCCGCGGCCTGCTCCGAAGAGGTCCGTACCATAGAAGAAATCTACGAACCCTATCTCATTCAATGCGGCTTTCTCAAGCGCACCCAGCGCGGCCGGGTTGTCACGCCCAAGGCCTACAAGCATCTCAAGATGCGCTGCTTGGATGATGGCGACGACGACCAGCACTCCCTTCTGTAACGGTGCCGGATAAAGGGCCGATAGCTGCGTTGCTGCAAAAAAAGCAGAGTCTCGCGTATGTAGGAATACGCGTCGTCCCTGCATTTTTTTTGCGCCTTGCTCTCCACCCTTTCTCCGGCCCCGTTCACAGGGGGCGATGGGCCGATAGCTGCGTTGCTGCAAAAAGCGCAGAGTCTCGCGAGTTCCCTCCGGGAGGGCAGGGCTTTGCCCTGCACCCGCAAAGGACGTGTCCCTTCAGACTGTCGATAACGACCTGATTGCTGCGTTGATGCAAAAAGATCAAAACCTCACGTACGTGAAGTACGTGTCGGCCTTGGTCTTTTTTTTCGCCTTGCTCTCAAGCCGTTTTCGACAGCCTGCCGGATTGAAATCCGGATTAAGAAGGTGGCCTCGCATAAACCACCAGCGGCCCGGTCAGCTTTGCTGACCGGGCCGCTCGCCAAAAAGTTTTGGAGGTTCTCAGGAACCTTTTTCAAAAGGTTCCTGAGCCGCCGGAGGCGTTGTCCTTCCTGCTCCCATACCGCGTGCCACCATCCTGAGCGCGGCGGCCAGCAGCCAGAGCGTGGCCAGCGGCAGCACCATGGTCTGGATGACAAACAGCGTCACAAGCCGCACCAGCGTGTCGCCCGTGTTTGCGGCCATGTCGGTAATGCGCTCCACAGCGGCCTGTACCCGCTTTTTGAGGTCCGAAAGTGCCGATAAATATGGGCGTGGATCGAGTTTTTCTGCCCACGAGCGGTCCTGCTCCATGGTTTGCTGTTCATCGGTTCCGGGCACCATGTCCTGCTGCAGCGCGTCCATGTCGGTTTCGGCCTGTTGTATTTCCGCCATGTCCGACCGGTAGTTCTCGGCCAGAAAACGCTGGTCCACATGATCATAAACGAGCACGGATACGGGGATCATGAGCCGCAGGATCACGGCCGCCACCATGATCTTGATTGCCAGTCTTCTGGCCCGGAGTCCGGCCCCCTGCCTGTTCCAGAGCGCGAGCGCATAAAGAACCAGCCCGATGCAGAGCAACACCTCCATGCTGAGCCATGGCGTGATGCGCAGCAGGAACTGCTGGATGCCCACCGAGGTCATGGCCGCCAGAAAAACCCATGAGGCCCGTTCCACGAGGTCGTTGATGGGATCAAGCACCTGTCCGGCCGCAAGGTCGAGGCCGAGGCCCATGGGCTGTAATTGTATCGAACTTTCCTGCACCAGCGAAATGGCCGCGTTCAACCCCTTGGCCGCGGCAAAGGCGGCTGACGTCTTGATCAGGGTCTCGTTCAGGTATTGCTGTGCCCGTTCGTCTACGGGCAATGGCCTGTTGACCTGCGCCGGGAAAAAATGAATGGCTGCGGCCAGAGCCAGAAGCATGACGCTGGCAACGGCCCTGCGAAATATCGTTGTTGTGTGCCGGTGTGTGGTCTGCATGCCGTTGTGTACCGCAGATGTCCGGATATGCACAAGGGAGGAGGGCGTCGATGCCCTTTGTCGGGTAGGTTCAAATAGTTTCGTATGGTCTTGAATGGAGGGACGAATTGTGGTTAACTCGCGGCTCACTTCGGGAGAGTGAGTCAAAGGTGAACTAAGGTGTCGCAGACCGGTATACTTCTTCAGGCGCTTGCCAAGGGCGCAGAGGCTTTGTCACACGGCTCGGGCTGGCCGGAAAACGTGGATACGTTGCTGGCCGAACTGGGCCGGGCCACGGGCGTCAGCCGTGTGTGGATATTTCAGAACATGGAGGTCAGCGAGAATTCGTTGATCCATGACTATGTGACCGAATGGACCGCATCCCCGCGCTATTCACTGGGAGATGTGCCTTCGATGCACATGTTCCAGGTTGACGCCGAAAATCGCGAATACTGGAAAATCATACAGGAACGCAAACGAGGCGAACATCAGGATCTGGTCATAGCCGACCTGCCTGATTGCTGGCTGCGCGCTTTTTTGCAGGAGCAGGGTGTCCTGTCCATGCTGACCTTTCCGGTAATGGTGGACGGCCAGTGGTGGGGCGTGCTCGGCCTTGATGATTGCGAGCGCGAAAAGCGTTGGGAAGAGGAGGAAATATCGGTCCTGCGGGCTGCGGTCTGCATGCTTTCCAATTCCATCCTGCGCAGCCGCCTGCATGCCCATGCCCGGCAGTTCGCCATTTTGCAGCGCATCACGGACAGCCTGACCTGGGAATATGATTTTATTCGGAACCGCATCTGGCTGGGAGGGCATTCCGTGAATACGGGCCGCACGGCTACAGGCAACAGCCATTCTCCGGTCCGGACCCTTTTGCACATGTTTCACCCCGAAGACCGTCGACCGTTTCTGCAGGGGGTGCAGCAATACATAGACAACGAGCAAGGCACCTTTCGACACGACATCCGGTTCCGGCGCAAGGGTAGCTGGGTCTGGGCCGAAGTTATCGGGACACTGGAACGCGACGACAAGGGCAGGCCCGTGCAGTTGGCCGGGATTGCGCTGGACATCCGCCGCCGCAAGCGCGAGGAAATGCACCTTGCCCGCGAGGCCCGGCTTGATCCGCTCACCGGCATTTCCAACCGCCGCACCTTTGACCATATGCTGGAACATCACCTGAACCGGGCCGAGGATGCGGGCGGCGATCTTTCGCTGTTGCTGATAGATTTCGACAGGTTCAAGCAGATCAACGACACCTGGGGCCACAGCGTGGGGGACATGGTACTCAAGAAATTCGTCAACATCTGTTCGGATTGCCTGCGTTCCGACGATGTCCTTGCGCGCATTGGCGGCGAGGAGTTTGCCATCATCCTGCCCGGGGCCACCTCCAGGGCCGCGATCCGTGTGGGCGAACGTATCCGGCTCGCCGTGGAAGAACTCAACCTGCTGCTCGAAGCCGGTGCGGTCTCCTTCACTATCAGCATAGGCTGCGTCACCAAAAACAAGAAACACGACACCCCCGATGCCTTTGTGCTTGATGCGGACAAGGCTCTCTACAAGGCCAAGCACAACGGCCGCAACTGCGTGGTGAAAGGGGACTGAAGCACGGGATCACGTCGTTGCTGTCCTCAGCGCGATGCCTCGCGTATGGTTGCATACGCCTCGGCCCCGCGCCTCGATTGCGCCTTGTGCTCCCGCACTTCATTCCCCTTTCACTTGGCGTTGAGCGGGGAGTGCGCAGAATATCATGGTGGGCGGTGTCTTGGTCGGCACGGGATCACGTGGTTGCTGCTCTCAGCGCGATGCCTCGCGTATATGTTTTTTTGGGATAAGCCATTTGGAGAGGCTCCTTTTTCAAAAGGGGCCTCCCCAAACCCTTCCCCCCAAACTTTTTGGCGCTTTTTTGGTGAGCGTATGGCTTTCCATCTTTTCATCAACCGCCGCGGCATCCGTAGGATGTCGCGGCAGAAAAGGGATGCAAGGGACGTGTCCCTTGCCCGCCGGAGGCGAAATCATCCATCCAATCCCGCCATGGGCGGGGTTCCCCCTGTGATAAAAAAACGGGCTCCCGAAGTCGAACTGCGGGAACCCGTATGGGTTTGGTCCGTGCGTGCGGCCTATTGCGGGCTTTTCATGAACTCGGCGATCATGCGGGCAGTGTCGACAATATCCTGAACCGCGATTTTTTCGCTGGTGGTGTGCACGTTGGTCATGCCGTTGGAGATGTTGATGACCCGGTAATCCTTGCCGTGCAGGATGTTGGCGTCGCTGCCGCCGCCACAGGGCACCGCGGCAAAGGGCAGGTCCAGTGCCTTGCAACAGGCGGCTGCGCGTTGCAGCAGCGGGTCGTCTTCGGGCACGTCCAGCGCGGGATAGGAGATTTCATAGTCGAAATCGATTGTGCCCCCGATTTTTCGGGCAGCTTCCTCGCAGCAGCTGTGCATGTGGTCCAGCTGCCAGCGCAGCTTGGCGTTGTCCAGCGAGCGCGCTTCGGCTGTGAACGAGCAGGTTTCGGCCACGATGTTGGTGACCGTGCCGCCGGAAATGGAACCGAGGTTGGCCGTGGTTTCCTCGTCCACGCGCAACAGGTTCATGCGCGCGATTGCATCGGCCGCGAGCTGGATGGCGGAAACGCCTTTTTCCGGCTCCATGCCCGCGTGGGCAGGCTTGCCGTGACAGGTGACCGTGATCCCGGCCTTGGCCGGGGCCTTGACCGTGACCGTGCCGATGGGACCGCCCGAGTCCGTGACCACCACGTTTTTCACGGGCAGGTCCGCAGGGTCGAGGTTCTTGGCTCCGTGCATGCCGGACTCCTCGGCGATGGTGAACAGCAGAAACAGGTCCGGGTGCTGTGCGTTTTCCTCGCCCATGTGCAGGGCCGCTTCGAGAATGGCGGCTATTCCGGCCTTGTCGTCGCTGCCGAGGATCGTCTCTCCGGCCGAGGTCACAATGCCGTCTTCGACCACCGGTTCGATTCCAAGGCAGGGCGGCACGCAGTCCATGTGTGCGGAAAAGGCCATGGGTTCGCCCGGGCCGTTGCCGGGAATGCGTACGATCACGTTGCCCGTGTTGCTTCCGGCCTTTTGTCCGGCCGCGTCCACGCGCACTTCCCAGCCTTGCTTTTTGGCAAAGTCTTTCAGGTATTCGGCCATGGCCGATTCCTTGAAGGACGGGCTGTCTATTTTTACCATATCGAGAAAATTATCCAGAAGTCGTTTCGGATCGAGCATTGTTCCTCCTGTGTGATTGTCTGAAAAAGAAATGCCCCAGATTCGGGGATTAATCAATGCCCGAAACAAAATGCGGTCGGTCCTGAGAGAATGCCCGAAGCGGTGGTGGTTATGCCCGGGTCAGGGTATGCAGGGTGATTTCCGGGATGGTGCCGAGCCGAAGCGGCGGTCCCCAATAGCCTGTGCCCACGTTGACGTAGAGGCGGGTGTTGTCCACCAGATGCAGGCCGCGTACGTAGGGCTGGAAATAATGGATTACGTGGGTCCAGGGGAAGAACTGCCCGCCGTGGGTGTGCCCGGAAAGCTGTATGTTCACGCCTGTCTTGCGTGCTTCGAATACGGACTTGGGCCGGTGGGCCAGCAGTATGGATGCATGGTGGGCCGGGGCGCTGGCCATGGCTTTTTGCGGGCTGGATTCGTGGGACGGCTCAATATGCCTGGCCCTGAGGTCGGCCACCCCGGCCATGAGCAGCCTGCCATTGCCGCGTTGCACCAGCTGGTGTTCGTCCACAAGCGGTTGGAAGCCAACATGCTCCACCTCGCGCAGCCATGAGCGGACCCCGGAATAGTATTCGTGGTTGCCGGTGCAGAAGAACTTGCCCAGCGGAGCCTTGAGGTCGGCCAGTGGGGCCACGTCCGGCCGCAGCCACGAGGCATGGCCGTCGATGAGGTCGCCGGTGTGGACGATCATGTCGGGGGTGAGTTTGTTGACCTCGTCCACGCAACGGGCCAGCCAGTCTCCCTTGATGGTCGGGCCGATGTGCGTGTCGGAAAGCTGTGCGATGGTCAGGCCGTTCAGGTCTGCGGGCAGGTTGGGCAGAGGGTGGTTTACCCGCACCACTTCCGGCATGCGGCGGGCCTCGAAGACGGAATAGGCGGTCAGGGGCGCGGCTCCGGCCACGATGAACGCATTGGCCGTGTTGATGAGCAGCCTGCGGCGTTCAGGGTCGTGGTTTTTGAAGAATATCTTGCGTTGGGCCGGCTTTTTGGGCCGGAGTTTTCGGGTCAGGGTCCGGAGGAGCAGGGCCGTATCCTTGAAAAGAAGGAACACGACCACAAAGGAGATAAAACCCAGTCCTATGTAGTCGGCCCACTGGACAGCGTCCAGCAGGGATTGGGGTACGCCCTTGTCCCGGAGCAGGCGGATCATGGGCGGTCCGATCAGCAATGCCCCCAAAAGTATCCATGCTGCCATGCGCACACCCGTTCTGCGGGACATGGGCACGATGACGCGCCAGCCCACATAGGCCGTCACGAAAACGGATACGGTCAGGACGATTATAAGCCACATGCGTGTGACGCTCCGGGTACGTTTTGGTCGTATTGTGTCCTAAAAAGCGTATTGGCGCAATATGGTGTGCGAATATGTTGGAAAAATGAAATAAAATACGAGGTTGGATGCGCGGACGGCAATGGCGTCGCTGCCTGCGCCGCCCTGCGCACGCCCCTAGGGCGTGATTTCCGTGCCAATGCCCGAACGAGTGAACATTTCCAGCAACACGCAGTTTTCCACCCGGCCGTCGATGATGTGCGCCTTTTCCACGGCGGGCAGGGCTTCCAGGCAGCACTTGATCTTGGGGATCATGCCGCCCTTGGCGGTGCCGTCCTCGATGACGGCAAAGGCTTCGTTGCGGTCCATGGAGGTGATGAGTTCTCCGTCCTTGTCCAGCAGCCCCGGAACATCGGTGAGCAGGTGCAGCCGTTTTGCGCCGAGCGCTGCTGCCACGGCACCGGCCACGGAGTCCGCGTTGATGTTGTATGTGTTGCCCTGATCGTCCACGCCCACGGGCGCTATGACCGGGATGAAACCGGATTGTTCCATGGTACGGATGACATCCACGTTGACTTCGGCCACTTCGCCCACCTTGCCCAGATCGATGATCTCCGGGGCCGTGTCATCCTTTTCAATGGCCAGTTCCTTGCGCTCGGCCTTGATGAGCATGCCGTCCTTGCCGGAAAGGCCCACGGCGCGGCCGCCGTGCATGTTGAGCAGGTTGACGATCTGCTTGTTGACCTTGCCAACCAGCACCATTTCCACCACGTCCATGGTGGCGGCGTCCGTAACCCGGTATCCCTGCCGGAACTGGGTTGGAATATTGAGCGCTTCGAGCATTTTTCCGATCTGCGGTCCGCCGCCGTGGACCACGACCGGGTTGACCCCGATGTATTTGAGCAGGATCACGTTCAGGGCAAACGCTTTTTTCAGGTCTTCGTCGATCATGGCGTTGCCGCCGTACTTGATGACCACGGTTTTTTTATAGAACTCGCTGATGTAGGGCAGGGTTTCGATGATGCCACGAGCCTGCTTCTGGTAGCGTTTCATGTCGCGTTCGGAAATGGGTTGTTTTTTCATGGGGGTATGTTCGCTCCGTTTCATTGCAATGACTGGCCGATAGTTGCCCAAGCCCGCCCGTAAGTCAATGGCCGGGGCAATGCGCATCATGCTGGTGACAGAACGCCCGGCTTGGGCTAACCTTGTGGCATGACCGACAATCACACGACGTTTTTGAGCGCCTTTCGTTTCAATCGCATGGAGTTGGCCGGTTCCCTGGGTGACCTCGGCACGTTGTTGCCGCTGGCCATGGGGCTGATCATGGTCAACGGCCTTGATCCGGTGGGGCTGTTCGTTTCCGTGGGACTGCTCTATATACTGGGCGGGCTGTATTACCGGGTTCCCATTGCCGTGCAACCCATGAAGGTCATTTCGGCCTATGCCATTGCAACGGCCGCAACCCCGGCGCAGATATCGGCTTCGGGCTGGCTGCTTGCGGGCATGCTGCTTTTTTTGGGGGTGAGCGGGCTTGTGGACAGGGTTTCGCGCCTCATACCCGTGTGTGTGGTGCGCGGGGTCCAGCTTTCCACGGGTGTGCTGCTCATGTCCAAGGGCGCGTCCTTCATCGCCGGAACCTCGGCGTACCAGCAGGCCCAGGGGGCCCCAGAACCGTTTCTGTCCGTGCAGTTTCTGGGACCGGTGCCGGTGGGCGCACTCATCGGTGCGGTGCTGGGCGTGGCCGCCCTGCTGCTTTTGAACAGCCGTCGTTTCCCGGCCGGCTTGGTGGTGGTCGTCGCCGGATTCGGCTGCGGGCTGCTGTTGGGCGGGGCCTCCGGGTTGGGCGGTGTGCATGCCGGATTTTTCCTGCCGGAAATTCTGCCGTTCGGCCTGCCTTCGGGGGTGGATTTCACGTGGGCGCTGCTGGCCCTCGCCCTGCCGCAGATTCCCATGACATTGGGCAATGCGGTCATCGCCAACCGAGACCTGAGCCATGAATATTTCGGGGGACAGAGCCGAAGGGTCACGGACCGGGCCCTGTGTGTGAGCATGGGGCTGGCCAACATGCTGGCCGCCCTGTTGGGCGGCATGCCCTTGTGCCACGGCGCAGGCGGGCTGGCCGCTCATTATCGTTTCGGGGCGAGAACCGCCGGTTCCAACCTGCTGATCGGCGGCGGTTTCCTGGTGCTGGCCTTGGGGCTTGGCGCCGGGGCGTTGCTTGTCCTGCGCCTGATTCCCCTTGCCGCGCTTGGCGTATTGCTTGTCTTTGCCGGAGTTCAGCTGGGACTGGCTATCATGGACCTCAGAAAACGCAGCGACATGTTCGTGACGCTGGCCATGTGCGGCATTGCCCTCGGTCTGAACCTGGCGTGGGCGTTCGGGGCCGGGCTGGGGCTGGCGCTGGTTTTGCGCAAGGGAACAGTCAGGGTCTGATGTTACGAAGTGTTTCCGTGATGATTATCATTCCTTCCGGTATGGATTGCGGTATTTTCATACCATACGGGGAGGATCGGTGTGAGGGTCTTGCGTCAGCTTTTCAACTGCGTGCTGGCAGGTTCCATCGGTAGTTTGCTTGCCTGCCTTATGTTGCGGGGAGCCGTGGCCGTGGGGTTCGAGGTGCCTGTGCGGGTCGGGGATGCCGGATTCTGCCTCGGCTGGGCCGTGCCCCGCATGGTGGTCTGGTCACTGTGGGGTGTGTTGTTCCTGTTGCCGTTTTTGTCCAACAGGTTGGTTCGCAAGGGATTGCTGATCAGTCTGGTGCCCAGCGCATTCATGTTTCTCGAAGCGTTGCTTCATGCCAACGGGCAATGGATCGGATCGGCCATCGCGTTCGTGCTGGTCTTCAATGCTGTCTGGGCATTGTGTACGGCCGGGTGGTTGATTTTGGACCGGCACTGGGAATTCTGAAGTGCTTGCGCTTCATGCGGAAAGGCGTTCGCAGTGACTCAGGAATTTTTGCGCTTCGACAAATGAGGGATTCAGGTCCAGCGCATTTTTCAGGGACTTCATGCACCCGTCACGGTCGCCCCGTTCATAATGAACCCGGGCGAGGTTGAAGTAGAGGTTCTCGTCCTTCTTCGTGAATTCAAGCGCCTTGTTGTAATACCGGAGCGATTCGTCATAATAGCCGTTTTTGCGCAGGCTGATGCCGAATTCGTTGAACCGCTTGCGCTGTTCCTCCACAAAGACCTCGTCGATGGACAGCAGCGTCTCCAGAACCTTTTTCAGTTTTTCAAATTCATTTTTCTCCGCATATACCTTTCCGAGCCCCATGTTGGCATCCACGTTGCGGTCGTCGATCATCAGCGCCTTGATGAACTGCCTTTCCGCCTCGTTGAGGTCGCCGTTTGCAAAGGCTTCGTTGCCCTGCCGTATTTTGCGTGCCAGTGACTCAAGGGCCGGGACCGTGTTCATGCGGTAGTAGGCCGGTTCCGGAGTGTAGGTGGTCAGGAATTGGGATTTTTTGACCGAATTCTTGATGCCGGACGGCACATGGTATTGGTTCAGGGGCTGCACCTCGAAATCATCGGGCGACAGGATTCTCACATACCAGTACGTGATATTTTCACGGTTGCGTTTGGTTCCGCCCGTGCCGATATCACCTTCCTTGAGCATTGAGAAAACACCCAGAATCTGCGGGAATTGTTGCACCATGCCTCCTTGGTCCTGCACTCCGTGTGCAATGGGGTATACTAAAGTGCTTCATGATAGAAGAGAGCCTTGGTCCAAGGCAATAGGTATAACTCCTTTTTTTATATGAAGGCTTTAGAATGCCCGGATCACGGGCTCAGGGTGCGACCAGACGGTACACGAACCGTTCGTAGCAACCGCACAGGGTTCGTGCCGCATCATAGGAAAGTCCCAATTCACGCAATCGGCAATAAACGTGCAAGGGGTTGAAATGATGTTGTATGTGTGCTCTGAATTGTTGCATTTTCCTGCTTCCCTTTGCCTTCTTATCGGCCGGGATGCGTTAGGACTATAGTCCTGTGCCGGGGGAACGGCTGTCGGCACCTGTTTTGTGCCGACCTGAACAGGATGGGGGATTCTCCCAAAAAAATCAGACAGGTGAGTTTTTCGTGCCGGGTTCGACCCCGAAGATTGCCAACAACAGGATGGCCACGGCACAGAGCAGGCCGCTCATGTACACGGCCTCCATGCCCAGCCATGCGTAGATGCCGCCCATGAGCATGGGCGCGGCGGTCTGGGAAAGGCGCAGGATCATGCCGTTGGCGGCCATGAACGCGCCGCGCTGTTCCATGGGGGCCAGGGAGGTGAGCATGGTCATGACCGTGGGTATGTTCAGGCCCTGGGCAATGCCGAAGCAACTCACGGGCAGGATGGTCAGCCAGAATCCGGGCATGTTCGGCACGCCCACCATACAGAGTCCGTAGAACAGTGCCCCGGTGGCCAGCAACGCCCTGTTTCCGAATCGTTCCGCCAGACTGCCCAGCCGGAATGACGCCAATGCCGTGGCCAGGGAAGCGGCAAGGAACACCGAGCCGATGGTGGCGGGCGTGGACTGGAAGCGCTGGTTCAGGAGTATGGGCAGGTAGGTCACGATGGGGCCGTAGAGGATCACGAAAGTCAGGAACGTGGTGGCGAAAAGCACCAGTGCGCTTCTGGAGCGCATCTGCTGCAGGGTATCGCGCATGTAGGCGCCCAGCCCCACCTTGCTGCGGGGTTCGGGGTTGTTCATGCGCAGGGTGATGGCCAGTCCGAGGGGAATGGCCAGCAACGGCAGCACGAAAGGCCAGTTCCAGCCCAGCATTGCCAGCGCGCCGCCGATGGCCGGGAATATGGCTGTGCCCAATGAGAGCACGCCGGCGTTATAGCCCATGGCAGTGCTGCGGTCGCGTCCCGAATAGAGGTCGCCGATCATGGTTCCGTAGAGCACGCCCAGCGGGGCCGCCCCCATGCCCTGCACGAATCGCAGTACCAGCAGGGTGCGCACGTCGCGGGCAAAGAAGCAGCAGAAACCGGCGATTCCGAACAGAAACAGGGACGGGACGAGGATTTTTTTTCGCCCCAAGCGGTCTGCCAGAACCCCCACAAGGGGCGAGAACAGCACGCCGGGCAGGGTGAACGCGGCAATGACCGTGCCTATGGTGGCCGGGGTCATGTGCAGGCCCTGCATGATGTCGGGGAGCGCAGGGATGATGCTGGATACACCCAGCACAGCCATGAGTGTGACCCCGAAAACGAACTGGAGTTTTCTGTGCAGATAGAGCTTGGACAATGGTGTTCCGCCTGTTGATGCGTTGGAGAGGGACCATACGCCACTTGTGTGCGAATGAAAACCCGGGCTTGTGATCGTCAGGCGGTTTTCTGCTCGGTCATGGTTGCGGGGAACAGGCGGTCTTCCAGAACCGTGTTGCCGTCCATGTCCATGGCGCGGAACACGCCGTTTTCATACAGGCCATAGCCCGCAACCGAGCCCTCCTTGGGCAGGCAGGGACAGCCGGGGTTCCATATGTGGATGCCGTTTTCCACCCGGGCGGACGGAAAGTGCACATGACCGGAGGCGAACACGTCGCCCGGCATGAGCGGGGGCAGATTGGACGGGGACCACAGGTGTCCGTGGGTCAGGAACATGCGTTTTCCATCCGCAACCAGCCATGCGAAATCGCAGGTCATGGGGAATTCCAGCAGGGTCTGGTCCACTTCGCTGTCGCAGTTGCCGCGCACGGATACGATCTTCTGTTTGTACCGGTTGAGCATCTGCGCGGTGGCCTTGGGGTCGTATCCCTCGGTCAGGGGGTTGCGCGGTCCGTGGTAGAGAATGTCGCCCAACAGGGCGATCATGTCCACGTTGGCGGTGTCGGCAATGTCGAGCAGTTGGCGTGTGCGCGGCGCATTGCCGTGCAGGTCGCCGATGAACAATATTTTCATGGGTGAGTGCTCCGAATGGAATTATGGGAATTGGTTCAGATGGCAGCGTCCGGCAACAGGTTGTCCCGGTGGACGGCTTCCTTGTAATGTACCGGACCGATCAGGGCTTCGATCTGCGAGGTGCGCAAGCCCTTGATGCTGTTCAGGTCGTCGGACGAATAATTGGTCAGGCCAACGCCGATGGTGGTGTCGTCCTGCGTGCAGATGCGCACCAGCGCGCCGGGCTCGAAACAGCCCTTGACCGTGGTGATGCCGGCGGGCAGCAGGCTTTTGCCCTTGGCTGTCAGTGCGCGGGCAGCACCGCTGTCCACCGTGATGGTCCCGGCAGGTTCGTCGTGGTAGGCCATCCAGAATTTTTTGCTGGAAACCGTGTGGTCCTCGGGCAGCACCAGCGTGCCCGGACCGTTGTCATCCAGGGCGTGCTCAAGGGAAAACCGGTTTTTTCCGGATACGATGAGTGTGGGCACGCCGAGCTGTGCCGCGCGGCGCGCTGCCCGGAGCTTGGAATACATGCCGCCCGAGCCGGATGCGGTCTTGCCGTCGCACATGGCGTCGATGTCCAGCGCGGCAATGTTCTCGATCAGGGGCATGCAGGCCGCGTCCGGGTTCTTGTCCGGGTTCTTGTCGAATACGCCGTCGGCCGAGGTCAGGTTGATATACAGGTCCGCGCCGATCAGGCCCACGGCCATGGCGCCCAACGTGTCGTTGTCCCCGAATTGGAGTTCCTTGACCGACACGGTGTCGTTTTCGTTGATGATGGGGATGACATCCCACGCCAGCAGTTGTTCCAGTGTGTTGCGGGCGTTGAGAAATCTCTTGCGGTCGCGCAGGCCATCGCGGGTCAGCAGTATCTGGGCCGTGGCCTTGCCGAACCAGCCGAAGGCCTCGTCGTAGTCGTGCATGAGGCGCCCTTGGCCCACGGCGGATGCAGCCTGCCGCGCGGGCAGGTCGCTGATGGCTCCGGCCACCGAGCTGCCCAGAGTCTCCGCTATGCGGGTGCGCCCCGCTGCCACTGCGCCGGAGGACACCAGTACAATGCCGATGCCCCTGTCGTGCAGCCGGGCCAGTTGACCGGCCAGCCGGATGATGGTCTTGCGGTTGATGCCGTCCTGCGTGGTCAGTACCGCACTGCCCACCTTGACCACGATGCGTCGGGCATCCTGCAGCAGGTGGGCGCGGCCGTTGCGACTATTGCTCATGGTCTCCGGCTTCCTGTTGCGCAGTTTCCAGCGCGCGGAGCTGCCGCCACATTTCGTCGAGCAGCGCGTCCACACCCTGACCGGTGAGGGCCGAAATGAAAAAAACCGTCGTATCGCCGCAGGCCTGCCGGAGTTGTTCCAGCTCTTCCGGGGCAAGAGTGTCGATTTTGTTGATGACGCGGATCTGGGGCTTTTTGGACATGTCCTTGTTGAAGCACTCAAGCTCCTCGTTGAGCATGTCGTAGCCGTCAAGGGGGTTTTCCCGATTCAGGTCTTCGGCCGCAAGGATGTGCACCAGAAAGCGGGTCCGCTCCACATGCTTGAGAAATGTGTGCCCCAGCCCCTGTCCTTCGCTGGCACCTTCGATGAGGCCCGGGATGTCCGCGATGACCATGTGTTGGAAATTTTCATCTTCCACCACGCCGAGATTGGGCACCAGCGTGGTAAAGGGATAGGCCGCGATCTTGGGCCGTGCTGCCGAAACTTTCGAGATGAAGGTGGATTTGCCCGCATTGGGCAGGCCGAGCAGGCCCACGTCCGCCAATACCTTGAGCTCGAGGCGCAGGTGTTTTTCCTCGCCGGGCTTGCCTTCTTCGGCAAAGCGGGGTGTGCGGTTGGTGGACGATTTGAAATGGATGTTGCCCCGGCCGCCTTCGCCGCCGTTGCAGATCACGAACTCCGTGCCGTCGCTGACAAGGTCCGTGAGCAGCTTTTCGTGGCGCTCGCCATTTTCATCCTCGGTCACTTCATAGACCAGCGTGCCCACGGGCAGGTCGATGTACAGGTCGTCGGCGGCCTTGCCATATTTGTCGCGGCCCATGCCGGGCTGGCCGTTGCGCGCCTCATACAGCCTGCGCAGCCGGAAATCGTACAGGGTCATGAGCCGGTTGGAGGCGCGCATGATGACATCGCCGCCCTTGCCGCCGTCGCCGCCGTCCGGTCCGCCCTTGGGCCGGTTGGCCTCGCGGCGCAGGGACGCGCAGCCGTTGCCGCCCTTGCCGGAACGAACTGTGATGGTAGCCTCGTCAACGAATCGCATGCATGCCTCCGGCCTTTTGCGCCAGCATCAGGAAATTTGTTTGGGTAATACCCCAGTTGCGCCCCGTGGTCCAGAGCGCACGAAAAGGGCAGAAGGCATGTGCCTCCTGCCCTCGAAAAAAGTTTCCGGAAAGCCTAGGCTTCGGCCGGAAGCACGTGCACGCGGGTTTTGACTGCGCGCTTGCGGGTGTACTTTTCGTACGTGACCACGCCGTCCACCAGAGCGAACAGGGTGTAGTCCTTGCCCATGCCCACGCCCTCGCCGGGGTGGACCTTGGTGCCGAGCTGGCGCACAAGAATGTTGCCTGCTGCGACGGACTGACCGCCGAAGCGCTTGATGCCTCGCCGTTGTCCGGCACTGTCGCGACCGTTTCTGGAACTACCAGCAGCTTTTTTATGAGCCATGATATCCTCCCCTCACGCGCTAGGCGGTGATGGATTTGACTTTCAGTTGAGTGTAGTCGTGACGGTGACCCTGGGTCTTGCGGGCATCCTTCTTGGGCAGCTTGTGAAAGACGATGACTTTCTTGCCGCGGGTGTGTCCGAGAACCTCGCATTCGACCTTGGCGCCGTCCACATAGGGAGCGCCGATCTTGGTGTCGCCCTTGGCGTCCACCAACAGGACCTTGTCGATAGCCAGCGTGTCGCCAGCGTTGGCCTTCATGAGATCTACATTGAATTCAAGGCCTTCTTCAACGCGGTACTGTTTCCCGCCAGCCTCGATGATAGCAAACATAAAAATATCCTCCGTTCGTAAGAGACGGCAAGCTAGCCGCAATCAACGCGTTTAGTCAAGCCTCTGAGGGAAATATTTCGTGTTTTTTTTGCATTTCACGCATGATGGTCACGATTGCCTCCCGGCCACGCTTAAAACCAGCACGTCGATGCGCACGGCTCCGGCCTTTCGCAGGGTCCTCGCGCACTCGGTCAGGGTGGCTCCGGTGGTCAGCACGTCGTCCACCAGAAGCACGTTTTTTCCCTGCACGGAACCGTCGGCCGCAAAGGCACCCCGGATGTTCGTGCGTCGTTGGTCCGGTTTGAGCCGCGTCTGCGGTTCGGTGTGTCGGGTACGGCGTAGCGCGTTGCGGTCCAGCGTGGCTTGGGCTGTCCGCGCCACGGGGCGTGCCAGCTCAAGGCTCTGGTTGTAGCCGCGCCAGACGAGACGTTTTTTGTGCAGGGGCACCGGAATGACCAGTTGCGGAGCCGGAGTGTCCATGCGGACCTGCGCCTGGGTGATCATATGCCGGAGCAGGGCCGAAAGGTGCAGTCCTTGCCGAAATTTGAAGGCCAGTACAAGTTCGCGCAGCAGTCCTTCATGCGGGCCGTGAAATCCCAGCGCGTCCCACGGCGGCGGCGTGGTGCGGCAGGCGGCGCAGAGGTGAACGGGGTCGTTGTTTTCCCCGAAGATCAGGCCGCAGCGCGGGCAGAATCCACCGGTGCGCGGGCGCAGGTGTTCGGCGCATTCGGGGCAGAGCCTGTTTCGGGCGTGCTGGGTGCCGCACACGGCGCAACGGCCCCGGCCCGTGGTGGCGAGCCGTGCCAGCCGGGCCAGAGCGCGGCGCACCATGCTCATTCGAGGCTCTGTTTCCAGGCCTGTGCAGCCATGGCGCGGATGGCGCGGGCCTGTTCGTCCTGCTCGTCGAGGTCGCCCGGAGCGTCCACCCCGCGGAGGCACATGGATTCGCCAGGGCTGATGTTGAAGTTCCACAGGAAGTATTTGAGGGAGAGTTGCGCGCCCTCGAACAGGCGTTCGCCCGTGGGACGCCCTGCCACGAATACGCTGTGAGCCTTGCGCACGGGAAGATCCGCCACCCACGCTTCCTTGTCCATGCGCGCCTTCCAGAATTGCTGGCCGCGGTCGATCCATGTCTTGAAGCGCGACGGCAGGTGATAGAAGTATATGGGCGTGGAAAAGAAGACCAGCCGTGCGGAAAAGAGCGGTTCGAACAGGACGGCCGCATCGTCCTTGGGTCCGAGGATGCAGCGGTCTTCAAGGCGGCCGTCCACGTTGCGGTCGCAGTGGCCGCAGGCCTTGCAGTGCATGACCTCATGGTCGCGCACGGTCATGATCCGGGCCGTTCCCCCGGCCTCGGCAACACCCTGCTTCAGGATTCGGGCCACCGTATCGGAATTACCCTTGCGGTGGCTGCAGGCATAAATGACAGCCGTGTCGTGCATGGTCGCTCCTTACTTGTCGTATACCGGCTCCTTGCGCCGGAAGGTGAAAAGAAGGTCCGGACCCTGTTCACTGGACTCGATGGTCCAGTCCGGGTGCATGTCCATGGCATAGCGCACGGAATCCGCCGAACCGGGCGACGCCAGTATCTCGACCTGATCGGTCTTTGCAAAACGGAGGTACCAACTTACCTCCATGCTCACGCCTCAGCACTTGCCGCGAATGTCGGCCTTCATGACCTCGCTCATTGCGCCTCCGTGCGAAATTCCGAAAAGAACGGATTGTGGTTTTTCTCGTCGTCCACCGTGGTGTCAGGTCCGTGGCCCGGAAAGAGTTTCGTGTGGCCGGGCAGGGTGAAGATGTGGTCGGCAACGGATTTCTTGAGCACCTCGAGGCTGCCGCCGGGAAAGTCGGTTCTGCCGATGGAACGGTAGAAGATGAGGTCGCCCACAAAGCATACGGCCGCGTCCGGAAAATGGAAGGACAGGCTGCCCTGGGAATGTCCGGGCGTGTGGAATGCCTCGCAGCGCATACCCGCAAATTCGTGCTCGCCTGCTTTGATCTCCTGTATTTCATACTCTTCCACCACGGGCAGCCCCATCATGCCGCCGCGTCCGAGTTCGGACGAGAGCAGGGGCAGGTCGTCGGCGCAGGCCAGTATGGGCAGACCGGTGGCCCGGGCAAAGGCCGCATTGCCGTATGTGTGGTCGAAATGGAGGTGCGTATTCAGGATATTGGCCGCCTTGAGGCCGTTTTCCTCAAGGTATTGCAACACCGGAGCCGGATCGCCGCCCGGGTCCACCACAACGGCGAGACCGTCTGCGGCAAGGATATGGCAGTTGGTTTCCAATGGACCCAGCGGGATGGTCTTTATGTGCATCAAAGCGCCTCCAGAAGCAGCTCGTTCATGGTTTTCCGTTCGGAACTTCCTTTCTGCGCGGGGTGTCCCACGGCCAGAACGGCCTGAAGTTCATAAGTGTTCTCGTCGAGGCCCATGGCGTTCAGCGCTGTGGCCTGATCATTGATGATCTGTCCGAGCCACACGGCCCCAAGCCCTTTGGCGTGGGCGGCCAGCAGCATGTTCTGAATGCAGGCGCCCGCGCCCTGATGGTCCTTCATGGGGCTGTACATGGCTTCCTTTTCCAGCAACACGCATACGAGGGCTTGAGCCTGGCGCACGACGTGGGCGTATTTGGTGCAATCGGCCAGTCGTTCTGCGCGGGGATCCTCCGGGCGGATCACCAGAAAGCGCCACGGCTGGTTGTTCAGTCCGCTGGGTGCCCAGCGTCCGGCCTCGAGCATGGCCTCCAGATGCTCACGCTCCACGGGTTGGTCCGTGAATTTGCGTATGCTGCGCCGCTGGCGCATGGCCTCCAGTACGGCCTTGGCATGGTCGTTCATTGTTTCTCCGTTTGGTTTGCCGCATCAGTGTAGCGTGTCGTCTTTTTCGGGGCAAGGGCGCGTTGACCGGGGCTCTTGCAACCTTTGCCCGAAAACGGGTATGCTGGATCATGGAAAACCGTTCTGCCGCACGGAGGCCGTCATGAAGCCCGAAGACGATGTCCAGCTCGAAGAGCGTTTCCTGCAGATCAGTCCCAACATACTGGAGAGCTTTCCGCGTTTTCGTCCGCCAGTGAATCTGCATGTCTGGGACGAGGAGCTCGGTTCGGTCCGTCTGCTGGCCGGGGCGGACAGCCGCCTGAGCGAGAAGCGGCAGCAGGAAGTGGCCGACCACTGCCGGGCGGGCAACCTGTATCTGGACCGGCGGGACTACCGTGAATATGCCGTGCACCTGAGCCGCAATCTCGGATTGGTGCTGGTGGAGCAGGACCTGAACCCGGACGAGGTTTCCGAAATATTCTATCTTGCCCTGCGCCGGACGCTGGACGCCTTTTTCGAGCAGCCCATTGCCGGACGGTTGCAGGATCTGCAACGCGACCTGAGCATATTGTGTGAATATATCTGGATCGATCCGGGGCGCACCGAGTTTCTGCTCAAGACGCTGGACAAGCAGTACGACGCGGCCACCCACGGCGTGAACAGCACCTTCGTGGGGCTGGGCGTGTTTGCCATGCGCTACCGGACCCGGCTTGAGCGCACCAACCTCAATCATCTTGCCCTCGGGCTGGCCGTGCACGACATGGGCATGGCCATGGTGCCGGGCTTTATCCGCGACAAGGAAGGCATTTTGCTGCACCGGGACAAGGAATCCGTGCGCAGGCACCCGGACCTCGCTTTGGGCATGCTCACCCGGCTGAAGGTCAACGACCGCATTGTGGAGCAGTGCGTGATGGAACATCACGAGCGGCTGGACGGCACCGGCTATCCCAAGGGGGTGCGTGGCGACGCCGTCAGTCTGCCGGGCAGACTGTGCGGACTGGCCGATTCGTTCAGCGCGGCCATTGCCGAGCGGCCGTATCATTCCGGTGAGGAGGCCCTGACTGTTGCGGGCCAGTTGTTGCGGCAGGAGGGGCGCTACGACCGGGGCATGGCCCGGGCCCTGCTGGAGTTGCTCAAGTGCGGATTCGCCGGATGCGGGGTGGACCCGGCTACCTGATATATCCCTTGCGCCGCATGTCTTCCGGGTCTGCGGAAAGCAGCATGGCCGTGCGCATGACGCAAAAGCCGAGCCGTTCGTAAAAGCCTTCCTTGCCCGGCACGGAGTGCAGTTGCACGTTGGGCGTTTCCAGCCTGTCCAGCATGGCGCGCATCATGCGCGTGCCCAGTCCGCTGCCCTGATATTCCGGAAGCATGCACAGGTCGTATATCACGGATTGTACTACATGGTCGGAAAGGGCGCGGGCAAGGCCCACGGTGCGCCCTCCGTGCCATGCAAAGCAGACCAGCGCACTGTTTTCAAATGTCGTGCGCAGCCTGTCAGGTTTGCGGGTCCCCAGGGGCGCGCGTTCGAAAATGGTACAGGCCTGTTCCCAGTCCACCCCCGAGCAGTCGAAACGCAGGGTGATGTCGTTTGCCGGGGCGTGGTTCATTTCCTTTCCTGCCACCATGTCTGCATGCGCGCCACTTCGCGGTCGTCCGAGGCGCGGAACAGCGCATGCCGTGCCGTGCCGTCGTCCTGCGGGCTGCACAGGGCGACCAGCTCTTCCCCGGCGTGGCATTCGGCCCGGAACTGCACGTCCGCGGCCACGCATTGCCGGGTTTCCTTCCATTCGACCGGGCACGATTCCAGTAGAAATTCCACCTGCCGGATGCTGTTTACGTGGCGGTTCACGTCTTCGTCGCCCTGCCGGGCCAGCACATTTGCCCGGTGCTCGCCTTCGCGGATGCGTTTGACGGCGCGCGATTCGAATTCCAGTGCCCGGTCCCGTTCGGGGCTTTTTCGTTTGGCCATGATTTCCTCGGCGTTCACGGCCTTGCGCGACTCCAGGTCGATGATGGCCCATGCGCTGGTAGCCCGGCCCACTATGCGGTCGTCGAGCCGGATTTCGTAGTCGCGTGTGGCTGCCGTGCGGCCCGCGCCCGAGGGCCAGGTGGTCACGTCCACGACCTCGCCGAAGGCGGGCAGGGCGTCCATGCGCAAAAAGGCACGCACCAATACCCACGCGCAGCCCATGGCGTGCAGGTCCGCATAGCCGAAGCCGAGGCGTTCGGCATGCATGGAGGCAATGTCCTGCAAATGGTTGCATAGGGGCGGGATCGTGACTTTCCAGTCGTACCCGGTTTCATAGGACCGTATGCGGTAGGGTTGGGTGAATAGGAGTTCGTTCATGTGTGCTTCCTTTGCGGGAATGTGTTGGCGAAAAGAATGTGAACTTTGCAATACACCGGGGGCGGGCAGGGGGCAACCACGTTGGCGTGGAATCAGAACATGGTGCGGAATCCCGACGCTTGCGAACAGCGTGGAGCCGTGCCCTGTTTATCCGAGAAAGTTGCGGATGCCCGTGAACATGATCTGGGCGGAGAGTGCCGAGAGCACCAGCCCGGTGATTTTCTGGAGCATGGACAGGCCCATTTTGCCCACCAGCCTGCGGATGGCCGGGCCGAGCAGCAGGAGCAGGCCCACGGACATGCCCGCCGCCACCATGGCCGCGCCGCCCAGCAGCTTGGCCGCGGTGGTGTGCAGTTCCGCGCCCAGAATCAGCAGCGTACCGATGGTGGCCGGGCCGATGGTCACGGGCATGGCCAGCGGTACCACGGAAATGTCGCCGTCGTCTTCGGGCGTGTCCGGTCCGGATTTGCCGCTGACAAGCTGCACCGCGGAAAGGAACAGCAGTGCCCCGGCCCCGATGCGGAACGCGTCCAGCGTAATGCCCAGCGTGGCGAATATCTTGTTGCCCACGGAGTAGAGCACCAGTCCGATGATGATGGCGGCCACGGCAACGCGGATGGCTATGCGCCGTTGTTCGGGCAGTTCCATGCCCTTGGTCATGGACAGGAACACCGTGAGCACGAAGAACGGCGTGAGCAGGAAGAACAGTTTTATGTACAGGCTGAAAAATAGGGAAATCATGGGATTGATTTTTCCAGAATCGGAAACCGGAGGCAAGCGGGAATGTACGTTTCCGGCCACAGATGCCCAATTGTGTCTGCATGGTTGCCCAAGCGCGATTCTGCCTGTAGATTCATGCCCATGCTGAATGAAATACGGTCGTATGTGAAGCGGTCCGCGCAGGTGATCGCACAGGTGGTTGGCATTGACGTGGAAGTGGTGGACGCCCGTCTGGTGCGTCTGGCTGGCACCGGGGTGTATGCCTCGGGCGTGGGCAGCAGCATCAGTGAAGAGGGCGAGGTATACCGGCATGTCATGGACACCCGGACTCCGCTGATCATGGACAATCCCCGCGAGCACCCCCTGTGCCGCGACTGCCCCAACCGCGACGAATGCCGCGAGGTGCTTTCCGTGTGCACGCCCATCACGGACGGCGCGGACGTGGCCGGGGTCATCGGGCTGGTCTGTTTTGACGAGCGCGAGCGGCAGCGTATTCTGGACAACCGCCAGACCTATCTGGATTTCATCGACCGCATGGCCGACATGCTTTCCCACAAGATGGCGGACCGCCGGGAACACGCACGTGCCGAGGAGCTGCTGGACATGATGATGCAGGTGGTGGACGTGAACAACCGGGGCATCGTGGTCTTTGACGCCGCGGGCCGGGTTTCGTTCATCAACCGGCAGGCGCGGCGCGAGCTGGATATGGAAACCGGAGCTGGGCTGAGCGACGCTCTGCCCGAACTGCAGGTGGAACGCACCGGGGATTACGTTTCCGACCTTGAGGAATTCGTGGTCAACGTGCACGGCATGCGGCGCACGCTGGTGGGCAGGATGCAGGATCTGCCGCCCGGCAGTTCGGAATTTTCGCGGGTGCTGGTATTCGAGACCCTGCCGCGCGTGGCCCGGCGCATGTCACAGTTTGCGGACGGGGTGGAGCGCACCGGGCTGGATGCGATCCTTGGCCGTTCGCGCAGCATCAAGGCGCTCAAGGCCCAGATCCGGCGGGTGGCCGCGTCCACGTCCACGGTGCTGGTGACCGGGGAATCCGGCACGGGCAAGGAGCTGGTGGCCCGGGCCATCCATGCGTCCAGCGACCGCAACGACCAGCCGTTCATTGCCATCAACTGCGGCGCATTGCCCGACAATCTTCTGGAAAGCGAATTGTTCGGCTACACGCGCGGCGCATTCACCGGGGCCAACCCCAAGGGCAAGATCGGCAAGTTCGAGCTGGCCCACGGCGGAGTCATTTTTCTGGACGAGATCGGAACCCTGCCCCTGTACCTGCAGGTCAAGCTGCTGCGCGTATTGCAGGAACGCCAGTTCTGCCGCCTCGGGTCCAACCGGCTCATCCATGTGGACATCCGGGTCATCGCCGCGTCCAATGAAAATCTTGGTGAGTTGATCACCCAGGGCCGGTTCCGCGAAGATCTTTTCTACCGCCTGAACGTCATCCCGCTGGAAACACCGCCCCTGCGCGAGCGTCCCGAGGATCTGGCCGTACTGGGCGCATTTTTCCTGAACCGCTACTGCGAACGCTTCGGCAAGCAGTCCGCGCCCCTGCATGAATCCGTGCTGGCCGCGTTCCGCGAGTACGACTGGCCGGGCAACGTGCGCGAGTTCGAGAACGCCATCGAATACATGGTCAACATGATGCCGGACGGCGGTCCCGTGCATCCGGGGCTGTTGCCGGGCAAGCTGCTGGACGCGCTGGGCCGGGCCTCATCTGCGGCGCAACCGGCCGGGGAATCCGAGGCCGGGACAGACCCGCAACTGCTGCCGCTCAAGGTGCTGGAACGCCGTGCCGTGCGCGATGCGCTGCAACATTTCGGCGCGGACACCCGGGGCAAGAAGCTGGCTGCGGAGTCCTTGCAGATCGGCATCGCCACCCTGTACCGCAAGATCAAGGAATACGATCTCAAGCTCTGACGGCAGGTCGCATCGCCTGAAAAAAAGTATGGTTTCCCCTTGCTTGTTAGGGGCCGAAATAATACATTGAACCCGCCCTGTACGGCAGGGCATGGAGGAAGACGACAATGTCCAAACAGATCATCAGCACGGAAAACGCCCCTTCGGCCGTGGGCCCCTATTCCCAGGCGGTTCGCCACGGGGACATGATTTTCGTTTCCGGGCAGATTCCGGTTAATCCCGAGACCAAGACCATGCCGGAATCCTCCGAAGATCAGGCCAGACAGTGTCTGAACAACCTCAAGGCCATCCTTGAGGAGGCCGGTTCCGGCATGGACAAGATCATCCGTGCGGGTATTTTTCTTACCGATCTCGGCGATTTCGCCACGGTCAACGAAGTGTACGCCAGCTTCTTTGACGGGGATTATCCGGCCCGGGCCTGCGTGGAAGTATCCAAGCTGCCGCTGGGCGCCAATGTCGAGATCGAGTGTGTGGCGTACGTATAGGCATCCGGGTTCAGAGGGACCCATAGGCCGTCCGGTCTTTGGCGTGGGCAACGCCGAGGCGGGTTTCGGACGGTCGGCCATGACAACCTCCGTGTATCAAAGCATGTAATGGCCATCTCGTGAGCCGGTCCCTCGGCCTATCACCGGAAGCAGACGCACTTGGTCGGGCAATACCCCGTGTGTCTGCTTCCGGTTTTTTCATGCCGATGCCTTTTGCCGCTGTCTGTGGTATTGCGGCAATAAACCGCAAGACAACCATCCACGTCCGAGGAGGCGGGAACCGATGAACACCTTTCGCATGAATCCCGAAGAACAGAAAAAGCTGGTGGACATGGCCGCGGGGCGCATTCCCGCCGACCTTCTGGTGACCAACGCCCGCGTGGTGGACGTGTTTTCCCGGCAGGTGGTTCACGGTTCGCTGGCCGTGGGCTGCGGGCGCATCCTGGGCATGGGCGACTACGAGGCGCGCGAAACCCTGGACGCGGGCGGCGCCTATGTTGTCCCCGGCCTGATCGACGCGCATGTGCACATTGAATCCTCGCTGGTGGCTCCGCCGGAATTCGCCCGGGCCGTGGTGCCCCATGGCGTGACCACGGTCATCGCCGACCCGCATGAGATCGCCAACGTGCGCGGTTTGACGGGCATCCGCTACATGCTGGACGCCTCGCGCGATCTGCCTTTGGGCGTTTTCGTGATGCTGCCGTCCTGCGTACCGGCCACGGCCGGAGAACACGCCGGAGCCGTGCTGCACGCCGCTGATCTGGCCGAACTCATTGACGACCCGTTCGTGGGCGGCATCGGCGAGGTCATGGATTATCCTGCCGTGGCTGGCGGCGACCCGCAGGTGCTGGCCAAGATCGCGCTCGGCCTTTCGCGGAACAAGGTGGTGGACGGCCACAGCCCCATGCTCACCGGCATGGACCTGAACGCCTATGCCGCGGCCGGGGTCATGACCGACCATGAGTGTTCCTCGCTGGAGGAAATGCAGGACCGCATTGCCCGGGGAATGTACGTGCTGCTGCGCGAGGGCTCGGCAGCGCGCGACCTGCAGTACCTCGTGCCCGGCGTGAACACGGCCAACTGCAGCCGGTGCGTGTTCTGCACGGACGACCGCCAGCCCGCAGACCTGCTGGAAAACGGCAGCATCGACAACAACATCCGCATGGCCGTGTCCATGGGGCTTGATCCGCTCATGGCCGTGACCATGGCCACGCTCAACGCGGCCCAGTGTTACGGGCTGCGGGACAAGGGCGCGCTGGCTCCGGGGCGCGACGCGGACTTTTTGCTGGTGGACGATCTCGAGAATTTCGAGGCGCGCGCCGTGTATGCCGGCGGAAAGCTGGTGGCTAAAAACCGGACCATGCTGGCCGAGCTGCCCGATCCGGACAACACCCCGGTGCTGGACACCGTGAACATCCGCCCGGTTACGCAGGCGGACCTATCCCTTGAACTTGAATGCCCGCGTGCCAACGTCATCGGCATCCAGCCGCACAGCCTCGTGACCGAGGCACTTGTGCGCGACGTGGTCACCGATGAATCCGGCGCGTTTTCCTGTGCAAAGAATCCCGGTCTGCTCAAGCTGGCCGTGGTGGAACGTCACCACGCAACCGGCAACGTGGGCGTGGGCATTATCGAGAATTACGGCCTGACCAACGGGGCCGTGGCCACCACCGTGGCCCACGATTCCCACAATATCGTGGTCTGCGGCGACAACGACCACGACATGCTCGCGGCAATAAGCGACATCGAAGCCATGGGCGGCGGCATCACCCTTGTGCGCGCCGGCAAGGTTGTGGCCCATTTGCCCCTTGCCGTGGGCGGGCTCATGTCCGAGCACGACGCCGGGCATGTTGCCGAACAGCTGGAACGCATGAACCGCATGGCCCGGGAAGAGTTTTCCGTGAACCCGGACCTTGAGCCGTTCATGACCCTGAGCTTCATGACCCTGCCGGTGATCCCGGAACTCAAGCTCACGGATTCCGGGCTGTTCGACGTGCGTTCCTTTTCGCTGGTTCCGGTGTGCGCCTCGTGAGCGTGACGGAATCCGCGACGCCATGCACCGTGGCCGGAATCGTGCTGGCCGCCGGGCAGTCCTCGCGCATGGGGCGCAACAAGATGCTTTTGCCCGTGGCCGAAACGCCCATGGTCTGTCATGTGCTGGAAGCGGCTTTGCAGGGCGGCCTTGCTCCGGTGGTGCTGGTCACAGGCAACGAATCGGAGCGTGTGCTGCGGGCCGTGCGCGATTATTTTTCGGGCCGGAATGTGGATCAGCAAATCGTGGTGCGGGAAAATCGGGAATATGCTTCGGGCCAGTCCGCGTCGCTGCGGACCGGGCTGGACGCGTTGCCGGAACAGTGCATCGGGGCCATGTTCCTGCTCGGTGACCAGCCCCTTGTGCGCGCGGACACCGTGCGCACGCTGGCCCAAGCCTTTGTGCACGAACCGGACCGCTGGGTGGCTCCGGAACATGCCGGGCAACGCGGCAATCCGGTCATTGCGCCGTGTTCATGGTTCGGCCGTATTCGCGCGCTGACCGGCGACACCGGGCCGCGTGCCTATCTTGGGAAGACCGAGGCCCGGCTCATGCGCGTGTGTGTGGACGATCCCGGCGTTGTGCGCGATGTGGACACGCCCGACGAGTACACGGCTCTGAACCGACTTTTCTGAATGCGCGGGGCATGGTTTTCGCGTGCCCCGGCAATCCGTCAATATACCAGCTTGTAGCGGCCTTCGTGGATGGAGGCGATGCACCACAGGTCGGGCATGGTGCCTTCCAGCTTCTTGGCCGCGCGGATGATGTGGTGCGCGCCACGTTCGGCCTCGGGCAGGTCCATCTTGTTCAGGAATACGATACGCCGCGCCGATTCCGGGCAGCCCTTGAACAGGCCGCCGGGAAGGACTGCGAGCCGGGCCATGCATGTGGCCGTGACCGTGGTGCCCAGCTCGATGCCCGTGAGCTGCGAAACGATTTCCGGCCGGAACACCCACCGTTTTTCCAGTGGTTTGCCCAGTGCGTCCAGCCCCATGACCGCGATGCAGACATCGGTTTTTTCCGGGATGACCGGTTCGTGTTCGTCCGGGGCCTTCAGGGATTTGCGTGCCGCACCGTCCGCCTCGATGATCACGTGGGCCGCTGCCGCCACCCGGGGCAGATCCTGCGCGGTTTCCGCGGTCACGCCTTCCAGTTTGCTCACGCCGGGCAGGTAACGATGTGCGGCCGTGATGTGGCCGGTCTTGTCCAGCCGGCGTTTCAGGTCCGTGGAAAAGCCTTTTTTGCCGATTTCAAGGGACAGCCCCCCGGTTTCATCGCGGTGGGGCGGAAAGATTCGGGTCGTGGTGGTGGATACCACCCGTTTTCCGGCCTCGGCCAGCTCCCGGGCCAGCAGGTACATGAGCGAGGTTTTGCCGCCGCCGCCCGTGAGGGAGATGAGTTGTTCGCCGGGGTTGATCAGTTCCGAAACGTTCTGGATGCGCATTGCGTGTCTGTTTTCCTGTTTCACTGTTGCCCGAAGAGCGGGCGGATGGTTTTGTTGTCGAGCATTTTTGCGCACAATGCGTTGGCTTCGGCAACGGTCTGTTGCATGTCGATGGTGGTCAGTTTTCCTTCACGCAGCAGCAGGCGGCCGTTGACCATGGTGTGGGTCACGTCCCGGCCCGAGGCTGCATAGACCAGCAGGGAGGCGGGATCGCGTTGCACGGTGGGCGCGGCATGGAGCGTTTGCGGGTCCACCACGGTGATGTCCGCGCGCTTGCCCGGCTCGATGCTGCCGATTTCCTTTTCCAGTCCCAGCGCGCGAGCTCCGCCGATGGTGGCCATTTCCAGCACCGTGGAAGCTGGCAGGGCCGTGGGTGAAAGTTGCCGCACCTTCTGCAGCAATGCGGCGTGGCGCATTTCCAGAAACATGTCAAGATTGTTGTTGCAGGGGCCGCCGTCGCAGCCAAGGGAAACGCTGGTTCCCATTTCAAGCATTTCAGTCACGTGCGCCATGCCGGACGCAAGCTTCATGTTGCAGGTGGGGCAGTGCAGCACGTGCAGGCCCGTGTCTGCGGCAATGTCCATTTCCTGCTGGTCCAGCCAGATGCAATGGGCCAGCGCGAGGTTCGGTCCGGTGAGCCCCAGCTTGTGCAGGTAGGTCAGGTTGCGCATGCCGCGTTCCTGCTCCACCAGCGCGATTTCCCCGCGGTTTTCCGAGGCATGGGTGTGGACCATGACTCCGTGGTGGCGGGCCATGTCGCGTACGCTGGTGAGCAGTTTTTCCGTGCAGGAGACAACAAAGCGCGGGGCGAATGCGTAGCGGATGCGGCCTTCGGCCGTATCGTGCCAGCGTTGGAGCGTGGCTTCGGATTCGCGGATGGATTGGTCCGTGTCTTCCATGAGTCCGCCGGGCACGCCCTGGCCGTGGTCCATCATGCACTTGCCGATAACCGCCCGGAACCCGGTGTCGCGCACGGTTTCGCCCACGGCGTCCGTGTGGTTCACGGTACCCATGTCCAGGATGCAGGTGGTGCCGCCCCGGACCAGCTCGGCAATGCCGAGGCGTGCGGAAATGGCGTTGGTGTCGTGGTCGTGCTGTGCTTCCAGCGGCCAGATGCGCTTGCCCAGCCAGTCCATGAGCTCGAGGTCGTCGGCCAGCCCGCGAAACAGGGTCTGGGTCAGGTGCAGGTGGGTCTGGATCAGGCCGGGAATGACGATGCGGTCTGTGGCGTCCACGATTTCGTCCACCGTGCCCATGTCGGAGTGTGCGGCAAGGTTCGCGTCCACGCGTTCTATGCGGCCGTGGCGCACCAGCACGTCCGCGTTCGTCAGCACCTCGCGACGCGGGTTCATGGTTACCACGGTTCCGTTCTGTATCAGTATGCAGCTCATGGTTTTCCTCGTTGCTCGTGAAATCGGCTCCGTTCCCGGAGAGGGAGCGGAGCCGAACAGCGTTGCGATGTCCTCTCTTGGCTCTAATGCATGAAGAACTTGGATGCAAACAGAATGAAGAGCAGGTATGCCAGCGGCGGAATGTCCTTGGCCCGGCCGGTCAGCAGCTTGAGAATGACGAAGGAGAGCATGCCGAAGGCGATGCCTTCCGCGATGGAGAAGGTGAACGGCATCATGACGATGGTCAGAAATGCCGGGATGGATTCGGTGTAATCGTCCAGGTCGATTTTCTTGATGGGACTCATCATGAACAGGCCCACGATGATCAGGGCCGGGGCCGTGGCCGCGCCCGGAACCAGCAGGAAGATCGGGGCCACCAGCAGGGCCAGTCCGAAGAGTACGGCCGCTGTCAGGGCGGTCAGCCCGGTGCGTCCGCCTTCGGCCACGCCCGCTGCGGATTCCACGTAGGTAGTCACCGTGGAGGTGCCGAAAACAGCGCCCAATGTGGTGCCGATGGCGTCCGCGAACAGGGCCTGCTTGGCCTTGGGAATGGAGCCGTCCTCATTGAGCAGGCCCGCCTTTGAGCACACGCCGATGAGCGTGCCCACGGTGTCGAACATGTCCACGAACAGGAAGGTCAGCAGCACGATGGCCATGTCGTGGGTGAATATCTGCGAGAAGTCCAGCTTGAAGAAGAGCGGGGCCATGCTCGGGATGGTGAACAGCCCGGCCGTGTTGAAGTTGGCGATGTCGGTGACGCCGCAGAAGGCACCGGCAACCGTGGCCGCGAGGATGCCCAGCAGCAGCGCGCCCTTGATCCGCCGGGCAATGAGGATGCCCGTGACCACCAGCCCGAACAGGCAGACCAGCGGGGCCGGGCTGAGCACGTTGCCCAGCGTGACCAGCGTGGCCTGATTGGCCACCACGATGCCCGCGTTCTTGAAGCCGATGAAGGCGATGAACAGGCCGATGCCGCCGGATATGGCGTGCTTGATGGACATGGGCACGCAGTTGACGATGGCCTCGCGCAGGTTGGTGGCCGTGAGTATGAGGAATATGAGGCCTTCAAGGAAGACCGCGGTGAGCGCGAACTGCCACGAGTAGCCCATGGTCAGGACCACGGTGAAGGCGAAAAAGGCGTTGAGCCCCATGCCCGGAGCCAGCGCAAAGGGCAGGTTGGCCGCAAAGGCCATGAACAGGGTGGCCACGCAGGCGGACAGCGCGGTGGCCGTGAATACGGCAGCTGCGTCCATGCCGGCAGCCGCGAGGATGCCCGGGTTGACGGCCAGAATGTAGGCCATGGTCATGAAGGTGGTCACACCGGCCGTGATTTCGGTCTTGGTGTTGGTGCCGTGTTCGGTCAGCTGGAAGCGTTTTTCCAGAAAGCCTTGCCCACTCATTGTGCGTCTCCTGTCGAAGTTGTTCCTCCGAACCGGAAAAACGCCCCCGCGTATTTCCGGTTTGCAACGGCGGCCCCGGGCAAAGGCCCGTCAGCCCGGGGCCGTCACCATAGTATTCAGGCGTTCTCGCCTGCCGGTTCCATTTCGTGCGCTTCGTCTTCACCGGGATCGCGGGGAAGAATCAGGTTGGCGAAGATGGCCGTGAATCCGCCGGTGGTGATGGCCGAAGAGAATACGGTTTTCACAAACGGCGGCATCTGGCCCAGCAGGTCGGGCGCAAAAACCACGCCGAGGCCCGCGCCAAAGGACATGGCCATGATCAGCATGGCCCGGCGGGTGATGACCTGCGAGGCGATGATCTTGATGCCCGCTGCGGCCACGGACCCGAACAGGATCAGCGTGGCGCCGCCCAGCACGGGCTTGGGAATGAGCGAGAACACCCCGCCCACGATGGGGAAGATGCCCACCAGCACGAGAATTCCCGCAATGTAGAAGCCCACGTAGCGGCTGGCCACTCCGGTGAGCTGGATCACGCCGTTGTTCTGGCTGAAGGTGGTGTTGGGGAATGTGTTGAACACGGCGGCCAGCGCGGAGTTGAATCCGTCGCCCAGCACGCCGCCCGAGATGGTCTTGATGTATTTGTCGCCCTTGACCGGCTGGTTGGAGAGCATGGCCGTGGCCGTGAGGTCGCCGATGGATTCCACGATGGTGATGATGTACAGAAAGCCCATGAGCACGAAGCCGGACCAGTCGAACCCGAGGCCGTACTTGAAGGGCACGGGCACGGAAACGATGCTCAACTGTCCGATTTTGCCGAAGTCCACCAGCCCCATGAACGCAGCCACCACGTAGCCCAGCAGCAGGCCGATGGCCACGGACCCGATGCGAATGAACGGGCGTTTGCTGCGGTTGAGCACGATGATGGTCAGCAGTACCAGCATGCCCAGCCCGAGATTCTGGGGGCTGCCGAAGGTGCCGTTTTTCATGGCCCCGAAACCGCCGCCGAAATCCACGATGCCCACCTTGATCAGCGAAAGGCCGATCATGGTCACCACGATGCCGCTGACCAGCGGCGGGAACATGCGGCGCAGCAGGGGCAGAAAGCGGCTGCAGGTCATCTGGAAGACGGACCCGGCCAGGGCCACGCCGCAGATGGTGCCTACCGCGTCTTCCGGGGTTCCGCCCTTGGAGATGACGCCCATGCCCATGGAAATGATGGTGCTCAAAAACGCGAAGCTGGTACCCTGTATGCTCAAAAGGCCCGAGCCGAGCGGTCCGAACTTGCGGGCCTGTATGAAGGTGGCGATGCCGGATACGAACAGGGCCATACTGATCATGTAGGCGCTCATTTCAAGCGACATGCCCAGCGCGTTGCTGATGATGATGGGCGGGGTCATGATGCCGATGAACATGGCCAGAAAGTGTTGCAGGGCGGCGTAGATGGACGCGCCCACGGGCGGGCGGTCCTCCAGGCCGTATATCAGGTCGAATTTTTGTTCGGGTTGACTGGTGCGAGACATTGTACCTCTCCTCATGCTGGTTTGGGTTTCCGGCGGGCCGCTTTGGGCCGCTCGTCGGAACCCGGGCCCCCCAGCCCGGATTCGGTGCCTTTGTCCTGCCCCGCGCATGGCGGGGCATCCTCGCGCGCCCGGTTGTTCCTGTTCATGGAAGACGCCGGGCGAAAAATTCCTTGCAAAACCTTATTCTTCGTTTTGCTTTTTTGCTGCCAGTTCCACGGCGCGCACGATTGTTTCGTACCCGGTGCAGCGGCACAGGTTGCCCGCATGGCCCACGCGGATTTCCTCGCGGCTCGGCTTCTCACCCTTGTGGTTTTCCAGAAACGATGTGGTGGTCATGACCAGCCCGGGCGTGCAGAAGCCGCACTGCACGGCTCCGGCCTCCACATAGGCCTGCTGCACCGGCGAGAGTTCGCCGTTTCTGCTTTCGCCTTCTGCCGTGCGGATGTTCTTGCCGTGGGCCCACATGGCCAGATAGATGCACGAATCCACGGGCACGTCGTCCACCAGCACGGTGCATGCGCCGCATTCGCCCACGCCGCAGCCCTGCTTGACGCTGGTGAATCCCTGCTGGCGCAATACGTCCATGAGCGAGGCGCGCACGTCGATGTCCAGGGTCAGTTCTTTATTGTTCACGGTCATGGTGATGGTGCGCTTCATGCTACCTGCTCCCCGAGTTTTGCGGCTGCTTCGGTGATGACCCGTGCGGCCAGCGTGCGGATGACGTGCATCCTGAATTCCTTGGTGGCGCGCCACGACGTGCGCGGCTTCACGTCCTGTTCCACGGCCTGCGCTATAGCATCCAGCGTGTCCGTGGTCAGCGGCTGTCCGGCGGCTGTTTTTTCGGCCTCGGGGCAACGGATGGGCGTGGGCGCGGAAACCGTGTAGGCCAGCCGCAGTTCGGCAATGGCGCCGTTTTTCGTGCGTAGCCCGGCAGCGCAGCCGATGGTGGCAATGTCCATGGCCTCGCGCATGGCGTATTTGTAATAGGCCGCGCCCATGTTTTCGTGGTTTTCCGGCCGGATGCGAAAATGCGTGAGCAGGTCGCCGGTTTTCAGGTTCACGCGGCCCGGCCCGGCGTGAAAGCCGAGCACCGGTTCCACGCGCTCGCCGTCCGGGCTCTGGATCACCAGATCCACCTCGTGCACCAGCGCGGCGCAGGCGCTGTCCGCACTGACCGCGCCGTTGCAGATGTTGCCGCCCATGGTGCCCCGGTTGCGCACCTGCGGGCCACCCACCGTGGCCACGGATTCGCCGATGACCGGCACGAATTCGCGCACCAGCGGGCTGTTCATGATTTCGGTGAACGAGGCCAGCGCGCCGATGCAGATGGAGCCGTCGTCCTCTTTCCATATGCGGCGCAGTTCGTCCAGCCTGTTGATGTCCACGAGGTTGCGGTAGTCGGCGTGGCCTTCGTGCAGCCGGATGAGCACGTCCGTGCCCCCGGCGATGACCCGCGCGTTTTCATCCTCGGCCAGCGCGCGCACCGCGTCCTGCACGCTTTCGGCCATATGGTATTTTTCAATGGGAAACATGGGGCATCTCCTCAGATCAGTCCTGCATCGTGAAAATGAGTGAACAACGCCTTGGGAGACATGGGCATGCGGTTCACGGCCACGCCCGTGGCATCGAGAATGGCGTTGCGGATGGCCGGGCCGGGCGAGATCACGGGCGGTTCGCCAAGGGACTTGTTGCCGTAGGCCCCGGTGGGCTCCGTGGTCTCCACGAACGCGCAGCCGAGGTCCGGCGTGTCCACGCAGGTGGGGATCTTGTAGTCCAGCAGGTTGTTGTTCAGCACGCGGCCGTTTTCCGGGTTCGTGAGCAGCTCCTCGTAGAGCGCCATGCCAACGGCCATGCCCATGCCGCCGTGTACCTGTCCTTCGGCCAGCAGGGGATGGATGATCGTGCCCGCGTCGTGCACGTTGAGAATCTGGTGCACGCGGACCTTGCACATGGGAATGTCCACCTCAAGGTCCACGAAGGTGCAGCCGAACGAGGGCGCGTTGGTGCGGGTCTTGTGCGAGACGTCCGCGGTGAGCTGGCCCCCGCGCTGTTTGTGGTAGTATGCGTCGATGGCCAGTTCCGCGAGGCTGGTGACCACGCGCTCCGGCCGGTTGGCGTTGACCACGTTGCCGTCCACGACGTCCAGCCCTTCGGCGGCCTTGCCGGTCATTTTCCGGGCATGGTCGAGGATGGCGGCCTTGAGCTGCAGGGCGGCCTTTTTGATGGCCGGAGCCACCACGTATGTCTGGCGCGAGGCATAGGCTCCGGTGTCAAAGGGAGCCACGTCCGTGTCCTGCGTGGTGACCACGTGGATTTTGTCGTAGGATACGCCCAGCGTCTCCGCAGCCATCTGCGCAAAGGCCGTGTCCGAACCCTGCCCGATTTCGGTCGCCCCCACCTGCATGTGCACGGAGCCGTCCTGGTTGAGGATCAAACGGCAGCCCGCGATTTCCACGCACACAGGGTAGGTGCCCGAGCCGTAGCTGAAACAGGCCACGCCCAGCCCGCGCCGCACCGGACCCTGCTGGTGGGCAAAGCGGCGTTTCTTTTCGTCCCAGCGGATCAGTTCGCGGCCTTTTTCCAGGCACTCCACCATGCCCGCGCTGCGGATGGGCTTGTTGCTCAGGGGATTGACGTCCAGCTCCCGGGCCACGTTTTTGATGCGGAAATCCACGGAATCCATGCCGATCTCGCGGGCAAGGTCTTCAAGCACGCACTCCAGCCCGAAGATGACCTGCGGCGAACCGTAGGCGCGCATGGCCCCGGCCGCCGGGATGTTGGCATAGTGGGTCAGGGCGGAAAAGCGGATGGCGTTGCGCGGGTAGAGGTTGCAGGATTTTGCGCCCCCGGCCGAGGGGATGGAGTGGCCGTGGGAGGCATAGGCCCCGGTGTTGGAAGTCATGGCGATGTCCACGGCCCTGAGCGTGCCGTCCCTGTCCGCTGCCGCGCGGCAGTCCAGAATCGAGGAATGGCGCGTGCGGGTGCTGGTCATGCACTCCTCGCGGTCCAGCTCCAGCTTGACCGGGCGGCCGTCCAGCTTCGTGGTCAAGAAGGCCACCATGGGTTCGAGCACCACGTCCTGCTTGTTGCCGAACCCGCCGCCGATGTAGGGCTTGATGATGCGCACATTGCCCCACGGCATGTCCAGCGCCTGTCCCACAACGCGGCGGCAGATGTGCGGGATCTGGGTGGAGGTGACCACCACCACGTGCTCGAAGTCGTCCATATAGGCGTAGGCGATGTGGTTTTCCATGTGGCAGTGCTGCACCACGGGTGTGTAATACTGGCCGGAAACCGAGGAGTCCGCTTCACGTATGGCCGTTTCAAGGTCGCCGCCCACCTCGAACTGGTGGGACTTGATCACGTTGCCGCCCTTGTGGATGGCGGGCGCGTTTTCGTCCAGTGCGGAGGCCGCGTCCACGCAGACCGGCAATTCCTCGTATTCCACCAGCACCGCGCGGGCCGCTTCCTTGGCCGCGAGCTTGGTTTCGGCCACCACCACCGCGATCTCGTCGCCGTGGTAGCGCACCTCGCGCGTGAGCAGCAGCCGGTCGGCCACGTCCGTATGGTCCGGGTCCAGCGAATAGGGATGCCCGGCCGTGGCAAAGAGGATGTCCGGCACGTCTTCATAGGTGAAGATGGCTTCCACGCCGTCCATGGCCAAGGCTTTGGAAATGTCGATGTTCGTGACCGTGCCGTGGGCGATGGAGCTACGCACGTAGGCTGCGTGCAGCATGCCGGGCATGGTGAAGTCGTCGGTGTAGCGGGCCTTGCCCGTGACCTTGGCCACGGCGTCCTTGCGGATGGGTGACGAGCCGACTGTCATGATCTGCCTCCCTGTTGTGGGCATACGGCATTGCCGGAAAGGAACCGCGCCAGCACGGCCTCCAGCACGCCGCCGCCGATGGCCAGCGCCTTGTCGGATACCGTGTTGCAGAAGGTGGGGTTGTCGCGCGGGTCGATGTCTCCGAGTTTGAGGCCCGTGCGTGCCGGGGTGTGGGAGCGCAGCAGGCCGCGCAACACGCCGTCTATTTTCGCGTATACGGGTTCGCCGCCCACCGTGGCCACCATGTCGCCCTGTCGCACGCGGTCGCCGATGTCCCTGTCCGTGAGAAATTCGCCGTCGCAGGGTGCGCGCAGCAGCCGCTCGATGGTCTTGCCGCCTATGTTGCCGGGGATGCCGGAGTTGGGCGCGGCCTGCCCCTGCCTGATGACACGGCCCATGTTGTGGCCGCGCTGTGTCTCGATGACCGCGTGGGCGTCCTTTCCCGCTTCGAAGCCCGGGCCCAGCGCAATGACCAGCGGCGCGTCGTCTGTGCTGGTGCCCAGGCGGTTGCGCTTGGCAATGAGCGCGTCCACCACCACGTCCGGCTTGAGTTCCTTGAGCACGGTTCCCTGCGGATCGGCCAGCACGGGCAGCTCTCCCGCGTCCCAGCAGGCCCGGATGCCGGTCATGGCGTCCTCAACGGCGACCAGACGGGCGGTCACGTTTTCCACGCTCACCGTACCGAGGCGCACGGCCTCGGAAAAGGCGGCCTTGCGGCGCACGGTAAGCGGCTCGGGTGTTTCCAGCATGACGATGTTGCGGAATCCGGCGTTGTAGAGGCGCATGATCACGCCCGAGGCTATGTCCCCGGCGCTGCGGATGGCGAAGATGAGGTCGTTGAGTTTCTGCATGATTGTTTCAGCCCGGGTCAACCAAGCACGGCACGGCGCGAACGTCAATGCCGGACAGGGGTATCCCGTTGATTGTTACAATGTTCCCATGGCCCGGAGGATTTTTTCCGGGGTAAAGGGCCAGTCGCGTATCCAGACGCCCACGGCGTCGTGGATGGCCTCGGCAATGGCCGGAGCCGCGCCGTTGGTGGCGATTTCCGATATGGATTTGGCTCCGAAGGGTCCGTGCGGGTCGTCGGTGACCACGAAGTCGGCCCGGAAGTCTTCCGGGATATCCAGCATGCCGGGCGCGCAGTATTCTTCCATGGTCGGATTTTCGGGCGTGCCTGTTTCGTCCAGCACCATTTCTTCCCAGAGCGCGTGGCCCATGGACTTGAGCGCGCCGCCGTAAATCTGCCCGGCGGCCAGTTCCGGGTTGATGGGCGTGCCGCAGTCGTGCAGGGCGTGGTATTTCTGCACCCGCACCTCGCCGGTGCGTTTGTTGACCGCCACCTGCGCGAAGTGCGCGCCGTAGGGGATGGCATGATGCTCGGTGGTGAAGCTGCCCCTGCCCCAGATGGGACCGAGGCCTTCGCCGCTTTCCGCGTCGTGCGCTATCTGGGCCAGTGTCAGTTCGCGGGGACCGCCCGTGACCACGCCCGGATAGTCGAGCCGCAGGTCGTCCACGGAGGTTTCAAGGATGTGCGCGGCCCGCTTGAGCACTTTCTTGTGCAGGTCGCGCGCGGCCAGCATGGCGGCTCCGCCCGAGAAGAACGTGCCGCTGGAGGCATAGGCCCCGGTGTCGAACGGTGTGGCGTCCGTGTCGCCGGAAACCACGGCCACCTTGTCCAGCGGCACCTGCATGGTCTCGGCGGCCATTTTCGCCATGACCGTGTCCAGCCCGGTGCCCAGATCCGCGCCGCCCTGCTGCACCAGCACGGAACCGTCCGAGCACAGGCACACGCGTCCGTTGGCCTGATCCAGTCCGGGCAGGCCCGAACCCTGCTGGATGATGGCGAAACCCTTGCCGATGCACACGTCCGGGTCGTTCGACGTGGCCGGGGTGTCCAACTCCATGCTCTGTGCGCCGCGCTTGAGCGCATCGCCCAGCCCGCAGCTTTCAATGTCCGCGGCAACGCCTTCGCGACCTTCGCCGAGGATGCGCATGAGCTCAAGGCGGCTGCCCTGACGCACGCGGTTCTTTTCGACCACGTCCATGTGCGACATGCCCAGTTCATGGGCCAGTTCGGCAATGGCGGTCTGCAGGGCAAAGGAACCCTGCGGCGCGCCATAGCCCTGATACGCGCCCGTGGGCAGGATATTGGAATAGAAGATGGTCACCGAAAAGGACACGTTGTCGCACAGGAACAGAGGCAGGGACTTGGAGCAGGCGTTCATGGGCACGGTCAGGCAGTGATTGCCGTAGGGACCGGTGTCCGCCTTGGAGTGCATTTCCACGGCCGTGAGCGTGCCGTCCTTTTTGGCGCCCAGCTTGACACGGATGGTCATGGGATGCCTGCTGGAGCAGGCCGTGAATTCCTCGGTGCGGGTGTAATGCGAGTACACGGGCCGGTTGGTCCTGTAGGTGGCCCATGCGCACACGTCTTCCAGCAGGATGTCCTGCTTGGAGCCGTAGCCGCCGCCCACGCGTTCCTTGACCACGCGCACCCGGTTCTGGGGCAGGCCCAGCACCGTGGCCACCAGCCTGCGCACGTGCCACGGCACCTGCGTGCTGGCGTGCACCACCACGCGGTTGTTGTCCATGTGCGTATAGACCACGTGGGTTTCCGGGGGCGTGCAGTAGATTTGTCCGGTCTTGTAGGTCTGTTCCAGCACCACGTCCGCCTGTTCGAATCCGGCTTCGGTATCGCCCAGCCCGCCGGAGATGGAGGCCGCGATGTTCTTGCGCGGGTTGGCACCGATGGGGAACTGGTAGGTGATCTTCCCGTCGCGCGGGTCCGAGTCCCTGTTCATTTCGTCAAGATCGTCGGGTGCGCCCACCACGTATTCCTGCGGGCCGCCGTGCACCAGCGGCGCGCCTTCGCGTTCGGCCTGCTCAATGTTCAGCACCGGCTCCAGCACCTCGTATTCGACCCTGATCCGGTCCATGGCGGCCTGCGCGGCCTCATGGGTTTCGGCCACCACGGCGGCCACGCGGTCGCCCACGTGCCGTACCTTGCGGTTGAACATGCGCCGGTCGTGGGGCGAAGGCTCGGGGAATCCCTGTCCGGCCTGCGTGTAGTTGGTTTCCGGGCAGTTTTCGTGAGTGACGATCAGGTGCACGCCCGGCATTGTTTCGGCTTCGGAGGTGTCGATTTCGGTGATGTAGGCATGGGCATGGGGACTGCGCAGCATGTGCAGCACCAATGCTTCCGGGGCCACGCGGTCTTCCACGAAGGCCTTCATGCCCCCGGCGAGGCCCTGCCCGTCCACGCGGGCGCGGGGTTTGCCCACCTCCCGGTATTCCGGACGGAACGAAGGCGCGGGTTCCATATCCCGGCCCTGTCTGCGGGCAAGGTACAGCTCGATGGCCGTGAAAAACGGTTCATATCCGCAGTCGCGCACGAACAGGCCGGACAGGGCGTCCTGAACCTGTGCGCGGTCCGGTTCGGCCACGCGGTTGAGCAGGTCGTGCAGCAGCAGGGCTGCGGCCGGGCTGTTGTAGCCGTCCTGAACGGCCCCGGAATCCACCAGCGCCCGTTGCAGGTCCGAGAGTTTGCCGGGTTCCGGGCTCAGGGATTCCACAGTGCGGATGTCCCGGCCATGCAGCTGGGCCGCGATGAGCCGTTGCGCGGACATGGGCGTTTGGTCCACGAGGATCACGTCGTTGCCGATGTATCCTGTGCCGTCGTCCCCGGAGCGGACCGAGGGGATGTGCATGACGGTTTGCAGGAACTTCTGGGCGTTCATGCCCGGTTCCACGGTGACGGTGCGGGCAATGCCGTTGAGCGTGAATTGGATGCGCATGATGCTTCTCCCTATGCGTGTTGCCCGATGCAGTGCGCCGCAGCAGCGCCGCACAGGTGGCGGAAATAGTCGTCTGATCCCAGCCAGTGCCCGGTGGGTGCAATCTCGCTGGCCGCCTGTCTGGCGATCTGCTCGGTATCGGCACCCGATGCCAGCAGGGCTTCGGTTTCAGGCAGCCGGGTCAACCCGATGCCCGCGCCCGAAACCGCGATCACGGGATTGTCGCCATCAGTGTCGCGGCCCACGGCCATGTTCATGAGCAGAGGGCCGCGCTGCGAACGGTTTTGACGGAACAGCGCGCAGCGGCGTTTGCCTTGTGCGGGCACGGTCACGGAAAGGATGAGCGCGTCCGAGGTTCCGGAAACGTATTCCTCCACGCTCATTTCGCCCTGGTCCGCGGTCTGCACCGTGGCTTGCAGGGCCATGAGCGCGGCCGCAGTGAACGAGTCGTGTTTGCGCGCGGCAATGTCGCCGCCAACGGTGTGCTGGTTGCGCATGTGGCGGGAGCGCAGGAACCCGGCGGCTTCACGCAGGGCCTGCGGCATGTCCGGGTGGTCGGCCACGGATTGCAGGGTGGCGCACGCGCCGATGATCACGTCGTCGCGCCCGGTGGCGATGCTTTCCAGCCCGAGACCGGCCAGCGAGACCGCGCAGTCGCAGCCCGCCCCGGAGTCCGGGGCGTTGATCTGTGCGCCGCCGCCCATGTAGCAGGCGCGGCCCTGATGCTTGCGGAACAGGTCCACGGCCTGTTCAATGCTTTCCGGTCGGTGGTATTCCCTGATCATGTCGGGTCCTCCGGTTGTGTTGTTCAGAACCGGACCGCAAACGGGGCGCGGTCCGCCAGCAGCGTATGGAGCACCATCATTTCCGAGGCCGGACCGAGGTCGGCTCCGGTGGCTCCGTTCTTGAGTTCCGCCTTGCGGGCCGTGAGGGAATCCTTGGCGAATTCCGCACGGACCCTGTCATCTTCGTAAACGTATGTCTTCCCCTTGTCCTCAAGGGTGCTTTGCCCGTGTTCCCCCTTGCTCCTGAGCAGGGTCGGGGTTTCGAAATGATACCCCTTTTCCGCCTCGGCAAAGCTCTGCGCCGAGAGGTGCAGGCGCGGCTTGTCCCTGTAGGGCGCGCCGCTGGTGGGACAGAACGTGGCGCAGTTGCCGCATTCGTTGCAGTAGTCCGCGATGTTGATCACCTGATAGGCTTGGCGGATGTCGGCCATGCCCAGCGTCCGTATTTCGAGTTGACCGTCATGCGTTTCTGCCCGTTGCAGGGGATATTCCATGGGCATGGTGGGCACGGCCATGTTGGCCCGGTTGGGGCAGACGGTCGTGCAGATGTTGCAGATCAGGTCGCATTGCAGGCAGCGGTTTGCCTCGGCGCGGGCGTCCTCTTCGCTCAGGGTGTCCACGAACAGTTCGAAGTTCAGGCGGTCGCAGGCATCCTTTTCCGGCATGGCCGGGCCATACAGCTTGCGGGCCTGTTTGATGCGCAGGGCGTCGAGGTTCGCGTTGCGGGGAGCGCAGGCGTTCAGGCGGGTGCGCTGTTCCTGCCCGCATTCCCGCATGATGCTTTCGGCCGCGCGCCGTCCGTCGCCGATGGCCTTGATGAGCGAGGACGCGCCACGGGCCGCGTCGCCGCCCGCGAATACCCGATCCATGTCCGTGCGCATGGTTTCCATGTCCACATTCAGGCTGCCGCCGGGCAAGAAGCCCAGTTCCACGCGTTGGCCGATGGCCACGATGACGCTGTCCGTCCCGATACGGTAGTTGGAGCCTTCCACGGGGATGGGGCTGCGGCGGCCGGATTCATCCGGTTCACCCAGTTCCATGCGCACCGCTTCCAGCGCGGTCACGCGGCCGGACTTGGTCTCGATGCGTTCGGGCGCGGCCAGTTCCACGATGTTCACGCCTTCTTCCACGGCTCCGGCGATTTCGTCCGCGTCCGCGGGCATTTGCGCCCGGGTGCGGCGGTAGACGATGCTGACCTCGCCGTCTTTGCCCACGAGCCGCTTGGCCGTGCGCGCCGCGTCCATGGCCGAGTTGCCCGCGCCGATGACCACGACCCTGCTGCCCAGTTCAACGGGCCTGCTGCGCCGGACGTCGCTCAGGAATCCGAGCTGGTCCAGCACGCCTTGGGCTTCCGCGCCCGGCACGTTGAGCCGTACGCCGGTCTGCGCGCCCACGGCCACATACACGAAGTCGTTTTCATTGGTGAGCGTTTCAAAGGCCTTGGCGTCGATGGTTTGGCCCGTGTGCAGGGTCGCGCCCAGCGAGAGAATGAAATCGATGTCCTTTTTCAGGCTGCCGTCGTCCAGCCGGAAGGCGGGGATGCCGTCCGCGGCCATGCCGCCGGGAAAGTCCTTGCTTTCGTATATGGCCACCTCGAAACCTTCCAGCGTCAGGAAATACGCGGCGGCCAGCCCGGTGGGTCCCGCGCCGATCACGGCCACTTTTTTCCCGTTGGCCGAGGCGGGCTGCATGGTCACCTTGCCGTGGCATTTTTCGGCCACAAAGCGTTTGACCTCGCGGATGAGCAGGGTGGAATCGTAATTCATGCGCGTGCACTTGAACTGGCAGAGGTGGTCGCAGACCATGCCCTGCACGTGGGGGAACGGGTTGGTGGCCAGTATGGTGCGGTAGGCTTCCTCATAATCGCCCCGGGCCACGCTATCCAGATAGCGCGGAATGTCCTGCCCGGCCGAGCAGGCCGTGACGCAGGGCGCGCCCGCGCAGTCGAAGGTCGGCAGGTCGCGGCCCGTCTTGATGGAGGTGTAGGGAAATTCCTCCTTGGCGTAGCGGCCGGATTCCAGCACGGCCTCGGCATAGGCGTCCAGATTGGCCATGCGCGCCTGCGCCATGTCCTTTTTGCCCGCCCGGGTCGTGACCAGTTCATCCAGATTCTTCGCGCCCAACTCGGTGCAGGCCGTGCGCGCGGTCTCGGCATACTGGGAAAGGCGTCCGTAGCCGCCCGGCTTGAGCAGGTCCGAGCACACGGTCACGGGCCTGAGTCCGCAGGCCAGCGTGCCCGCGATATTCACGGTGTCCACGCCAGCGGAAAAGGAGATGTTCAGTTGCCCGTCAAATTGCTTTTGCAGGCGTGCGGCAAGGTTGATGCTGATGGGATGCAGGGCGCGGCCCGACATGTAGACCATGCCCTCGTTCTTGGGCAGGTTCTGGTCGATGTTGCTGGTTTCCAGCGTGTTGGTCAGCTTGAGGCCGAACTCCACACCCTTGGCCTGTGCGGCCCCGGTCAGGTTTTTGATGATGCTCACGCCTTGATCGTACTTGAGGTCATGACCGAAGGCCTCGTCCGGCACCGTGATCTCGAAGCCGAGGGTGTCGTTGAGGATTGCCCGCAGCCGGTCCGGGCCGAGCAGGGTGGGGTTCATCTTGATGGTGGTGTGGTAGCCCCGGTCCTCGATGAAATAGCGTCCGATCTTTTCCACCTCGTCCGGCGGGCAGCCGTGCATGGTGGAGACCGTGAGATTGTCCGAGAGCCTTGCCGGGATGTCCAGTTCGCGCACGGCAGGATACAGGGCGGCGATGCTGTCGATCTTGCGGCCAAGCTCCTCGCTACAGTCTTCCATGCGGTCGAAGAACCGCTGCACGCCCGGGCTGAGGATGCCTTCGAGGTTGTAGCCCGCGCTCATGTTGAATATCCAGCCCGGGTTCTGCGGGTCGTATTCGCGGCCCAGCCTGTGGCTGAGCACGTGCATGAGCACGTGGGCGTTCAGGTATTCGTTGAAGGACTGGTCCAGCTTGAGTTCCTGCGACCATTCGCAGTTGTAGCCTTCGTCGGTCATGTCGATGCACGGCTTGGTCACGTCCAGTTCGTCGAGCACCTGAATGGTCTTCAGCTCTATGTAGCGCGCCCCGCACAGCCATGCGGCCACGATGTTCTGGGACATCTGCGTGTGCGGCCCGGCCGCCACGCCCAAAGGCGTTTCCAGCAGCCTGCCGTAGCGCTGCATGCGGAAGGGGTCGGACGTGTCCGGGGTGAGGAACAGGGCCTGGGGAATGCCCAGCGCTTCGCCGTTTTCAAGGTCGTTCAAAATCCATTGGAGCATATGTTCGAGCGATGCGCAGTGGAATCTGTCTGTGGTCATGGTTCCTCCGTGATGCGTTGGTATCCTTGTGATTGCCGCGCGTTTGATCTGTGTATGTCCGGTGTGCGCGGTACATAGTGTCCCATGCCGGGCCGGCCCGTGAATCGGCCCTCCCGCGCCCCGACCTCGCCGCGCAGCAGCACGGCGCGCGGCCAGCCCGGGACCTCCATGCCCGCAAAGGGCGTGTAGTCCGCCGGATGGGCCAGAGCTTCGGGCGAAATCGTTCTGGGGGCGTGGGGATCGAAAATGACGATGTCCGCGTCCGCGCCCGGGGCGATGTCGCCCTTGGCCGGGGCAAGGCCCATGATGCGTGCCGGGGCGGTGCTGATCAGCTCCACAAAGCGGTTCATGGTCAGGCGGTTCTTTGCCACGCCTTCGGACCAGAGCAGGGGCAGGCGCGTTTCCGCACCGGGAATGCCGCCCGGGCAGTCGAATACGTTGTTGCCGCCGCGTTCGATTTTCTGTTGCAGGCTGAAGCAGCAATGGTCCGTGGCCACGGTGTCGATGGTGCCGTCGGCGAGCCCCTGCCACAGGGCCTCGCGGTCCTCGGGCGTTCGCAGGGGCGGGGACATGACGTATTGCAGGGCCTCGCTGCCGGGCCGTTCGTATCGTTCGTCCGTGAGCAGCAGGTAGTGCGGGCAGGTCTCCGCATACACGGGCAGGCCCTCGGCCTTGGCCGCGCGCACGTGTTCCAGCCCGGCTTTTGTGGAAAGGTGTACGATGTACAGGGGCGCGTTGCCCGCGGCTTTTGCAAGCGCGATGAGCCGCTGCACGGCTTCGGCCTCGCACCAGCCCGGCCTGCTGGCCGGATGCGCCGGGGGCGTTGTTTCGCCCTTGGCGCGCAGGTCGGCGGTCAGTTGGGTTATGGCCGCATGGTTTTCCGCGTGCACGGTCACCAGCCCGTTTTCGCGGCCCATGGCCGCAAGCACCGTGGCCAGTTGGTCGTCGTTCAGCCTGCCCGCGTAGGTGGTGTAGACCTTGACGCTGGGCACGCCGCCGTGAACGAGGGTGGCGAGGTCTTCCGGCGTGTTTTCGTCCACGCGGGAGACAACGCCGTGTACGCCGAAGTCGGTGGCGGCCCGGTTCAGGGCATGGGTACGGGTATCGGCCAGCGGAGTGAACAGGGAGCCGTCTTCGGCGAATCCGGGGTGCTCCACGATGGTCGTGGTGCCGCCGCACAGGGCGGACATGGTGCCGGATTCGAAGCCGTCCGAGACCTTGAGGCCGTTCACGGTCAGGTCGAAATGGGTGTGCACGTCCACGCCGCCGGGCAGCACATAGCAGCCCGTGGCGTCCATGACCTGTGCGTCGTCGGCGTTCAGGTTCGGGCCGACCTCGATGATGCGGCCGTTTTCCACGCGCACGTCCGCCCGGGTGGTCCGCGTGGCCGTGACCACGGTTCCTCCGGTAATGACCAGTGCGCTCATGCGTTTCTCCCTGCGTTGCCGTTTTGTTGCGTTAATCTTCGGTCAGCCTGTTCCAGAGCCGGAAGCCCTGCTCGCGGGCAAAGGCCAGTATTTCCTGTTCGTCCACCAGCGTGGAGCGGCGGTCTTCCACGATGACCCGCCCCTGCGCAATGACCGTGTTCACGTGGGCGGCTTCCAGCCCGAAGATGAAGTGGCCGAGGAAATTGTCGTCCGTGATTTCGGTGGGGGAATCATAGTCGAGGATCACGAGATTGTTGGGCCCGTCGCCGATGCCCTTGAACTGGGAAAGGTAGCGGTGCACGTTGCGGAAGCGGCGGTATACCTCGTCGTAGCCGATGCCCTCGGTGCCCGTGCAGACCAGATGGTGCGCCTTGGCGCTGCGGATCATGTCGTTGTGCATGCCGTCCGTGCCGAGCATGACATTTTGCAGCCAGCCGTAGCCGGTCAGGCCCACGTTGTTGTTCTGGTTGGATTCCACGTTGGAGACCACCCATGCCGGGGATTCGGCCACGATGGCCCGTTCCTCGTCCGTGAAATGCACGCAATGGCCGAGGATGGTCTTGGGGCTTTTCAGCACGCCGAAGTCGCGCAGCCGCTCGGCCACGCGTTTGTTGTAGGTGGCTTCGCAGTGGTTCTCGTCGGCCGCGTCTTCGGCCACGTGGATGTGGATGCCGGTTTCATGCTTGTCGGCAAGGTCCACGGAGGCGGCCAGCAGGTCGTCGTTCACGGTGAACGAGGCATGCAGTCCCACGAGTCCGTGGCGGCCCGAGGACAGGTATGCGTCGTGTTCGGCAAGGCTCTTTTCCGCGATATCCTGTCCGTCGCGGTTGGATGACTCGTGGCAGAGCAGGTGGCCGATGCCCACGCGTTCGAATGCCCGGGCAACGGTTTCGAGGCTGCCTTCCACGGCAAAGGGTGAGGCATGGTGGTCGATGCAGAAGGTCACGCCGCGCCGGGCCATTTGCAGGGCCGCCGCCAGTGCGCTGGCCTCGACCATGTCGCGGTCCAGCCGCTTGTCCACGCGCCACCACACATATTGCAGCACTTCGGGAAAGTTGGAAGGGATCACGGGCGGTGCGGGCATGCCCCGGCACAGGGCCGAATAGATGTGATGATGGCCGCAGCCGAACGAGCGGGTCACGAAGCGGTTTTTGCAGTCCATGACGCGGTCTTCAGGCTGGCGTTCGTCTTCGTTGGGAATGTCGTTGATCAGCGCGATGGCCCCTTCGGGTCCCGGTTCCACGGCAAGGGTGGTGGAGCGGACCTTGAGGGTCTCGGAGTCTATGTACCGGGCGTTTTTCAAGTACAGGGTCATGGGAGCCTCCCTGGCTGTGCCGGTTTGTGCCCGCAGGCGTTATGATTTCGTCTTCGGTTGTTCCAGCGGCAGGGTGCATCGACGCCTGCCGTCATAATGGCTGAATGCGTTGGCAATGGCCGGGGCCGTGGCGATGCAGCCGATCTCGCCCACGCCCTTTGCCCCGTAGGGGCCTTCCGGGTCATTGCTTTCCACGCCAATGACCTCGATCTTCGGCAGTTTGTGGATTTTGGGGATGCCGAGGCGCATGTATTTTTCCGAGGTCAGGCGCCCCTTTTCCTGCGGCACGCTTTCATAGAGCGCGTATCCCACGCCCATGGCCACGCCGCCTTCGATCTGCCCCTGAAAGAGCTTGGGATTCATGATTCGCCCGGCGTCGTGGGCCGCGATGACCCGTTCCAGCCGCCCCGCATCGTCCAGCAGGGCGAGGTTGACCGCGAATCCGTAGGAAATATGGCTGATGATCTTGCCGGGCTCGCCCTCGGCGTCGGTGTAGTCGCAGATGAATTCGCCTTCGTAGCGGTTGCCCGCAAGCTCCCTGAGGCTGGCGTTTTTCAGGTCTTCGCGCAGTCCTTTGGCGGCCTCGATGACCGCGCGGCCGAGCATGAGCGTGCCCCGGCTGGCCGTTGTGGGGCCGCCTATGGCCTCGGAGGCGGTGGTCACCCGGGGGTGGATGACCACGGAAGCGTCCAGCCCGGCGGCCTCGCGCAGTACCTGCATGGCTATGGTGTGCACGCCCTGTCCCATTTCGGTCCAGCCGTGGTCCAGCGTGATGGAGCCGTCCCCGTTGATTTCGAGGAAGGTGCGGCTTTCCTCCACCAGCCCGTTGCCCATGCCGCAGTTCTTGATGGCGCAGGCCAGCCCGGCGTGTTCGGACGCCTCGAATTCGCGGCGCACGGATTCAAGGCACTGGCGCAGGCCCACGCCCTTGCCCAGTACCTGTCCGGTGGCCACCATGCGGCCTTCGTCCAGCGCGTTGTCAAAGCGGAATTGCCAGCGGTCGAACCCGCCCTTGGCGCACAGTTCGTCCACAAGGCCTTCCACGGCAAAGGTGACCTGATTGACCCCGAAGCCGCGCATGGCGCCGCAGGGGATGTTGTTGGTGTATACGGCCCGGGCCTCGATATCCACGTCCGTGAAATGATATGCGCCGGAAGCGTGCGTGGCCGCGCGGGCCATGACCGGGCCGCCCACGGACGCATAGGCTCCGGTGTCGCCGAGGATGCGGGCGTACAGGCCGGTGAGCATGCCGGATTCGTCGCAGCCGATTTCGTATTCCATGATGGCCGGATGCCGCTTGGGGTGCATGCGCATGGATTCGGGCCGGGAGAGCTTGACCTTGACCGGCCGTTGCAGGTGGTAGGAAAAGAGCGCGGCATGACCTTGGGCGGTCATGTCCTCCTTGCCGCCGAACGCGCCTCCGCAGTCCACCAGCACCACTTCCACGTCCTGTTCCGGCAGGCCCAGCATTCCGGCTATTTCGTGGCGCTCGCGGTATGGTCCCTGACTCTGGGAGTAGGTGCGCACTCCGCGTTCGGTGGGTTCGGCCACGCAGCATTCGGTTTCCAGAAAGCCGTGGTCGATGGCCTGCGTCTCAAAGGAGCCTTTGGCCGTGTACGCGGATTCGTCCAGCACCGTGCGGATGTCGCGGCCGCGTTTGACCTGCTTGTTGATGAGCAGGTTGCCGTCCTCGTGGATTCTGATGGGGCTGTTTTCGGCCTCGCGCATGTCCGTGAGCGGTTCCAGTACCTCGTATTCCACGTCGATGAGCGCGACGGCGGCCCGGGCCTGCGCCTCGGTTTCGGCCACAACTCCGGCCAGCACGTCCCCGATGCAGCGGGTGGTCTCGCCCACGGCCGCCATCAGGGGCCAGTCCAGAATAAGCAGGCCCACGTTGCGGTTGCCGGGGATGTCCCCGGCCGTGAATATGCGGATCACGCCCGGGGCCTTTTCGGCCCTGCTCAGGTCCATGGAAAGAATCCGGGCGCGGGGATGGTCGGAAAAGCGCAACGCGCCGTGGACCATGTTGTCGAGCCGCAGGTCGTCCACAAAGGGCTTCTGGCCCAGCGCGCGCTCCACGGCCATGTATTTGGGGCTGCTCACGCCGATGCCGGGCGCGGATTCGAATTCGATTTCCCGGTCCTCGCGCAGGGCGGCCGCCGCTTCGAGCACCGCGTCCACGATCTTGACGTAGCCGGTGCAGCGGCACAGGTGCGGGCGCACGGCCTTTGTCACTTGCTCGCGGGTGGGGTCCGGGTTGGAATCCAGCAGTATCTTGGTGCGGGTCAGGAACCCCGGGGTGCAGAATCCGCATTGGACCGCGCCCTTGGCCACAAACGCGCGGCCAAGGGTACGGCGAAGTTTTTCCGGGAATCCGTCAAGGGTCACCACCTGCGCGTTTTCCAGCTTGCGCATGGGCGTTGAACAGGACAGGGCGGCCTTGCCGTCCACTTCCACGAGGCACGCGCCGCACGCGGCCTGCCCCGAGCAGCCGTCCTTGACCGAGGTGACGTTCATGTCGTTCCTCAGCCATGAGAGCAGCGAAGTTTCCGGGTCGCCGTGGTATTCGGCGGGTTGTCCGTTCAGGGTGAGCCGTATCAAGATTCCTCCTCGATATTCCGGTGCGTGCGCGGGTTAGCGCATGCGGGGTTTTTCTTCTTCCAGCAGGCGGTACAGGGTGTCCGCCGGGCTCTTCATCTTGGACAGGAAGATCATGGCCGCGATGATGTACGGCTTGTAGCTGGCCTGCTTGTATTGGGGCACGCGGTAGCGGTCGAAGACCGAAGCCTCCACCTCGCCGTGTTCGCAGGAGACGCCGGAGATGTCCGCGGGCAGGCAGTGCATGTACAGGCCGGAGCCGTTGTATGTGGTCTGCATGAGTTTTTCCGTGCATTCCCAGTCCATGTGGCTCTTGTTCTGTTCCAGCAGCTTCTTTTCCAGCGCGTCGATGCCGTCCCAGTCGCCCTGACCATAGAGGTCGGTGCGTTCCTGCATGGCAGCAAAGGGCGCCCAGCTTTTGGGATAGACGATGTCCGCGTCCGCAAAGGCGTCTTCCATGGAATTGGATTGCACAAAGGAACCGCCGGATTCGACCGCGTTGCGCTCGGCCACTTCCAGCACTTCGGGCATGACTTCATAGCCTTCGGGGTGGGCAAGGTGCACTTCCATTCCAAAGCGTGTCATCAGCCCGATGACACCCTGGGGCACGGAAAGGGGCTTGCCGTAGGACGGGGAATAGGCCCAGGTCATGGCGATCTTGCGACCGCGCAGGTTTTCCACGCCGCCGAAATGGTTGATCAGGTGCAGGGTGTCGGCCATGGTCTGGGTGGGGTGGTCGATGTCGCACTGCAGGTTGACCAGTGTGGGCCGCTGCTCCAGCACGCCTTCGGCATGGCCCTGCTGCACGGATTCCGAGACCTCGTGCATGTAGGCGTTGCCCTTGCCGATGAACATGTCGTCGCGGATGCCGATTACGTCCGCCATGAATGAGACCATGTTGGCGGTTTCGCGCACGGTTTCGCCGTGGGCGATCTGGGATTTGCCTTCGTCGAGGTCCTGCACTTCCAGCCCCAGCAGGTTGCATGCGCTGGAAAAGCTGAACCGGGTGCGGGTGGAGTTGTCGCGGAAGATGGAGATTCCCAGCCCGCTGTCGAACACCTTGGTGGAGATGTTCTGCTCGCGCAGGCCGCGCAGAATGTCGGCCACGGCAAAAGTGGCCGCGATTTCGTCATCGCTTTTTTCCCAGGTCAGGAAAAAGTCGTTGGCGAACATGTTTTTGTAGTCCAGCCGGGCCAGGTCCTTGATCATTTCGCGGATACCGCATTTGTCCATTGTTTTTTCTCCTGAAAATTAGGGCACTATGTGCGTTCCGGCGCCATCGTTGATGGCCTTGCCGATGGTTTGGGGGTCGGTGATGATGACTTTTTCGCCGCCCGCGCGGATGAAGTCCAGCGCAGCCTGCACCTTGGGAGCCATGCTGCCGGGGGCAAAGTGTCCTTGGTCCAGATATGCCTGCATTTCGTCCACGCTCACGGTTCCGAGATTCTTCTGTTCCGGGGTGCCGAAGTTCAGGGCCACACTCGGAACGGCCGTGGATATGACCAGCAGCGGCGCGCCCAGCTTCGTGGCCAGCAGGCCTGTGGCAAGGTCCTTGTCGATGACCGCGTCCACGCCCAGCAGTCCCTGGTCCGTGTCGATGACCGGGATGCCGCCGCCCCCGGCCGTGACCACGTGGAAACCGTCTTTCAGCAGCGTCCGCACCGCCGGGGTTTCCACGATGTCCACGGGTTTGGGCGATGGTACCACGCGGCGGAATCCACGGCCAGAATCTTCCTTGAGAATCCAGTCCGGGTGCAGCTTCTTGAGCTCGTCCACTTCCGCGGCCTCGTAGAATTCGCCCACGGGCTTGCTCGGGTCGGCAAAGCCGGGGTCGGCCGGGTCCACCGTGACCTGCGTGACCACGGTGGCGGTTTGGCCGTCCAGTCCCCGGCGGCGCAGTTCGTTGGCCAGCGCCTGCTGGATCTGGTAGCCGATGGCGCCCTGCGTGTCCGCCACGCAGGATACCAGCGGGACCATGTGCAGGCCCGCATACTGGCGCGCCAGCTCGGACCGGAGCATGATGAATCCCACCTGCGGTCCGTTGCCGTGGGTGATGACCACCTGATACCCGGCCGCGATGAGTTCCGCTATGTGGCGGACCGTTTCGGTGACCGCTTCATACTGGTCCTCCACGGACTTGCGGCTGGGGTCGCGTATCAGGGAGTTGCCGCCCATGGCGACCACTGCGAGTTTGCGGGCCATTGACCAACGCCTCCGGGCTTAGTTGTTTTCCACGTACACGGTGGGCAGGGCGGCATATACGGCCGCACAGCGCACCAGATCGGCTTTCCACGTCTTTTCGTTGGGCGCGTGGGCCTGAGCCTCGGCCCCGGGTCCGAAGCCAACGGTGGGGATGTCGAACATGCCGGTGATGGAGACGCCGTTGGTGGAAAATGTCCATTTGTCGATGCGCGGGGCCTTGTCGAACAGGGAACGGTACGATTCGGCCATGGCCTGCACCGCGGGATGGTCTTCGGCCACTACCCAGGACGGGAAATAGCAGTCCGTGGGATAGACGAGGCCGGTGTAGGCCGGGGTGTCGTAGGTGTACATGGAGACTTCGGCCTTGGCCTCGCGGGCGGCGGGCAGGTCGCGGATCTGGCTCAGGGCCAGTTCCTTGTCTTCCCCGGCGGTCAGGCGACGGTCGATGGAAATGGAGCAGCCGTCGGCCACGGCACAGCGCGAGGGCGAGGTGTAGAAAATTTCGGAAACGGTCAGGGAACCCTTGCCGAGGAACTCGTCGTCCTTGAGGCGGGTATGCAGTTCTTCCAACTCGGCCAGTATTTTGCCCATGCGGAAAATGGCGTTGTCGCCGCGTTCCGGTGCCGAGCCGTGGGAGGAAACGCCCTTGACGTCCACGCGGATTTCCATGCGGCCGCGCTGGCCGCGATAGATGCCGCCGTCCGTGGGCTCGGTGGAAACCACGAATTCGGGCTTCAGGCCCAGTTCGCGCACGATGTACTGCCAGCACAGGCCGTCGCAGTCCTCTTCCTGTACAGAACCGACCATGACCACGGTGTAGTCCTTGTCCAGCCCGAGGTCCTTGATGATCTTGGCCGCGTAGACCATGGAGGCCATGCCGCCCTCCTGATCGGATGCGCCGCGTCCGCCGATGCATTCGTCGTTTTCGTAGCCTTCGTAGGGATCGAATTCCCAGTTGTCGCGCTGGCCGATGCCCACGGTGTCCACATGCGCGTCAAAGGCGATGAGCCGTTCGCCCGTGCCGAGGTAGCCGAGGATGTTGCCCATGGGGTCGATCTCGACCTTGTCGAAGCCGACCGTTTCCATTTCCTGCTTGATGCGCAGCACAACGTCCTTTTCCTGGCAGCTTTCGCTGGGAATGCGGATCATGTCGCGCAGAAACGCGGTCATGTCCGGTTCGTATTGTCTGGCAAGTTCGTTGATTTTTTCGAAATCCAGTGCACTCATGGCGAAAATCTCCTTGTTCTATTGGCGTGCGGGGAACCGCATTGTGTGGTCGCTTGTTGCGGCGGGCGATACCGCCGATGTATATTCGGACCCTAAATAGCAGATATAGCAAAGACAAGGCCAATATGCGAAATGGGGTGGATTTGGTGCTTTGGTATGGCTTAACAGACCGATTTTATAAGGACTTATTTGTTTGTTGCCAAAAGCGTAAGATTATCAAAATGATTATTCTATCATAGTGATAATGTGATTTGCGGTATGAGGGAGGGAACGGCCCTTGCGGACCGGGCTACCGCACGGGCGCAACCGTGCGTGTCTCTCTCATTTTGAGAGATGGGGTGTGGTGTGCAAGCGGCAGTGTGATGCGCGGGGGCTGGGCTATCTGTCGAGCAGGCTTGCGGCCAGCGCGTCGCCCTGTTGACCGCCGCCGCCCATGCGGGCCAGTTCCTCGCGTATCTGGTCCTGATCCAGCCTTGTGCAACGGGTGAAGGTCTCGTTGCCTTCCACTTCCTTGACGATGGAAAAATGCCGTTCGGCCCGGCCCGCAAGCTGGGGCCAGTGGGTGATGAGCAGCATCTGCTGGCGGTCGGCCAGCTCCCGGAGCTTGGCGGCCACGCTGTTCAGGGTCAGGCCGCCGATGCCCGCGTCCACTTCGTCGAAGATCAGGGTGGGCAGGTGCTCGCCGCCCTGTCCGCGCCGCAGGCTGACCAGTGCCAGCAAAAAGCGCGAAAGCTCGCCGCCCGAGGCGATCTTGTCCAGCGGCTGCGGGGGCTGGCCCGGGTTGGGAACCCACATGAGCCGGCCCTTGTAGTCCGTGACGCCCGGATGGATCTCCACGGGCCTGAATTCGTATTCCACGCGCACGTGTTCGGAAAAACCGAGGTCGGTCAACTCGGCCTCGATGTGCAGGCAGAGTTCTCGGGCCGCCTTCTTGCGGGCCTTGTTCAGGGCGTCCAGCGCTTCGGAAAGGGTGCGGCAGACTTCGGATTCCCGTTTTTGCAGGCGTTTGCGGTCCAGCGAACAGGCATCCAGAAAGGAAAGATCGTCGCAGATCTGCTGGAAATGGGCCGCAATGTCCCCGAGTCCGCGCCCGAGCTTGCGCTTGAGCTGGGATATCTTGAACAGGCGGCTTTCGATGTCGTCCAGCGTCATGTCGCTGTCGTCTTCCTCAATGTCTTCGGGGTCGCGCCGGAGCCGGGATTCCAGCTCGTGCAGGCGCAGGCGGAATTCCTCCACGGCTGCTCGGTCGTCCTCGAAATCCGGGTAGAGCCGGGCGATGATGTCCATTTCACGCGAGAGCAGGGAGAGCACATCGATGAGATTGGTGTCGCCGTGGATGCAGTCCAGCGCCTTGCGCAGGCATTCTCCGGCGCGTTCGCGGTCCTTGAGCATGCCCTTGCGCTCTTCCAGCGCGTCTTCTTCGCCCGGGACGGGGTTGACCTGCTCGATTTCCCGCTTCTGGAATTCGAGGAATTCGCGCTGTTTGGCAATGTCTTCGCATTTTCTGTCGAGAGCCTCGATCTGCTCCAGTACCGAGCGCAGTTCGGCCATGGCCGCGTCGCGCGCGTCCAGCAGGGAGGAATCCGGCAGGAAGGTATCGAGAATTTCGGACTGAAAGGCCGGGGAGAGCAGCTTTTGCTGGCCGTGCTGGCTGGTGTGGATGATGAGCTTGGGCCGCAGTTCCTTGACCGCGTCCTGCGAGCTGAGTTTGTCGTTGATGAATACGCGGCTGCGCCCGGTTTCCGCGGAGAGCTCGCGGCGGATGATGCAGTCGCCTTCCGGCAGCACGAACAGGGCTTCCACAACGGCCTTTTCCGCGCCGGGGCGCACCAGCTTGCGGTCCATGCGCTGGCCCATGATGAAGTCCACGGCGCGCATGATGAACGATTTCCCTGCCCCGGTCTCGCCGGTCAGGGTGTTCATGCCCGAAGAAAATTCGAGTTCCGCGTCCTCGATCAGGGCGAGGTTTCGTATCCGCAGCAGTTCCAGCATGGTGTGTCCTTGGTGGTCGGAAAAATCGGGCGCGCCCATGCGCGGCCTGAATCGTTATACACGAATGAAAGCCCGGGTAAAAGTCCCGTTTGTTCAGCCCGCAAGGCGTTTGACCTTGTGGCAGACGATGTCGTCGGGCACGCGGTCCGAGGCCTCGGTGCGGTGCACGGCAAAGCCCCGCTTGCGGTAGAATTCGCGGGCCTGCGTGTTGCGGCCATAGGTGCACAGGGTCAGGGTGTCGAACCCGCGTTGCGCGGCCATTTTTTCCGCATGGTCGAGCAGGGCCGAGGCCGCGCCTTTTTTTTGGTGGTCCGGATGGGTCCACAGTTCGGCCACGTAATTATCCGTGAGCTGCATGACCGCGCCGGGCTGGCCGTCCACCTCGGCGATGAAACATTCGTCCCATTTCTTGCGGGCCAGTTTGCCGATGACGTCGCTTTCCAGCACGCCCCGCACATAGGATTCGGGCATGAACGTGGCGTAGCTGGCCATGAACGACGCGTGCCAGACCGCTTCCAGAAGCCGGCTGTCCTGTTCCCTGGCCGGGCGGACCGTGATCACTGTTTCAGCCTCGGGTCCAGAATGTCGCGCAGGGATTCGCCCAGCAGGTTGTAGCCCAGCACGGTGAGCAGGATGGCCATGCCCGGAAAGACCGAGAGCCACCATGCCACGCCCAGCACTTCCTTGCCTTCTGTGAGCATGTTGCCCCAGCTGGCGTCCGGCGGCTGCACGCCCAGCCCCAGAAACGAGAGGGACGATTCCACGAGTATGGCCCCGGCCACGCCCAGCGTTGCCGAAACCAGCACCGGGGCAACGGCGTTGGGCAGGATGTGGTGGAAGATGATGCGCGTTGGTCCGGCCCCGGCCGCCAACGCGGCCTGCACGAAATCGCGCTCGCGCAGGCTGAGGGTTTCCGCGCGCACCAGCCGGGCCACGCCCATCCACGAGGTCAGCCCGATGACGATCATGATGTTGGTCAGGCTCGGCTCCAGAAAGGCGATCACTGCAAGGATCAGGAAAAACGAGGGGAAACAGAGCATCACGTCCACGCCGCGCATGATGATTTCATCCACCACCCGGCCGAAATAGCCGGACACCAGCCCGAGCACCAGCCCGATGGCCGAGGATATGCCCACGGCCACGAAGCCCACCCACAGCGAGACCCGGCCGCCGTAGAGCACGCGGGTGAAGACGTCGCGCCCCAGTGCGTCCGTGCCCATGAGATGCGCGGTGCTGGGCGGCTGGAGCAGCGCGTCCACGTCCAGCGCGGACGGGGAATAGGGCGTGAGCCACGGGGCGAAGATCGACGCCAGCGAGATGACTCCCACCAGCAGCACCCCGAGGATGAGCAGGGCGTTGCGCGAAATGAACGAGGGGCGTTTGAATTTCATGATGTTGTTCACGACTGCCTCCCGCCGGAAAGCCGGATGCGCGGGTCGGCAAGGCCGTAGCCCACGTCCGCCAGCAGGTTGCCCAGCAGGGTGAGGATGGCGCCGAGCACGAGGCTGCCCATGATCAGGGGGTAATCGCGGGCCATGACCGCGCCGTAAAAGAGCTGGCCGAGTCCGGGCAGGGCGAAGATGGATTCTATGATCACCGAGCCGCCGATGAGCGAGGGCACGGAAAGCCCCAGAAGGGTGATGACCGGCATGAGCGCGTTGCGCAGCGCGTGGCGGAACAGCACCACCCGGCTGGAAAGTCCCTTGGCCTTGGCTGTCATGATGTAGTCCTGCCGCAGCACTTCCAGCAGGCTGGAGCGCATGAACCGGGACATGCCCGCCCAGCTGCCCGCCGTGTAGATGAAGATGGGCAGGATCAGGTGTCTGGCGAGGTCCCATGTTTTTTCAAGGGGCGACATGGACGCGAAATTGAGCGAGGTCAGCCCGGAAATGGGCAGTATGGGCCACTGGATGCCGAGCCAGAGCATGAGCAGCAGGGCCAGCCAGAATCCGGGCATGGCAAAGCCGATGAACACGATCACCGTGGTGGTGCGGTCGAACCAGCCGCCCCGCCACCATGCGGCGGCCACCCCCAGCGGCACGGCCACCAGCAGGGTCAGCACCATGCTGGCCACGTTCATGCCGAAGGTCAGGGGCAGGCGTTCCTTGATCTTTTCCCACACCGGGCGGCGGTCGCCGGAAATGGAGTTGCCGAAGTCGAACTTGACGAGCCGCACCAGCCATTGGCCGTATTGCACGTACAGGGGCTGGTCCAGCCCGTAGAGCTTCTCGAACCGGGCGCGCGCGCCGGTGTCGGCCTGCGGATTCAGCGTGGTCACGAGGTCCGTGGGCGAGCCCGGGGCCAGATGAATGACCCAGAAGCTGATGACCGTGATGCCCAGAAAGACCACGGTCACCCACAAAAACTTGATTGCTATTCGTCGGGCTATTTCCACCATGTTCGAAGCAATACGCCAACTTGCGGTCCGAATCAATCACGCGCGCCAAATGGAAACGCCGCGTTTTTTGCTGTTGACATCTCTTGCCCCGTTGGATAAATACCTTCTTCCCAACGCCGTGGGGCTGTAGCTCAGTTGGGAGAGCGCTTGAATGGCATTCAAGAGGTCGTGGGTTCGATTCCCTCCAGCTCCACCACCATATTTCTTAAAAAAAAGGACCGTTTAGCTTAACAGGCTATGCGGTCCTTTTTCTTGGTGGTGAACCGGGTGGCCAACCGTTTTGTTGACTAACTGTTTGAGATCAAAGATAAAGTCAATGTGAGGGCTGCTTATGAAGGTGTATGAGGTGGGAGTGGGGGGTAGCTAGTGCAGATGGAAACTATTTGATGGTGTTCGCTACCTTTTTGAAAATATAGCCACGGACTTGGTCATGTCCTTTTTCCTTCATGTGTATTAAATATAAATTACCACTGAGTAACTGAACCGTGTGGCTGTTTAGCAGTCCTTCAATTTTTTGAAGTGAGATTTCGATATTGCTTTTGTAAAAAGAGATGTTCTTGTTCTTCCCATACGGATTTTGTGAATGCATCAAAGACCCACATCGTTTATATAATTTGACGAAATCATCTTTAGACAATGCCCTACCATCGTATTCCTGCCATTGACTTGCTATTCCAGGTTGGTCGCTTTTTGTCTCTTTTATTGGCTTGGGATAAAAGTCAGGGTTGATATTTTTTAGATCATTTAGAATGAATTTCGCATTGTAGTGATTCTGAAATTTTGCATGCTGCTTCGAGTATTCCTTTTTATTCGCCACCATTGATCCAAGTGCAATTAGCTCAAGTATTTTTCTGATTTGTAAATAGATAGATTCAATGTTTGTCATTGGGTATAATGTCGTGGTGGTTCCTTGGAGAAGAGACCTGATGACTTGGTCTCGGCGCTTTATTTCACTCATTAAATTACAATAGAGCTTTAAATCATTGCCTTCGCTCATAATCATCCCTTTTTGAGAGTTGCCTATTACTTAATCTACATTAATAATTTTTCTGGTTGGTTACAATGTTACGTGTTGGATTTTTTGGACGCTTGCCTTTGGTACCAATAAATATTATCGTGCTGAGTAAGGTATACGGAGGACAAAATGCAAAAAAATACCAGCGTTACGCTTGGCCCACATTTCGAAAACTTTATCAGCAACCAAGTCAAGGAAGGGCGTTTCAATTCCGCCAGCGAAGCTATTCGCGCAGGATTGCGTCTCCTTGAGGAGCGCGAGGCCAAAGTCAAAGCGCTTCAGCTCGCACTCATCGAAGGCGAGAAGAGCGGCATTGCCGATTACTCCCTCGAAAAGCTGTCTGCCGAGTTGGACGGCTAGATGCGATTTCAGCTTACCAACAAGGCGTATGCCGACCTCAAAAGTATAGCTCGTTACACCCAAACGACTTGGGGCGTTGAGCAGCGTAAGGAATATCTCTTGCGGCTTGACCAATCCCTCCATTTGATCGCGGAGAATGTCGGCATCGGTAGGAATTGCGACTACATCCGAGAAGGGTACTTCAGTCATCCTGTGGGCAAACATCTCGTCTTTTATCGCGTTGAGGACGAGACAGTGATAATTGTTAGGGTTCTGCATCAAAGCATGGATGTGGAGCGGCAATTCTAGTCCGAATTCTGGTCAACCATCCGGTCAACCAAACGCATTCAATACACCTCCAACACCACTGATTTTCTGTTGACTTCAAAATAATAAGTCAAAATATTTCAAGTGTTACGCGTCCGTCCTCGTGCATGGCATGCAAGAGGTCGCGGGTTCGACCCCCTCCAGCTCCACCACGAATTGTAAAGGCTTGGAAGGTTTTCCTTCCAAGCCATTCGATAAATGCCCGTTACGTCTATTCGGTGCAGATGGCTTGCATCGTAAGATCGCAGACACCGGCGTCCCCGTTGGCTACGCCCTTCTCTTCAATCTTTATCGAAGAGCCGCTGATCGTCACCGTTGTCTCGTTGAAGAATTCCAATTCATACGGGACCAGCATTCTGCTTCCTTTCCATTTGGCCTGGCCGTTGACAATGTCGGTTTTCTTGCAAGTCTGAGAATCACTGCCTTGCTGGTATTGGAGGCAGAATTTGTATCGATCACCAGCCTTGGTCACAACCACATTGCTGATGGGATAAATGGTACCTCCGTAAAAACCGCACCCCTCCTGTGGGTCCCCCGAACAGGAGTAACTGCCGACATAAGGATCCTCCTGGGCTTGGGCGACTGCAGCAAAAGAAGACAGTGCGATTACAACGAGCAATGCGTAAAATGGTTTCATTTGGTTGCTCCCTTGTCTCGGTTGGAGAAGTGGGTCCACTTTGTTGGACCACTGAGCGGCGTTTTTTGGGTGGACAGTTGTATTGGTCCCTCGGGCGGTTTCAGACATACAGGATGACCGTTTGCACAAGGCTTTTGGTCCTGCCCGGCGTCAGCCCTCCCGTGTGGTCCACTCGTCGCGGATGAAGGTGCGGAGCATGCGGGCGGTTTCGCTCAGGGTTTTCAGATGCGCAAAGGGGTCGCCCTGCATGTTCAGGTATTGCATGACCAGCCCGTCGGCCTTGGGGAAATGGTTCGGGGAGATGCCCGCAAAGATGAATCCGCCGTTGGCGCACGCTTCGGCCACTTCTGCCGCGCCCGGCTGTTCCAGATTCAGGAACAGGTAGATGGTGTCCAGCTTTTCGCGGCAGAGAAAACGGGTGCACTGGAGCGCCCAGTTGATCACGTTGGCCGGGGCGGAGCCGATGTCCTCGGTTTCGAGTATGCCCACGTTGAGGTCCGGGATGCGGTCGAAGTGGAGCAGCGGATCGCCGCCTGGGACCGGGGCCTTCTCCGCCTCGGTCAGGGGAATCCCTGCCCGCCGGTAGAGATCGGCCGTGATCTTTGCGTAGCGTTCTGGCGGGTGGATGCTGCGGGCGTGCGGCGGATGAAGACCCAGCCATTGAAGCATGAGGCTCATCTTGCCCTGCTGGGTGCCGCCGATGCTTTTGAGTTCCACGTTGGGCGGGCACAGGTTCAGGAACAGGCAGCAGTCGTGAAACCCGTTTTCCTCGGCCAGACGTTGGGAAGCCTTGTGTCCAGTGACGGACCGGGCAAAGACCGAAGCAAATCCTTCGTGCCGGGCCAGATCCACCGCCGCTTTCCACAAGGAGCCGCCCACGTTGTTTTTCCGGTATTTGGGCCGGACAAAAAGGACGCCGAGCTCGGTCCGGTTCTTGTGCTCGGGCGAACTCTTGAGTCCGCAGTGTCCCATGATGTCTCCGTCCGGGGTCACGGCCACCAGAGAGCGCAATCGCCCATCCTGATTCATTTCCACAATGTGTTCGGGATAATAGATGAATCCTTCGTAGGAGTGGCCGTAGGTGAGGTAGGCGCACCGGGAAACCTCCAGCTCTTCTCCGGTTCGCAGGGGGCGGATGTCGAAGTCCTTCACCGGGACCTGCGCTCCGGTCTCGCGCGCGTTTTCCATGGCGGACGAACCCAGAATGTCCTGCACCCGGGCCTCCGGCCGGTTTTTGATCAGTTCCGCCTGAATGCCTTCCCGGCCCATGTTGTGGAACGATATCCGGTTCAGGGCCCAGCGGGCCAGATGCAGGCCCAGCCCGTCGAGGGCGGGGTGGGCCGGGTCCTCCTGCGGATCGAATGCCGGGAGATTGCGGACGTCGAAAGGCATGCCCTTGGTGGTCAGCCGGATGAAGAATTCATGGGCGCGCGGGTTGAGGTGGAGGATCACGGGCGGGCAGTCCTGTCCCTCGTTTCCGGCCCGCAGAAAGAACTCCAGAACCTCCTCGGTGGCCAGCCGGATCTTGTTGCTTTCCGCCGCATCAAAACCCACGGCTCGCGCAAGGGCCTCGGTATGCTCGAGCGCCGCTTCGATCCACAGGGGGCTGTTGGGTATCCGCAACGTGGAGCCGTAGGGATGGTCCGCATTACGCATGGTCCACTCCGGCCCAGCGCGCCATGCCCGAGGGCAGTTCGTCCGTTGCCTCGGCCACGTCTTCGGGGGTTACGCCCAGATCGTTGGTCAGCCGTTCCAGCACCGGCGGCGGCGCCCAGTAGCCCAGCTCTTTGACCGAGGCCAAGGCTTCTTCTCTCGGGGTGAGCCCGAAGGAGACCGCCGCGCCCAGTTCCACCATGGACTGGGGCATGAACACCGTGCGCATGGCCCGGAACCGTTCCATCTGCAAATAGTCCTTCACCGGCTCCAGCACACAACTGGTATGCAGCAGGGAATCCTGATTCTCGGGCCGCCGCCATCCCATCTCCGTTTCGATGATGTGCTGGGCGTCCTTCCATGTGCCGTAGGCCTCGTTGGTTTCCAGCCGGGCGATCAGGGGCAGGTGCACGTTCTCGTCGCGGGAGGCTTGTTCCACCAATTCGGTCAGTTCCGCAAATTCGTTGGGCAGGACGTCGCGCACCGCCGCATGGTAGTTGGCCATTTCGTCGGGCCAGCGCACGGGAACCTTCTGGGGCCGGGGAATGGCCCGTGTGGCGAGAAAACGCAGGGTCTGCTCTCTGGGCGTGGGCGGCGTGCCGGACGGACCGGCCGGGGCCACCACGTGGTCCAGCACTGCGGCCTGAATGTCCTCCACTCCGAGAAAGACGTGGGGAATGCCCATGCGCGCGGCCATGGGATAGAACAGGGCAAAGGCCGGACTGGGACACAGGCAGGGCCAGCCGTGGGAGCGCCATTTCGCGGCCATGGCCCGGTGCACGGTGTTCAGGGAAATTGTCCATTGCACGAATTCCACCTCGGGCATGGCCGTGCGCGCCCGGTGGATGTTGGCATAGGCCGCCTCGCTGCAATAGGGCATGTCCCAGAATACGGCCAGAACCCGCAGGCCGAACTTGCGCGCCAGGAGCCAGAGCATGAACGAGGAATCCTTGCCGCCGGTGTAGAGGACCATGGCGTCGAACCGGGAGCCGTGGCTGTTTTCGCCAAGCTGCCTGAGTTCCTGTTCGGTCACGGTGGCAAAGGCGGAATGCCGCTTCGGGGCCGGGAGCTCGTAGCACCGGCACAGGGCGCACACTCCCTCTTCGTCGAATTCGAGGCCGGGCACCACGTAGTCGTTGGTCACGCACCGGGTGCAGGTCTGCATGGTTTCCGGGGTCGGGGCCTGCCGCACCTTGCCGGGCGGGACCAGAATGCCCTGTTCACTGAGCGCCAGGATTTCCGGGGAATCGTCGTTCAGGGCCGCGCCGGACTCCAGCCTGCCGGCCAGTTCTTCGGACACGGGCACAAGCACCTCGTGGTGGCGGGGCGGGTTGCGCACTCCGTAGTATAGCAGGTGGGGGCTGCCGTCCGTGCGGACGAGTTTCCAGCGGTATTGGAGCGTGAGCTCGGACGGTGCGGTCATGATTGCTTGGCCTCCATGAGATTGTAGGAGCCGCACTCGCGGGTGAGCAAATCCGCGTACACGGCCTCGGGAGCGCACACCAACTCTTCGGGGCTGCGCAGTCCGGTCAGGAGCAGGGCTATTTCCAGTGCCACCAGACCGCCGTTGAAGGTGGCGATCCCGGCGCAGTTGCTCAGGTAGGTGCGGCGGCCCTCCATCATGTCCGCCACCAGTGGGCCATAGAGTTTGGGGCCGAGCAGCCGGTCCAGAGGCAGCTTGTGCGCGGGCCACAGTGACTCGTCCGCGGGGGCGTCGTACAGTTCCTCCAGCGTGATCCCGTCGGGGTCCAGGATGAAGATCGCGGTGGCCAGCCCGGAGATGGGCGCGGTGAAGTTGTAGAGTCCTGCCCGGCGCACGCACTGCGCGAACAGGGCCTTGTAGTCGAAGCCCATGTAGTCGATGGCGTCGATGGCCACGTGGGCTCCGGCCATGATTTCGTCCAGCGTTTCGGCCGTGGGCGGCGCGTGGTCGAGCACGGTGAGCCGCATGGCGGGGTTGATTTTTCGCAGTTGCCGGGCCGTGGCTACGGCCTTGTTTTCGCCCAGAGTGGAAACCGTGGCGCCGAACTGGCGGTTCATGTCCGGTTCGTCGAAAATGCCGGGGTCGAAGATGGTCATCTCGCCCACGCCCAGCCCGGCCAGAACAGCGGCCTCGATGCCGCCCACGCCGCCCACGCCCGCCACGACGACCTTGGAGGCGGCCAGCTTTCGCCGGTGTTCATGAGTGAAGGCGGAAATGCCCGCATCGGGCGAAAATGGGGTCGGAGTCATACTCCCTCCGGGTTGTTGTGGACGGGGGTGGGCTCGTCCGTCAGGCAACGGCCATTGCGCACGTCCCGGGCATGGAACCGGGGACCGGCAACGGCCAGCAGCACCGCGCCCAGAAAAAGCAGGACGCCCGCGAACCGGAACATGTCGCGGTAGCCCGAGGCTGCCAGCACGGGCTGCATGATCAGCGGCGAAGCGAACAGGCCGAGGAACTTGCACCCGGCCAGAAAGCCCAGGGCGCGTCCCACGGAGCGGGGCGGGATGATGGTGGCCATGACCACGTTGACGTGGGGCATGGAGATGCCGATGCCGATGCCGACCAGAGCCATGCCCGTCAGGCTCAGCGTCGAGCCGTGGGAAAAGCTGATGGCAAAGAAACCCGCCATCAGGAATCCGCCCCCCATCAGAAAGAGGTTCCACAGCCCCGTGGTACGGGAAATGGTGGCGTAGAATCGCGCCGTGATGCCGGAAACGATGGGCATGATGGTCAGGGCCATGCCCAGGTGTCTGGCCGCATAGTCTCCCTCCTGCTTGAGGAAAAAGGGAATCTGTGTGGGGATGACGTTGAAGGCCGCCATGCCCAGCAGGGCGAACAGGGTGATCAGCAGGAAGCTGCCCACGAACGGCGAAGGCGGCCGTTCGCCGGTGGGCGCGGGCGATGCCTTTGGCGTGGGGGTGAGCAGTGCCAGAGGCAGGGCCACCAGTGCCAGCAGATACAGGGAAAAGCACCAGTGCCAGTGCAGCTCGGCCAGCCAGCCGCTGATGATTAGGGAGAAGATGACGCCCAGCGACGTGCAGGTGGACTGCAGGCCCATCATGCGCCGCCGTTCCATGCTGCCGAAACTTTCCGCAATGAGCGCGGTGTTGGCCGCCAGCAGCCCGCCCAGACTCAGTCCCAGTCCGGCCCGTCCCATCAGGAGCATCCAGAAGGGCTGCTCGATCATGCCGCTGCCGCCGAATACGCCCCAGCCTGCCAGTGCCAGAACAAGGGAGCGGCGGCGGCCCCAGTTGTCGCTGAGCCAGCCGAAGAGCGGCGCGCCGATGGCGGCGAACAGTCCGGAGATGCCCACCAGCCACTTGGTCCAGAATTCGATGCCCGGAATGGCGTGGTAAGTCGCCTTGATCTCGGGCAGGGCCGGGGCAAGGGCCGGGCCGCCCATGGCCGCGAACATGGCGGTGATCAGGAGCAGCGGGCGCAGCAGTGGGGAAAGCTTGTCTTTCATGGCGATTACATGTGTCGGGTTTTCCAGCCCAGCTCGAATGCCGAGTCCGGCGCGGATTTGATGCGGATGAACCGGTGGCCGGGCTTCTGGTCGCAGACCTGTCGAAATTCCGACTGCACCTTGGCGAACTCCCCGGCATAGATGTCGGCCAGTTGGTCCGGGTCGGCCTTGGTCAGAGCCTCGGATTGGGGCAGGGTTATCTCGATGACCGGGTTGCCCTGGTCATCCTCGTCCGCTCGGGCCAGATAGCGGCCATTGAAATAGGCGGACAGGGCCGGGGCTTCGAGCGCCGTTCTGATCTGGTCCAGAGTCATGTTCGCGCCGTAGAAGAAAATGGTCTGGTCGATGCGGCCGTAGAGCGCGGCGAACGGCGTGGGCGTTTCCGGCACGGGCAGCCCCGCGTCGCGGACTGCCTGTTCCGCGTCGAATCCGGTTTCGCGCAGTTCGGCCAGAAGGGTCTCGCGCGGAATGAACCGGATGTGGTCCCCGCTGCGGTAGCGGATGAGCGGGATGCCCTGTATGCGGCTGACCACCAGTTCACCGTCCACCGTCTCGAAGTGCGAATTGTTGGGCGCGCACTGGAAAAGCATGGGGATGGCCGGTTCGCCCAGGATTTTTTCGCACAGGTTGTTTTGGATCAGGATGCGGCGCACCGCAATGGTCAGCGGGTTTTCAAAACCCACGTTGGCGAAATCCGTGGACCCGTACAGGGACCAGACCGAATGCAGGTCCCTGTCCGTGTGGCCGAGGAGCTTCCACATGCGTTCGCGGTAGCGCTCGCTGATGCCTTCTCCGCCCACCATGCAGTGGATGTTCCGGCTCGGCAGGTCGATGCCGCGCTCTGCGGCTTCTTCCAGAACGTTCTTGGCGAAAGGCGGATAGCTCAGCAGCAGTGTCTGCCGGTACATGGGGCTGATCCGTTCCAGAACCTCGATGATGTTGTCGGCGTTGAGCCCCGGCGAGCATACGGCAAGGCCGGGATGGTCGCCGGCCAGAACCCGGAAGGCGTAGGATGTCTGGATTCCCGTGCCCCAGGGGCCGAGGGCCAGCCCGACCACCACCAGAGTGGGCTGGTTTTCCGGGGCCACATAGTGGTGGAAGAGTTTTGCCATGCCTTGGGGGAAATCCTTTTCGTCCTCGTGGCGGCGCGGCCAGAAAAACGGCTCGTGCGAGGTGCCGGAACTGCGCAGCCAGAGGTGGGCACAGCTTGTGTCGCCGTCCAGACACAGGTCTTCCAGCGGATGCTGAAGAATGTAGCTCGCCTTGTCCATGAGCGGAACCTTGGCGAAGTCCTGCGGGCTGTTCACCTCCGGGATGGTTCCCGTCTTTTCCATGAGAAATTTTCGGTAGGCGGGTACCCGTTTCACGGCTTCATTGTATATGGCGACTTCGTTCATGGCGGACTCCCCTGAAAATGGATTCAGACCGTTGCCTCGGCAAAGCGGTCGGTTTCGATCATGGTTTCGTGCATGGCGGTGTTGACCGTGACGCCCGTGATCCGTGTCTCGGCCAGACTGCGGAGCATGCGCTGCTTCGTCTGCTCCCGGGTTTCGTGGTGGGCCACGATCTTGGCGACCAGCGAATCGTACCAGACCGGGATTTCCAGACCCGGGAAAAGGCCGGTGTCCACGCGCACGCCGGGTCCGGACGGCAGGGCCAGTTCGCGCACTGTGCCGGGCGCAGGCATGGCGGTCACGGGGTCTTCCGCGTTGATGCGGCATTCCATGGCATGTCCCTGCGCCGTGATGGTCGATTGGGCCCATGGCAGACCGTCGCCCCGGGCCACGGCCAGTTGCGCGGCCACCAGATCCGTGCCCGTGATCATTTCTGTGACCCCGTGCTCGACCTGAAGGCGCGCGTTCATCTCCATGAAGTGGAAATCCTCGCCGCGGACCAGAAATTCCACGGTCCCGGCCCCCCGGTATTTCAACTCGCGGGCCAGATCCACGGCGGCACGGTGCAGTTTTTTTCGTGTGGCCTCGCCCACGAGCACGGCCGGGGCCTCCTCGATGAGCTTTTGGCGGCGGCGCTGCAGGGAGCAATCCCGCTCGAACAGGTGCACGGCATTGCCGCGTCCGTCGCCCATGATCTGCACTTCCACGTGGCGCATGTTCGTGAGCCGTTTTTCCACATACAGCCGTCCGTCCCCGAAAGCGGCGGCTGCCTCTGCCGAGGCCTCGGCGAACAGGCGGGCCATGGCCTTGTCCGACTCCACCGGCCGGATGCCGATGCCGCCGCCGCCCATGGCGGCCTTGAGCAGCACCGGGTACCCCACGGAACCGGCCATGGCCATGGCTTGTTCTGCGGATTCAACCGCGCCGGGGCTGCCGGGTATCACGGGCACGCCTGCTTCGGATGCGGTCTGCCGGGCTTTGATCTTGTCGCCCATGTGTTCCAGTGTTGCGGCCTTGGGGCCGATGAAAATCACGCCTGCCTCGTCGCAGGCGCGGGCCAGTTCCCCGGATTCGGACAGGAACCCGTAGCCGGGGTGGATGGCGTCGCAGTTGAAGGCGCGTGCCGCGCCCACCACGGACGGAATGTGAAGGTAGCTTTTGAGGGCTGGCGGCGGCCCGATGCATATGGTCTCGTCAGCCTGACGGGCGGCCAGCGAGTCTGCGTCCGCCTCGGAATGGGCGAGGACGGAGGTCACCCCCTGCTCACGGCAGGTGCGGATGACGCGCAGGGCTATTTCCCCCCGGTTGGCGATGAGTACGCGGCGCATGTCCTGTCCCTACCGTGCGTCCGGGCGAAGCAGGAAAAGCGGAGCGTTGAACTGTACGGGCTGCTGGTCGGTCACGAGCACCTCCACGATTTCGCCGCCCGTGTCCGCCGTGATTTCGGTGCGCATTTTCATGGCCTCCGCATACCCCAGCACGGTGCCGGGCTCGACGCGGTCGCCCACCTGTGGCAGGCCCGGACCATCGTCGTTGTCCGGGGCGAGGTAGATACCCACCGTGGGGCTGCGCACGGCGGAAAGGCCGTCCGGGATGTCCGTTTCGCCGCCGGGAGCGGGGTGGCCCGTTGCCGCCGGGGGGGCCATGGCCGGGCCGGAAACCACCCGTGCCGACCGCCGGACAACGCGGATGCGCGTGCCTTTTTCCTCAACCTCCAGTTCGTCCAGGTCTCTGGCCTCGGCCAGATTGATGATCTGTTCTATGGCTTTCGTGTCCATGGGCTTCTCCGGTTGTTATTTCCCGGCCGCGAATCCGGCCAGACAGGGCCGCAGGTCTTCCCAGGAAACCACGGCGTCGATGAGTTCTTCGTCAAGAAATCGTTGCGGGTCCAAGGCTCCGGCGAGCATCTCCCGTGCTGCGTTCCGGGCGGGCTCGGGCATGTCCCGGTCATCGCTGAACCGGGCGATGGCTTCCGGACCGAATACGGAAATGGATGCGCCGGGCAGGGCCCAGAATTTCGCGCCGAATCCGGCTCCGGCCATGGCGTAGAGTCCGGCGGAATACGCCTTGCGCACCACGGCGCAGACCTTGGGAGAGGGGCTGTTCGCAATGGCGGCATAGAGGTCCGCGGCCGCCTGAACGATGCCGTGGTGCTCCACCTGTTCGCCGATCATGAATCCCGGGGTGTCGGCCAGAAATGCCACGGGCATGGCGAACTGGCCGCAGAGCCGGATGAAGCGTGTCATCTTGCGGCACGTCTCGGGAAAGAGCACTCCGCCGCGCACCGTGGAGTCGGACGCCACCACGGCCAGCGGCCGTCCCTGCACGCGGCACAGTCCGGTGATGCATTCCCCGGCATGCTCCGCACCCATCTCAAGCCAGGAGCCGCCGTCGGCCACGCCCTTGATGACAGTGTGCATGGCAAGGGGCGCGTTGAACCCGCATTCGGTCAGCCCCGGACCCAGCGCCGCCAGATCGTTGGCGGGCTGCACGGGCTTGGCCTCGGGAAACGGTTGGCCCGCCCTGTCCGGCCAGTAGGCGAGCCATTGGCGCATCCAGGTCAGCGCCCCGGCCTCGGTCTTTGCCGTGGCATGGGCAATGCCCGTGGTGGCCGCGTGAATCGTGGCGCCGCCAAGGCGCTGGAAATCTGTTTGCTGTCCGGTCATGTGGGTGACCGCGTCCGGACGGCCGATGCACAGGGCCGCGTCCTCGGTCATGATCAGGGCGTCACCCAGAGCCGAGGGAAACGACAGGGCCGCGCCGATGGTATCGAAGATGGCCGTCACCCGGGGGACCACTCCTTCCAGACGGGCAAGCGAGGCATAGGTGCCGCCGATGCCCTGATCCCCGGCCAGCAGGCGCATGGCGTCCCGGGGAATGGGCGTCTTGCCCTTGAGCGTCTTCATGTGCGCGGGGATGTCCAGCAACTGGACCAGAGGCGCCGGATCGTCCGCAATATGTTGCAGAAAGGCCGCCTGCCGCTTGATGCCCTCGTAGGGCGAGGCCTTGACCGGGTTGTCCGTGTCCGTGGCCAGCACGTAAACCGGACGGCCGCCGATGCTGATGGTTCCCAGATGGTATCCGGCACCGTTCACGGGTCGCCATGGTTCGTAGGTGCCGGGGTCTGCCAGATGCAATATTCTGTTCAGGGACGGGGTGTTCATCGGCTGGTTTCCGTATTCGGAGCGGCGTGGCGCGTGAACCGCCGGTCCAGAGCGTTGAAGGTGACATATTCGGGCGCGGCGATCACGTCTGCCGGGGGGCGCATCCCGGTCAGGATCAGGGCGGCCTCGGCGGCTCCCATGCCAGCCTTGAGCGCAAGCCCGGCCGCCGTGCCGCCGCTGGCCGGGATTGGCTGTGGCAGGGCTGCGTACCATGATTCCGGGGTCTTTCCGCCGGGTGCAAAGACCACCATGAGGCTTCCCATGGGCAGGGGATGCGTGGCGATGAGAAATATTTCCATCGTTCGCGCCAGATCGGCCAGGGGAGTCTTGAGGTCCATCCGTTCCGGTTCCAGCGTATCAATGATGATTGCGGCGCCGCCCGCGAATTCCTGCAGTGACTCGGTGGATGCGCCGGCCATGTCGAGCGTGCGCACGCTGGTGTGGGGCGTGGTGTCGCGGATCACGTTCGCAAACGGCTCTTCGGAGCGGCCCAGCAGGTCCGGGCCGGAGCCCGGTTCAGCGTCCGAGTCGTCCGGCACGGTGAGCAGGCGGATTTCCCCCACGCCGAATCGGGCCAGCGTCTGGGCCTCGGTCTGGCACTGGTCGCGCGCTCCGGCCACGATCACCGTGGCGTCTTTGAGGCGGTGCTGTTGTTCGGGAGTGAAGAGACCGATGTTGCGCTGAAAGATTTCAAGGTATTCCACCGGAACCTCCACGTTGAGAAAGGGCGTGGCGAGCTTCGTGTCTCTCCAAAGCCACCGGGACACAAGGGACGTTTTTTTGGGAAAAGATTGTTACATGTCACTATGCAGGTATTTCCCCGGTAACACAAGGGGGTACGACTGCCGGACTGTTGTTCTGAATTGACCGGGGCGCCCCGCACGTTCGTTCCAGAACCAATGGGAATGCCTGTTCTTTTGCGGTTTTTCTGTTCGGCCCGGGTGATGACTTTTGCGGTGGATCGCAACACGGCGTCGGGTCCGCATGAGCCGACATCCATAGTGTGTGTCACGTTTATAAAATTAATAGCAAAAATAGATTCAATATCTTGACTTGGTGTTACCACTTGTTTATCGTGCCATCTCCACAACTTGAGTTGTGAATGCATCCTGCGGGAAGGGTTTTTCTGACCTTAGGGCGAGCGCATATTGACGTTTCGTTCTCCTGTGGTTGCACGTCGACGTCTTTCGCTCCCCCTTCATTTTCCTTCCTTCCTCGTGCGGGGTGCCGAGGAGGTATCATGACAGATTCCATAGCCGTTCAGAAGGCCCGTTCAACCTTCGGTTCGGATGTGAGCGCGCAGGAGATCGTTTCCTGTTCCGGTAACGCGTTCGTCACCCATGTCCGCCTTGAGGGCGGGCGTGTAAACAAGGTTTGGAGCACCGGCCGCATGGTGCGGAACATGAATGTTCTGCTCCGGGGCGAGCTGGACGGGCAGGGCCGCCCGCGCTTCGTCAACCAGCCGCACTGCCTGTGCAACGACGGGCATGCGCTGGCCGCCATCCGGGCCGTGGAGGATCTGGCCGGGGTGGTGCTGCCGCACAGCGCCGTGCTGGTGCGCAGGATTGTCCAATCCCTGCGATGTATTCAGGAGCACCTGCTCCATTTCTATCAATTCCATTTATCCGACTGGGCAAGTCTTGCTGCCGCACTGGCCGCCGATGCCGTGGAAACGGCTCGGCTGAGCACGATGCCGGACGAGGACGCGGATCATTTCCGCATGGTTCGGGAACGGCTCGCCTCGCTGGCAAAGGCCCATCCCGCACCAATGCCCGAGGCCGCGTATCGTGGCGCCGGCGAATTGCATCTGCTGCTGTACGGCCACGCCCTGCGGGCAATCCGCGCGGGCGCGTCGCTCCAAACGGCTCTGGGTTTGCTGGGCTGCGGCCCCAAGGGCTTCAGTGCCTACCGTCTGGGCGGATTGTCGTCCGACCTCGACCTGGACGTGCCGGTCATCGGGCGGTTGCGCGCAGCTCTCGCGGAATGCCGGGATTTCGTTTCTTCGGTCTTTCCCGGTGACGTGGCGCACATTGCCCGCGTGTACGGCCCATGGGCCGAAAAGGGCCGGGGACATGCCTTTCTGACATGGGACGGCGCCGGGCCGGGCAGCCTGATCGTTCCCGGAGCCGATGAGGCCTCATGGCGTGTTCTGCCTTCCGAGGGCGGAGCTGTCCGGGAGGAGTCCGAACCTGATTGGTGCAACGAAGACCGGAGCTGTTACCGTTTGTCCTCGGACTGGAACAGGCCGTCTTTTCGCTGGGAGCGGGATGATTTTTTCTGGCTGTCGGCTCCCCGGCACGGTCGGGATGCTTGCGAAGTCGGTCCGCTGGCACGGGTGCTGGGCGGCTGGCTTCACGGCCGGGACGAGGTGCGGCAGACCATGACCGCGGTCCTCGATGACGGCGGACTATCCCTGGAGGCCATGAATTCCACCATGGGGCGGGTTCTGTCCCGCGCCATTGAGTGCGCGGCCGGGATGCGGTCCGTGTTCGGCTGGCTGGAGGAGTTGGAGGGCGTCTGGCAAGCCGAAGACCGGCATGACGCGGATTTCGTTCTGCCCGCGTCCGGGACCGGTGTCGGCAGGGTGGAAGTGCCCCGGGGCAGCCTTGCGCATACGGTTTGCTGGGACCATGGCCGGATCGTGAACCACGAGTACCTGATTCCGTCGCTGTGGAATTTTTCCCCGCGCGATTCCCGGGGAGCGCCGGGACCGTTGGAAAGCGCACTTGCGGGCGCGTTCGTGGCCGACCCCGACAGCCCCGTGGAGATTCTGCGGACCCTGCATCAGTTGGACCCCTGCAATACCTGCCATGTGATGGTCGAGGACCGGGATACCGGTCGGACCTCCCTGATCACGGCCTGACCCTCTTGTGAACAAAGGAAGCTGAACATGAATCGACAAACCATACGTGAACGCCTTGGGGATCATGCCGGGCAGGAAGCCCTGTTCGCCGAGGCGGACCGGGTGCGCCGGGAGCGGGTGGGCGATACCGCCCAGTTGCGCGGCGTGGTCCATTTCTCCAACTATTGCCGGTGCAACGACCTGTATTGCGGGCTGCTCAAGGACAACGGCCAGTGCAAACGGTTCCGCATGACCGAGGACGAGATCGTGGACACGGCAATGGCCATTGCCGAGGCAGGCCTGCGGACCGTGGTCCTGCAATCGGGCGAGGATCCGTACTACACGCGCTCCATGCTCTGTTCCATTATCGAGCGCATTCTGGACGGTGCGGACGTGGCCATTACTCTGAGCCTGGGCAAGCGTTCCCGCGACGATCTGGCAGCCTTTCGGGACGCCGGGGCCGAGCGGTACCTGATGAAACACGAAACCATGAATCCCGAACTGTACTCGCGCATGCGATCAGGGCTCCGGCTCGAGGATCGGTTGCATGCCATCGACGAACTGCGCGAACTGGGCTTTCAGGTGGGCGTTGGCAACATCGTGGGCCTGCCCGGGCAGACATTGGACGACCTGTGCGAGGATATTCTCTTTTTTCAGGAATTCCAGCCGGACATGATCAACATCGGCCCGTTCATCCCCCATGCGCAGACACCGCTCAGGGACGAGGCGGCCGGAGACATGGAGCTGATGCTCCGGGTTTTCGCCCTGACGCGGATCGTCACGGGCAACACGCACATGGCCGCGGCCAACACCGTGGCCACGCTGGACCCGGACAACGGCCAGTATCGGGCCATGGCCCTGGGCGGGGCCAACGTCATCATGCCCAACTGCAACCCGTTTCTGAAGAGCCGGGAGGACAAGATCGAATATGAATTCCAGATCACCACGCACAAGCGGTACGTTTCCGTGGACGAGGCCAGAAACGTGCTGAAGCGGGCCGGGAGGGTCCCGGGCGAGGACAAGGGACATTCACTCAAAATGCAAGGAGAGCGGCATTGATCAAGGTAGCGATTTACGGCAAGGGCGGCATCGGCAAGTCCACGGTGACTTCCAGCATTTCCGCCGCACTGGGGCTGGAGGGGCACAACGTCATGCAACTGGGCTGCGATCCCAAGACCGATTCCACCATCAACCTGCTCGGGGGCACGCCTCCGCCACCGATCCTGCAATACCTGCAGGAAAACGGGAAACCGGACACGCTGGACGCCATCGTCAAGCGCGGGTTCGGCAACGTGGCCTGCATGGAGGTGGGCGGTCCCACCCCCGGCGTGGGCTGTTTCGGCCGGGGCATGCTCACGGCTTTTGACCTGCTGGACGAGATGGGGGCCTATGAAGCCTACAGGCCGGACGTGGTTTTGTACGACATCATGGCGGACGTGGTCTGCGGCGGCATTGCCGTACCCATGCGCGAGGGCTTTGCGGACAAGGTCTGCATCGTCACCTCGGGCGAAAAAATGGCCCTGCTGGCGGCCCGGAACATCATCACGGCCCTGCGCAATTTCGCGGACCGCAACTATGCGGAACTGGGCGGGCTGATTCTCAACTGCCGGGACATGGACAACGAGGTGGAGCGCGTGGAGGAGTTCGCGCACGAGATGGAGACCTCGGTCATCGGCGTGATCCCCCGCGACACGGCCATCCACCGTTTCGAGGAAGATGGGCGCACCGTCGTGGAGGGTGACCGTTCGCTCGCCACTTCGGAACGTTTCTTTGATCTGGCCCGGACCATCGTCGATTTCGGCGCTGGCCGCAACGCAGCCTGAGCCACCATACGGGAAGGAGATATACATGGAACTGGATCACGCCCGAATCCGGGTGGAAGACCTGAAATCGAAACCGGACTTTCCCTTTGCCCCGCTTGAGGGAGTGGGCCCCAACCTGGCCGGTTGGGGCGTCATAGAAACCTGCCTGCTGCTGCCCGAATCCGTGGCGGTCATGGTCGGGCCTTCGGCCTGCCTGCGCCATTCGGCCTTCATGGCCCACGCGCGCGGATTCACCGAGCGTTTCCACATGCTGTGCCTGTCCGAACTGGACATGTCCATGGGCAACCATCTGGGCAAGCTGGAAAAAGGCGTGGCCGACATCATCGCGCGCCGGGACGAGAAGGTCGTTTTCCTGATCGTGGGCTGCCCGGACTACATTCTGGGCACGGACTTCACCGGGGTCATCAACCGGCTGGAACAATCCACGGGCCGGAAGATCATTCTCGGGGCCATGGCGCCCATCACCATAGGGCTCAAGGAATCGCCGTTCACCTCGGCCTACACCTCGTTCTTCGATTTTCTGAAGGACGAAGAGCGTGTCGTAGACGACGGCGTGGTCAATCTGCTGGGAACGTTCATGCCGCTCTCGGATCAGGGCGAGCTGTACCGGGTTCTCGGTGACGCGGGCATGGACGAGGTCATCCAGATTCCCCTGTGCCCGGACCTGAAGGCCTTTTCGCGCATGGCCCGGGGGAGGGCGTCGGTAGTCATGCATCCGCTGGCCAACGGGTTGAGCGGAAAAATGGAAAGCGAAATGGGCATTCCAACCTGTTTCGCGCCCACATCCTACGGGTTTGCGGCCATCCGTGAGCAGTACGCACGCATTGCCGAAGCCGTGGGTCGCTCTCTTGATATCGACAGGTACGAGCAGGACGCCCGGCAGGCGGCCGAACCCATGTTCGAGGAATTGCGCGGCAAGTCCGTGGCCGTGGGGTGCAGCATCAACGGCAGCCCGTTCGAGCTGGCCTTGGCGCTGCTGGAGAACGGCGTGGACGTGGACACCTTGTTCGCGCGCGGCACCATCAAGCCCTATGAATGGGATCTTGTGGCCCGGCTGCGGGAAATCAGGCCGGAGATCATGGTCTACAACGCTTCCCATCCGGCGCTGTGCGGGCAAATCGAGCCGTTCGACCATGTGGAGGTCGCCTACGGTGTGGACGCGGGCATCTATTGCGCCAACGCGGCCAACGTGCCCCTGTCGCGCTATCAGGAGCAGAAGTACGGCTTCGAGGCCACGCTCTGGATGCTGGAGCAGACCCGCGAGGCACTGGCAAATCCCGTTTCCAACCACGACTGGATCTACGGTCACGACTTCCTCATCTAAGGGACACTCATGAAAGAATATCATCACCTTCTCCCCCTTGCCACGGGCTACTTCGGCGTCAGTTCCGCGCTGTACGATTTCGAGGGGCTCGTGGTCGTCTACGGTCCTGCCGGCGGGGCATGGCACATCAACATCGAGGACGAGCCGCGCTGGTATCGCGGCCCGGCCACCGTTGTGGGTGCCGGGCTTCTGGAAATGGACGTCATTCTGGGCAACGACGACAAGTTCATCGACAACATCGTCGAGACGGCCAAGGGCCTGAACCGGCGTTTTGTGGCTCTGTCCGGCACGCCCATATCCGAGATCATCGGCACGGACCTCAAGGGATTCGTCCGCACTATCGCGGCCCGCACGGACATGCCGGTGTTCATGGTTCCCACGGCCGGTTCCGAGCCGTATCCCGAGGGCGCGTCCAAGGCTTTGCTGGCATTGGCCGACAAGTTCATGGACCCGGACGCTCCCAAACAGACCGACGGCATCAACATTCTCGGGGCCATCCATCTGTCCACGGGCAGGGAGGCCCATATTGAACCGTTGCTCAAGGCCGTGGAGTCCGCCGGTTTCAGGACCGTAAGCGTGTTTTCCGCGCCAATTACCGGGCAGGAAGATCCGCTGGAAGGCGTGCGCCGTGCGCCGGGCGCTGCCTTGAACGCCGTTGTTTCCACCAGCGGAATCGATCTGGCCGAACGCATGCACGCCGATTACGGCATTCCGTTCGTGACTGGCATGCCCGTGGGAATCGCCGGGCGGGACGCCTTTCTGGCCCTGCTGCGCGGTGAGAAAACTGCTCCTGCGCCCGGGCCGCACAAGACCGCTCCGTACAAGCATGCCCTGATCATCGGAGAGCCGACCCTCGGCTACGGGTTGAAGTATTGCCTGAACAATGACTTCGGCATTGCGCGCGCGGACGTGATCTCGGTTACCCCGAGCGAGCCGCTTTTCCGCGAGTCCGAAGGGCGCGCCGGATTGCTGGCCGAACGCGGCGCGGGTGACCGTGACACTGACGGCGAGGCTGAAATCGGTGAACTCATGAACGATCCGTCCGTGGACCTGATCATTGCCGATCCGTGTTATCGCGCGCTGCTTACCGGCTCCGCGAAATTCGTTCCCCTGCCGCATATCGCCATGAGCGCCCGGATTCACTGGGATATGGAATATGAATACGCGCTGGACGAGGGGTATGCGTATCTGGCTTCGCAACTGTTTGAGGACGGGGCTGTCTCGTAGTTAGCAACAAGCGGCCGAGCGCCGCGCCAAGGGAGGAAATCATGTGTCTTGCCGTTCCCGCTGAAGTGCTTTCCATTGAGAACGATATCGCCGTCTGCCGCGTGGACCGCGGGCAGACCACCATCAGGGCATCGCTGATGCTGCTGCCCGAACCGCCGCAGATAGGCGAGTTCCTGATCATCCATGCCGGGTTCGCCCTGAACATCCTTGACCGTGAACAGGCCGAGGAGAGCCTGCGGACCATCAGTCAGGACGCGAACTGTCCCCTGAGTACCGGCACCGAGGGGTAGTTCATGAGCTTCGACATACTGGATCGTTTTGGCGATCCGCAACTGTGCCGGAACGTGCTTGATACACTGGCCCGCGAACTGGATGGCGAGCTGCGTTTCATGGAGGTCTGCGGCACCCATACCGTGTCCATTTTCCAGAGCGGCCTTCGCTCGCTTTTGCCCGAGGGCATCGTGCATCTGAGCGGGCCGGGGTGCCCGGTCTGCGTGACCCACGAGTCCGAGGTCAACGCGTTTCTGGACCTGGCCGGGAAAGACGGCGTGATCCTGACTACGTTCGGCGACCTCATGCGCGTTCCCGGCGATAACGGCCGCAACCTCAAGAAGGCGCAGGCCGACGGTGCGCGGGTCCGGGTGGTCTATTCCCCGTTCGACACCCTCAAGCTGGCCCGGGAGAACCCGGACGATCTGGTGGTCTTCATCGGCGTGGGGTTCGAGACCACGGCCCCCACCATTGCCGGGACCATGAAGATGGCCCGACAGGAGGGCATCCGCAACCTGCGCATCCTCTGTTTCCACAAGACCGTTCCCACGGCTCTGGATGCGTTGCTTTCCGATCAGGACATCGCTTTGGACGGTTTCATCCTGCCCGGGCACGTGTCCGCGGTCATCGGTGTGGAGCCCTATCGGTTCATTCCGCAAACGTTCGGCAAGTCCGCAGTGGTGGCCGGGTTCGAGCCTCTGGACATACTGGAGGCGCTGCTGCGGATGGTGGAATGGAGAAAACGGGGCGAGGCCCGCGTGGACAACACGTATACCCGCATTGTGAGCGAGCACGGCAACAGCCGGGCCATGGATGTCATGTACGAGGTTTTCGAGCCCTGCGACGCCCTGTGGCGCGGGCTGGGGTTGATCCCCGGTTCCGGGCTGGAGATTCGCGACGGGTGGGTCGAATTCGACGCCAAGCGGGAGTTCGACATTGTCATTGAGGAAGGCCCGGCGCTTCCCGGCTGCAAGTGCGGCGAGATTCTCAAGGGCGTTAAGCGGCCCGACCAGTGCCCGCTTTTCGGCAAGGCGTGTACGCCTGCCAATCCGGTCGGCCCGTGCATGGTTTCCACCGAGGGGAGCTGCGCGGCCTACTACAAATACAAGGTGGATTGATCATATGTCCGACAAGGTTCTTCTTGATTACGGCAGTGGCGGGCGCGCTTCGCAGCGTCTTGTTTCCGGGTTGTTTCTGGAACATCTGGGCAACGAGGAGCTCGACCGGCTCAATGACGCGGCCGTGTTTACCCTGTCCGGCCGGACGGCCATGAGTACGGACTCCTTTACCGTGGACCCCATCTTCTTCCCGGGCGGCGACATCGGTTCGCTGGCCGTGCACGGCACGGTCAACGACGTGGCCATGATGGGCGCCATACCGCGTTACATCACCTGCGGCTACATCATCGAGGAAGGGTTGCCCATGGACGATCTGGAACGGATCGTGGCCTCCATGGGCGAGGCTTGCCGGCATGCCGGGGTGCATGTTGTTTCCGGTGACACCAAGGTCGTGCCCCGGGGGGCCGTGGACAAGATATTCATCAACACCACGGGCGTGGGCGAGGTCATCGCGGACCCGGAACCGGGCGGGGACAGGGCGCGTCCCGGTGATGCAGTGCTCATTTCCGGCACCATCGGCGACCATGGCCTGACCGTGCTCGGCACCCGCGAGGGCCTTGATTTCGAGGCCAAGGTGGAGTCGGACTCGGCCGCGCTCAACCATCTGCTGGTCCGGCTGGTGCAAGAGCTGCCCGACGTGCATGTATTGCGCGATCCCACCCGGGGCGGGCTGGCAACGACCCTGAACGAGATAACGGTCAGTTCCAATGTCTGCTGCGAACTGGTGGAAGACGATCTGCCTGTGCGTCCCGAAGTCCGGGGCGGGTGTTCATTGCTCGGTCTGGACCCGCTGTATCTGGCCAACGAGGGCAAGTTCATCTGCGTTGTTCCCGAGGCGGACGCGGAAAAGGCGCTTGCGATCATGCGCGCCGACCCGCTGGGCACGGATGCGCGGCGCATCGGCACCATGACCGACGCCAATCCCGGCAAGGTGGTGCTGGTCACTCGGCTGGGCGGCAAGCGTTTGCTGGGGATGCTTGAAGGGGAACAGCTTCCTCGCATCTGCTAGAAACGGCTTGCGATAGCGGGCCATCTGCACATTTTTTGCTGGGAAGACTTGCCTCCGGCGGGCAAGGGACGCGTCCCTTGCAACCCTTTTCTGCCGTGCCATCCTGCGGATGCCACGGCGGTTGATGCGAAGAATATGTGCTATCTATTTACCAAAACTGCGCCCGGTCCGCGAAAGCGGGCCGGGCGCAGCGTCAAAAAGTTTTGGGGGAGGGGCTTGGGGAAGGCCCTTTTTCAAAAGGGCCCTCCCCAAATCGTCAAAATATCCTTTGAACCGCCGGAAGCATCAGTAGCCGAACGGCCTGAGAACGCGCTCCAGCACACCCTGCAATTTGGAGATGGCCACGCCGTAGTTGGTTATGGGTATGTTGCGGCGGGAACACTCGGCAATGCGCCGCAGCATTCCGGTGCGGTTGAGCATGCACGCCCCGCAGTGGACCACGAGGCTGAACCGTTCCAGATCTTCGGGGAAATCGTGGCCGGAATAGACCTCGAAATTCAGGTCGCGGCCCGTGTAGCGGGTCATCCAGCGCGGAATCTTGACCCGGCCGATATCGTCGGCCACATCGTGGTGCGAACAGGCCTCGCCGATGAGCACGGAATCGCCGTCCTTGAGGTCGTCAATGGCCGAGGCTCCTTGAACCAGACAGTCGAGGTCGCCCTTGTAGCGCGCGAACAGCGTGGAAAACGTGGTCAGGGGAATGTCGTCGGGTACGTCCCCGGCCACGCTCATAACCACCTGCGAATCCGTGACAACCAGTGCGGGCTTGCGGCTGAACCCGTCGAGGGCCGCCTCTATTTCCCGTTCCTTGACCACCGTGCCCATGGCGTCGCAGTCCAGAATTTCGCGCAGCACCTGCACCTGCGGCAGGATCAGGCGTCCCTTGGGCGCGGCAAGGTCGATGGGCACCACGCAGAGCACGGAATCGCCCTCGTTGATCAGGTCGCCCACGATGAGTCGTTCCTGACGGTATTCGGGCGGCACCGAGTCGATGATCAGTTCCTTCAGCCGGGTCACGTTGGTGCCGTCCGCAGCCGACACGTCCAGACAGTCCACGGTCTGGCCGTTCACCTGCACCGGACCCCCCGTGGCGTTGCGAAGGTCCGCCTTGTTCCAGACCAGAATGTAGGGGATGCCCATCTCGCGTACGGTGGCGAGCAGTTTCTGCTCGTAGTCGGTGAGCCCCTCCTCTCCGAGCACGATCACGGCCACGTCGCAGCGGTAGAGAATCTTGCGTGTAGCCTTGACGCGCAACTCGCCCAGCTCGCCCTCGTCGTCCAGCCCGGCGGTGTCGTAAAACGTCACCGGGCCCAGCGGCAGCAGTTCGTAGTGCTTGGCCACAGGGTCGGTGGTGGTGCCCGGCGTGTCCGAAACAATGGCGGTTTCCTGTCCGGTCAGGGCATTGATCAGGGACGATTTGCCCGCGTTGCGGCGTCCGGCAAGGGCGATGACCAGCCTGACGCCTCGTGGTGCCTTAGACATGGTGTCCCCCTGCTGCCTGCTTCATGTTTTTTGGGGCGTGGTTTGCGTTCATGGTTTGTTCAGCTCCTCGAATTCGCCGGGCGTGAACCCCAGCTTGCACAGTTGGCGGGGGGAAAGCAGCCGCTCCACGGCCTCCTGCGAGGCCACGCCCATGTGTATGGCCTGCTGCCGCACGGATCTGCCCGATTCCCGAGCCTCGGCAACGAGGGCCTCCACGTGGTCGTATCCCAGTGCGGGCACCAACACCGTTGCCAGCGCCTTGCTCTGTTCCACGTGTTCGAGGCAGCGTTCCCGGTTGGCCGTGACGCCCTGAATGCAGTGTTCGGAGAGCCCGAGGCAGGATGCGGTGAGCAGGTCCAGCGATTCGGGCATGGCGTGGGCAATGAGCGGCAGCAGGTGGTTGAGTTCCAGCTGTCCCATTGATGCGGCCATGGTTATGGCCTGATCGTTGGCCATGACCCGGATGGCTGCCTGTGTCACGGCTTCGGGCATGACCGGATTGATCTTGCCCGCCATGATGGAGGAACCGCACTGGAGCGGCGGTAGATTGATTTCAGCAAGCCCCGTGTCCGGACCGCTGGAAAGCAGCCGCAGGTCCGAGGCCATTTTCATCAGGTTGGTTGCCAGCGCCTTGAGCATGCCCGAGACTTCCACGAACACGTCCATGTTCTGCGTGGCCTCCACGAGGTTCTCGGCCCGCGACACGGGCAAGCCCGTGATGGCGGCCAGATGTCCGGCCACGGCAAGGACGTAGTCACGCGGTGCGCCCAGCCCGGTGCCGATGGCCGTGCCGCCCAGATTGACCCGCTTGATGCGTTCCCGGCACTTGAAGATGCGCCAGCGGTCACGGGCTATGGCGTCGGCAAAGGCGCTGAAGGTCATGTCCAGCGTCATGGGGACGGCGTCGATGAGTTCGGTGCGAGCCACCTTGACCACGTCGCGCATGTCGCTTTCGCGTTTTTGCAGGGATTCCTGAAGTCGGGAAATGGCGCGTTCGAGCTTGTCCAGCAGGCCCAGCACCGCCACCTTGAGCGCCGTGGGATACACGTCGTTGGTGGACTGGTGCATGTTCACGTCGCGTATGGGGTGAACCAGCTCGCGGTCTCCACGGTCGCCGCCCAGCAATTCGGCCGCCCGCCCGGCAATGACTTCGTTGAAGTTCATGTTGGTGGAGGTTCCGGCTCCGCCCTGAAACGGGTCCACCACGATCTGGTCGGCATGTTCGCCTTGTGCGAGTTCCTCGCAGGCGTCCATCACGGCCTGCCCGAGTTCCTGATCCATGAAACCGAGGCGGGTATTGGCGCGCGCGCAGGCAAGCTTGACCTGGGCGAACGCCCTGATGAAGGCGGGATGCAGCCCATGGCCGGAAAAGGGAAAGTTTCGGACCGCCCGCAGGGTGTGGATGCCCCAGTAAGCGTCCGCGGGGACTTCGAGTTGGCCCAGCCCGTCGTGTTCCGTGCGGGTATCTTCTGTCTCTGGTTGTGACATGATGCCGCCTAGACCAGCAGCGATTTGACCTGCACCCCGTCGATCATGCCGATCTTTCCGGTCAGCGCGCCCACCTCGTCGGTGTCGGCCTCCACGATCAGGTCGATGATGCTCAGCCCACGTTCCTTGAACGGCAGCCCCATGCGCCCCACGATCATTTCCCCGTATTCGCTCAGGATGGTGTTGACCGTGGCGGCCGCCTTGTTCCTGTCCTTGATGATGATGCCGATGATGCCCAGCCGTTTCTGCATCAATGTCTCCTCAGTGTTAAACCTTTTCGAGAGCAAGCAATCCGGCTCCTCAGCGGATTCCTTGCTCTCGGAAGGAGGGGGTGTTTTTCGTGCCGCCCGCAGGCGACACTCGGACCGGGTTGATTCACCCTTGGGGCAGGCTGGCCCTTTCCGCAGGTAGAATCACTCCGGTCGGAGGTGTTCTATGCGCGAAAACCTACGCCAAAGAATAATACGAATCAAGATAAAATTGTATTTAATGCATAATTTTTTTAAATTAGTATTACGAAAGACAGCGATGCACACTGCAGCAAAGAGGGGGGGGGAGGAGTGAAAGTGGAATTCGACCCTAGGATCAGAAGAATCCTCGCCGCAGGTCGATGTGGTCAGGATTTACAAGTTGAACTTGAAGCCCTTGTCCTTGAGGGTGGCCAGCCGTGCGCTGCGATCAACGTAGTGCGTGTGCAGCAGGTGGTGGGACATGTGTCCGCAAGGCCCTTCGTGCAGGAAACCGTTCTTGTGATCATAGATTTTCTTGATCATGGGGTTGTCCTGAGATTTCCTGTATTTGTAGATCTTGGAATTGGCATCGGCGTCGTATACGGATTTCTGGCGCATGCCCACGAAATCCATGGCGCTTGCCACGGCTTCCTTGGTCAGGTTGACACCGAGAACGGCATACCCGGCCATGATGCCGCAGGTTTTCATAAAACCGCGTCTGTTCATTTTCATTGTTCAGTCCTCCTTGGAATTAGGCTGTGACCTTGCGCGCCCGGAAACGCTTGTTGATCTGGGCCACGGTGCTTCTGAACAGCGATGCCCGGATTTCCGGATCCAGAGGCTGGCCGCCGCCGTTTACGCAACCACCGGGGCAGCTCATGATTTCGATGAAGTGGTAGGGCGATTTGCCTGCGCGTACTTCATCGCAGAGCTTGGCCGCGTTGCTCAGGCCACTGGCCACGGCCACCTTGACGGTGCCGAATCCGGGAACCTTGACGTCGGCGGTGTTAATGCCTTCGTGGGTGCGGACCACCTTGATGTCCGGGTTGTCCAGCTTCTTGCCGGAGAGCACTTCGTAGGCAAGGCGCAGGGCCGCTTCCATGACGCCGCCGCTGTTACCGAAGATGGTCGCCGCGCCGGTGGAGTCGCCCAGGGCCGGGTCGGGCTGCTGCGAAGGCAGGCTGTTGAAGCTGATGCCCGCGGTCTTGATCATGTGGGCCAGCTCACGGGTGTTGATGGTGGCATCGATGTCGCGGAAGCCGCTGTCTGCCAGTTCCGGGCGCAGGCCTTCATACTTCTTGGCGATGCAGGGCATGATGGACACGGTGTAGATCTTCTTGGCCTTCGTGTGGGTCTCATGCGCGCCGTAGGTCTTGGCCAGGGGGCCGAGCATGCCGATGGGCGACTTGCAGCTGGACAGGTTGGGCATCAGGTCCGGGTAGAAGGTCTCCGCGAATTTGACCCAGCCCGGGCAGCAGGAAGTGAACTGCGGCAGGGGACGGGCGTTTTTCTTGCCCTGTTCCTTGACGCGCTGGATGAGTTCGGTGCCTTCTTCCATGATGGTCACGTCGGCGGTGAACTCGTTGTCCCAGATGTAGTCGAATCCGAGCTTGCGCAGAGCCGCATGCATCTTGCCGCCCACGTAAGTGCCTGTGGGAGCGCCGAAGCATTCGCCCAATCCGTAGCGCACGGCAGGGGCGGGCATGGAGACCACGATGGTGTCGGGGTCTTTCAGCTTTTCAAAGATTTCGTCTACATAGGAAACGCCTTCGTAGATTGCGCCGTAGGGGCAGTTGACCAGACATTGACCACAGTTCATGCAGGCCGCGGGATCGACAACCGCATGGATGCCGTCGTCGTTGATGGCCTGTATGGCGCCGGTGGCGCATACTTCGTCGCAGCTGCCGCAGGCTTCGCACTTGGCGGGGTCCACCTGGACGAAGAATATTCCGTCCGGGTCGACACCTTTGGGTGCGTTGGCTTGGTACATCACGCCTTCAATCTGTTTCATGGTTCCCTCCTTGTTGGGGTGAATTGAAGACAAGTCCACCGGGGTTACAGCCGGTTGAGACTTTGGTGTGCATCCTGACATCGGATACCCTCCTTCACGCACATCGGAACTGCCGTCAGCATCTCTGTGTACGTTTTTGAATATAGTAACACGATAGCAGTATTATTTTAAAAATCATATTCATGTCAAGCCGGGAGGTTACTTGGGTGTTCATGGGGGGAATGGTCGGCGTGGTGCGCGCCGGCAACAGCTCCGTTGTGCTCAGGCGGCCATCAGGGGGGCTGATTTTCCCTTTTCGAGTTTTTCGCGGAGTATGCAAATGGGATCGGGTGCGTGTCGTGAACTCGTGGTGAAAGTCGCAAAACCGTTCATCGCGAAATCGTCGCCCAGTGGCCCGAAGAACCGGGGCCGTTTCTTTGTTCATGTGTATCGATCTTGTCGGGTATTGTGGATTTCACATTGTTTCAGGTGAGAATGCTTTGACATGTCCCCGGGCGTTATGAACAGTCGATATCACGTGCGATTATTTTCACGGGGATAGTCTTTGACTTGAAATCCAGAGATTGAAATAAGAATGAATGATCAGATAATTGTGTTGTGAGGGGGCGAAAAGATGCATTGCAGGAGATTGCAAAGGGGTATGCCATGAGTCGCGTTCAGGGATTGATTCTTTCGGCCATTGCTTTCGGGGTGATCGGGGCAGCCCTGCTGCTTCCTGTGGACGTGCAGGCATCAGGCGGAATCGATCCCGCAGACCCCATGGTCAGGGTGACTTCCCCGCCGGTGGATTTTGATGTCCAGAAGGTTCTGGCCGCAGTGAGCAAGGACGTGAGCCGGGCCACAGGGATCAAGGAATCGTTCATCACCTACTATTGGCAGACCTTTGATAACATCGTTTACCAAGGAAACGAGACTGACAAGCCGCTGTTTGTCGATCTGTATGTCCCCGGTTTTTTCAGTGACGACGATGTGCACGGCATGATGAACGCCGTGGCCGACGCCATGGTGGATCACGCCAGGGTTGAGCGCAAATGGCTGTTCATCCACACGCATTTCCCGCTTCCGGGGCATGTTTATATTGGTGGCGGCATTACCGATTGGGATACATATCATGGCAAACCGAACACCGCGCCCCGTGACATCGAAGAGCGGGCCTTGAACAGGTTCCAGTTCAATGATGCTTCCTTTGCCTTTCAGTGCCTTTGGCGTTTTGGTGTCATGGCCGCCGGAGGTTCCGACCTTGGCGAACTGTTGACCATCACCAGCCGCATTGAGGATTATGACAAGGAAAGCTGGTACTCATCCTGGGATGCCATGGCAGGCAGGGTGCGGAGCCTCGGTGATGAATTTGCCGCTGGTCTGCATGCCGTGAGTGCAAGGGAGGCATACCTCCGCGCTGCCAATTATTACCGCGCCAGCGAAATTTATCTTTCCAGAGATGATCCTCGCAAGCATATTGCGTGGGAAAACGGACGGAAGAGTTTCCTCAAGGCGGCGACCTTCTCGGACGGTCGCATCGAGCCGGTGCGTATTCCCTATGAAAAGAAGACATTACCCGGTTATTTCGTCAAGGCGGACGACTCCGGCAGCAAGCGTCCCCTGTTGCTTATCCAGACCGGTCTGGACGGTACCGCCGAGGACCTCTATTTCATCATTGGAGTGCATGCCGCCAAGCGTGGGTACAACTGCCTGATCTATGAAGGACCGGGGCAGGGTGAGGTGATTTCCGTTGAGAAGCTGCCGTTCAGGCACGACTGGGAAAAGGTCGTGACTCCGGTGGTGGATTACGCCTTGACCCGTCCGGAAGTTGATCCCGAACGGCTCGCCATCATCGGGTTTTCAATGGGTGGTTATCTTGTTCCCCGCGCCTTGGCCTATGAAAAGCGCATCAAGTGGGGCATTGTGGATGGAGGCGTCTATAGCGTGTTCGAGGGCACCATGACCAAATTCCCGGACGAAGTGCGAAAGGGCGTGGGCAAGTCCCGCAGCAAGAAAGCCGTCAATGCGCTTGTTTACAAGGAGATGGAGGCGCATCCTGATGTGTGCCAGTTTATCAACCAGATGCTTTGGACTTTTGACGCGGACACGCCGTTTGACCTGTTTTCCAGGCTTCGCAAATACGACATGCAGGATGTGATCGGCAAAATCGAGAGCGAAATGCTTGTGCTCAATTCCAGCAATGACCAGATTGCCGGGTCCAACGCGCAGGCCAAGAAATTTTACAACGGCTTGAAATCAAAGAAGACCTATTATGAGTTCAACACGGACCACGGTGCACAGTTTCACTGCCAATCCGGCGCACCGTTCGTGTCTGCTGAACGCATATTCAACTGGCTGGACACCCGTGCCATGCCTCGGTTGCCGTAGGGGGGAAGAAGTGAAACGGACTCTTTTTGTAACGGTTTTCATCGTGACCTCGCTGCTGTGCTGCGGCGCGTGGGCTGGCGAAGACTCCAAGGCGTTTGATGCCCACGCAACCACTTTTCATTATTTTTTCAAGGATGGCGACATGGATTTCCATTTCGGCAACCTTGTGCTCGGGGCCGCCCGGAATGGCGGGGTGGAGATCGGCGAGGCCTTTTATGCCGCGTCCCGCATCAAGGACGGCGATGCCGTCAGCTGGCAAAAGGAATGGCATGAGCTGGCGCGACGGGTGGAGGCGCGAGGCGAAAGCGCGCTCAGGGCGGGGCATGTCGTGAGCGCTCGCACACAATTGATTCGTGCCGCTTACTATTACCGTATTTCGCTGCTCGGCATGCTGCCGGGCAACCCGGAGTTGGAGAAGCGCGGCCTCAAGTGCCGTTCGCTCATGCGGCAGGCCGGACCGTTGTTTGACCCGCCCCTCGAGTATTTTGAGATTCCTTTTGAGAACACGGTCCTTCCCGGTTATTTCCGCAAGGCAGACAATTCGGGCAAGCCGGCAAAGACCCTGTTGATGATCGGCGGCGGGGAAACGTTTATCGAAGATTTGTTCTTTTACATTGAGCCTCAGGCCCATGAGCGCGGCTACAATTTCATGACCGTGGACCTGCCGGGGCAGGGCCTGTTGCCTCATGCCGGCCATGTTTTCCGTACGGATACCAATGTTCCCATGAAGAATGTGGTGGATTACGCCTTGAGCCGTCCGGACGTGGCCCCGGAAAAATTCGCTGCATACGGAATCAGCGGCGGCGGGCTCTTCGTTCCCCAGGCCGCCATGCACGATTCCCGCATCAAGGCCATTGCCATGAGTTCGGCCGTGGTGGATGCCTACCCGCTGTTCGCGGCCATGCCCGCGGCTTCTGCTACCAGGGAGGAAATCGATTCCTGGTCCTCCTTCCACGCTGACATCGTCAAATCCATTTGCTGGCGATACGGCGTGGACAAACCGGCAGGGCTTATTGAAGCAAACAAGGGCAATACATTTGACCCCAGCCAGATCGCGGTCCCGGCCCTGCTTGTCGTGGGCGAGGGGGAATACCGCAGCCAGGAGGTCCGGCGACAGCAGAAGGTTGCCATGGACGGATTCAGCGACACGCGAAGCAGGCTGGTGGTGACACCTTCCGACGAAGGGGCATCCAACCATTGCATCATGGAAAACCGGAGCATTGTCGGGCAGGTCGTGTTCGACTGGCTTGATGAAATTTTCCGTTGACCGAGGTGGGGATGCGATTGCGTGGTTGGTTGTGGGCGTGATTGACGTTTTTTCCCGGGCGGGTGTGCGGCCAAATACACAGACCGTCCGGCGCCTGCCGGCCGTTGACTGGCACCGCTTCTTCTCGGGGCATCATGTCCCCGGTCCCCTTGCGGAATATCTTGGACAGCATCGAGTCCGGCGCGTCCGCCGGTTGTGTGCGGCTGGCTTATTCGCGCCGTTGACCTGTTTCCACGTCGGCTGACAGCTTCCTTGTGCTGAAGTCCATGCGTGGTGAGTACCGTGAACCGGCCCTGTTTCTAGAGCCCGCACCCCATGAGCGGTATCGTGTTCTGGCGGGGCAGGGGAGATTCGGAAAGGAAGACATGGTCTGCCGTGGGAATCCGTATGGTCGGGAGATCACAATGTGTTTGGATGGTGATCGTGTCTTTGCCGATTGCAACGATCATGGGAACGGGTTCCTGTTCGGTCTCGCTGCAGTAGCTTTCGCGATACAGCGGTTTGAACAAATCGGATTCGCCGTTGGGCCGGACCACGGAGAGCTGGCTGAGGGTGGTCGTTACCCGTGCAACGGCGCCGCGGGCGTCAAAGACGAGTGAGTTCATATCGCCGTTCACGCCCAGAGCATCGGAATTAAAGGCCATGATGTCGCCGATGGGCGTGGTTACCGATGTCGGACTGGCCGGTTCCAGCGAACGGAGCATGCCGTTTCGGTCAAAACTGATTCCGATTCGGGCTTTCATGGGGCCGACCGGAGTGACCAGGCTGACGACTTCTCCGGGCCATAAGGTGAGACTGCGTATCGCCTCGTTTTCGTGAAAGCTGATGGCGATGACCTTGGCCGTGATCATGCCCGCCGGGGTTTGCACTGGAGTGGGTTCGGCCAGCGCCGCTTCATCCGATTCTCCCCAGTATCCCGAAAGTTTGCCGTTGAGCGGAAAGACCCGTTTGAGGGTGCCGTTTTCATGAAACGTTACCAATTCGGCCGGTATGTTGCCGACCGGTGTCGGGATGGAGGTCTGCATCTCCAGCGGCACGGTCTTGGGTGTGCCGTTTTCATGATATCGTACCGGGAGCACTTCCTTTTTCCTGAGATCGTCCGTGGTGTGCTGGGGGATCAGGTCGCCATATTTCGTTTGAATCGGCTGCATGGTGTTTCCTTTGTCAGTTGGAGTTGGCAAGTTTGGTGAGTTCTGTTTCGGTCAGCGGACGTTCAAGCTTCCATGACAGGTCCCTGACGGCCCTGACGAGTTTCGGCAGTTGTTTTTCCGGACAGTTGAGGGCGTTTTCACAGAGGGCGGAACGCAGGGCTGCCTGCCCGCTTTTGCCGCCAACGGCAATGATGCGCCGTGTGCCCACGGCCGCCGGGTCGTAGGGTTCGAAAAGCGCCGGAGACTTGCTGAGCGCGTGGGCATGGAGCCCGGATTCACACGCAAAGATATCTTCTCCCGCAATGGGTTTGGTGCGGGGAATCGGCACGTCGGCAGCGTTCGAGACCAGATCGCACAGTTCACGAATATTGTTGACGGCATAGTCATGGGTTCCCTCCTTGAGTGTGAGCCACGCGGCCAATTCCTCGGTGGCCGCAATGCCGGAACGTTCGCCGATCCCCAGCACGCTGGCATCGGCATAGTCCGCTCCGCACTCGAGAGCGGTGACCGCGTTGGCCGTTGCCATGCCGAAATCATCGTGGCAGTGCACGGCCAGATCAATGGTCAGGGCGTTGCGGAAGCGTTTGACGAGCCGGGCCGTTTTTTGTGGCGTGAGCACGCCGAGGGAGTCGGACAGCCTGATACGGCTGGCTCCCATGTCCTGCGCAAGCTGTGCGGCCTTGAGCGCAAAATCCTCGTCAGCGCGGGACACGTCTTCCAGCCCCACGGAGATGTACTCAATGCCCAGCAGGGCCGCCGCCAGCAGGGTGCAGAACAATCGTTCGAGAAGCCCTTCGCGATCGGTTCCGAGGCGGTGTGTCATGTGCAGGTCCGACACCGGCACCCCGATATTGATACGATCTATGTCGAGTTCTCCTGCAGCGCGGACGTCCTTTTCACGGCAGGGCGACCATACGCTGAGACGGGTGCCGGCTGCCTTGGCTCTGGTCTGGGCGATCAGGTGTTTCAGGCCGTCCTGCCCCACCCAGCCGATTTCCAGTTCGTTCACGCCGAGTTCAAGAAGCCCGTCAACGATCCGTTCCCTTGTCTCCTGAACGAAATACGCTCCGAACAACTGCGCGCCTTCTCTCAAGGTCGTGTCGATCAGCATGGTTCGACTCCTTGCGTTTGTTACCTTTCCATCCTTTCCCTGAGCATATTCAATGCCAATGAATATGCGTCTTTCATGTCTTTGAAGTTACTAGATAAATCGACATGCGGCCGCGACTGCCCGCTGCCTACGTTTTTGTAGTCAGCGACAATTTGGTCGTGCGCTCCGGTGGTTGTCTACACTTTTCGTAGGTTGTTTGTATTATGTGTCTTTGAATTAAAACCCTTTTATTTCGGTGATTTATTGTTTCTATCCGTAAATGGCACGCCCTTTGCCTTATGGGGGGTGTCCATCTGAAACCAACCCTTGGAGGAAAACATGAGGAAAGTAGCCATTTACGGAAAAGGCGGAATCGGAAAGTCCACAACCACGCAGAACACCGTTGCCGGATTGGCGGAAATGGGCCGCAAGGTCATGGTGGTCGGCTGTGACCCCAAGGCGGATTCCACCCGTCTGCTGCTTGGTGGCCTGGCCCAGAAGTCCGTGCTCGATACCCTGCGCGAAGAAGGCGAGGACGTGGAGCTCGAAGATATCCGCAAGCCCGGTTTCGGTGGCACATGGTGTGTTGAATCCGGCGGCCCGGAACCCGGTGTCGGCTGTGCGGGCCGCGGTATCATCACCTCCATCAACATGCTCGAATCCCTCGGCGCGTATGAAGAGACCGAAGGGCTGGACTATGCCTTTTATGACGTCCTCGGCGACGTTGTCTGCGGCGGATTCGCCATGCCCATCCGCGACGGCAAGGCGCAGGAAATCTACATTGTCTGTTCCGGCGAGATGATGGCCATGTATGCGGCCAACAACATCTGCAAAGGCATCATGAAATATGCCGAATCCGGCGGCGTCCGTCTGGGCGGCCTCATCTGCAACTCCCGCAACACCGACCGCGAAGCCGACCTCATCCGGGAGTTGGCCAGCAAGCTCGGCACCCAGATGATCTACTTTGTGCCGCGCGACAACGATGTCCAGCGCGCCGAGATCAATCGCAAAACCGTCATTGAGTGGGATGGCTCCGTGAATCAGGCTGACGAATACCGCGGGCTTGCCAAGGCCATTGACGAAAACGAGATGTTCGTCATTCCGACCCCGCTCGAAATCGAGGACCTCGAACAGTTGTTGCTCGATTACGGCATCATGGAAGCCGCCTAGGCTTTTTCCATCAACTCGTGATGCCCCGCGCACGCTGCCGGGGCATCGGGAAAGCGCATATGGACTCCGTATCCTGCCTGCGCCTGGTTCCCGACACCCTCGAAACGGCTGTCGGTGTAATCAAAATACAATAAAATCGAAGTGATAGGAGGGAATGGAAATGATGATCATGGTAAGAGCGATTGTGCGGCCGGAAAAAGCGGATGACGTGTTGGCCGCCCTCATGGACAACGGTTTCCCCGCTGTCACCAAGTATTCCGTGGCCGGTCGCGGCAAACAGCGCGGCATCAAGATCGGCGAAGTCACCTACGACGAGATTCCCAAAACCATGCTCATGAGCGTCGTCAACGCTGCGGACAAGGATTTCGTGGTCAACACCATCATGGACGCGGCCCGTTCCGACAAGGGCGGGGCGTTCGGCGACGGCAAGATATTCGTTACCGATGTGGAGTCCGTCTTCACCATCAGTTCCGGCGTGGAAGATACCGCCGCCGCAAGCGAGGAGGCCGCGTAATGAAGGAAGTCATCGCCGTGGTGCGCATGAACATGATGAACAAGACCAAGGCCGCCCTGACCGAGGCCGGGGTGGATGCCTTCTTTGCCCATGAGGCTCAGGGGCGCGGCAAGGGCTTTGTCAACGCCGCCGTGCTTGAGGGCGCGGAAAGCGGATATGAAGAGGCCGCTGCCGTCCTTGGAGAAAAGGGCAAGCTGTATGCCAAACGCATGGTCACCGTCGTGGTTCCCGACGATCAGGTCGAGGACGTGGTGGAAGCCATCACCGAGGTCAACCGGACCGGCAAACCCGGAGACGGCAAGATCTTTGTTCTTCCCATGGGGGACGCGGTTCGCGTCAGAACCTCTGAAACCGGTACCAAGGCCATTCAGTAGCCGCCGCACAAGGAGACGAAACAATGGCAAAGACGAAAAAGCTGGTGCAGATGGAAGCCGCCGACGTCAAGGATGAACTTCTGGCGAAGTATCCTCCCAAGGTGGCTCGCAAACGCGCCAAGCAGATCATGATCAACGAGGCCACGGAGTCCGAAGCGCCGCCCGAAATTCTGGCGAACGTACGGACCATTCCCGGCATCATCACCATGCGCGGCTGCACCTATGCGGGGTGCAAGGGCGTCATCATGGGCCCCACCCGCGACATCGTGAACATCACCCACGGCCCCATCGGCTGCGGGTTCTATTCCTGGCTTACCCGTCGCAACCAGACCGAGCCCGGCCCGGACGGCGACAACTACATGCCCTACTGTTTCTCCACGGACATGCAGGATCAGGACATCATCTTCGGGGGCGAGAAAAAGCTCGAGGCCGCCATCCAGGAAGCCTACGACCTGCTGCACCCCAAGGGCATCTGCGTGTTCGCCACCTGTCCGGTGGGCCTGATCGGCGACGACATCCACGCCGTGTGCAGGAAGATGAAGGAGAAGTTCGGCGACTGCAACGTGTTTGCATTTTCCTGCGAAGGCTACAAGGGCGTGTCCCAGTCCGCAGGGCACCACATCGCCAACAACCAGGTCTTCTCGCACCTTGTGGGCGAAGATAAGGAACAGCCCGAGGGTGAGTACAAAATCAACCTGCTCGGTGAATACAACATCGGCGGCGACGGTTTCGAGATCGACCGCATTCTCAAGAAGTGCGGCATCACCAACCTGGCCACGTTCTCGGGCAACTCCTCCTATGACCAGTTTGCCCGGGCCCAGCATGCGGACCTCAGCTGCGTCATGTGTCACCGCTCCATCAACTACGTGGCCGACATGCTGGAGACCAAATACGGCATCCCGTGGATCAAGGTGAACTTCATCGGTGCAAAATCCACGGCCAAGTCGCTGCGCAAGATCGGCGAATACTTCGGCGACCCGAAACTCATCGATCGTATCGAGGAGGTGATTGCCGAGGAAATGCCCGCAGTGGAGGAAGCCATCGCCGATGTGCTTCCGCGGACGGAAGGCAAGACCGCCATGATGTTTGTGGGTGGCTCCCGCGCGCACCATTATCAGGACCTGTTCGAGGAAATGGGCATGAAGACCCTGTCGGCAGGCTACGAGTTTGCCCACCGGGACGACTACGAAGGCCGCCATGTCATCCCCAATCTGACCGTGGACGCCGATTCCCGCAACATCGAGGAAATCGAGGTGGAGGCCGACCCCGAACTCTATGAACCGCGCAAGACTCCGGACGAAATCAAGAAACTGGAGGAAGCGGGCTACGAGTTCAAGCACTACGAGGGTCTGAACGCGCAGATGGACAAGGGAACCATCGTCATCGACGACCTCAACCAGTACGAGGCCGAAAAGTTGGTGGAACTGCTCAAGCCCGACGTGTTCTGCGCGGGCATCAAGGAGAAGTATTCCATCCAGAAATGCGGCGTGCCCATGAAGCAGCTGCATAGCTACGACTCCGGCGGCCCCTATGCCGGGTTCAAGGGCGCAGTCAATTTCTACAATGAAATCGATCGTCTGGTGAACTCGAAAGTGTGGTCGTACATGAAGGCCCCCTGGCAGGAAAATCCCGAACTGACGGCAACGTTTGTCTGGGAATAGCAATTTGTTGAAAAGTCCACGCCAGCTGTGTTGCTGCACCGGGGGCGAACCCTCACGTATGCCAGATACGCTTCGGCCTCGCCCCCGGTTTGCGCCCTGCCAGCGCAGCTTTTGAACAAATTGAAGAATAAAGGAATAAAGAAATGGTATTACTCAGACACACACCCGAAGAAGTGGCCGAGCGCAAGGCGCTCATGATCAACCCGGCCAAGACGTGCCAGCCCATCGGCGCCATGTATGCGGCGCTGGGCATCCACGGATGCCTGCCGCATTCGCACGGTTCTCAGGGCTGTTGCGCCTATCACCGGTCCACATTGACCCGGCACTACAAGGAGCCCATTTCCGCGGCCACATCCTCCTTTACCGAAGGTGCGAGCGTGTTCGGCGGGCAGGCCAACCTCGTGCAGGCCATCAACAACATCTTCACGGTCTACGAGCCGGAAGTGATCGCCGTGCACACCACCTGCCTGTCCGAGACCATCGGTGACGACCTGAAGCAGATATTCGACAAGGCCACCAAGTCCGGCAAGGTGCCCGAGGGCAAGACCCTGATCGGCGCGCCCACCCCGTCCTATGTCGGCTCCCACGTCACCGGGTTCTCCAACATGGTCAAGGCCATGGCCCAACTGGCCGAACACGGCAAAAAGAAGTCCGGCAAGGTCAACGTCATCCCCGGCTGGGTGGAGCCCTGCGACATGGCCGAAATCAAACGGATGGCAGTGCTCGTGGGCGTGGACATCACCCTGTTCCCGGATACGTCGGGCGTGCTCGACGGTCCCCTGACCGGCGAATACACCATGTTCCCCAAAGGCGGGGTGACCATCGACGAGCTGAAAAAGGCCGGCAGCGCCATTGGCACGCTGGCTCTCGGCGAATGGTGTTCGGCGGACGCTGCACGCTGGCTGGATTCAAAGTGCAAGGTTCCCTGTTCCATTCTGGACATGCCGTTCGGGCTTGCCGCCACCGACCGTTTCATCGACGTGCTGCGCACCGTGGCCGGTGTTCCGGTGCCGGAATCCGTGGCGTTCGAGCGCGGCCAGCTCGTGGACATGATTTCGGACATGCACCAGTACCTTTACGGCAAGCGTGTGGCCATATGGGGCGACCCGGACCAGCTCATCTCCATGTGCGAGTTCCTGGTCTCTCTCGACATGCAGCCCGTGTACGTGGTCACCGGCACGCCCGGCAAGAAGTTCGAAAAGCGCATCAAGGAGATATGCGACGGCAAGGGTTTTGACGTGAAAGTCAAGGCCAAGGGCGACATGTTCCTGATGCACCAGTGGATCAAGAACGACCCCGTGGATCTGCTCATCGGCAACACCTACGGCAAGTACATTGCCCGCGACGAGGACATCCCGTTGCTGCGGTGGGGTTTCCCCATCCTCGACCGTCAGGGCCACCAGTACTTCCCCACGGTCGGTTACAAGGGCGGCCTCAGGCTTTTGGAAAAAATGCTGGGATTGCTTCTGGACCGCAAGGATCGGGACGACCCCGAAAGGACCTTCGAGCTTGTCCTTTAACACGTGAACCGTGGCTCGGAGCAAGGGACTTCCCTTTGCTCCGGGCTGTCCGGAACGGTTTGAATGACAGTGTTCGAACCCTTCCGGACAGCCCGAAAATGGACCCGAAACCAACCAGAACAAAAGGCGCAGACATGGAAACACCGGCAACCGCATACGCAAACCATCCCTGCTTCGGCATGACCTCCCGCAGGACGGTCGGCCGGATTCACCTGCCCGTGGCCCCGCGCAGCAATGCCCGCATGCGCTTTGCGTCAAGCCGCAAAACGGAGCGGGCCATCATGCCTGCCGATGCCCTGAACATGCTCAGCCGGACAGTTGATGCGGGCAACCCCGTGGACGTGGTGGGCATCACCGGCCCCGGCGACCCCATGGCCGAGCCCGCATACACCATGGAAACCCTGCGCATGGTTCGCGAGGCGTATCCCGACATGGCCCTGTGCCTGACCACACTGGGCATGGGCGCGGATGCCTACGCCGAGGAGTTGGTCGAACTGGGAGTGTCTTATGTCACGGTACTCGTTGATGCGGTTTCCCCGGAGGTGGCCGAGAAGCTCTATGCTTGGGTTCGCCCGGCAACCCGGACCATGCCATTGCCCGAGGCGGTCAAGGTCCTGCTCAACGAACAGACCCGCACCGTGACTGCGTTCAAGCGCATGGGCATTACCGTCAAGATCAATACAACCGTCTATCCCGGCTACAACGCCGGGCACGTGGAAGAGATCGCCGCGGCCATGGGCACGCTCGGTGCGGATATCATGGCGCTGGTTCCGTACCGGCCAGATCAGGATACCGAAGACGGCCCGGCCCGCTGCGGCGCCGAGCTTCTGGCCACGGTGCGCGACCGTGCCGCCAGACACTTGGAACTCATGCCCGCATGGGATGAATGCGGCGTGGACATGGTCGGGCTGCAGAATCCGAAAAAGGACTCCGGGCCGGACATGGCCCTTCCCAGACCCACGAAGGATCGGCCCAACGTGGCCGTGGCCAGTGCCAGCGGCATGGATGTGGACCTGCATCTGGGCCATGCGGCCAAGCTGCTTATTTACGGCCCGCGCGAGGACGGCCTGCCGTGCCTGCTGGAGACCCGTGAAACACCGCATCCGGGTTCGGGGTCGTCGCGCTGGGAGCAGCTCGCCGGGCAGCTCAGCGACTGCTTCGCCCTGCTGACAGCCAACGCAGGGGAGCGGCCCAAAAGGAATTTGAGCCGTCTGGGCGTTTCCGTGCTCGTTACCGACGGCGAGATCGAAGGAACCGTGGACGTGCTCTACGGCGGCGGAAAGAAGAAAAGCGCATGCCGCAGCACGCGGCGCGCATAACGACCAAGGAGAAAGCAATGGCTATCCCGGCAAGAATGATCATCTGTTGTCAGAGTTTCCGCGCAGGCGGCGATCCCAAGGGCATCTGTCACAAGCAGACCGACGGTTTTCTCCAGTACATCGAAGAGGAAATCATCGACCGCGGTCTGGATGCGCTGGTGGTGGCGTCCTCCTGTCTCAAGCAGTGCGAGTCCGGCCCGATTCTGGTGGTCCAGCCCGACAACTGGTGGTTCAAGGGCGTGGATTCCGAAGAGGCCATCGACGAGATTCTGGACGCTTTGGAAGAAGGCGAACCCTGCGCCGATTATCTGGCTGCGTAGGAGAAGGACGACTCCATGCCTGATGCCGTTTCCATATCCGTCCGTCCTGCGGTGCAGGGCGATGTGGGCAGTCTTGCCGACTTGCTTGAGGTCCTGTTTTCGGTGGAGGAGGACTTCTCCATCGACAGGAACCGGCAGGAGCGCGGACTGCAGATGATGCTGGACAACGGCATGGCCCGCGTTCTGGTCGCTGCGGATTCCGATGGGACTGTGGTCGGGATGTGCTCGGGCCAGCTTGTTGTTTCCACGGCGGAAGGCGGTTTGGCCGTCCTTGTGGAGGATGTGGTCGTCAGCAGGGACTGGCGGGGAAAGGGCATCGGTTCAAGGCTCATGCGCGGGATCATGTGCTGGGCACGGGACAATCAGGCCCGGCGCCTGCAACTGCTTGCGGACAGGAACAATGGCCCGGCGTTCGGTTTCTATGCCTCTCTGGGGTGGGAAGCCACGCAACTCGTCTGTCTGCGAAACCGCATTCAACCTTCATGACCCATAGGGGATGATTATGAGTACGACGATACTTGAAGAAAGAAAGGCGCAGATTCACCGCACAGGTGAAGGTGCCATCGACATCGCCTGCAACAGGGAATCTCTGGCAGGGGCTGTCAGTCAGCGGGCCTGCGTGTTTTGCGGTTCGCGCGTGGTGCTCTATCCCATAGCCGACGCCCTGCATCTGGTGCACGGTCCCATCGGCTGTGCGGTCTATACGTGGGATATCCGGGGCGCGCTCTCCAGCGGACCGGAACTGCACCGGTTGTCGTTTTCCACGGATCTGCAGGAAACGGACGTCATCTTCGGCGGCGAGAAAAAGCTCGAAGCCGCGCTGGACGAACTCATTGACCGGCACAATCCCAAGGCCGCGTTCGTCTATTCCACCTGCATCGTGGGTATCATCGGCGACGATCTGGAAGCTGTCTGCCGCAAGATGACCGAAAAGAAGGGCATCCCGGTCCTGCCGGTGCAGTCCGAAGGGTTCAAGGGCAGCAAGCGTGCCGGTTATCTGGCCGCATGCAAGGCCATGTTCCGCCTTGTGGGCACGGAGGACGTCGCCGACGTTTCACCCGTATCGGTCAACATTCTCGGTGATTTCAATCTGGCCGGTGAAATCTGGATCGTGCGCGAATATTTCAGGAAAATGGGCGTGGAAGTGGTCGCTAATATCACGGGCGACGGCCGCGTTCGTGATGTCGGCCGCAGCCATGGCGCGGCGCTCAATCTAGTGCAGTGTTCGGGGGCGACCCTCGACCTCGCCAAGATGATGCAGGAAAAATACGGTACCCCGTATTTGCGCGTTTCCTACCTCGGTATCGAGGACATGGCCGACTCGCTGTATCAGGTGGCCGATTTTTTCAAGGACAAAGATCCCGGTATTGTCGGGCGCACCGAGAAGCTTGTTCGCGACGAACTGCAGACGCTTATGCCGGAGCTGGCCCGCATGCGCAAGGATCTGGAAGGCAAGAAAGTCGCCATGTACGTGGGCGGCTCGTTCAAGGCTTTTTCCCTGGTCAAGGCGTTTCGCCATCTCGGTATGCAGGTGGTCATGGTCGGCTCCCAGACCGGCACCAAGGAAGACTACGCCGAGCTGGAACAGATCACCGATCCGGGCACGGTCATCATCGACGACGCCAACCCGCTCGAACTGTCCCATTTCATCAAGGAAAAGGACGTGGACGTGTTTGTGGGCGGGGTCAAGGAACGGCCCATCGCCTTCAAGCTCGGCGTGGGATTCTGCGACCACAACCATGAACGCAAGGAAGCTCTGGAAGGGTTCGTGGGCATGCTCAACTTTGCCCGGGAAATCCATTCCTCGGTCATGTCCCCCGTCTGGAATTTCGTTCCCCGCCGCGCCAACCGCGTGGCCGAAGCCGAAAAGGAGGCCGCCAATGAGTAGCGCAACCAAGGCCGAACGGCCCAATTACGTCTCCACCACCAACGCCTGCAAGCTGTGTACGCCGCTGGGCGCGTCCCTTGCCTTCCGGGGCGTGGAAGGGGCCATCCCGTTTCTGCATGGGTCGCAGGGATGCGCAACCTACATGCGCCGATATGTCATTTCCCATTTCCGGGAGCCCGTGGACATTGCCTCTTCGGCCCTTGGTGAAAAGAACGCCATCTACGGCGGCGGCCCGAACCTCAAGAAGGGCATCCTCAATGTCATGAAGAAGTATGAGCCAAAGCTCGTGGGCATCGCCACCACCTGCCTGACCGAGACCATCGGCGACGACGTGCCCATGAACATCAGGGAGTTTCGCGACGAGTTCGGCGATCTCGACCTGCCGGAGCTGGTGGAGGTGTCCACGCCCAGCTACAACGGTACCCATGTCGACGGTTGGCACGGCGCGGTCCGCTCAATGGTGGAACAGCTTTGCACGGCCAAGGCGGCCGACGCCCACCGTGTGAACATCCTGCCGAACATGGTTTCCTGCGAGGATGTCCGTCATCTGCAGGACATCTGCCGCGATTTTTCCATTGCCGCCACCATCCTGCCCGACATTTCCGAAACTCTGGATGGCCCCGCGCTCGAGGATTACGTCAAGATTCCTTCCGGCGGAACGCCCCTTGAGGACATACAAGCCATGTCCGGATCGCGTGGCACCATCGAGTTTGGCCGCTGCCTGCCCAAACAGACCGGCGGCACCAGCCTTGAAAAGGCCTTTGGCGTGAAAAATCACCGTATCGGCCTGCCCATTGGATTGCGCGAGTCCGACCGTTTTTTCGAGGCCCTGGAGCAGATATCCGGCAAGGACATGCCCCGCCGCTACGAACTGGAGCGGGGCCGCCTGATCGACGCTTACGTGGACGGCCACAAGTACGTGGCTGGCAAGCGCGCCGTTGTCTACGGCGAGGAAGACCTTGTGGTCGGCCTGACCGCCTTTTTGGCCGAGATCGGGGTGGACGTGGTTCTGGCCGGGACCGGCGCACGCAAGAAAGGGCTGGAGAACGCCATTGCCCATGTCACGGACGGTGTGGCCCGCATGGCCCCGGATGTGCGCGAGGGCGTGGATTTCAACGATATCGCGGAAGAGGCGGAAACGCTCAAACCTGATCTGCTTATCGGCCATTCCAAGGGCTACAAGTACGCCAAGGCATGGAGCGTACCTCTCGTGCGCATCGGCTTTCCCATCCACGACCGTTTCGGAGGCCAGCGCATCCTGCACCTCGGCTACAAGGGCGCGCTCAGCCTTTACGACACCATTGTCAACACCGTCATTGAAAGAAAGCAGTCCGACAGTCCTGTCGGGTACGGATATATCTAGTCCATCAGGAAAACGGGAGATTCGTCATGACCAAGGATATCACCAAGCACCCCTGTTTCAACAAGTCCGAAGCCGGTTCCTGCGGCCGCGTGCATCTGCCCGTGGCTCCCAAGTGCAACATCCAGTGCAACTACTGCAACCGCAAGTACGACTGCGTGAACGAGTCGCGTCCCGGCGTGACCAGCAGCGTGCTCAAGCCGTTTCAGGCTGCGGAATACATGGACAAGGTGCTGGAAAAGGAACCGCGCATCACCGTGGCGGGCATTGCCGGGCCCGGCGACCCGTTTGCCAATCCGGCGGAAACCCTCGAAACCATGCGGCTCCTGAACCGGAAACACCCCCATCTCATTTTCTGCCTGTCCACCAACGGCATGGGAATCCTGCCGTATCTGGACGACATTGCGGAGCTGGGCGTTTCTCACGTGACCATAACCTTGTCCGCAGTGGACCCGGCCATCGGCGCGAAAATCTATTCATGGGTGCGCGACGGCAATGTGGTCTACCGCGGCGAGCAGGGCGCAAAGGTGCTCCTTGAACGCCAGTTGTCGGCCATCAAGGGACTCAAGGAACGCGGCATCGTGGTCAAGGTCAATTCCATCCTCATTCCCGGCGTCAATGAAGACCACCTTGTCGAAGTGGCCCGCGTGGCTTCGGAACTGGGCGCGGATATCCAGAACATCATCCCGCTGAAACCCACGGCGGACACGCCCTTTGCGCACTTGCCCGAACCGGGGCGCGAAACCGTGCTGCCCCTGCGCAAGGAGGCCACAACGTTCATCGAGCAGATGACGCACTGCAAGCGGTGCCGCGCCGATGCCGTGGGACTTCTGGGCGACGATCAGTCGGCATCCCTGTGCGGCACGCTTTCGGCCTGCTCCAAGCTCAAGCCCATTGAGCCGGAAGCGGCGCGCCCCTACGTTGCCGTGGCCACCCGCGAAGGCATGCTCGTCAACCAACATCTGGGCGAGGCCACATCGTTCCAGATATGGGGGGAATCGGACACCGGCGGATTCCGCATGGTCGAGGACCGTCCCGCTCCCAAGGCCGGTTGCGGTCCCCGGCGCTGGGCGGAACTGGCCGCCGCGCTCAAGGACTGCCGGACCGTGCTGGCCGCAGCCATCGGAGAAACGCCCCGAACCGTGCTCAATGAACAGGGCGTGGAAACACAGGTGGTGGACGGGTTCATCAAGGACGCCCTGCGTTTGGTGTACGGCGGCGGCGACCTGAACACCCTCAAGGGCCGCCGCAACGGCATAGGCGGAGCCTGCTGTTCCGGAACAGGTTCCGGCTGCGGGTAGGCGCATTGCTCGATCGAAAAGAAAAGCCCCTGTTCGGAGATGGACAGGGGCTTTTTGTATGCATGGGGGGGCGAGGCCGTAATCAAGGGGGCAATGGGGTCAGCGCTGTTCCTCTTTTATCCGCCGCAGTTTGGCGCGTCCCTCGGCGATCAGGGATTCGAGACCGTGTTTTTTGACCCGGTAGCCCATTTGCCGGGCGGTCAGGCCGAGCGCCTCGGCCGCCCGGTACTGAAGCCAGCCGTTGCGCTCCAGCGCAGCCAGTATTTCGTTGCGTTCGAATTCCTTGAGCGAGCTGAAGCGGGGCTGGGCCTCACGCCTGTCGGCAATTTCAGCCTCGCCCGCGCCCTGTGCGGGCGTGAGGTAGGACTGCAGAAATTCCAGACCCACCGTATCCGAATCCGACATGATGACCAGCCGTTCGATGAGGTTCTGCATCTCCCGCACGTTGCCGGGCCAATCATAGCTGATGAGCGCGTCGAGCGCAGACGGCGTGAAGTGGATGGTGCGTTTGTAGTCCTCGGCCATTTTTCGCAGGAAATGATTGAGCAGCCCGGTGATATCGTCCTTGCGTTCCCTCAGGGCGGGCACGCGCAAAGGAAACACATTGAGTCGGTAGTAGAGGTCCAGCCGGAAATCGCCGTGTTCCACGAGGTCGCCAAGGTCCCGGTTGGTGGCGGCCAGAATACGCACGTCCACCACCTTGGTGCGGTTGGAGCCGAGCCGCTCCAGTTCCTTGTCCTGCAATACGCGCAGGAGCTTGGCCTGAAGGGCCATGGGCAGTTCACCGATTTCGTCCAGAAAGATTGTGCCGCTGTCCGCTTCCTCGAATCGTCCGGGCCGCGCGCTGGCCGCGCCCGTAAACGCGCCTTTTTCATGGCCGAACAGTTCGGACTCCAACAGGTTTTCCGGGATGGAGGCGCAGTTGACCTTGATGAAGGGGTGCCCCTTGCGTTCGGAAAGTTCGTGGATGATCTGTGCGATGAGGGTCTTGCCCACGCCGGATTCGCCCAGAAGCAGCACCGTGGCCTTGGTGGGCGAAACCTTTTCCATCTGCCGCTGCACCTCGACCATGGGTGCGGACTGGCCGACGATGTATGGTCCCTTGGAGTTTTTGGCCACCTGATACTTGAGCGAGGTGTTTTCCCGTTTCAGGACGGCTTCGCGTTCCATGATTTTTTCGTTCAGGGAGATGAACTGTCCGATGAGCGTGGCGACCACCTTGAGGAAGTCGATGTCCTCCTCGAACGCAACCTCGTCGTCGAACAGCCGGTCCACATTGAGCACCCCGATAGGTTCGCCATTCAGGATGATGGGCACACCCACGAAGGAGATCATGCCGCGCTTGACCCGCCGTGACCCGGTCTTGTCCAGAAAGAGCGGCTCCTTGTCTATGTCCGGCACGTAGTACGGCTCGCCGGTCCGGAATATCCGCCCGGTCACGCCTTCGTTCAGGCGGTAGACGCCGCGCCGCTTTTCCTCGGCGGTCAGCCCGTAGGAAGCACTGATGGACAACTGTCCGGTATCGGGATCGTAGAGCGTGACCGTTGCCCGCTGCATGGCAAGCTCTTCGGACATGATGCGCAGCACGGACTCCAGAGCCGACTCCAGATCAATGGCCTGTTCGATGTCCTGGCAGATGGCGAGCAACGCCGAAAGTTTGAGTCCGTGTACCGTGGAGCGCATGTCTGTTCAAAGCAAGCATGGTGCCATGTTTTGATTTTGAAAAAACGCTTTATTGCAAGTAGTTAGGCTGTGGCGGGATTCGTCGAGTTTTACAAAAATGGTAAAAATGCCGTTTTGAATAGACAAATGTGAAATTGCGCGGTGGGGAAAATTTTTTCAAACACGAATCCAATCGGAACGAGTTTAGACATGGTTGTGGGGCAGGGGTGTCCTGTTTGTGCGTGCGCCAGTTCGTAATCGCATGGACGACTCATCCCTCGGACGTGTTTTTCCGCCTGATTCCCTTGTTGGTCCTGTCTGGTAATTTAATTGACTTATTATTGAAAACGATGTTCAATATCAATAAAGTTTCTGTTCGTAAAATTCAGTAACAACTTCATTTACTTCATTATATTGACATGTTCACATTTTGTATGCGCCGGTGCGACGGAACGCGCAAGGTGGACGTCGGGCGGTTCCGTGTGCACGGTTCTGTTCGGCCGGATACGCAAAGAGCCATGAGGGTGCATTTTCATGCTGGTACCAAAAGGGATGCTGGAGCGCATGCAGCTGGCAGGGCAGGAACAACGGTCCAAGGCAGGTCTGCTGGCCGGGCTGTATACTACGCAAACTCTGGGGCTGGCCTTTGTGACCACGGCCGTGCCCGTAATTCTGCGTCAGGCCGGGGCAGGTTTGGACGTCATCAGTCTGGTGTTCGTGCTGGGCATCTGCTGGTCGTTCAAGTTTTTGTGGGCTCCGCTGATCGACCGCTATGGTTCAGGGAGGCTCGGCCATTATCGCGGCTGGATAGTGCTGCTGCAACTGCTGATGATTCTTGCCACCGTGAGTGCGGCCTTTTTCCCTCCGGGCACGCATTTGCAGGCCCTGGCCGTGTTGCTTGTCTTGATCTCGTTTTTTTCCGCCACGCAGGACATTGCGGCCGACGGCCTGTCCGTGACCATACTCAGGCCCGAGGAGCGCGCGCTCGGTTGCAGCATTCAGTCCGCAGGCAACATGCTCGGCTTTCTGATCGGGGGCGGCGTGGTACTGCTGGTCTATCAGTGGCTGGGCTGGAGGGTCTGTCTGTTTGCGCTCGCAGTCGGAATGGCGCTGCCATTATGGGGTATATCCCGCTACCATGAGCCACAATCGTCTGCTGTTGCCAAGGGCGGAAAGTGCGATTTTTCGGTGTTGCTTCGTTTTTTCAAGCGGCCCGGAATCCTCCATTGGATCGCCATCGTGCTGGTGTTCAGGATCAACGGACAGATTTCCTACTGGCTGCTCAGCACCTATCTGGTGGATCTGGGCTGGAGTCTGGAGCGTATCGGTTTCGTGCTCAATATCGTGGGGCTGTTGCTGGGCATGGGCGGTTCGATTTTTGGAGGCGTGCTGGTGGAGCGTTGCGGCCGCAGGACGGCCATGCTGGCGACCCAATTCATGGGGCTTTTGGGAACCGTTGGTTTTATTGTTTTGCTTCAGGGCGCGGCAGAATCGATTTCGCTTGCCGTATACGCCGTACTCGTTTTGAGCATGATCGGGTTCGGGCTTTCTTTCACGGTGGTTTTTACGGTGATCATGGACAAATGCGATCCGGCCTCTGCCGCAACGGATTTTACCCTGCAATGGTCGTTGGGCGGGTTGTCGTCCATGGCTGTTGCCGGGGTGTCCATGGCTTTGGCCGAATATGTGGGATATACGTGGGTGCTTTGCGCCTCCGTGGTCATTGCAATCGGCGCGCTGGCCCTGATCTGGGCCTATGACGGTTTCGAGAAGGTCTGAGCAGGCAATGAAGCGTATGTTGTCCGAGTCCTGAGGCCAAACCCCGCCTGAAACCCGGTTGTTGCCAGAGGTCGTGTCGGGGCAAAACGGACATCCTTCTGTAGCAAATTCCATGTTGACCAATATATGAAATACGAACAGGATAGCCGGGCTTGGGTAGATTCATTTCGGGCAATGCAGAGTCCCTGACGCACCGGATGGGGAACCCCGCCGAAACCGTGGCCAAATATCGGTACATATCACAGGTTTTTCGCAACAAAACATGGATATACACTATTATGCCATAGCAACCCTGTTGCTTTCTGCCGTCATGACTGGAGTCCTGTCGGCCTATTCGTTTCGCAGTTTTCGGACTTCCGGATCGCGGCCGTATGCCTTTCTCATGGCCTGCGTGTCCATTTATTCGCTCGGGTATGCCATGGAGTTGTATAATACAACGCTGCCATGGATTCTCATCGCCTCGAAAATTCAATATTTCGGTATTTCATTCATTCCGATCCTGTGGTTTACGGTTGCCGCCAGCTACGCCGGATACTGGAAGAAGATTCCCAGGACCCTGACGGTTCTGCTGTTCGTGATTCCTGTGACCACGTTGTTTTTTCGTTTGACCAACGATTGGCATCACCTCGTGTACAAGGCGGTGGCCCTCAATGAATCGGGGCCGTTCCCCGTGCTCAGCATAACCCGCGGCATCTGGTATTACGTCAATACGACCTTCGCCTATTGCTGTCTTCTTGCAGGAAATTTCTGTTTTCTGATCATGGCCATCCGGATGGTTGGGCCGTACCGCAAGCAGGCCGTGACCCTGGGCGCCATCTCTCTTGTCCCGTGGATCGGGGACATAATCTACCAGCGCGGGCTTTCCCCGTATGGGCTGGACGTGGCCCCTTTTGCCTTTGCCCTTGTCGGTCCCATGTTGGCCTGGGGGCTGTTTCACCTGCGCATTTTCGATTTCGTTCCCATTGCCCGGGACGTCATTTTCGATTTCATGCACGATCCGGTCATCGTTTTCGACAATGCCGACCGTCTGGTGGATTACAACCGGGCCGCTGTTGCCATGCTCGGGTCGTTGGACCGCCGGTCCATAGGCATTCATGCCGAGCAGGTTTTTGAGGGATACCCCGCTTTGCTGGAAAGCCTGGACGCCGGATTTTCGGACAATCGGGACATTCATCTGGAATACCGTGGAAGCGAGTATGTGTATGAGCTGTCCACCATGCCCATCGTCGCCAATGTACAGCGCCCCATGGGGAGAATCGTGATGCTGCATGACGTCACGGAACAGAGGGGGTTGGTGCGGCGGCTGCACGACATGGCAACCCGCGACGGACTGACCGGGGCGTTCACGCATCGCTATTTCATGGATTTGGCCCAACGGGAGATGGACAGGGCCGGACGCCACGGGCGTCCGTTGACATTCATGCTGGCCGATATTGATTTGTTCAAGCAGGTCAACGACAAATACGGTCACCTGGCCGGCGATGAGGTCCTGCGCAAGGTTGCCGCAATCATTCGGAAGAATCTTCGCTCCAGCGACGTTTTCGGCCGTTACGGAGGGGAGGAGTTCGGCTTGGTCCTGCCCGAGACCCTTCCTGAAGACGGAAAGGCTCTGGCCGATCGCATTCGCGGTGATCTTGCGGAACTTTCAATCCCGTTCGGCGAACAGGATATCACCGTCACTGTCACCGTCAGCTTCGGCGTGTCCGGCTGTCATTTTGAAGACGGTGCTTCCGAGAGCCTTGTTTCTCTTTTCCAGAGGGCCGACAAGATGCTTTACAAAGCCAAGAGAGGCGGCCGGAACCGTGTGGTGCTGGCCGAAGAGAACCCCAAGGCTGAGTCTCGGCTGACCTGATAACGCCGTGCCGCCCGGAAGCGGGCGATGCTGTGCCTGTCCCCCCATTCCCCACGGCTTCGGCATGTGCTTCCTTTTGTCGGCTATGGTGTGCCTTCCGGCTGTTTTGGGGATGCCAGATTCCTGTCCAGCCGTTTCAGTACCGCGAGATAATCCCGGTAACGCGTCAGATAGAAGGAAAGGGGTTTGGTGAAGTCCCGTCCCACAAGTCCGTCCACGAACAGCCGGGCCACCTCCTTGTCTTCCCTGAGAATGAGTTGCGAGGCAAAAAAGATGTCCTTTTCCTCGCTGGTCATTTCCTGAAGCGCCTTTTCCAGAGCCTCGGCAGCGCGAGGCTGATAGTAGCGGATATATAGCAGATCCAGGGCATTGGCGATGACGATGGGCGAGAAGTCCGTGCCCTGTTTGCGGGAGAACGCAATGAATTCTTTTGTGTTTTTCAGCAGCTCAAGCATGTTCCTGTTGGGGTAGAGCACCTCCATGCGGGAAAACGTTTCGAATATTTGCGCGATCTTTTTTGCATAGTCCCAACGGCGTATGGCGATATTTTGGCTTCTGTCGGCCACACCTTCGATCACTGCGGCCACACAGTCCGAGGCGAGTTTGGATATGACGGCGGCCCAAAGCTGCAGGATGGCGTTTACATCGGTGTGCCCCGCAAGGGAGAGGGCGAGCCCGATGGCAAAGTTGAACGCCACGGCGATGGGGATGGAGAACACGCTGCGGAAGAAGTTGCCGAAGGCTGCGCTGCGCGGCAGGCCCCGAAACAGGTTATGGCCCATGATGTATACGCCGTTGGTTATGGCCATGACGGTGTAGAGGGTCAACGGAGCCGTGGTGGTGTCTATGCCCAGACCTTGCTTGAGAAGGAGCGATTTGCACAGCCAGTCCAGCAGGGGCACGGAAAAACCCGTGTACAGCAGGGAGTCGGCCAGCCTGTCCCAACTCACGTATTCATTCCATGGCAGGTATGGGGAGCGGTGGAGCCCGCCGCCGCCCAGTATGGACTGGATTATGTTGCGCACGCCGGTGATGGAAAACCAGATGACCCCGCCCAGATACGCCTGAATCCACCAATCCTTGGTCAGAAAGAACGTGAGAAAGGCCGGGATGAAACCGAAGATTATCTTGAGCAGGTTCAGGGAAAAGGAATTCAGATATCCGAGCGGGATATGGTCGGATTCCGGCGCACGACTGCCATGCAGGCTCAGTCCGTTGCCCTGTTCCGAGCCGAAGCCGCCCAAGGTAGTCAGGTTGCCGTCATCGCCGTCCTCGACCTGAATGTCCGTGATGCGCCACCGGGTTTTAACCGTGCACAAGAGCATGCGCAGCACAGGGATGGTGCTGGCCCTGGCCAGTATCCTCCCGGTGATTCCGGTCCGGGGTGCCGGAGGGATGAATTCCAGCACCTGGGTGGTGCCCACCAGCGCGGGGATGTGTTCGAGAACCGGTCGCCTTTGCAGTTCCTTCCGGGCCGGAGCGGGCAGGGTGTCGCACACGGCCACGCCCATGCCGATGTTGCGCGAGGACTGCCCCGTGGACCCTGTGCCGATTGATGTCTTGAGTCTTTTGTGCCTGTAGTAAGCGCGGAGCGTTTCGAAGTCGTTCAGTATGTGGCGCATGGATTCCGCACGTTCAGCCGCTTCCTGCGTCCCGGAATTTTCCAGCCGGGCGAGTGTGTCGCTGATGATGCGCTTCAGGGCCACTGCGTTGTGCCGATTCAATGCCCGCTGCAATTCGCCGAAGGGCAGTCTGTCTTCGGCCCTTTTATCCGGCATGTCCTTGATATTGAACAACTGCAGATGGTTGATGCGGCCTTTGCACTGGTAAAGGATTTCCAGCACATCCTCCATGCTCAGGTCTTCCAGCATGAGCACGATCCTGCCCGATTCGGATACGTCATGCAGGCGTTCCACCAGTTCTCCGGGCGCAAGGCGCATCAGGGGAGGTAATTCACAAATTTGGGACGGTATATCCGGGTTCAGGATGTCCCGGTTGGCCGACGGATGCAGATAGCGCGCGACAATGGTGTCCGTGTCCAGCGAATTGAGTGATTCCACCTGCATGGCGATGCGGGCCTGATCGTCATAATCCGTGGTGTCGTATTGTGCGGCCAGCCTTTTGGTGTGCTCGCTGAACAGGGGCATGGCCAACTGGTGAATATATTTTCCCAGATGCAGAAGCGACGGTTGTCCGCAACCCATGGCGCTCGCCATGTCCTGTGCGTCGATTGCGGGCAATGCCACGCCGAATTCCTGCTCGATGGATTTGCGGTGTGTAACGTTGAACTCCTCGATTACGGCCATGACGTAATCGGTATGGAGCTGCTGGGCCTCCCTGCCGTCCTGCATCAGCGTCCGGACGGATTCACGGTGGAAGAACGTCTCCAGGTCGTTTTCGTCCTGCAGTCTGCGCGGGGTCCAAGCCATGCGGACGAACCGTCCGCGGAACAGCGCCTTGAATTCAATGCCGATCCGGACTTCCATTTCCAGAATTTCCGCAGCGGCGAACAGCTCCGAGACAACGGCCCTTTCCACGTGGTTGTAGTAGATCACCGAGAGGCTTCGTATGCCTTTCACCCACGCGTCCATGATCAGGTGGGTCGCGGATTTACGGCCCTTGCTGTTGGCGTCGTGCACCCGGTCGTCGAACGCTATCTGATTCCACTCCTCGGGCATTTCCAACAGATGGTACCTGCGTAATTGCTTGCGCAAAAAATGCGGTTTGCCGCAAGCCACCATGCGAAAGTCATGGGCCAGTTTGAGCTGGGTCTCGGGCTGTCCCTTGGCCCGGATGAGTTCCTTGGCGATTTGTATGAGTACTCTGGCCCGGTTCAGGCGCAGACTGCCGATGGAGCTTGCAAAGACCTCGTCGCGCAGGGCGGCCAGCGCCTTGAGGCGTCCCCGCGCCTGATCCGATTTCAGGGAGTTGAGCAGATGGACGATGGCGTAGGCGATGCGCAGTCCCTGCGGCGCTGCCAGTTCCTTGATGCCGTGGGGGCGAAGGTACGGAGTGAGCAGGGTTTTGAATTGGGCGTGGTCGAGCTTGCGGTCGATGACATCGTTGAGAATGTCCAGCAGTCGATAGTCGTTTTTGTCGAAGTAGAGTTTTCGCAGGGGCACGGTTTTCCTCATGAGTCGTCTTGCAATGCAGGCAGTTCGCAGCTTCCCAGAACAGGGCAGAACAGCATGGTCACAGTGGTTCCCTGTCCCGGTTTGCTGGCGATTTCGATTCTTCCGTCATAGTCGGTTATGATTTTGCGGATCATGGCCAGCCCCAGCCCGTAGCCGTCTTCCTTGGTCGAATAGAACGGGCTGAAGACCTTTTCCTGTTCTCGGCTGGTCATGCCCACGCCCGTGTCGGAAACCGAAAGAGCGGCCATGTCGCCCCGCATGTCCAGTTTCAGGCTTATGATACCGCCGTCGGGCATGGCTTCAAAGGCATTTTTTATTATGTTCACGAGGCACTGCTTGAACATGCCGGCGTTCCCCTGCACACAGGGCACCTTGCCGTTGCATTCGGTGGTGAATTCGTAGCCGTGTTTTTCGTAGCCGATGCTCATCAGGTCCACGGTTTCGGTCATGAGCTTGCACAGGTCCACCTCTTCAAGCGTGGACTTGGATGGCTTGGTGAAATTGAGCATGCTGGAAAGAATATGGTCGAGCCTCTTGGTCTCGCTGACCAGGATGGAGACTTTTTCGCGTTCATGCTCGGTGAGGTTGGTTGATTTGAGCAGCGAGTTGGCAAAGCCGCCTATGGCGAACAGGGGGTTGCGGATTTCATGGGCAAGATAGGTGGACATCTCCCCGATGACGGCCAGCCTGTCCCGCTGCTGTTCGTGCCGTTCCTGATAGGTGCGTTCGGTGATGTCCCTGTGCATCATGAGAATATGGGTCATGTTTCCCCTGCTGTCGTAGATGGGGTAGGAGTATATTCGGTAATAGAGCAGGTGCCCGTTCTCATCCAGGCGGGTGAACATGGCCTCGTCCTTGGTGCCGGTGTGCAGCGTGCGGTGAAAGGGACAGGTCGGGTCCAGGCTGGCGCAGAATTGCCGCCCCCCGCGCGATGTGGCGCATTGCCAGCAGAAATGGCCGAGGATTTCTTCCCGGGTTTTCCCCGCTCTTTGCCAGACGCGTTTGTTGGCGTCCTCTATTCTTCCTTCACGGCTCAAGAGCATGATGTCTTCACGGATTTCGTCGATGATGGACTGGAGCAAAACCCGCTGGTTCTCGAAGCTGACGCGGAAGTGGTGCTTGGTGAGCGCCATGTCGTAGAAGCCGCAGAAGAATATGGCTTCCCGGTGGTCGAGCAGCGAGATGGAGTTGTCCAGTTTGGAGCGGATTTCCCCGAGCCTGTCGTCGTCGCCCACCAGCTCCACCACCAGATTCATTTCCGGGTGCGCTTCCAGCATTTGGTCGAATGTGTCATAGACCGGAACGCCGAGGTCCGGGACAGGCATCATGGCCGGGCTCTGTTTCAGCTCGCTGAGGGCCACAAGGCTCAGATCGGGCAGGAAATTGCGGAACGGCTCGCTGTGTATGGTGTCCAGAATCACGGAAAACCCCGCTCCCGAACCCGCGATGCCTATCCTGAAACCGTTTTCCTGACCGTTCCAGATGCATTCCCCGAGATTAGCGAAATTGAAATCAGTGTCGAACATGGTTCAGCCCTTTTGCCATCATGACTCTTCAGACAAGATGTCCCGCATGCCGATGCGCCCTTCGCGCAGAAACTTCTTTTCACCCGCCAGTCGGACCTTCTTGAGCAACTCGCTTACCGATGCGGGTTTGAGCAGGTAGTCGAACGCGCCGAGTTCCATCATGTCCAGCGCGCCGGAAACCGAAGCGTGCCCCGTGAGCACGATGACTTCCGCATCGATGTTGTTGTGCATCATGTGGCGCAGGGTTTCCTTGCCGGACATGCCCGGCATCTTCATGTCCAGCAGGATCACGTCGAATTCGTTGTCGTCGGTGAGCACAAGTGCGTGCTCGCCGTCTTCGGCCCCCTGTGCCTGCATGTCCTTTCCATTCAGTATTCTGACTAAGTTATCGCGAAACCGCTCCTCGTCGTCAACAACAAGTACCCGAATGATCTGTTCCATTTCGTCCTCCGCATGGTTGGTTCATGCCGTGTTCATTGTTGTTCCGGATGCAGGGGCAGGGTTATGGTGAACGTGGCCCCCTGTCCGGACGGACTGCTTACGGAAATTTTTCCGCCCAGCCGCTGCATGGTGGAATAGATGATGGACAGCCCCAGTCCGGTTCCTTCGCCCACCGGCTTGGTGGTGAAAAACGGGTCGAACACCTTGTTGAGATTTTCCTGCGCAATGCCGGGCCCCGTGTCGCTGACGGAAATCCTGATCGTATTGCCTGATGTGCCGGTGGCGACCGTGAGCACGCCGTTGTTTCCCATGGCGTCGATGGCGTTTTCCATGAGGTTGAGCACGGCCTGTTGCAACTGGTTCGCGTCCGTGGTCACACCCGGAAGGGTAGGGTCGAAATCAAAGACGATTTCCATGTTGCGCAGCCGGGCCTCGTTTTCCAGGAATCCTGCTGTCTGGCGGATGAGGCCGTTGATGTCCACGTCCTCCTGCACCGGTTCCATACGCCGCGCAAACCCGAGCATGCGGTGGGTCACGGTGCGCGCCCGCTCCACGTGGCGGTCGATGTCGTCCACGGCCTCGGCCAGTTCATCCACGGCCGGGGAATCGCCCAGTTCGCCGTCCGTGATGATGTCGCGAATCCAGCCCGCGCCCTCGCGGATGATGGTCAGCGGGTTGTTGATCTCGTGGGCCACGCCCGTTGCCAGCTTGCCCAGCGAGGCCATCTTGTTGGCCTGTATGACCGTGGCATCCATGCGCGCCTTTTCCTCTTCGGCCTGCGTGAGCTTTTGCAGCAGCGAGCCTGTGGTCAGGTAGGACGCGCCCAGAATCATGATCATGCCCAGCCCGATGAGCCCGAAGGTGATGGATTGTGTTTTGACCAGCGGTGACATTTCCTCGGTGGGCGAGAGCGTGACCACCAACCGCCAGTTTGTATGCTCCAGCGCGGCAACGCCTGCGAGCATGGAGTCGTTGCCGTCCTTCCAGTGCATGATCGCGATTTCCTGCTTGGGGTCGACCGTGAATTGGGACGTGCGCGAAAGCACCGGGCCGGCAAACCGGGAAGGGGTCTGGAGTATTTGGCTGGCATTGACCAGAAAGGCATCGCCCTTGCGGCCCACCTGCACGTTGCGCACGAGTCTGGTGAACACGTCCGAATCGATGGTGGCCCGCAGCACCCAGCAACGTTCCCCCTGCTGCCTCCGTACGGCGATGATGAAATGCGGGAAATTCCTGAAGCCCATGAACACGTCGCTGATGAACACGCCCTTGAGCATGACCTTGTGGAACCACGGTTCGCGGGCGTAGTTGATCTTGTGCAGGGCGTAGGGGCCCACATATGCCGTATGCTGCCCCGCGCTGTCGATGATGCCCAGATCAATGAACGAGCCGGAATTGGATTGGATGGTCTCAAAGATGCGGGCCAGTTGCCCGGGGTCGGACATGGTCCTGAAATCGTGGGAATAGGCGAGGTTCTTGAGCTGGCTGATGCGTTCGTTCAGGAACATGTCGATGGTGTCGCGCTTGTTGCCGACCACGAGCCTGAGGTTGCCGGTGGTCTTTTCCTGAAGCGTGCTGCTGAACTGGGCATGGATGAAATGGCCCAGCGCGGCAAGGGGAAGAAGCGCAAAGCACAGGGTCACCCCCATGAGCTTGAGGCGCAGGGTCGAGTATTTCTTGTTCAGCCGGGTCATGGGATTTGTTCCCTTTGGCCGCTGGCATGATCCGGTCCTGGAGCAGGGCTGGCGAGAATGTCGCGGATTTCGGACAGCAGGCGCTGCTCATGCCGTTGGGCGTCCTGCGGGGCGTTCATGTCCATGTCCAGTTGCCGGGTATGCATGACGATGTGGCCGAGCACCTTCAGGCCGTTCAGGATTCGTTGCGCGCTTTCATTTTCCATGCGCGCGAACACGGCGTCCCCCTTGGCCGTGGCCAGAAAGCCCTTGCGGCTCAGGATGCCGCGGACCATTTCCGCGCGCATTTTCCGCCTGTCCGGGGAGGCCCCTCCGCCCTTGAATTGCAGGTAGGCGTAATTTTCGTCCGGGAACGGTCCGGCATGGCCTTCCACGGTGCTGAAGTGGAAGCCGTATCGGGACTGCAGGTTGCAGTAATGCGAGCCGATGAGCAGAAAATTGCGTCCGCCCATGTCGTTGGCCGCGCCGGGTGCAAGCCCCGGGGTTGCCGAGGCTTCCATGATCACCGAGAGAAAACCGCCGGGCGTGGGCGGCGGCGGTCCCTGCCATGGCTTTGCGGTCATGCCCTGCCACAGGGCCAGCATGGGCTTTGAGCGGATCTGGTCGAGGGTGACTGTTCTGCCGCGCGAAGGATCCATGCCGCCGCCCATGTCGATGACCCAGTAGCGGGTGGGCACGTCCGTCACCAGCCTGCGTGCGGCATTTCCGGGCAGGCCGTGTGTTGCGTTGACCATTTCGCTGACGCCCATTTCGTGGCAGAAGCGGGTGATGTCGTGCAGTGTTTCGCAGTGGGCCGGGCTGAATTCCGGTGACGCCGCGTCTGTAAGGTTGAGCGGGATGATGTGATTCATGGCCGCGCGCAGGCAGCGCATGACCGGGCTTTTGGCCATGAGCGGCGGCGTGTCCGAGGCCGGGGCGAGCAGATGCGCCCGCGTGCCGGGATATACCGCGCACCGCGAGGCATCCACGGTGACGGAACTGTATTCTTTCAGCTTGTTCACGGCATCGGGCGCGCCAAAGAGCGCGGGCACGTTGAACTCGCGGGCCACGTTGGCCAGATGTCCGGCCGTGCTGCCGTGCTCGGCCACGATGGCTGCTGTTTTGCTCAAGACCACGGCCCATTCCGGGTGCGCCTGGTCCGTGAGCAGCACAGCCCCTTCGGGCATGTCGAGCAGGTCCACCTTGCCGCGCACCACATGGGGCGGACCGGCGGCCGCACCGGGACTGGCGGTTGTCCCGCCTTGGATAACAGCCCCTGTCGATACTTCCTGCTCCCCGGTGCGGTCCTGGGTCCGAATTTCCAGCGGACGACATTGCAGGATGACGATTTTGTCGTCCGTAACAGCCCACTCCACGTCTTGCGGGCTTTTGAAATGTTGTTCCAGCCGCACGCCCGTGCGGGCCAGCAGCAATACGGTTCGTGTTCGCAGGCAGGGTTTTCTGCCGTGTTCGGGCCGGAGCAGTTCCACGCAGGTGCCCTCACCGTTCATGCAGCGGCGCATGGAGCGCTTGTCGGCCGCATGGCTGTGGGCCACGGTCATGGTGCCGGTGTCCACGGACCATGTGTCCGGCGTGCAGGTGCCGTCCACGATGGATGCGGGCAGGCCCGGAACCGCATGGACCTGCAGCAGGGACGGTTCCCGGGCGAGCGGATCGCGGGTATACATGACCCCGCCCACCTCCGCGTCGATCATTTCCATGCAGGCCACGCACATGACGGTCTGGTCGTCCCGTTGGCCGAGATTGCGGCGGTAACTCATGGCCGTGGCTGAAAACGCGCTGGCCACCACTTCGCGGTAGGCGTCCGCAACGCCTTCAGGACCGACGTTGAGAACCGAGCGGTATTGCCCGGCAAAGGACGTTCCGGCCTTATCCTCGTTCAGCGCACTGCTGCGTACTGCATAGCGGCCCGGCGGGCGGGATTCGAGCATGTCGCGCAGTTGGCGATGCAATTTGGGGGGCAGGGGCGTGGCTTGCACCTTTTGGGCGATGCGCGAGGACAGGGTGTAGAGTCCTGCGAGGTCGTCGGCTTCGGCCGTCATGCTCAAGCGCTCGATCTCGTCGCGGAGCCCGTGGTCCATGAATTCGCGGAATGCGTCCGGCGTGAACACGAATCCGTCGGGAACGTACAGGTCCAGTTCCTCGCCTGCCTGCATGAGCGTGGCTGTTTTGGGCCCGGCCAGATCCGGGCGGTGCGCCACGTCCCGCAGTGGAAGAATCATGGGGCCGTGTTCGATAGTGTCGGCCTTGACGTGGATCAGCGCATCAATTCTTTCTGCGATGGCCCGCAGTTGCGGAGAAAGGGCGTCGTATTGCTCCGGGGCCATGGACCGCAGCGCCTTGACCATGCGTCCCACCGAGGCCACGGCGCTTACGCATCCCGAGCGCACGTAGTTCATGTCCACGGGGCGCAGTCCGCTCAGTGCGTCGCCCATGTCGGACATGACATCCAGTGCCGCATGGTTGGCGGAAAGCAGTCGGCGAAAACAATCACAACGCCGGGTCAGGGAATCGAGTCGTTCTCCGTCCCTGTGTTTTGCGTCGCCATGGCCACGGCGAATGAAGTTGCGAATCTTCCCGAGAATGTTCATGGCTTTCCCATTGTTACCGGGTTGCATTCGATGCTCTGGCCGCCTCCGCCACCTTGAAGAAAAGCTCTTCGTGCTGCACCGGCTTGAGCAGGTATTCGTATGCGCCGAGGGCCATGCCGCGCAGTGCGGCTTCGGTGCTGGCGTGTCCGGTGAGCAGGATCACCGGTGTTTTCGGTGATATTTCCAGCGCACGTTCCAGAACTTCGAGGCCGTCCATGCCGGGCATTTTGACATCCAGCACCATGACGTCGAACGGCTGTTTCCGGAGCATGGAAAGGGCTCTCTCTCCGGTCTGTGCTGTGTGCACGTCCACGTTTCTGCGCTTGAAACGGCGCGACGCATAGGTCAGGAAATCCTGTTCGTCATCCACGAGCAGCAGGCGCAGCATGGTCATGTCTTTCTCCTTCATTCATCCCCCGTGTTGTCTTGTGGAGGGGGGCGGCCCTGCCGGAAGAGGCGAGAGGAGACCCGGCAGGGCCGCAACGGGCTTCGGGGTGCAGACCGTTGTTTGTTTTGTCAGGCGGGCAGCATGTCCTTGAGACCCGCGAGAATCGGAGCAAGGCTCCAAATGAAAATCAGCAACAGCAGGGCCGAGCAGACGACCATGGAAAAGGCCTTGAACCAGCTCATTTTACAGGCCTTGTTCAGGCCCACGATCACGAGTACGGCGCGAACCGGCTCCAGAATCATGCCCAGTGCGGGTATCCACGAGACCACCATGACGGCGCCCGAGGCATACGCGTATACGGACATGATTCGCGAAAAATCGGATTTTGTTCCCGGCAGCACGCCTGCCAGCGAAAAGGTGAATATCGCGGCCAGACAGGGCATGAACATGGCGTTGAGCAGAAATACGCCGCCCATGAGCAGGGAGTTTTCAAAAAAGTACGACATGCTGACCGTGGCGTGGAACAATCCGGAGACAAAGAGGAACATCAACGGTTTTCGGATGTTGGCCTCGTCTGCGGTACTGCGGTAGAAAGCCGCGGGCGAGCGGATGATGTTCACCAGCGTGTCGATGTACTGGCGGACCGTGATGGTGCGCGTTTCAGGCGCGGGCTGTGCTGTTGCCGTGGACATGGCTAGCCTCCCGGTGTGGCGGGTGCCACGAACTTCTCATAGATTCCCCACAGCATCATGCCGATGGTCAAGACGAAGAATATGGTCCGTTCCATGCGCCTGCTGATGTAGGTGACGCCCTTTTCGTAGTGGATATGCTTTGCTGTTTTGGCTTCCAGTGGTCTGAACATGGCTCACTCCTTTTTTTGGGGTGTGGGCGGCGACCAAGGCCGCCGCCCGTTGTTTCATGCGTGAGGTCAGAATCCCGGCAATCCACCGAATCCTCGCCAGCCCCAGTACACGGCCGTGATCAGGATCACGACGATGTTGGCCACGAACCACATGGGAATGCCCACGCGCAGGTAGTCCTTGGGCTCCAGATAGCCGGAGGCGTAGACGATGGCGTTGGGCGGGGTTCCGATGATCAGGCAGTAGGCAAAGGACGAGGAGATCGCCGTTGCCATGGCCATGAACGGCAGGAACGTGGTGCCCGGGTGGACGATGCCGGCCATGTTCAGGGTGATGGGACCGACTGCCGCGGCAGCGGGGCCGTCCGCCATGAGGTTGGTGAGTACGGCTGTCAGGCCGTTGGAGGTCAGCATGAGCGGCAGACCTTGGTCCATGCCGAACGGTGCCAGCAGGTTGATCACCGAGTCGGCCAGCCAGTATGCCGCGCCCGTGCTGTCCAGCGTGCGGCCGAAGATGATGGCGCCCGCATAGAGCCACACCACGCCCCAGTCCACCTTTTCATGGTAGTCGCGCCAGTTGACCACGCCTGCCAGCAGGTAGGCCACCGCACCGGCAACCGCGATGACGCCGATGCCGAGGCGTACGGGATAGATGCCCATGTTGAAGAATATCTTTTCCGTGAACCATCCCCAGACCATGACCACGAAGATGATCACGGCCCAGATCTGGTGCTTGTTCCACTTGCCCATCTTGCCGATTTCGCTTTCAAGATGGCGCATTGCCGGAGCCAGGGACTTGATGCGCGGCTTGAAGAGCGTGTTCACGGCTATCCATGTGATGGGGATCATGAGCAGCACGAACGGGAAGCAGTAGGTGACCCACTGGAAGTAGCCGATGTCGAACCCGAACATGTCGGTCAGGTAGGTCATCATGATCACATTTCGTGCGCCGCCCGATGGAGCGCCCGGACCGCCGATGTTGCAGGCCATGGCAATGGCTATCATGAGCATTTTTGCCAGCTCCCTGTCCTCGGGTATCTCCTCGGTAAGGCTGTTCTGGTAGAGCAGCATGCCGATGGGCAGGAACATGGCCGCCAGCGCATGGTCCGAGATGAACGCGGCCAGCGGGGCGATGATTATGAAGAAGATGAGCGTGATCCAGCGGACATTGGGAACGGCCAGCCGCTTGAACATCATCATGCACATGCGTTTGTCTACCCCGGTCTTGACGAACGCGGCCGCGAACATGAGCGAACCCATGATGAACCAACACGCGTCGGACCAGTAGAACATGGCCACCTGCTGGCGGGTGACCACGCCCGTGAACACGAGAATCAGCCCGATGCAGAAGGCCACGCCCGGCAGGGGGATGCATTCGGTCATGAAACAGAAGACAACGAATACGACCATGGCGATGGCGACCTTGATGTGCCAGGCGCCCTTGTCTGCGGCCTGCTTGTCCTTGCCCTGAAGAGAAGCGTAGTTGAGCTTCTTCATGCGCAGGTCGAAGCCCGCTTTCATTATTTCATTGAACTGTTCCGGGGTCAGATTTTTATCCACAAAGGATTTGGCCCGTTCAATGTTGGTGTCGTCAGCCTGAATCTTGTACTTCTTGCACCATTTGGCATTGCGCTTCATGAAGCGGTCTTTGGTGAGCGCACCCATGCGCATGTTGCGTTCCATCATTTGGGCGGCAATCAATTCCCATTGTTCGGTGTCGGAGCTTTTCTTGTGAAAGAGTTCTTCACAGAGAAAACCGACTACCTTCTTGGGACCGATCTGATATTGCGTGCCCACGCGTTTCATGCCGTCGGGCGTGGGCAGAATCAGGATGACGAAAAACAGTACAACCGGTATGATGAAAAGCTTCCAGTTGACATACTTGTCGTAACCAGTCGCCTTCTTTTTACTTTTTGCTTGAGACATTGAGCACCTCTTTTCGTGTTCGTAGTCGGGTGGCGGTCAGCTGTTGGAAATGATGGACGCGATTTCGTAGAACAACTCCTGTTCTCTCACCACGCCGATGATCCTGCCGTTTTCCATGACGGCTACGCGTCTGCGCCGCTCGTTGGACATGGCGTCCGCCGCTTCCATAAGGTTGGTGTCCGCATCGATCTGCGGGGGGCTTGAGGACATGACTTCGGCAACTTCGAGGTGCATGATTTCACGAACCCGGCTGGTGAAGAGTCCTTCCCAGAACATGGTGGAATATTGCAGGGTGTCCGCCGTGGACGGGCGTGGCGCGGAAAGGTATGCGGGCCGCGTTGCACGGATCAGGTCCCGGGGCGAAAGTATGCCCGCGAGTTCCCCGCTTTTGCCGAACACCAGCAGTGAGCGATGCCCCGTGTCCATGAGCCGTTCCGTGGCCTGCAGTGAGCGCTGCATCGTTTCCAGTTCGGCAATGGCTTCGCGTACTGTGCTGTCTTCGGATATGGACGTGTAGCTGTCCACCGGGATCATGATGTCCCGCACCACTTTTTCCCTGCGGGGCGAGCCGCCCCTGCACAACACGGCGTCCTGCACCTTGGCGGCGAGCAGGTCGATGTCGCACGGCTTGGCGAGGTAATCGAACGCGCCTTCTTCCAGAGCCTGCTGCGCGCTGGGCATTGCCCCGTGTCCGGTAAGCATTATCACCGGAAGGTCGGGGTGTGACTTCTTGATTTCCCGAAGGGTTTCGTGACCGTCCATGCCACCCATCTTCATGTCAAGAATGACGACGTCCGGTGCTTCACACAGTTTTTCGAGCGCCAACTCACCACTTTCGGCCACAATGGTCTCGAACCCTTTCCGTTCGAGTATTTTGGACGTGATGGTGCGGAAACGCTCTTCGTCGTCGACCATGAGAATTCGTATTTTCGACATTGCATGCCTCCTCAATTGATGTGCCTCCCGAAGCCGCTGCCTCAGGATTTTTCCTTCTTTTTCATGGATTTCAGGAGAACGTTGTGGCGCTTGACCTTTTCGAACGCCTCTTCCGCCTTTTCGAGCAGTTCCTTCATGCTCAGGGGCTTGATGAGAAAGTCCATTGCGCCAAGCTTGAGCCCTTCCACAGCGTCTTCCATCGTCGCGTGGCCGGTGAGGATGATGACCTCGGCCAGGGGGGAGATACGCTTGATTTCCCGGAGCGTTTTCATGCCGTCGAACCCCGGCATCTTCACGTCCAGAAAAACAACATCCACCCCGTTTTTCTCCACGGTGCCGAGCGCCTGTTTGCCGCTTTGCGCCGTGAACACGCGGATGTTCATCTTTTCGAACAGTTTTTTCGTGGTTTCGAGGAGTCGCTCCTCGTCATCCACCAAAAGAATGGTCATCTGTTCCGTTGTCATGTTGCTCCAGCCTGCTTTCGTTTTTGTTTCCGTTGCCTGGTTGAAAGCATTTTTTTTGCAATTTCGTTTTTTTTCGTCATGGGATAAGCAACGCTTGTGCCATGTGTTTTTAATCAATCTAATCGGATGGTTATTTGCGCAATGCGTGTTTTTTTGCCCGTGTGTTTTCGCGCAAAACAAGGGGTGGAAAAGAAAGGCGGCAATCCTTTCGGATCGCCGCCTGGAGGAGGGAATGGCCGGCTGTCAGCCGACTGTGATTGCCGGAAGGGTGATAGTGAAAACAGTGCCTTGCCCATGTTCGCTGGAAACTTCCATAACGCCGCCCATGGCGTCGATGATGGCATGACAGATGGAAAGCCCCAGTCCGGTGCCTTTGCCCGGCGGCTTGGTGGTAAAAAACGGATTGAATATTTTTTCTATGTTTTCGGGACGAATGCCATTGCCATTGTCCTGAACAAGTATGCGCACCCTCCCGTCTTCCAACGTGTGTGCGGCAACCTTGAGTTGCCCGCCCTCGTTGTCGTGCCGTTCTTCGATTGCCTGTATGGCGTTGTTCATCAGGTTGAGCACGACTTGCTGGAGCTGGCCTGCGTCGAGGCTTACAGAGGGTGTGTCTCCGGGGATGGAACAGCTGAACTCGATACCGGAAACCGCTGCCTTGCGTTTGACCATTTCGCATAATTCCGGAAGGAATTCCGAGAGATTGACCGTGGTCACTTCCGGGCCGGAATGTCGCCCGAATTTGAGTATGGAGCGGGTTATGGCAGCGCAACGGTCGATCTGCCTGCCCAATTGATCCAGCCCGTCCAGTATTGCGGCTTTGCGTTCCCCTGTGATTGGTTCGCCTTTTCCGGCCTCGTCGGCTTCCATTTCCATCAATGCGATTTCGCTTTTCATTATTTGCAGCGGATTGTTGATTTCATGCGCAAAACCTGCGGACATTTCTCCCAGTTCGGCCAGACGTGCCGCGCGCATGAGGTGGGTTTCCATTTCCACCCGGTCGTGCTCCTTGCTGCGCAGCATGTGCACAAGCCTGTTGCTGATGGTGAAGGCAAGAACCAGTATGAAGGCTCCGCCTGCAAGGCTGACCACCGCGATGCACATGGCGGCCCAATCCAGTTCCTGCAGGGCTTCGGCTTCATTCTGCCGCACGACCAACCGCCACATGCCGTTGTTCAGCGGAACCACGGCGCGGATGAATCGTTGCGGATCATCGTTTTTCATCATGTGCATACGTCCGTCCGAAACGGTTTCACCGGATTTTTCCAGCAGGGCTCCGCCGGAACGGCGTGCTGTTTGCAACTCCCCGAGGTTGTTTACGATGTACGCCTCCCCCGTGGTTCCTATGCTGACGCCTTCCACGAGGTCGCCGAACAGGGCCTGGTCCACGGTAGCCCGCAACACCCATTTTCTGCCATGTTGTCGGAGCATTACCGCCACCACGAAATGAGGCTGGTGCCGGTATCCCATATACACATTGCTCACGAAACTGCCGTTGGAACATGTCTCACGGAACCAATGCGCCTGGGCGTAATTTTTCCCGGTCAACTCAAACGGTCCGGCATATGCCAGCTGCACGCCCTGGGCATTGATAAGGCCAAGGTCGATGAATGCCAGGGATGCACGTTGCAGAGTGGAGAGTATCGATTCAAGGCGTTGGGTCGAGGCGAGTTGACCATGGCCAACAGTTGCGAGAATGACGTCCAGGTCTGTCTTGCGTTCGTTGAGGAACGATTCGATGAGGGCCGCATGACTGCCCGCTATTCGTTCGGCGCGTTCCTGTGCTGCACGGCGCATGGATGCTTCGTAGGAATTGTAGCCTATGCCCAGCGCCGCCACAAAGGGGATCAGCGGCACCAGAATCATGATCGCCAGCAATTTTCTGTGCACGTCCTTATACATGTCGGTCTGCATCCGTTTTCTCCATGTTTGTGTGTGCCTTGGCGTATGCCGCCATGCGTGGCGGTTGCGCGTTGTTTCGTGGTCGATTTTTTGCAATGCCTGTACCATGCGCGTTTTCAAATATTGTATGTGGGCTGAAATATCCGTTACCCGTTGACTGCGAGTGTGTTGCGCGATAATTGCGAGGTATGGCGGAAAAACGTTTCGGAGGTCGAAACAGTGGTTGAATCCGATAAAAAAGAAGCGGAAAATCGAAAAACGTTTCGAGAGCGAATGCTGTTCTTTGCAGGTCTCGGTTTGCGGGGGCGACTCATGGCCGCACTCATACCGTCGTTGGTCTGCATTCTGCTTGCAGCCGGCCTGTGCAATTACAGTGTTTCCAGCCATTACATAAATGTGGCGCTGGAGCGTTTTGTCCGTTTGCAGAATCTGGCTGTGGCGCATGAGGTTGAACGCTTTCTTGAACTGGCACGCGAGGATTTGCTGTTTGCAGCGCACGGCCGGCAGACAGAAAGCAGCATGCGCCAGTTTCTTGCGGGCAAGGTCGGCTCCGGTGGAATTCGCTATCTGGATTTTTCCTACATTGCGCCTTCGGGGAATGGTCACATTTGCTTTGTGCGCCATCACGATCGCATCGAGCGGCTTGACAGCAAACGGCTGATGCGGGTGGTTCCCAACCCCCTGTTGCTCCTGAACGACAACCCTCAGCTCGAGTTCGGCCAGGTGTGGGCGTCTCCGGTCATGGAAGTGGAGTACCCATTGTCCGAAACCGGGGTGGAAAACGCCGTGACGCGGCAACAGGTCATCCGGTTTGTCACGCCGTATCACATGGAGGGACAAGCGCACGCTGGGGTACTGATGCTCTCGGTGTGTGCTACCGATTTGCGCGATATCCTGACCCTCTATAATTCCGAGGATTCTCCGCTCTGGGCGTTCCCGCGCAGCAGCGAGTTGCGTTATGACTACATGATAGACCCGGACGGCTGGATGCTTTTTCAGTCGGCTGTTGACGGCTTTGGCAAGGATTCGGTCCCACGGCATTCAAAGCCCGGTGGATTGAGCACGTATCTGGCCCGTTCCGGCTACGAGGGAACGCTTGGACGCCCGGGATTGCGCAATGCGTTTCGGCCCAATTCCGGACACGAGGATTACTGGCGGATGCTGGAGAACGTACGGGAAGGCGAAAGCGGATTGCTGCATATTCGCGATTCCGTTTCCGGTTCCGGAGTCGATGATTTCTTTTTTGCCTATGCACCGGTGTGGTTCAACGGCGGGGCAGGGAATACAAAGGTTCTGTACGGCGGCCTCGTGCGTGTGGACAGGAGCATCCTGCCCATTGTTGCCGGGTATCAGTATCTGGACGTCATGCTGGTGGTCACGGTGCTGGCTATCATGGTCATGGCCCTGCTCATCTACTGGCTCGGGCGCAAGCTGACTTCTCCCATCCGCCGATTGTCCGACCAGTTGAATTCATTGCGCGAAGTGGACAACCTCGAAGAGGTGGATATCCCCTATGGTGGGCGCGACATTGATGAACTCAAGAATTCGGTGAATGCCCTCGTCAGACGGATCAGTCGTCAGATGGAGGAAATTCGTGAAAAGGACGAGGCCATCCTGAACGTGAACCTGCGCGAACCGGCCGACCTTTCCCGGGAGCAGGGGCTTCTTGACGAGGCGCGTCTGAACGTGCTGCCGGACATTATCGGCACGGGAACGCGCATGGCCGAACTCAGGAATGATGTGCTCAAGGCCGCAGGGGTGGACGTGGATGTGCTGGTCACCGGCGAGACCGGCACGGGCAAGCAGCTTGTTGCCGAGGCCATTCACGGCCAGAGCAGGCGTCATGCCGGACCGTTCATTTCCATAAATTGCGGTGCGCTTGATGAAAATCTGTTGCTCGATGCCTTGTTCGGGCACGTCAAGGGAGCCTTTACCGAGGCCCGGGGCGACCGCAACGGCGCATTTCTGGAAGCTGGCGGAGGCACGCTTTTTCTGGATGAAATCCAGTCGGCCTCGCCTCGGGTGCAGCAATCGTTGTTGCGCGCCCTGTCCATCCGCAAGATCAAGCCGCTGGGCAGCGACGTGGAGATTCCCGTGGACGTGCGCATCATTGCCGCAACGAACGTCGATCTTTCCGAAATGATCGAAGAGGGAACGTTCCGGGAGGATTTGTATTACCGGCTCAAGGTCGTATCCATCAATTCGCCTGCCCTGCGAGATCACCCCGAGAACATCCCGCTGCTTGCATTGCACTATCTGCGTCAGGCCGAGCAGTTGACCGGACGCAGCCATCTTGAACTGAGCAGGGGCGCCGTTCGCAAGCTTTCGGGCTACTCGTGGCCCGGCAACATTCGGGAACTTGTGAACAGCATCACCCGTGCCGTGGTCATGGCTGAAACGGACGTGATCGAGGCCGAGGAAATCCGGCTTGAAGGTGCTGTTCAGGATATTCCGGCATCGTTGTCTCTTGAGCCGAGAGCGGAAGAGGGGGACGCGGAGTGTGTGGAGGCAACGGCTCCACGGGAACGGGGAGCTTCGGTGGAAAGGGAATTTTCCTTGAACCCGAGGCAACAGCAGGCCTGGGAAATCATCAGCAAGCGTGGCGGCATATCCCGCAGCGAATATCAGGACATAGTGGGAGGCGATCTGTCCCCCCGGACAGCCAATTACGACCTCAATGAATTCGTCAGCAAGGGCCTGCTGGTCAAGGTCGGCAAGGGGCCCGCAACCCGATATGTGGTGGCGGAAGAGTGACGTTTTAGGAAGAAAGTTAGTCTGTTTTGTCTTGCTACAAAGTTATTGGCGGCGTCATGAGGTTGTTCATGACGCCGCCGTGATTTGGTTTTCGTGTTGCTTTGTTTGGCAAGGGGCCTAATGGCTGCAGCCACCACTGCTTCCTCCGCCTCCCGAGTTGCCTTGCTGTTTTTGTATGTGCTCCCGTTGGAGTCCTTCCCAGTTCTTTTTCGATTTTTTTGCTTCAGCAATTTCCCGTTCAAGCCGGTCTTTTTTCAGTGCGTCATGCATCATGTCCATGGGGTCGGTGGGATTGGCCCGTTTGAGCTTCTCCAGTTCCTCGTTGTTGTCTCTGATGATCCTTTCCTGTTCGACGATTTTGTCCTTGTAGAATTCGCGCATGTGGGTGTCTTTATCCACAAATTCCTCAGTGGTGACCCCTGCCCATTGTTCAGCTTTTGATCTGGGCCTGCCGCCGCCTTCTATCGCGCATCCTGCCAAAAAGACCAACACAAGCAGTGTTATAAGGAAACGTGGCAAAGTATGCATATTCACTCCTTGATCCTGGGTGGTTGTCATTTTTTAGCCGTGGAAGCGAGCAACGAGTCGATGAGTTGCTCGGTGATGTTTCCGGTGGGCTTGAGACCGGCATCCTTCTGGTACGCCCGGATCGCCTTGGCGCTCCCCTTGCCGATGGCCCCGTCTATGCCCATGGAGTAGTAGCCCAGTTTTTTTAGTGATTGCTGGACGAATTTTCTGGTTTCCAATGTGGTCAAATCATATTTCACGCCGGTCTGACGAGCACCAGCTCGCCGTGTCGGCGTGTAGTGCCGATACTTTGAACGTACAGTGAGCACGGCCTTTTGTTTTTCTCGATCCACATAAATGCCGTTCTCCTCGGCGAGACCATAATGGTAGGTGGCCATGGCGGGGTTTTTTTGTACGCCGGGGACGCCCCGGGCGTAAATTCTTCCCAGCATGTAGTGGGCGTCGGCATCATCTTCATCGGCGGCAGCCTTGAGTAGGGACATGCCTCTCCGGGGATCCGGCTGGATACCGTAGAGCCCCGTCACAAGGACGAATCCAAGGTTTCGCATGGCAGGAGGGTATTCCTGAGCCGCGGACATTTCTTCCATATCCCGGAAAGAGGCGATGTTTTTGGGCACGCCGTTGCCTGTCAGGTACATTATGGCGAGTTGGTGTTGCGATTCCGCATCTCCTGCCCTGGCCGCCTTTTGGTAATACACCTGCGCAGCTGCCGGGTCGTGCTCAAGGTAGAGGGCCTTGTCTCCTTCACTGCGGTCATGAATTCGCGTTACGCTTTCAACACATCCGCCTGAAAGGAAAAGAACCATTGCCACAAGAAAAAATGATAAAATTCGATGCATTTGTCCTCCGCATACAATTCCTTCACCGACTTTATTGAATTGGCAAAACCTTACGAGAACGGAACTTATTGTGTTATGATTTTTCATATCAACCTCTTAGAAATGAAACGTTTTCTTCGGAGAAATCTCGGAGGACTCAATGGAGAATGCGCAAAATGTCGTTATTCCCGATAATTACCCGGATGGAGAGAAGTACGGATAAATAAAAAGGTACCTTTGCACTTGACACGTGCCCAGGGGGTGGATAGTTTCATGTATGTAAGAAGGCACCTTGCTAATTGGGTGGATCCAAATGTGAAGGTGCCTTCATAAAACCATAACAAGGAGAAACAGTATGAGACGATATGCAAGGAATCGTGAAGAAATGCAATCGTGCGAACAGAGAATGAGGCCTTGCCGCGGCCGTGCAGAACGTTCAATGGAACGTGGGGCCGGACGGGGCAGAGGGCGTTGCAGGCCTGACCGCCATGGCGGATTCGAAGGGCGAAGCCAGGGTCCGTGTTTTGAAGAGCAGGCTGGTCGGACAAGGCCTGGGAACCGCAGGCGACACGAACGGGGGCGAGATTTCGATTTGGCAGCAGACCGGTTCGACAATTTCCCGGCTCCGTTTGAGCAGGGGATGGAACGTGAAGACGGTGTCCGGTTACATGGCGACATGGATGGCGTTTGCCCTCTCTGCCGCAATCGTTGCCCTTTGAGCGAACCCAAATGCAGCAAGGGCGAAGCGTTTGTTGCTTCGCTTGGTGCGTAACCATCTGGAGGTGAGAAATGAAATCGACTCCATTTGAGAACCCACAAGACAGCCAGGAGCTGGTGTCCCTTTTCCGCCATGCGTCACGACTCATGGCTCGGGCCGATCATGCGTGCCCCCGGGACGGACGCGGTTGGCGCGGCAGAGGTGCGCCCCAGGCGCATCATGCGCAGGGGCGGGTGTTGGCCATTATCCACGACAAGGGTCCAATCAGTCAGGGAGAATTGCTGGAAATGCTCGATATTCGTTCCTCCTCGCTCAGCGAGCTGCTCGGCAAACTGCAGAGCAAGGGGCTTATTGAGCGGGAGCGCAACGAAGCGGACCGGCGCAGCTTCACCATCAGGGCTACAGCCCTTGCCGACGAATTGATGCAGGCACAGGGAGATGCCGATGGTGATGTTTCGAGGCTCATGTTTTCCCTGCTTGACCCCGAAGAACGAGAGATCTTGCACGGGTTACTCCTCAAGGTTGTGCGTTCGATGCAGGGTTCGCTGGACTGCCGGGGCGTGGGGCCGCAGGGGCGCGGGCCCGGGCGCCGTAATGATCGTGAAAATGGACCTCGACGCCGGGGCAGCGGCCCGGGAAGGCGGAGGCGTTAGTCTGCATGATGCGGCATGGGGCGATTGCAGTGCACGTGTCATGCGCCATCGTGCGTCTGCGCGGTCAATGCATTGCCCTGATTTTTGCACTTGACACAATCTTGAAAATGAATTTCATTGTCGCTTATGTTGAAAAACGCAGAATCTGTATTCATGGAATATCTGGCCGAAAATGACCTGAGCATGACGCCGCAGCGCAAGCTGATCGTCGAGACGTTTCTTGAAACCGAGGGGCATTTTTCCGCAGAGGAGTTGGGCCGTCTGGTCAAGGACAAGTCTTCGGACATCGGGCAGGCCACGGTCTACCGCACCTTGAAGCTGCTGGTGGAATCCGGGCTTGCGGACAATGTGGACTTCGGTGACGGCGTCACCCTGTACGAACACGCCTATGGACACCAGCATCACGACCATCTCGTGTGTGTGCAGTGCGGCGCAAAGGTGGAAATTTTCGATTCCGCCATCGAGGATCGGCAGGAAGAGGTCGCTGATTCCTATGGGTTCAAGCTCACGCGGCACCGCATGTATCTTTTCGGTCTGTGCCCCGATTGCCGCACAAACAAGAAGTGACGGCAATCCGTTTTCTCGTTTTCAGGGGGACGGCTTGTGTTTTTGCTGAAGCGCATGTGCTCGGCAACGCCGTTTTTTGACGGGGTGCCTGTTGCGGTTGCCCTGTGTTTCGGAACGTCACCGTGGCGACGGGCGTGGCCATTATTCCATGGCTTCCCTGCGTACTTCATCCAAATCATCCAGAACGGCCAGATAGGCCCGCGCCCGGCTTTTGAACTGCTGTTGTCCGGCCACGCGGGTCAATTCGGTTTTTGCGGTTTTCCAATCCTTGCGTTCCCATGCGCACAGGGCCAGATAAAAGCGCGCTTCCGGCTGGTTTTGCTTGGCGACCAGCTTGCGGAGCACGGTTTCGGCCTTTTTGAAATCGCGTGATTGGTACAGCATTTTCCCTTTTTCCAATTCCACGGAACCCCCCGAACTATGGCGGCTCAGATAGTTGACGGCCTGCTGCATTCTGCCGGCCGAGGCCAGCAGGGCAGCCACCTTGAGTGCCTGATTCCTGTCCGGGGAGTTGCCGTAGGCCCGCTGCAGGGTCTGGGCGGCCATGAGGGGCGCGTTGCGGTAGCGATACAGGGAGGCCAACCGTTCCATATCCTGCTGGGAGGGCTTGGTCAGGCGATGGGCGATTTCCAGCGCGGCCGCGGCTTCGGAATATTCTTCCCGGTCCAGATGCAGCTTGCCCAGCAGCTTCCAGTAGTCGCCTTCCTGCGGATTCGTGTTCAGGTAGCGGATCAGTATTGATTCCGCCTTTGCGGTCTGCCCTGATTCGATGAGGGCGTGGATGGTCAGGCGAATCCATTGCTTTTCTGGCTTTTTGCTCTGGTGCATGAGCCGCAGCAGAACCCGGGCCGCCTCGCCGTACTTTTCGCCGAGGTAGTAAGCGGAACCGGCCTGAAAGAGCAGCTGGTCCTTGCCCGCCTTTTGCAGCGAATAGGCCTTTTCAAGATATTTCCCTGCCTCGGCATACCGTTCCAGTTCGTACAGGGTAATGCCCATGTTCAGGCACAGGCATTCATTGTCCGGGCTGCATTGGTGTCCTTTTCGGAACACTTCAAGGGCCTGCTTTTTTTCGCCTGCTTCGTGCAGGGCGCCGCCCAGCATCACGTAGACCTGCCCGTTGATGGTTTCCTGCGTGGACTTCATGTATTGGCGGATGACGGCGGCGGCATCCATGTACTTCTTGTCGTCCATGAGGATCTGGGCCTTGTACAGTGTCTGCCGTGCCTCGGGCGGCAGCTTTGCCAGCCCGGCAACGGGCAGGAGCAGGCAGAAGGCCAGAACGGCCGCGAATATGCGCATGCGTTTCATCGTGTCAGCTCGAAGTTGAAGGGGAGGAGTACCCATGTGTCCACAGCCTGCCCCTTGTAGCGGCCGGGCCGGAATTTCCAGCGTTTGGCGGCGCTGAGCGCGGCCTTTTCAAACACGTTGGCCGGAGTGGCCGATTCAATGGAAAGATTGGTGGGCACGCCCTTGCTGGTCACCAGCATGCGGACCACCACTTCGCCCTCGACCCTGTTTCTTTTTGCCCCGTATGGGTATTCCGGGGGAATGCTCCGCAGCACCTGCGGCACCTCGTCCACCTCGTCCATGTTGAAGCCGATGCCGCCCAGATCGCCCACGGGCATGGCAATACCGCCCTTGAGGCCGGGATGCATGTCCGCGCTGAAGCTCGGGGTGGCGATGTTCATGCGGGGCTTCACGCTTTTGGGTTTGGCCTTGGACGAAAAGGTTTTGGGCAGGGTCTTGGGTGGCTCGGTTCCCTTGAGCTTTTTGCGCTTCAGCGGTTCCACGGGCTTGTCTTTCTGTGCCTGCGCAATGCGGATGGCACCCTCCACCTCGGTGAAGTCGCCTCTTTGCTGCGAGTCATTCAGGACCAGCACGCCCACATAGATGAGTCCGGCCACCATGACAGCGGCCATGCTGGCGGCGACAAAGTCGCCCGATGGCTTTGCCCTCTGGATCATCACTGTTTCCTTGCCGCGATGCTGATGTTGCGCACGCCCGCCAGTCGGCACTGGTCCAGAACCTGAACGGCCGCGCCGGTCATGCTCTGCTTGTCCGCGACAATGACCACCGAGCCTTCGGGCGTCTCCGCCAGGAATCGTTCCATGTACGCACGCACCGAGCGGATATCCAGCGGTCGGCCTTCCACGAATATCTGGCCTTCGGCGGTGAGCCCGAGGATGACGTTGGCCTTTTCCTTTGTCTCCGCTGTCTGGGCCGAGGGGCGTTCCACGTCCACGCCGGATTCGCGCACAAAGCTCGTGGTGACGATGAAGAAGATGAGCAGGATGAAGACCATGTCGATGAGCGGGGTCATGTTGATCTCGCTCCTGCGTGCGCGTGCGCCGCGCGTGTATCGGATGCTTTTCATGCGGCTATTCCCCGGCCGTTGCAATGCCGTCGGTATGTTCCTGCAATCCGATGCAGAACAGCTCCATGCGGGCCTTGAGTTTTTCCGCCCTGCGGAAAAGCAGGCCGCCGAGCAGCAGTCCGGGCACGGCCACCACGAGTCCGCTCTGGGTGGTCACCAATGCTTCGGAGATGCCGGAAGCAAGGGCGCGGGCGTTGCCTGTTCCGAATTCGGAGATGACGTCGAAGGTGGTGATCATGCCGGTCACGGTTCCCAACAGGCCGAGCAGGGGGGCTATGGCCGCGAGGATCAGGATGGTGCCGATGTAGCGCATGGCCTTGAATTCCTGCCGCATGCGGATGGCCTCCAGCATGTCCCGGTTCAGCTCCGGGTCTTCGCAGCGTTCGTTCATGTATTGCGAAAGGATGTCCCATTGCCATTGGGCCAGACCGGCCTTGCACACGGACGCTTCGCCCCTGAACATCTCAAGGCACTGGCTGGCGCCCCGCTCCCTTTTGCGTTCCCGCAGGAAACGGATGCTTTTGACGATGGCCAGCGTCCACATGAGCAGTGAGAGGAACATGAGCGGTATCATGATTTCGCCGCCCGCCTGAAAATGCTCGACCATGCGTTCAATGAGATTATGCTGCAGCATCAAGCTCCTCCCGCTTTTTGATTTGTCCCTTCTTCATGAGGGCCACGGCAAACCCGGTGCCCTTTTCCTCCATGTCGCCGATGATCGTGTCCACGCGGCGTTCCAGCACGTGGTGCAGGATCATGATGGGCACGGCCACGGCCAGCCCGAGCTGTGTGGTGACCAGCGCTTCGGAGATGCCGCCGGACATCATGCGCGGGTCGCCCGTGCCGTACAGGGTGATGACCTGAAAGGTGTTGATCATGCCCGTGACCGTGCCCAGCAAGCCGAGCAGGGGAGCCACGGCGGCCAGCACGTTCAGGGTGGGCAGAAAGCGTTCCAGCATGGGCAGTTCCTTGAGCAGTCCTTCCTGAAACGCGTTTTCGATGATCTCGCGGGTGTTGCCCATGTATTTGAGCGTGTGTCCGATGATGCGGCAGGTGGGAAAGCGGGATTGCTCGCGGCAGAATTCGCGGCATTGCTTCCATTCGCCCTTGGAGACCATTTGCAATATCTTGTTCATGTTGCGGTCCGAGGTGCCGCGCAGTTTGCTCAATGCGTAGAAGCGCTCAATGACCAGCGCCATGGCCACCACGCCGACCAGAATGATGGGCCAGACCAGCAGGCCGCCAGCGCCGAGCCATTCCCAGACGCCTTTCTGCTCCTGCGCCAGCCGGGCAAAGGCCGCGCCGTTGGAGATGTCCACCGGGAAGACCGTGCCCTTGCCGTCGAAAAAGTCGTTCATGATGCCGGAAAGAGTCCAGCCGGGTTCGCCCTGAACGGCCATGAGCTTGGTGCCTTCGCTGGTGGGGCGGAGGAACCCGAGGGTGCCGTCCTTGAGCCTGTATGCTTCGGTAAAGGTGCCGATGCGCACCAGTTCGCCGTTCTTGTCCATGCCGTCCGTGCCGATGAAATCGCCGGAACGGCGTACCACGGAACCGGACGCGGCCATTTCATCGAGATACAGGGTCAGCAGATTGCGGATGCCTTCAAGGCCCGGGAATTTTTCGGGCTGGAGCACCTGTGCCAGCACTTCGGCGCGTTCCGGATGCTCCGGGGTGGTCAGGCTTTCGTGGAAGTAGTCGCGGGCCTGCTTGGCCGAGGTGCGGATGGTGCCGTCGATGGTCTTGAGTTCATGGGCCTGCGCGGCCAGTTCCTCGTTGAGGGCGGCTTCGCGTTCCAGCAGTTTGTCATACTGGGCCTTGAGCTGGTTGAAACGGCTTTGCTTTTCGCTGATGGAGCGTTTGAGCGTGCCCTTTTCCGAGCCCACCGCCTTTTTTTCCTCGGCGATGATGGCTTTTGTTTTGGCTGCGTTTTGCCCGGCCTCGGCCACCATGATGTTCACGGCCTTGGAGGTGTCGTCCCAGCCTTGCGCCTGTGCCCCGGCAGTGAGGGCCATAAATATGATCAGTGTATGGATCGCATGTTTCATCGGGTGGCTCCTATGGGCAGGTCAAGCAGTTCGACCGCGCGTTTTCTGTCCGCCATGTCTCTGGCCCGGTGCAGGGTCTGGGTGTAGTCCTGCGCCAAAGGCTTCCACGCTCCGGAAGCATGATCCCAGTATCCGGCGCCCGAGCCGTCCGCGGTCTGGTAGAACAGTGCGGTGCGGCCCAGCCGGAAGACCGCGACCTGTGTGGGGACGCCGTCAATGTCCAGTTCCTGCATGGAACTGGAGACGTTGCGGCCATATTCGGTTTCCACCAGCAACGCCTCGAAAACCCGGCGTAGTTTTTCGCTCAGTTCAAGGCGGTAGTCGTCAAGGGATTCGTGCAGAAAGTCGATTCTTCGGGAGCGCTCTTCGGTGAGGAACGGCAGGTCGGACTCCACAAAGCGGGCCAGACTGTCCACCACGGTCTCAAGGAACGGTTCCAGTTCCATCTTGATGCGCCGGGCCTCTTCTTTGCGCCGCTCAAGTTCCGCGATGACTTCTTTTTGCTTTGTTATGTATTTTGAGTACTTGCGGTTTTGAAATTCGAGCCACGCATCCATGGTTTTCATGTCTCTGATCTCGGCGGCGGCGTCTTGCTTCTGGTCCGTCCATTTCAGATATTGTTTTTGGGCCGCAGCCTCCACGGCAACGGCTTTTGCCGCTTGCGCATGGACCTTTCCGGCCGAATCGGCTGCTCCGGCCATGACCGGCACAAACAGCAGAACGGCCATGGCGGTAACGACTGATTTCAACATGTGCGCTCCTTGCAGGGTGCTGGTTTGAACAGTCCAGTATCGTTGGAAAAAAAGATATGAATAAAGCAGATCATGGCAACAGTGCCTCTCCTTGGGCTTCGTCGAAAACGATTGTGAATTTCATTATCAAGACATGTCTTATAGAGCGAGCGCAAGAAGAATGCAAGACCCTTTTGTCCAGAGGGGAATTTCGGAAGGTTATGGTGTTTGCGCCAACGGGGAATGCGTTGGGTAGAGTTATGAGTGAAGAAAGGGAGATGTCGCGGGGCTTCGTTGCACTTGTCGTTTCGGCAGATCGTTTTGGGGTATGCGGGATGGGCCTCTATTCTTCGTCGTCAGGCACGTATGTGAGTTTTCCCCTGGGCCACGGATGCAGGTCGTCGTGCGGACGGGGGTCGCCATTGGCGGCAGCCGCGAGGTTGTCCAGAATTTTCTCACAGTCTTTGCACTCGTCATCGTCAAAATAGTATGAAAGATGACCGAATGCCTGATATGCTTCTGCGCAATCCTTCTGGAGCCGTTTTACTTGGGCTTCCAATTCCCTGATTTTCGCGTTTTCGTTCATATCGGTTTCCTTTTTTTGACGGTTGTTTCTCGTTTTGGTTTGGCGAATGCAAGACTCGAATGATGCCAGCCACCTGAAGGTAATAGAATTGCCCGGTCATGCGGGGTGACGATTGCTACTGCCCGGCAGCCTCATGCGTGATGCCAAGGCGCTGCATCTTGCGGTACAGGGTGCTGGGGTTAATGCCCAGTTCGCGGGCCGTATGGCTGCGGTTGCCGTCGTTGCGCTGCAGGGCGTCGCGGATCAGGGCGCGTTCCATGTCCTTGAGGGAACGCGGAGTGTGGGCATGGTCAAAGGACGTGTCGGTTCGGCGCAGTTCGCGGGGCAGGTGCCGATAGCGGATGCGCTCGCCACGGCAGAGCACGAACGCCTGCTCGATGATGTTTTCCAGCTCGCGGACGTTGCCGGGGTAGTCGTGGGCCAGCAGGCGGGCCATGGCGCGTTCCGAAAGCCCGGTCACGGCCTTGCCCTGCAAATGGTTGAACTTGGTCACCAGATGGTTGACCAGCAGGGGAATGTCGCCCCGGCGCTGCTCCAGCGGCGGCAGCACGAGATGCACCACGCGGATGCGATAATAGAGGTCGTCGCGGAACGTGCCTTTTTTGACCAGTTCGGCCAGGTCCATCTTGGCCGCGGCAATGATGCGCACGTCCACCTTGGTGGGGGTCACCCCGCCCAGCGGCTCGATGTAGCGCTCCTGCAGCACGCGCAGCAGGCGCACCTGCACCACGGGATTGAGGTCGCATATCTCATCCAGAAAGATGGTGCCGCCCCGCGCCAGTTCAAAACGCCCGGGCTTGTCCTGCTTGGCGTCCGTGAACGCCCCGGCCTTGTAGCCGAACAGTTCGGATTCCAGCAGGGTGTCGGGCAGGGCTGCGCAGTTCACGGCCACGAACCGGCCCTTGCGCCGGGGGGAAAGGTTGTGGATGGTGCGGGCGAACAGCTCTTTGCCGGTTCCCGTGGCACCCTGAATGAGCACGGTGCTTTCGCTTTCCGCCACCAGCGGCAGCGTGGCAAAGAGCTTGGTCATGGCCGGACTGCGGCCGATGATGTCCTTGAAGGTGTAGCGCGCCTCCAGCGCCTTGCGCAGTTGCTCCACCTGCGAAAGATCCTGAAAGGTCTCGACCCCGCCGATGACGGTTCCCTTTTCATCCCTGAGCAGGGCGGTGGCGATGCGCACGGGGATGCGTTCGCCCTTGGAGGTGGTGATGTGTGTGGTGGCGTTGACCACCGGGTTCCCGGAACGCAGGGTGCGTTCCATGGCGCAGGAACTGCGGCACAGGTCCGCCCGGATGATTTCGCTGCATTTGCGGCCTTCGGCTTCCTTTCTGGATATTCCGGTGATGCGTTCGGCCGCCGCGTTGAACGAGAGAACGCGGCGTTCAAGGTCCACGGTGAACACTCCCTCGTTGATGGAGTCGAGGATGGTGTCGTAGAGGCGGTTTCGGGACGATGGTTTCACTGGAACGCTCCCGGTTACAATTCTCCCGTACCATATTGTCTATCGGTTGGTCGTGCAGAATGCAAGGCGTACCGGCTTTCTGTCGTGCGTTTTGCAATGCCGGGTCGGCTGTGCCCGTGGGCTGGCCTGTGGTGAGCGAAACAAAACAGGCGGTTAGCGGCACGTGTTCATGGCATGGATGTTGCCCCTTGTGACCATGCTCATGGCCGTGCGCAATGCGAAAAGCGGCTCTGGGGGAGTGCAAACTGGCAAGACGACCTGTTTCGTATCCGAACCAAGGAGGAAATCATGCGAATTGTGCTGTTGGGCTCTTTGCTTCTTGCGGGAGTCTGTGCGCTGGCGGTCGGGAACACCGTGGCCGGGGATAAACCGGACAAGGAGGAATGCTTTGCCACCAGCCTGCACCACACCACCCGGGGCATGGGGCATTGGTACAACGCCGCGGACGGATTCAGCGCGGTGACCGGTGTTCCGTACAAGGACCTCGGGTGCAAGGGCTGCCATGTTTCCTCCTGCAATGACTGTCATCTGGAGAAAACCGAAAACGGGTATGCCTATTCCACGGAAAAGGCGCGCGACTCCAATACCTGCCTCAAATGCCATGCCCGTGAAAAGGCCACGCTGGGCATGGACAAGGCCCGGGGCATCGAGAGCGTGCACATGGGCAGCATGGAATGTGCGGACTGCCATTCGAAACGAGAGGTGCATGGCGACGGAACCTGCTACGACAGCATGCGCGCGCCCGGCGCTCTGGATACCAAGTGTACCAACTGCCATACCGCGGAAGGAGGCGATGCTCCCGCCCTGCCGGGGACCAGGTCTCATACGGTGCACAAGGACCAACTCGACTGCACGGCCTGCCACGTCTCCAACACCATGACCTGTTACAACTGCCACTTTGGCGTGCTCAAGGAAACCGGAAAGAAGTCCGAGAGTTTTGCGGCCAAGGCCAAGGATTTCCTGCTGCTGGTCAAATATGACGGCAAGGTCACCAGCGGAACCCTGCAAACATTGGTGGGGCCGGACAATTACCCGTTCGTGACCTATGTGCCGTACTTCACCCACTCGGTGATGGCCGAGGGCCGGACGTGTGAACAGTGCCACGCCACGGAAGCGGTTTCCCTGCTTGCACAGGGAAAACGGTATGCTCCGGGCACGGTCAAGGACGGCAAGGTCGTTTTCAAGACGGGCGTGATTCCGTTGGCTCCCGAGCTTCTGGATTGGCCCTTCCTTGAAAAGAAACAGGGTAAGTGGACGCCCTTCAAACCGGAAAACAAACCGTTGATACAGCTCGGCGTGTATGCCGAACCGTTTTCGGCAAAAGAGCTGAAAGCCATGAAGAAAAAACAGGTGTTCAAGCCCTGAGTCTCGGGCTTCACCTCCGGCCGGGAAACCGGCAGGCCGTTCACGGGAGCGGCTGCGGGACCATGTGTTTGCATGGTCCCGCTTTTTGTTGCCAACAGGTCGTTTATGGTTGTTTCAACATGTTGATTTGCATTTGATTCCTGTGGGGGCGCACTGTAAGAAGTTGGGCGCACCGTAAAACAGGAGACAAGCAATGAGTGACAATAAAGAAAATTCCCTGGCCGTGATGCCGGTCAGACGCACGGACGGAACCCATGCCCTGCGTCTGTGTCTGGATCAGGGATTGCTGACCCCGGACATGACGCGCCGCGTGGTGGGCATCATGGACAGTTGCCCGGGGGTGACCCTGCGCGCCACCACCGGCCAGCGCATGAATCTGGAAAATGTGCCCGGGGACCGGCTGGACGAGGTGGTGGCCCTGCTGGGTACGGCCATCCCCAAATGCCCGCCGGGCGTGTCGGTATGTTCGGGCGGCGATCTGTGCAAGCTGGGCATGCAGCCCACCCGGAGCATGGCAGACCGCCTGCTGGCCGTGATCAGGGAAAACGGCCCATATCCGTTCAAGGTCAAGTCCGGGGTGTCCGGCTGCGGCATGGCCTGCGGCCTCAGCTTTGTGCGCGATGTCGGTCTGGTGGCCGGTGCAAAAGGCTGGGACGTGTATTTCGGCGGTTGCGCCACAAGCAAGGCCTGCCCCGGTGTGCGCATCGGCAAGGGGCTGAGTGCGGACAAGGCTCTCGAGGTGGTCGGCCGGGCGTTGGTATTTTATCGTGAAAACGGCAAAAAACGTGAACGGACCAGCGGCCTGATGCGGCGTCTGGGCAAGGAAGCACTGCTGTCCGCGCTGGCATGATGCTGGTTGAGATTTTTTGGGGTACTCTTTGCAGGTTTTCAACTCGCCGTCCGTTGATGGCGAAAGGGCTTTTCAGCCGTTTTTTGGGGAGGCTTTGACCTGCGGCCCGCTGATCGTGGGACAAAGGAACCTGACGCGGGAGTTTGCGGGCCGTTGCCCGGGAATGTCATTTCGGCTTTGTTTTATTGCCGGGAATCCTGTCGTTCTTTCATCCTTGCCCCGGCGGTGCCTGCGAGTCCCTGACGTGCGCTTTCAATGGCGTGGGCGAAGTCGCGAATCTGGTCGTTGCCGGACATGATGAATTCATGTTCAACCGGCATGTAGCCGTGAAAGAGGACGTTTGCGGCCAGCTTGATGCGCCGCCATAAACGGGCGGGCCAACACTCCTCCGTGTATATGCCGCGTGGCGAGAATTTGCCGGTCATGTTCAGCGTCAGCTCCGTATCCTCGTTCTTTTCCACGATGAGCGTCAGGTCGTGGTCCGGGTGCATGCAGGTGCATTCGGCCCGGTAAATGACCATGCTTTCGTGTTCATATGATTTCATGATTTTTGATGCTGATAGCATGGTTTTTAGTTCCTGTGGCTTATGTTTGTTGTTTTGAAGCAGGTTGTAAATATAGCCATGGCTATTGTCTAAGGCAAGTGGCGCAGCAAAAAAACGGCCCGGTTTCTTGGAAACCGGGCCGTTTGCATTGTTCGGGGAAGAAAATGCTATTTGATGAACAGCATTTCCTGATAGCTGGGCAGGGCCCAAAGGTCGTCGGCCACAACCATTTCCAGCTCGTCCGCGTACTTGCGAACTTCCAGCATGGCAGGAAGCACCGTGTCCACGCAGTAGCGGGCTTCATCCCGGACATCGTCGAATTCGCCGTTGTCCATGACGGATTCCAGCGCCTCGGTGGCAGCCTGCAGGCCGCGCAGCTTGGCAGTCACGTCGTCGAGGATGCCGGTGGTGGGTTCGATGCCTGCGGTCTTCATGTTGGCGCAGACATTGGCCAGTTCGCCCTGATAACGGATGGCGGCGGGCAGGATGATGGTGCGGGCCATCTTGATGGACTGCTCGGCTTCCGTGGTGATGAGCTGGTTGTACTGCTCATGGTAGATTTCAGTGCGGGATTCCAGTTCGTCCTTGGAAAGCACTTCGTATTTTTCAAACAGCTCGATGACGTCCGGGTCGCTCATGGTCGGCAGGGCGTCGGCAGCGGTCTTGAGGTTGGGCAGACCGCGTTTGGCGGCTTCTTCCTGCCATTCGTCGGAGTAGCCGTCACCGTTGAAGACCACATGACCATGCTTTTTCATGATGTCCTGAATGACCTTCTGGCAGGCTTCACTGAGCTTCGACTCGTCACCCTTGGTGATCTTTTCAATCTCGTCGGCCATGAAGTCCAGGGATTCAGCGAGGATGGTGTTCAGGGCCACCTGTGCTCCGGCGATGGACTGGTTGGAGCCCACGGCGCGGAACTCGAAACGGTTGCCCGTGAAGGCGAAGGGGCTGGTGCGGTTGCGGTCGCCGGCGTCCATGGGCAGCGGGGGTAGGGTGTCGACACCCACTTCGAGGCAGCCCTTGGTCTTGCAGCCGGTGAGGCCGCCTTCCTTGATCTGTTCAAAGATGTCGGCCAGCTGCTCGCCGAGGAAGATGGAGATGATGGCCGGGGGAGCTTCGTTGGCGCCCAGACGGTGGTCGTTGCCGGCCGAGGCGACAACCGCGCGGAGCAGTTTGCCGTATTTTTCAACCGCGCGGATGGTGGCGGCGGTGAAGACCAGGAACTGCATGTTCTTGTGCGGGGTGTCGCCGGGGTTGTAGAGCGATCCCTGCGACGGGGTGGACAGGGAGTAGTTCAGGTGCTTGCCCGAGCCGTTGATGCCCGCAAAGGGCTTTTCGTGCAGCATGCAGGCCATGCCGTTGCGCTTGGCCACGGATTTGAGCACGGTCATGACCATCTGGTTGTGGTCGGTGGCCAGGTTTGCCTGTTCGTAGACCGGGGCGATCTCGAACTGGCCCGGGGCCACTTCGTTGTGGCGGGTCTTGACCGGCACGCCCAGCTTGTAGAGTTCTCGCTCCACTTCCAGCATGAAGGAGAGGACGCGGCGGGGAATGGCGCCGAAATAGTGGTCGTCCAGTTCCTGGCCTTTGGCGGGCTTGGCGCCGAACAGGGTACGGCCGCAGACCATCAGGTCCGGGCGGGCAAAATAGAAGTTGCGGTCAACAAGGAAGTATTCCTGCTCGGGACCGGCGTTGGAGACAACCATTTCGCCGTTGTCGTTGCCGAAGAGCCCGAGCATGCGGGTGGCAGACTTGTTGATGGCCTGATTGGCGCGCAGCAGCGGAGTCTTTTTGTCCAGCGCGTGTCCTTTCCAGGAAACGAACGCCGTGGGAATACACAGGAAGGTCCCGTTGGGGTTTTCCAGAATGTAGGCCGGGTTGGTCACGTCCCACGCGGTGTAGCCGCGTGCTTCGAACGTGGCGCGCAGGCCGCCGGACGGGAAACTGGAGGCATCGGGCTCGCCCTGAATCAGGAGTTTGCCGTCGAATTCCGCAATGGCGCCGCCCTCGCCGTCCGGGGAAAGGAAGCCGTCGTGCTTTTCCGCGGTCAGTCCGGTGAGGGGATAGAACACGTGGGTGTAATGAGTGGCTCCCTTGGAGAGGGCCCATTCCTTCATGGCCGCGGCCACCGGACCGGCAATGGCGGGGTCGAGCTTTTCGCCGGTTTTTTTGGTCTTCATCAAGGATTTGTATACATCCTTGGGAAGCATGTTCTTCATGACCTTGTCGCTGAAGACATTGGAACCGAAGATTTCGGTAGGCGTGGTCTTGGAAAAATCCAGGGGTTCACTGGTGGGGGTGTAGTTGGTGATGGCCTGGATGGCGCTGCGCCGAACCTGATATCCACTCATTGCTGCATCTCCTTGAAGCGCTTTTGTGTTACTCCGGTGTTTTGGCCGGGGTATTGTTGCCTTGTCGTTCGGGTTCTACTAACAAATACCGGGCCAAGAGTGCGTTGTCCTTGTATTCCAGATGATTAGTGGAATGTGCCCGGATTTGTGCTGGTGTTGTTTTACGAAAATGTAATTTCAATAGTGAAAAAAGACTATCGATTTCACAAAAAAAGGAAATTGAAGCTTTTGAAAAAGACCATTTTGCATCGTGCTTGACGGTTTTTCGAATATTGAAGCGTCCGGTTGTGTGTGACGCAGTATGGGTACGCGTTTTTTGCTGCAGGGTCCAGTATGGGGAGTCCCGGAGAGGGAAGAATCATTCCGGGGTATAGAGATTCTTTCGGGTCAGCCCGTGCTTTTTGAGCAGGGCATAGAGCCGTGCGCGCGATAACCCGGAAAGTGTGCAGGCCTGCTGCACGTTGCCGCGCGCGGTCTGGAAAAGGTCACGCAGGTATTTTTGCTCAAGTTCTCCGACGACCTGCTCCCGAAAATCCTTGAACAGCGGAAAGTTGCTCGCATCCAGCGTGGTGTCTGCCGCGGCGGTGTCCGCGTTTGCAGAAAGAGTCTGGCGGGCCATGTGCACCCGGATGTCCATGGGCAAGTGGCGCGGCAGCAGGGTCCGTTCTTCTCCGGACCGTGCAAGTGCGTTTTCCACGGCATTGGAAAGTTCACGCACGTTGCCGGGCCACTGGTATTTTTCCAGCATATCCCGAAAATCCGGAGAACATTCCTTTTCCGTGCCGTTGTCGCGTGCGATGGCCCGTTTGAGGAAATGGTCGGTGAGCAGACGCACGTCGCCCGTGCGTTCCCGCAGGGGAGGGACGCGCACGGATATGGTGCGGATGCGGAAAAGCAGGTCCTGCCGGAAATCCCATGAGGCCACCATGGCGTCGAGGTCGCGGTTGGTGGCGGCGATGAGCCGGAAGTTGCTGGTGACCTCGTGCTCGGAACCCACCGGACGGAAGCGGCGTTCCTGCACCACGCGCAAAAAACTTTTTTGCACGGCAAGAGGCAGTTCCCCGATTTCGTCCAGAAAGAGAGTGCCTCCGTCGGCCTGCCGGATCAATCCGTCCTGACGCCGGTCAGCCCCCGTGAATGCGCCCCGCTCATGCCCGAAGAGGGTGCTTTCCACAAGATTCTCTGGCAGGGCCGCACAATCCACCACCACGAAGGGCATGTCCGACTTTCGGCTGTTCTGGTGTGTTATGCGCGCCAACAGTTCCTTGCCGGTTCCTGTTTCTCCGGTGATGAGCACGTTGGCGTCCGTGTCTGCGGCCTGGGCCAGCATTTCCAGGCAGGTGTTCAGGGCCTTGCTTTGGCCCACGATGGCGTCGCGCTTGAGGTCGCGGGCAGCGATGCGGCTGAGCTTCTGGCGGCGGTATTCGATGGCACGGCTCACAGGCAGCTTGATTTTGCTCAGTGTGGGCGGTTTGGGAATGTAGCTCCACGCCCCGCTGCGGATGGCCAGTTCCGCCCCGTCCGGGTCGCTGGATGCGGAGAGTATGATCACTTCGGGACGGCTGCGGCCGTCTCGGATTTCGGCAAGGCTGTCCAGACCGCTGCCGTCGGGCAGGCCGATGTCCAGAATCACAAGGTCATATTTTCCCTTTCGGGCCATGTCCACGCCCTGCACAAGGTAGTTGGCCACGTCAACCTTGTGCCCCATGTCCGAAATGACCATGGCCAGGGCCTTGCAAAGCTGCACGTCGTCATCAATGATCAGAACCTGCGCCATCAGTAGCCTCCTGCATCATGGTCGGGGATTGCGGCCTGAACCTTGGCCAGAATGTCGGACAGCTCCTCAAAGAGGCAGGGTTTGCGCAGAAACGCCTGCACGCCCAGTGCCTGGGCCTTGCGCGGCGGAAAAAGTTCGGTGTACGCGGTGAGCAGTATTACGGGCAGATCGAAGCGGCTGAGCTTGATTTCCTTGGCCAGCTCCAATCCGTTGAGTTCCGGGGTGGCCACGTCGATCATGACCAGCGAATAATGCTCCGGGTCCTGCCGGAAAAGTGCCAGCGCCTCGTATCCGTTGCGGCTGTGGGTCACGTCGTAACCCAGTTGCAGCAGGTTTTCGCGCAGGCCGCGTACCGTGACCTCGTCGTCGTCCACCAACAGGACGCGGGAGTGCCGATCATTGTCGATGACCTGCTTCTGGGTGGGGCTGACTTCACAGTTGACGCATTTGGGCAGGTACACCTTGAACTCCGTGCCCTTTTTCGGTTCGCTTTCCACCATGACCGTTCCTCCCATGCCCGTGACGATGTTGCGCACCACGGTCAGGCCCAACCCGGTGCCCACGCCCTCCTTTTTGGTGGTGAAGAACGGTTCGAATATTTCCTCCAGATTTTCACGGGGGATTCCCTGGCCGTCGTCGGCCACACTCAAACAGAGGTAATGGCCGGGCCGTAGCATGGGGAAAGAACGGCGAGTGTCGTTGTTCACCTCCATGTCCGAAAGCGTGATCTCCAGCAGCCCGCGGCTGTCGCCCATGGCCTGCGCCGCGTTGGTACAGAGGTTCAGCAGCACCTGGTGCATCTGGGTTGGGTCGGCGCGGATCACGTCTTCCTCTGATTGGTTATTGTAATGGATGTCGATGCCGGTGTTCAGGCTGGCCCGCAGTATCTTGAGACATTCCTTGGCAATGGCGCCTACGCGGAAAGGCAGGGGCTTGTCGGCCTCGCGGCCCCGGCTCAGGCCGAGAATCTGCTCCACAAGCTGTCGCGCCCTGTTGGCGGAGTTGAGTATTTCCTCCAATGATTCGCGGAGTTGGGGAATGTCCTGATGTCGGGCCAGGCTGACCTCGGTGTGCAGGATGATGGGGCCGAGGATGTTGTTGAAGTCGTGAGCGATGCCGCTGGCCAGCGTTCCGATGGCCTCCATTTTCTGGGCCTGACGCAGTTGTTTTTCCAGCAGGGTCATGTCCGTCACGTCGCGCCAGATGGTCACGAAGCCCATGGGCATGAACCGTTTGCCCCGAATACGCACGATGGTCAGTTCGCTTTGGAAGGTGTCGCCGTTTTTTCGGGTGCTGCTGGTGCGTCCGGCCCATGTGTCGCCATGGCGAAGGCTGGAGACAACGTTGCTGAGCAGGTTTTCCTGCTCAAGGCCCTTGAAGAGCATTTCCAGTTTGCGGCCACGCGCCTCCTTCTGGGAGAAGCCGGTCATGTGCTCGAAGGACTGGTTCACGTATTGTATGTGCATCTCCTCATCAAGAATGATGATGGCTTCCATGGCCTGCTGGATGGCCGTTGCCAGCCGGAATCGTTCGGCCTCGGCCTTTTTGGACGCCGTGATGTCCTGCAGGGAAATGACGATGGCGTCCACGTTGCTGTCCGCGTGGATGACCGGCTCGAGCACGGCTTCGAACACGTTGTCGCCGGCGGTTGTGTCCTGGAAATGGCATCCCTTGCCCGTGCCCACCACGGTTGCCAGGTGCCGTTGCCAGCGCAGGGCCATGTCTTGCGGAAAGAGACGAAAGACGCTTCTGCCCACCAGCCTGTTGCGCTCGATGCCCAGCCGTTTGCACATCTGGTCGTTGGCGGCGGTGACCGTTCCGTCGGGGGCCAGCACCATGGTTTGGCTGAAGGTTGCGTTCAGAAGGGTCTTGTGCAGGTTGTCCATGCAATGCGTCCTCGGTATACATATTTCCCTGATTACTACGTCTGTTACTCCTCTTGGAAATTCATGGCAAGCCGTACGCGCAATTTTTTCCAATCCTCCCCAATGATTTGTCTTGGAAAAATGGATGCTCTGCGCGCCTCCAAGGGACTTTTTTTGCATCCATTGCCATGTTTTTATTGAGTATAATCAAAAGAAATTAAAAATCTCGTTACGCAAGACGTTTCTTGTTTTGCAAGGTGATTGTGCGCTTTTTTTCACGCTTTTTTCTTCATCTGCACATGGCTTTTGGATTCAAGAATCTGTTTTTCCTATTTTTTTTATGATGCGGCACGTGCCTTGTAGTGTCTGTGCAGACGCTCGCACAACGTCTTGAAACAGCGGCAGCATGTTCGTCATGCAGGAAGAAAGGGCCGCACGGCGCGGATGAATAGCGGATTCCGGCAACATGGCCGCGGGAACGGTCGTCCGGTGCACCCGGCCCGAACAGGAGGATGAATCAGCATGCCCAACAGAATCGGAGTGTATGTGTGCCATTGCGGCACGAACATCGATCCCAAGGTGAATACGGCGCAGGTGGCCGAGTTTGCTTCGCACCTGCACAACGTGGCCGTGGCCCGGGACTACAAATTCATGTGCTCGGACCCCGGACAGGACATGATCATCAATGATATTCGCGAATTCGGGTTGAACCGGGTGGTGGTGGCCTCCTGTTCTCCACGGCTGCATGAAAAGACCTTTCAGAATGCCTGTCGCCGTGCGGGCATGAATCCGTTCCATTTCCAGATGACCTGCATCCGCGAGCATTGTTCGTGGATCGTGGCCGACCCGGCCGAAGCAACGACCAAGGCCAAGCATCTGGTTGCGGCCGCAGTGAACCGCGTGAATTATCATGAGGAACTGTTTTCACGCGTGGAAAAGGTCCACCCGGACGTCATGGTGGTGGGCGGCGGCATTGCCGGGATTCAGGCTGCGCTGGACGTGGCCAAGTCCGGCCACAAGGTGCATCTGGTGGAGCGTGAGCCGTCCATCGGCGGGCACATGGCCCAGTTCGACAAGACATTTCCCACGCTGGACTGTGCGGCGTGTATATCCACGCCCAAGATGGTGGCCGTTTCCCAGGATCCCAACATCAACCTCATGACCTACAGCGAGGTCACGGACCTGACCGGGTTCGTAGGCAACTATCAGGCCACGGTGACCATGAAGCCCCGCTACGTGGACATGAGCAAGTGCACGGGCTGCGGCCTCTGTACCGAGAAATGTCCCACCAAGGTGCCGAGCCTGTTCGAGGAAGGGCTTGGCATGCGCCGGGCCATCTATCGCAACTCGCCCCAGAGCGTACCCAACAAGCCGGTCATCGACGCTGAGCATTGCCGTCATTTGGGGCTGGGCAAGAAGTGCGGCGTCTGCGAAAAGCTCTGTCCCTCCGGGGCCATCGATTTTTCGCAGAAGGCCGAAGAGATCTCACTGGACGTGGGGTCGGTCATTCTGGCCACCGGGTTCGACACCATGGACCCGACTCCGCTCGGCCAGTACGGGTTCGGCAAGTTCGACAACGTCTACACCGGCCTGCAGTTCGAACGGCTCAACAACGCCGTGGGTCCCACAGGCGGCAAGATTCAGCTCAGGGACGGTAGCGCGCCTGAGAGCGTGGCCATACTGCATTGCGTGGGTAGCCGCGACGCCAACCACCATCCCTACTGCTCGCGGGTCTGCTGCATGTATGCGCTCAAGTACGACCACCTGCTCAAGGACAAGCTGGGCCACGACTGCAAGATTTATAATTTCTACATAGATATGCGTTGTTTCGGCAAGGGATACGAGGAATTTTTCCGCAGGGTGCAGGAAGAGGGCGTGACCTTCATTCGCGGCCGTCCTTCGGAGATCACGGATCAGGCCAAAACCCCGGACGAGGAAGGCAAGCTCGTGGTGGTCAGCGAGGACACGTTGCTGGGCGAAATCGTGCGTGTTCCCGTGGACATGGCCATCCTGTGCACGGCCATGAAGGCGCGTGACGACGTGGCCGAAGTGGCCCGCGTGTTCGGCGTGAGTCAGGGCATGGACGGCTTCTTCCTTGAAGAACACCCCAAGCTCGGCCCGGTGTCCACGGCCACGGACGGCATCTTCCTTGCCGGAACCTGTCAGGGACCCAAGGACATTCCCGACGCGGTTTCCCATGCCTCGGGCGCTGCGGCGCAGGCGTTGGCATTGGCCGCGCGCGGCATCGTGGACATCGCTCCCACCATATCGTGGATCAACCCGGACATCTGCGTGGGCTGCAAGGCCTGCATCGGCCTGTGTGCCTATTCGGCCATCGAGTTCGACGAGCGCCGGCAGGTGTCCGTGGTCAACGCGGCCATGTGCAAGGGCTGTGGCAGTTGCGCCGGGCATTGCCCGAGCGGCGCGGCCCAGATCAGGCATTTCAACGAAAAGCAGATATTCGCGGAACTCGAAGGCGTGCTGGACGAACTGCCCGGCGAGGTGGAACCGGAAACGGCGCCCGTGGGCGATCCCGTGGAAATTCCGGTAGAGGCCCGCGACCGGGAAACAACAGAAGCTCAGGCATGAGATTCGTGCCGCTGGAGGAACTGAAATGAGTACTTTCGAACCTTCCATTGTTGCCTTTGTCTGCAACTGGTGCACCTACACGGCCGCAGACCTGGCAGGGACCGCGCGCATGGTCCAGTATCCCAACGTCCGGCTCATCCGCATGATGTGCACGGGCATGGTGGACCCCAAGTATGTAATCAAGGCCCTGCTTTCCGGGGCGGACGCCGTGCTCATCAGCGGCTGCCATCCGGGCGACTGCCATTACATCAACGGCAACTACAAGGCGCGCAGGCGCGTCAAGCTGCTCAAGGAGATTCTGGCCCGGTTCGGCATGGACGAGCGCAGGCTCAAGCTGACCTGGATCGGCGCCAGTGAAGGCAACGAGTTTGCCGAAACCATCAATGAGCTGGTTGAGGAGATCCGCGAACTCGGTCCCAACGAGATCCGCAGGAGCATAGCGGTTTAAGAACGGTTTTCGTCAAAGGGAGAGAACGATATGGCTTCCATTACCAGTATCAACGTTGCGGACGGCGATCCGGTCAAGGCATTGCAGGGCTTCATGGCCTCGCTGCTGGAAGAGGACGTTGTCGACGCTGTTTTCACTTTGTGGGAACGTCCCGGAGCCGGGGAGATCATGCCCGCGCTCATCACCGACCCGAAAATGACGGAACAGGCTGTTCCGCTTTCACCCGCGTACCCGCTCAACGGTGCGCGCCTGCTGGCGCGGCTGACCCACGGCGAATCACGTGGCAGGGTGGCGGCCTTTTTGCGGCCCTGCGAACTGCGCGCCTTCGTGGAACTCATCAAGCTCAATCAGGCCGGGACGCAGGACCTCATCATGGTGGGGGTGGACTGTTTCGGCGCATACGACAACCGCACCTACCGCGAGCTCGCCAAGGGCAACGACCACAAGGATCTGGCCAACGAATTCGTGCTGGCCGGGGGCAAGGTCTCGGGTGCCGAAGTGGCGCGAGCCTGCAAGGCCTGCGAATATCCGGTTGCCGGGTCCGCGGATCTGGCGGTGGGGCTTGTGGGCGTGGACGTCGGGTCCACCATATTGCTGGCCGCGCAGAGCGCAGCCGGTGAAAGCGTCATCAACCGTCTCGGATTGCAGGACGCCTCGGGCGGGCCGGAACGCGAACAGGCCGTGGAAGCACTGGTCAAGGAACGCGAGGCCTATCGCGACGCCATGTTCGAGGAAACCGCGGCGGCCACGGCGGACCTCAAGAACCTTTCCGCCTATCTGGCCGGATGCGTGAATTGCTACAACTGTCGCGTGGCCTGTCCTGTCTGCTACTGCAAGGAGTGCGTGTTCGTCACCGACGTGTTCGACCACAAGCCGTGGCAGTACATGGGCTGGGCACACAAGGACGGTTCTTTGCGCATGCCCACGGATACCATTTTCTTCCATCTGACGCGCATGGCGCACATGAGCACGGCCTGTGTGGGCTGCGGCCAGTGTTCCAATGCCTGCCCCAACGACATTCCGGTCATGGAGCTGTTCCGGCTGGTCAGCCAGCGCACGCAGGGGGCCTTTGACTACGAACCGGGGCTGGACATGAACGAGCCGCCGCCCCTGAACGTGTTCAAGGAAGATGAATTCACCGAGCTGACCTGCGCCACCTAGGGGGACGTCATGAGAGACAGTTACGGAGCATTGGTGGTTGGAGCCGGGGTCGCCGGCATTCACGCGGCCCTGGATCTTGCCGAAACCGGACACAAGGTTGCCCTGATCGATTCGCGCGCAAACATGGGCGGGCTGCTCAGCCAGCTGGACCATCAGTTTCCGAGCGACCATTGCGGCATGTGCAAGATGCTGCCGCTCACCGAGCGTGATTCGTCCAGCCAGTTCTGTCTGCGCAAGGGGCTTTTCCATCGCAATATCGATCTGCGGCTCATGACCGAGCTGGACTCGCTGCAGGGCGATCCCGGGCAGTTTCATGCCACCATCCGGACACGGTCCACATTCGTGGATCCGCACAAGTGTATCGGGTGCGGGCAGTGCTCCGAGGTCTGCCCGGTGCGTGTGCCCAGCGAGTTCAATGCGGGCCTGACCGAACGGGCGGCCATACATTTGCCCGTTCCCCAGCATGTGCCCAACCATTATGCGGTGGACCTGGATAATTGCGTGCGCTGTCTTGAATGCGTCAAGGCCTGCCCCACCGGAGCCATTGATTTCCGTCTGGACGAGCGCAAGGATTTCCCGGTGCTGGTGGCGGACGCGGATGCTTCCGTTGGCAGGGAACTTGCGGAATGGTTCAAGGAGCGGGAATTTCCCCTGACCCATGCGGCCGACTCCGTTGCCGCGGTCACGCACATGGAATCCCAGCCGGTCAGTCTGGTCATGGTTTCGCTCGGTTTGCCGGACGACGAGGTGCGGCGCATCATTTCCCGCGCCAAGGAACTGGACCCGAACCTGCCCGTGCATCTGGTGCTGGACGAAGGGCAAACCCTTGGCGACGACGACCGCAAGGCCCTCATAGAAATGGGTGCGTCGCGTGACATGTTGCAAAAGCCCTTGCAGCGGGCGGCCATATCCAACTGGCTGGAAAAGCGCTTCATGCGCCAGACCACGGATACGCGGCGCGAATTCGATGTTGGTGCGGTCATTCTGGCCTCCGGGTTTGAATGTTTCAATCCCAAGGATGACCCCGAGGGCATGGCCGGCATGTACATGTACGGCGATCATCCCGGCGTGGTGACCTCCATCGAGTTCGAGCGGCTCATCAGCAGCTCCGGGATGGGCGGGCGCGGCAAGGCGCTGGTGCGCCCCGGCGACGGCAGGCCCGTGAAGAAGATCGCCTGGCTGCAATGCGTGGGTTCCCGCGACGAACGGCGCAAGGCCGGTTTCTGCTCCTCGTTCTGCTGCATGGTTTCCATCAAGGAGGCCCTGCTGGCACGCAGGCGTGCCCGCGAAGCCGGGGCCGACGACCTGGAAACAACGATATTCAGCATGGACATGCGGACCTTTGGCAAGGATTTCCAGCGTTACAGGGATAACGCCGAAGGTGAGGAAGGCGTGCGTTTCGTGAAGATGCGCATCCATTCCCTCGTGCCTGCCGGTGATGAAAGCAACAGCATCCGCGTGCAGTATCCCGGGGATGACCTCAAGCTGGTTTTCGAAGATTTCGACATGGTGGTGCTCGGTGTGGGCGCTCGCCCGCCAAAGAGCATCGACCGCCTTGCCGAGGTCACGGGGATCCGGCTCAATGAGTGGAACTTCTGCGAGACAAAGCCCTACATGCCGTCGCGTACCAGCGAACTGGGCGTCATGGCTGCGGGCGTGTTCGGGGGGCCGCGCGATATTGCCGAATCCGTGATCCTTTCCGGGGCGGCAGCGCTGGAGGCCTCACGCCTTATCAACATTTATGCGCCGCTCAAGGAGCAGGAGCCAGACCCGGAACCTGAATACCGGGATGTTTCCCGCGAACGGCCGCGCATGCTTCTGGCCCTGTGCACATCCTGTCCGCTTCTGGAGCAGGAACTGGATTTCGACGCCCTGACCGAAAAGCTTTCGGCCCTGCCGAGCGTGTGCGCGGTGGCCCGGGTGGGACGAACCTGCAGCGGAGAAGGGTGGGAAGAGATTCACGCCCTTGTGAAGGAACATGAACCCAACAGGATCCTCGTGGGCGCGTGCATGCCGTATGCCTATGTGCCGCGGCTGCGCGAACTCGGGGACGCCACCGGGCTGAACCCCGCGCTTATGGATGTTGCGGATGTCTATACCCCGCTCATGAACTGCAAGGGAGCCTGCGATCCTGACGAGTTGTCCGCCGAAGTTGTCTCCCTCATGGAGATGGCGGCGGTCAAGTTGCTGGATCAGGATCCTTCGCCCTTGCCCCGCCCGCTTCCGGTCTTTCGCGAAGCCCTTGTGGTGGGCGGCGGGCTTGCGGGCATGACCGCGGCCTTGGGCGTTGCCGACCACGGCTACAACGTCTGTCTCGTGGAAGAGAGCGAGGCCTTGGGCGGCATGGCCATGAAGCTGCATTACACCCTTGAGGACGACGACCCGCACGGGTTCATGGAGAACCTTGTGGAGCAGGTCATCAAGCACCCGCACATCCGCGTGTTCACCAATGGACGGGTCACGCTGTCCACCGGACGCGCCGGGCGGTTCATGAGCCTGATTTCGTCGGACGACGGAACCTTCCCGCTGGAACACGGGGCCACGATTCTGGCCACGGGCGGCCGGGAGGCCCGGGTGTACGACTACGGGTTCCGGGTGCACAAGTCTGTGCTCAGCCAGCGCAGGCTGGAAGACCGGCTCGCTTCGGGCGAACTGGACCTTGCCGAACTGGACCGCGGCGTGGCCATGATCCAGTGCTGGCGCTCCCGCGAGGAATCCCGCAATTATTGCAGCCGGGTCTGCTGTGCGCAGGCGCTCAAGAACATCAGGGTGCTCAAGAAGCGCAGGCCGGACCTGCCCGTGTACGTCTTCTACCGGGACATCATGTCCTACGGATTCTCGGAAAAGTATTACACCGAGGCCCGCAAGCTGGGCGCCATCTTCATTCAGTATGATCTGGACAACCGTCCCGAGGTCCGCTTCGAGGACGAGCTGCCCGTGATCACGGCCATGGAGCCGATTCTGAACAGCAAGGTGGAAATCCGGCCGGACCTGCTGGTGCTTTCCGTGGGACTGGAACCCAATGAAACCGACGAAATCCGTGAGATATTCGGAGTGGAAACCAATCAGGACGGCTTCTTCCGCGAGGCCGAATCCAAGTGGCGGCCCGTTGATTTTGCCAAGCAGGGCGTTTTCATGTGCGGGGTGGCCCATTCGCCGGGCAACATGAACGAGACCGTTGCCTCGGCCAAGGCCGCGGCCCAGCGGGCGCTGGGCATACTCACGCGCAAGGCCCTGACCTGCTCCAACACGGTGGCGGGCGTTCGGGAGTCGTTGTGCTCCCTGTGCGGCAAGTGCATCACGGCCTGCCCTTACGATGCCCGAAGCCTCGACATCACCAAGGACAGGATCATTGTCGACGAACTGTTGTGCCAGGGATGCGGCGCGTGTGCCGCGGCCTGTCCCAACAGCGCGAGCTACCTGCGAGGGTTTACCGACAATCAGATCATGTCCGTAATCGACGCGGCCCTGGAAACGGTGGTTTAGCGCAAGGAGAGAGCGTCATGTCGACAGAACTTCACGACTCCGCGTCCGCAAGGGCGGAACTGGACGCCATAGCCGACAACCTGCGGGCCTGCATGCAGTGTGGCACATGTTCGGCATCGTGCCCCAATGTTCACTTCATGGACTTCACGCCGCGGCGCATGTGGCGGCTCATGACCTTGGGGCGCTATGACGAGGTGCTGAACTCCAAGACCTTCTGGAGTTGTTCGGCCTGTTATACCTGCACGTTGCGTTGCCCGCGCGGATTGCCCCTGACCGAGGCCGTGTATGCGCTCAAGCGCTATGCCGCCGGGAACAAGGGGAAGCATTCTGCGTTTTATCGCGCGTTTCTGGACAACGTGCAGCGCAACGGGCGCGTGCAGGAAAGTACGCTCATGGCCCGGTACCTTGCCGAAATGCGCAGCCCGTCCAAGGCGCTCGGGTTTGTGCCCGTGGGGCTGAAGCTCCTGCGCGCAGGCAAGCTGCATCCGCCGGGCAGTGAATACAAGGGCGTGCTCAAGCCCATGTTCGACGCGGAACGGAATATGGAGGATCGGTCATGAAGTATGCCTATTACCCCGGATGTTCATTGCGAGAGAGTGCTCGGGAATATGACGACACCACGCGCATCGTGCTGGAAGCGCTGGGCGCGGAATTGGTGGAGATTCCCGGCTGGACCTGCTGCGGCGCCGCAGCGGTGGAGGCCGTGGACCGGACCATGGCCGTGGCCCTGCCCGCCCGGAACCTCGCGCTGGCAGGTACTCACATTCCCGAGGCCGATGTGTTGGCCCCGTGCAGCGCGTGCTATCTGAACCTGCTCAAGGCCGCACGGCGTATTGATGACGATCATGAACTGCATCGGCATATCGCGGGCCTGCTGCAGGCCGAAGGCCTTGAATTGGCCGGTCCGTACCGGGTGCGCCATCTGTTGGACGTGCTCAATAACGATTTTGCGGATTCCGTGACCGAACATGTGACAACGCCTTTGGAAGGGTTGCGCATCGCCCCGTATTACGGCTGCCAGATATTGCGTCCGTATGCCGTGTTCGACGACCCGGAATGGCCCCGCAGCATGGAGCCGGTCATCACGGCCATGGGTGCGGAAATACACGATTGGGCCATGGGTGCGCACTGTTGCGGCGCGTCGCTCATGGTCACGGACAAGGAAGCGGCGCTTTCGTCGGTGTTCTCCATTCTGGAGGCCGCCGAGGGAGCGGACGTCATAGCAACGGTATGTCCCCTTTGCCAGATGAATCTGGAGATGTACCAGGACGAGGCCTCACGGCTGGGCGGAAGAAGGGTTCATGCGAGCGTCCTCTATCTTCCCCAGCTCATGGGTCTGGCCTTCGGTTTCTCGGGACAGCGCATGCAGCTCGGCAAAAACGTGGCCCTGAGCGGCACCATGGCGAACATGGCCGCGGGCTCGAACCGGGCCGCGGCACCAGCCTGATTCCGGCACAGTGCACGGATGCATGGGCAAACGGACTACCAATGACAAGGAGGGCGCATCATGTTTAAGGACATCATTCTGGCAATCACCCCGTCTGAAATCTGCGAGTGTGCGGCGGACAAGGCCTTTGCCTTTGCCCAGCGCTTCGAATCAAAGCTGTATCTGGTGCACATCTGCGGCATCGAGCACGGCTGGGGCAGCATGGAACATCTGGAAGCCTCGGGCGAGACCGCGCGCATCAAGGACAAGATAATGGCCTATTACGGCGACAAGCTCGAAGGCATCAAGGATTATGAAGTCATCGTGCGTGCCGGGATTCCCCACAACGAAATCCTGCGCCTCGTGCGCCAGAAGAACGCGGATCTCGTGGTCATGGGACCGCATACCAAGAAGTACGTGGAAGAACGTTCGCGCATGTGGGGCATGGCGGGCAGCACCCTTGAACGCGTGAGCCAGCGTTGTCCCTGTCCGGTGATGATCGTCACCCGTCAGGCTCCCTACGGCGAGCAGGTGTTCAACAAGGTGCTGGTGGCCACGGACTTTTCCGATCCTGCCGAATGCGCAGTGAATTATGGTGCCCAGATGGCGCGCCACTACAAGTCCGAACTGGTGGTCTTCCATGCCATGGATCAGGAAGAACTGCCGCAGGAAGAGGTTGAACAGCGGGTGGAAGCGGCCAAGAACCGCATGTCCGTCGAATACGGCCCCCGTCTGGCGGGTATCTCCGCCAGCTCGTTCGAGTGCTGGGAAGGCAAGGCGTCCACCGAGATCCTCAAGACCGCGCGCATTCACAAGGCGGATCTGATCATCATGGCGCACCATACGCGTGAAGTGGATCCGGAAAAGGCGGTGCTCGGTTCCACCGTGGTTCAGGTGGCGCTCAATTCGAGTGCTCCCACCATGAGCGTGAACAAGCATTTCGATCTGCGTTGCGGACTCATGTACGACCAGACCGGCGAAGCCACCGAAGCGGGAAGTGCTGCAGCGCCGGCCGAGTCCTGAACACCTGACACGGGAGCTTGAACATGCAGGCTGTGGCAGAAGTCATTACACCAACGTCATTATCCGAGGACATGCGCACATATCTCGGCAGGTTCGACCTGGCGGCGTGCGTGTCCTGCGGCAGTTGCGCTTCGGGGTGCCCGTCTTCGGGCGCCCCGGGGTTCGAGGACTGGAACACCAGAAAGGTCCTGCGCATGCTCGCCATGGGCATGGTGGACGAGGTGGTGAATTCCGATTTCGTCTGGCTGTGCACCGGTTGCGGCCGGTGCTCCCAGAATTGTCCCATGGGCGTGGATATCGCTCCGCTCATGATGCACATGAAACATTTGCGGGACCGGGACAAGGTCCCGGGCTCCCTGCACAAGGGCGCGCAGAACAATCTTGAGTCCGGGAACAATCTCGCCATCTCGCGTGATGATTACCTGGAAGGCATGCTGGATCTCGGCAACGAACTGGCCGAGGAGGAATGCCCGGGATTTTACGTGCCCGTGGACAAGCAGGATGCTGAGGTCCTGTTCTTTCCGAATTCCAAGGAGGTATACGGCGATTTCGAGGATCAGTTCTGGTGGTGGAAGATATTCTATGCCGCCCGCGAAAACTGGACCGTGCCGTCGGAAGGGTGGGAAGCCGTGGACTGGGCGCTTTTTTCCGGCAACTACGAAGGCACCCGGAAATTGGCGCGCCGCAAGATCGATTTCATGAAACGGTTGAACATCAAGCAGATGATCATGCCTGATTGTGGTGGCGGTTCCTACGGATGCCGTACCGGGCTCAAGTACTGTCTGGAGGAGAATTCGGAAAACGAGGTGGATTTCATCTACCTGTATGAATACCTGATGCGCATCATGAAGGAGGGGCGCATCACCCTGGACAAGAGCGTGCATGCGGGCAAGAGCTTCACGTGGCACGACTCCTGTAAGCACGGCCGCGAACTGTACCGGCATTACGGTGTTGCCTTTTTCGACGAGCCGCGCTGGATTCTGGAACAGTGCGTGGACGACTTCGTGGAGATGACGCCCAATCGCATGAACAGTTATTGCTGCGGCGCGGGCGGGGGCATGTGGCCCATGCCTTTTGACGACCAGTCCGCTCATCATGGCCGCTACAAGGCGGAGCAGATTCAGCGTAGCGGCGCGGACGTTGTGGTGGTCGCCTGTTCCAACTGCCGCGACCAGATCATGAAGCGGCTTCCCAACTACTATCCGGACTACAAGTATGAGGTGAAATACCTGTGGCAGGTCATAGCCGAAGCGCTGGTCATCGACCCGTTGCAGGGCGAGGAGCTTCGCAGGGCCGAAGACGAAGCCAGGGAACAGTGGAAGCGGTTGGAGGTCGAGTTGACAAGCGAATACTGACATCCGACTTGGGGCGCGGTTCGGCCCGAACAACGCCTCGCAGCCATACGGCCCCGGGAAACCGGGGCCTTTTTGGCCTTTAATCATGGCATATCGACGGTTTTTTGATACTCTTCTTTCATGAACTGGTTTTTCGCCAACCTGCATGACCGCAAGCGACGGCTGATGATTCTCGGCATCATCATGGGCGCGCTCGTGGGTATCGTTTCATTGGTCAGCACCTTGGTGCTGGGCTACACCTCGCTGAAAGAACAACAGCAGCTTCTGAGCGATCTGGTCAGCAGCCAGATTACCTATATTGAGAATTTCGACAGGAGGTATATGGATTCTCCCGCCTCCATGCGAGAGAGAACCCCCCTTGCCCATACCATCGATGTGGCGGCCATGGCGCAGTCCCGATACCGTTCCGCAGGCGGGAGCGCGCGGTTTTGCATAGCGAGGAAGAAAGGCGGGAAGATTCGGTTTTTGGTTCGGGACAGCAAACGGGTGGCCTCCGATGATCCCGATGCTGAAAAAAACTTTCGTGCGCAGCAGGACAGACCCATGGCCCGGGCCCTGGAGTCGCAGTTCGGCCGGACGGTAGCCCCCAACGTCTCCGGTAACTGGGCCGTTATGGCCTATGGCCCCATCGTTACCCGCTCCGGGGTGCTGGGCATGGTGGCCTATATTGATCTGTTGGAGTTTCTTCGTCCTTTTGCCGTGGCCGTGGCTGTCTGCTTCGCGGTGGGCGCGCTGCTGGTTGTAGCCAGCCTGTACCTGTTTTTCCGGATAAGCGATCCCGTGTTGCGGGCCTTGCAGGAGAGCGAACGCGAATACCGCGAGCTTGTGGAGGGGGCCAACAACATTATCGTGCGCATTTTGCGCAACGGCACCATCGGGTTGGCCAATCGCTATGCCCATGATTTTTTCGGCATGGACCAGCTGGTGGGAAAATCCGCCCGTGAAATCCTGACGAGCGAAAAGGATGAACGCAGCATTTTCGATTTTTCCGTCGGTCAGAAGGGGCAGGTCGCTGTCGAGGCCTTGGCCGTGCGCAGGGATGGTACCGAAGCGCACATTTCCTGGGCAGTTCGTCCGGTGTTGGATGAAGACGGTTCGGTGTGCGAGTTGCTGTGCATCGGCGTGGACGTTACCCCGCGTTATGTGGCCATGCAGGCCCGCAGGGAAGTGGAAGATCGTTTTCGGGCCATTGCCAAGGCGTCTCCGGTGGGCATCGTCATCACGGACGTGCATGGGAATCTGGTCTATGCCAATGAAAAAATGCACGACATGACGGATTCCTATGCGGCCCAGATGGCCGGCATGGGGTGGATGCGGCACATTCATGACCGGGACCGCGGGGCCATGAAGGAGTTCTGGGTGGGCAACACGGGGCGTGACAGCGCCTCCCGGTTGGAACTGCGCCTGCTTCGGGGAGAAACCGTGGTCTGGGCCCTGGTGCAGCGCGTTTCTCTCAGGAATCGGCAGGGGGAAAAGGTCGGTTATGTGCTCACGTTTACCGATGTTTCGCAAATCAAGGAGGCCGAGGCCCGCCACAAGAGGCTGACAGCCGCCATTGATCAGTCTGCGGAAATTGTCATCATCACGGATGCGTACGGCGTGATCGAATACGTGAACCCGGCGTTTGAACGGGTTACGGGCTTTTCGCGGGAAGAAGCCCTTGGGCAGAATCCGAGTATTCTCAGCAGTGGCGAGCAGTCCGAAGAATTTTATGCGGACATGTGGAACACCATTTTGCGGGGAGACGTCTGGAGCGGCCGATTCGTGAACCGGCGCAAGGATGGCAGCACCTATGAGCAGGAGTCCACAATAGCTCCGGTGCGGGAAGAGGACGGCACCATCGTCAATATCGTTGCCGTTGCGCGCGACGTGACCGAACAACTGGCATTGGAGGCCCAGTTGCGGCAGGCCCAGAAACTGGAGTCCATCGGTGAGCTGGCTGCCGGCATCGCCCATGAAATCAACACGCCGACACAGTATGTGGACAGCAACCTTCATTTTCTTGAAACATCCTTTGCCACGCTCATGAAGATGACACAGGGGTGCATCGAAGTGCTGGAACAAGCGCGTCAATCACCGGATGCCTCTGATGTAGTGGCCTCCCTGAATGAAATTATGGACAAGGACGAGGTAGAGTTCTTGGCCGAAGACGTTCCCGGGGCCTTGAAGGAGTCTCTGGAAGGGGTGCAGCGGGTTGCCGAAATCGTCCGTTCCGTCAAGCAGCTTGCGCATCCCGGTGAATTGAAGATGGCCATGCACGACATGAACGAAATCATTCGCAATGCCGTGACCGTGTCCACCAACGAATGGAAGTATGCCTCGGAAATGCACCTTGATCTTGACGAATCCCTGCCGCCTGTTTTGTGCCTCAAAGGCGAGATGAGTCAGGTGGTCCTGAACCTGATCGTCAATGCGGCCCATGCCGTGGAGGAGAGGCTCGGCTCCAGCCCCGATCCCAAGGGAGACATATTTGTTCGCACCCGGGAGGAGGGGGAGCATATTGTCATCGAAGTGGAGGACACCGGAGTGGGGATGCCGGAGTCTGTGGTTGCACGCGTTTTCGATCCATTTTTCACCACCAAGGACGTGGGCAAGGGAACCGGGCAGGGGTTGGCCATCGCGCATAACGTGGTGGTGCTTGTCCATGGCGGCACCATCGACGTGCAGACCGAACCGGGGCAGGGGAGCACCTTTTGCGTACGCATTCCAATAGAACACCCCGATATGGAAAACGTCAGCTCGGTTTGAGTACCGAGATGGGTTGTACGATGCCGATTTTGTCTTCGAACATGTAGAGCCGATCAATCTTGTTCTTGTCCAGTTCCACGCTCTTGCGCAGGAGCAATGCTCCCTGGCTGGAAAGCACGTCCTTATGCAGGATCATGCCTGTTTCCAAATCATGCAACGACAGGGTCAGTTTTTGGTAGCGGGCCTCCACGCCGAGCATGCCTTCGAGGTAATAGAGCAGCTCCGGGTCGTACTGGTCACTATTTGCCTCCAGTTCCTTGAATGCCTTGCTGGGGACGTCGTTGCGCTGCCTGTGCGTGTCATAATCAAGTGCGATCTTGAGGATTCGTCCGCCTATGGGGATGGCTTCGCCCTTGATGTTGTCCCTGGGGGTCCCGCTGCCGTCAAAGCCCTTGAGTTGATAGGCCACCATGTTTCCTATGGCGGACATTCTGGGCAGTTTTGAAATGAGGCTTTGGCCGATGGAAGGGTGCATTTCGAACATCTGCTTTTCCTCGGGGCTGAAGTCGCCTTTGCCCAGCAGCTTGTCCATGATGCCTGCCGGCAGGATAATGCACCCGATTTGCGAGAGCATGGTTGCCATCTCAAAGCGCCAGACATCGTGGATGTCCAGCTTTCCGCACAGGTAGCCTACGGTTCGCTTGACCCTGTCGGTTCGTGCTGCGGCCTCGGGATTGACCAGCGAAGTTATTTCGCTCATCAGTTCGATGCTGCCCTTGAGAGTCTGTTCCAAAAGGACTCTCTTGGTGGTGATCAGATCATATTGGCGCACTCCTTCCGCAAGATTGGACATGAGCACGTCCGGCGGACAGGGCTTGGCCATGAAGCGGAACACGTGCCCTTCGTTGACGGCCCGCATGGCGTTTTCAAGATCCGCATAGCCCGTGAGCATCATGCGGGTTGTCTCGGGAGAAATTTTCTTGACCTGCATCAGGAAGTCCACCCCGTTGAGCCCGGGCATTTTGTAGTCCGAGAGCACCACGGCATAGGGGGGCCTGCTGTCGGCCATGCCGAGAGCCTTTCGAGGGTCGTCGCATATGTCGACGGAAAAGTCGCTTCGCAACTGTCTTCTGAGAGAGGTGAGTACTCTTTCTTCGTCGTCCACTATCAGGATTCGAGGTTTATCGTTCTGATCGGTCATTCCCCATTGCCCTCCTTGAATCCGCCAATTTCCCTGATTTCCGGCCAGTTGTCCAAGATATGTGTTTCCCAGCGTTCAAGGTCGCCACTGTCACGAAGTGTGTCATAAAGCGGTTCGGATATCATCGCTCCTGTATAGTCGTTGGTAAAGTTGATCCATGCGTGATCAAAGTGGTCCGCCACGGCGATGATCAGGGAAAGCGATATGTCGGGCCTGAGTGTGTCGTGGTGGTGGCCGATGGCCTTGGCTATTTCGGGGTCCATGCCCCACAGGTCCATGACATACATGCCGATTTGCGCATGGTTGACGTTGAACAGCTCCTTCTCCTTTTCATGGATGGGAGTGCCTTTCCCGGATTGCTGGACCACGGCCTCATATTTCGAGTCGAATGAATCGGCCAAAATGAGTTTGCCTATGTCGTGCAGAATGCCGCCTATCCGGCATTGTGCCATGGCATTTCTATCCATTTGTTCGCATTGGGCGATAAGCCGGGCCATGTTACTCACCCGGAAGCTGTGTTCCCACAGAAGCTTGATGGAAAAGGGAGGATTCTTGCGGCTTTGGCCCCAGAAAATGTGTTGCGAGACAATGAGGGCCTTCACGGTTTCCATTCCCAACAGGTTGATGGCCTGAAATATGGAGGTGATAGTGCGCCTGAGACCGAAAAACGGGGAATTGGTCAGCTTGAGCACCGCCGCCACGAGCCCGGGGTCTTGGGATACGATATCAGCCATGCGGTGCATGGAAGGTTCTTTTGCGGACAATTCATCCTCTATTCTCTGGTACACTTCGGGCAGGACCGGAAGGCTGCCCAACCGTGTTGCCAGCTTCTGGGTGTCCGGAGAAGGGTGGTCCTCTCTGGCGGCAAGCGCCTCCTCGATTTCATGTGTCAGTTTTTCGGGGCTGCAGGGCTTGCTCATGAAGCGGTGCGCGTTGCCCATGGTTTCGACCACGTTGTCGACCTCCATGATGCCCGACAGGGCCATACGTATGGTCTGTGGAGAAATTCTCTGTACGTGGTCGAAGAGCTCCTGCCCTGTCATGCCGGGCATGCGGATGTCGGAAACAAGAAGATCCACTTTTTCGGACTTGATCAGTTCCAGTGCTTCCTGGCCCGATCCGGCAAAGGAAAGCTTCCATTCCTTTTTGTAGGGATGCAGGTTGCGCCGAATTCCCGAAATCACTTTCGGGTCGTCATCCACGAATAGAAGGTGCGGTCTGTCGGACATGGGCATCCTTATGCGTTTGTTTGTTATTGAATGCAGCGTAGCATAGTAGTTGGATGATCATGAATACCTGTTTTGCTGTCGTGTTCGATTTATAATCGGCATACCCTTCTTGCCATGAAATTATCGACACGTGACCGGTGTTTGCCGGGCACAATCTTGACATGACAATTCTGTTATGGTTTGTTGTCGAAAACGTTTGCGGTAACGTTTGCAGACGTTTTTTGAGCGTTTTTTCGTAACATTTCATTGCTTCGTTGGGGGAGTGTCTTGGGAGGATTGCAGCGTGTTTGACGAGCAGCCGCACCGGCGTTTCAACGCCCTTACCGGCGAGTGGGTTCTTGTTTCCCCGCATCGGACCAGGCGTCCGTGGCAGGGGCAGCAGGACGAGCCGGACCGGAACGTCATGCCCGAGTACGACGATGGCTGTTATCTGTGCCCCGGAAACGTGCGCGCCAACGGCGAGCAGAATCCCCGATATGCGGATACGTTTGTCTTTGAAAACGATTTTGCCGCATTGTTGCCGTCACCTCTTTCGGAAGCATCTGCCGGCAGTGACGACGACCTGTTTCGGGCCGAGCCCGAATCCGGCGTGTGCCGGGTCATCTGCTATTCTCCCCGGCATGATCTTTCCATGGCCCGCATGACGCGGGAACAGGTGCGCCGCGTGGTAGACCTCTGGACCGGGCAGTACCTCGAATTGGGGGCACGGGACGACATCGGTTACGTGCAGATTTTCGAAAACCGGGGGGCGGTCATGGGATGCTCCAATCCGCATCCGCACGGCCAGATATGGGCCTCGCGCTCCATGCCCACGATCCCGGCCGCCGAGCAACGCCGCCAATCGGAATATCTTGAGGAAAACGGTGAATGTCTTCTGTGCCGCTACGTGAAACGCGAACTGGAGGACGGTCGGCGCATTGTGCTGGAAAATGAATCATTCGTGGTGCTTGTGCCGTTCTGGGCGGTCTGGCCCTACGAGGTCATGGTGCTGCCGCGCAGGCACATGACCGGACTGGACGCCATGGACGATGCCTGTCGCGACGACCTCGCCGATGCCCTTGTGCGTCTGGGCGTGCGTTACGACAACCTTTTCCAGACCTCGTTCCCGTATTCCATGGGCATTCACCAGCGCCCCACTGACGGTCAGGAACATCCCGAATGGCATTTCCATTTTCATTATTATCCGCCGCTGCTGCGCTCGGCCTCGGTGCGCAAGTTCATGGTGGGATACGAGATGCTGGCCATGCCCCAGCGGGACATCACTCCGGAACAGAGCGCGGCCGCATTGCGGGCATTGTCCGAAATCCATTATCTTGACGGGGAGCAGCAATGAAGCAGGATTCCTTTGCCCATATGCGCGAGATCGTTCAGGATGGCCGTGCCGACTCCGTGCTTGCCGACATGTATGGCGGCCCGGATGCGTTGAATGCTCAGCGGGTGCGCTACGCCAAGCTGCTGGTGCGCATGGAGCAGGAGTTCGGGGCCGGGCCGGGGATGCTGCTCAGCGTTCCGGGCAGGACCGAGTTGGGCGGCAACCATACGGACCACAACCATGGCAGGGTGCTGGCTGCGGCCGTGCATCTGGACTGCGTTGCCGCCGTCACGCCGTCCAGCGACATGAAAGTGCGCATCAAGTCCGATGGTTTTGCGGAAACGATTTTCGTGGATCTGGCCGATCTTTCGCCGCAGGGTGCCGAGGTCGGCAAGCCGTCCGCGCTGGTGCGGGGCGTTGCCTCCGGGTTTGTGGAAAACGGCCTGGCCGTGGGTGGGTTCAGCGCCTGCGTCAACAGCAGCATCCCCATGGGGGCGGGCCTGAGTTCCTCGGCCGCGTTTGAACTGCTCATCTGTTCGATTTTCAACCACCTGTACAATTCCGGCACGGTTTCCACACTCAAGGCCGCTTCCATCGCACGCCGGGCCGAAAACGTGCATTTCCAGAAGCCGTGCGGGTTCATGGACCAGATAGCCTGCGCGTTCAAGGGCGTTTCCGAGATCGATTTCAAGGACCCTGAAAGCCCGCTCATCCGGCCCATTGAATGCGATTTGGAGGCAGAAGGGTATCGGCTGGTGGTGGTGGATACCGGTGGCGACCATGCCGACATGACCCCCGAGTATGCCGCCATTGCTTCAGAGATGAAGCTGGCCGCCAACCTTCTCGGACAGGATGCTGCCCGCGGACTTGGTTCGGCAAAGGTCATGGACTCCATCGGCTGGCTGCGTGAAAAGGCCGGGGACAGGGCTGTCTTGCGGTTGATGCATTTCATTGGTGAAAACGATCGCGTGGATTTGCAGGCCGAGGCATTGCGTAGCGGCCGCATGCAGGATTACCTGTCGCTGGTCAACGAATCCGGGGAATCTTCCTGCCGGCTGCTGCAAAATTGTGCCTGCACCAACAATCCGCAGGAGCAGCCCATTCCGCTGGCCCTGGCCATGACCGAACGGATTCTGAAAGGCCGGGGGGCGTGGCGCGTGCATGGCGGTGGTTTTGCCGGGACCATACAGGCCTATGTGCCCCGGGAGTCGTTTGACGAGTATGTGGAATCCATGGAACGGGTGTTCGGTCGCAATTCCGTGGTCGCCCTGCATGTCCGCAAGGTCGGCACGGACGTGGTCTTTCCGGTCGCATAGGGAACGGTTTCGGCAATGGCACAGTTCACCATCAAGGACATCGCCCGCAAGCTGGGCATATCTCCGTCCACGGTCTCCCGTGCGCTGCACGATCACCCGGACATCAGCGACGAGACCAAGAAGCGGGTGGTGGAACTGGCCGCAAAGCACAATTACCAGCCCAACCAGATAGCCAAGAGCCTCCAGAACAGCCGCACCAGCACCATCGGCGTGGTGGTGCCGGAGATCGAGCACCATTTCTTTTCTTCGGCAATCAGCGGTGTCGAGGAAGTGGCCTACAAGGCCGGATACACCATCATGGTCTGCCAGAGTCAGGAACAGATGGTCCGCGAGGCCATGAATATCCGGGCGCTTGTGGCGCATCGCGTGGCGGGAATTGTGGTTTCCGTTTCGCGGGATACCACGGATTTTTCCCATCTGGAGGCGGCCGTGCGGCAGGGCATCCCCCTGGTGCAGTTCGACCGCGTGATCGAGGAGCTCGATACCAGCAAGGTTGTGGTGGATGACTTCAACGGTGCCTATGCGGGCGTGCATCATCTGCTGGAAGCCGGATACACCCGCATAGCCCATCTTGCCGGACGGGAGCATGTGACCATCGGGCGCGAACGTTTCGAGGGGTATCGGCAGGCGTTGCAGGATCACGGATTCCCTGTGGACGAACGTCTGGTGATTCCCGGCGGTTTTCAGGAGCACGACGGCGAGCAGGGCATGAAGCGGCTGCTGGAATTGGACAGCCCTCCGGACGCGGTGTTCGCGGTCAACGATCCCGTGGCCATCGGCGCGTACCGAGTACTGCGCGAACGCGGGCTGCGCATCCCCCGTGACGTGGCCTTGCTGGGCTTTTGCAACAACCCGGAATCCGCGCTGGTGGAACCGCCGCTGAGCACAGTGGCCCAGCCCGCGTGGCAGATGGGCAAGGCCGCGGCCCAATTGTTGTTTCGCCAGTTCGAACAGAAGAATTTTACGCCGCAGACGCAGGTGTTGCGCACGCGGTTGATCGTGCGCCAGTCCACATGAGGCGACGGGTGTAGGTGACGGAGACAGGCATGGATGACGCGGGTTTTGAACGCAGGCCGTGGGGCAGGACCCCGGACGGCACCGAGGTGGAGCTAATCCGGCTTTTCTGCGGTGCCATGCGGCTGGACGTCAGCACCTATGGTGCCACCGTGGTCAGCCTGCGCGTGCCCGATTCCAACGGCAAGCCCGGCGAGGTCGTACTCGGTTATGACTCCTTGCAGGGGTATCTGGACGATCCCTGCTGCTTCGGCTGCGTGGTGGGTCGGGTGGCCAACCGCATTTCCAATGCCCGTTTTGTGCTGAACGGCACGGAGTACGCGGTTGACCGCAACCACGGGCAACATCATTTGCACGGCGGGGCGCGCGGATTTCATCGCCGCGTGTGGCGTGCCGAAGTATCGCAGACCGGGCAGGGCCCTCGCGTGGAGTTGACTCGCCGCAGCCCGGACGGTGAGCAGGGCTTTCCCGGAACAGTGCATGCGCGGGTGGTCTATGCCCTGACGGGGAACAGCCTGCGCATGACGCTGGGTGCCGACGCCGAGGACGATACCGTGGTGAACATGACCAACCATGCGTATTTCAATCTGGAGGGGCCGGGGCGGACGTGTCTGGAACATGAATTGTGGGTCGACTCTGATCGGTTTCTTGATGTAAATGAGGAGTTGATTCCCACGGGCGGGCTGTTTGCCGTGACCGGCACGCCTTTTGATTTTTCCGAGCCGAAGTCCTTGGGAGCGCAGATTGATTCTGGGCACCCATTGATGCAGGCGGGAAGCGGGTATGATCATTTCTATGTGCTGGACGATTCAGCCCGGTGGCCGCAGTATGCGGTTCGCGTCCGGGCACCGGAATCGGGCCGGGTCATGGAGATGCGGACAACGTGTCCGGGTTTTCAGCTGTATTCGGGAAACCACATCCCGAAAGGGCTTTTCGGGCGGGGCGGTGAGGTGTATGGTCCCCGCCTCGGCTTTTGCCTGGAGGCGCAGGGATACCCTGATGCACCCAACAGGCCGGAGTTTCCGTCGGTGGCATTGGCCGCCGGCGAGGGCGTTACGCATGAAACCGAGTATCGTTTCGTATCCGTTGGCGGAGCGGGCGACTCAAACGATCACATGAAGAACAGGTAGAGCACATGGCCAAAGTCGAACTTGCCAACGTGAGCAAACGGTATGGGGACGTCGTCATCGTTCCCGGCGCGGATCTCGAAATCGAAGACAATGAATTCATCGTGCTGGTTGGGCCGTCCGGGTGCGGCAAGTCCACCATACTGCGCATGATCGCCGGTCTGGAACCCATCAGCGGCGGCGAAATTCACATCGGAGACCGGGTGGTCAACAATGTTTCGCCCAAGTCGCGCAACGTGGCCATGGTTTTTCAGAACTATGCGCTGTATCCGCACATGACCGTGCGGGACAACATGGGGTTCAGCCTGAAGATGGCCAAGCGGCCCAAGGCCGAGGTGGACGAGGCCGTGAACCGCGCCGCCGAGGTGCTGGAACTGGGCCAGTTGCTGGACCGCAAGCCCTCGGAGCTTTCCGGCGGCCAGCGCCAGCGCGTTGCCATGGGCCGGGCCATTGTGCGCCAGCCCGACGTATTTCTTTTTGACGAGCCGCTTTCCAACCTTGACGCGCAACTGCGCACCCAGATGCGTCGCGAGCTCAAGAAGCTGCACATGAAGCTTGCCACCACCACCATCTACGTGACCCACGACCAGATCGAGGCCATGACGCTGGCCAGCCGCATCGTCATTCTCAAGGATGGCGAAATTCAGCAGGTGGGCACTCCGGTCGAGGTTTTCGAAAAACCCGCCAACGTATTCGTGGCCCAGTTCATCGGCAATCCGCCCATGAATATTCTTGAAGGCGTGTTCGAGACCTCCGGCGGTTCAGCGTTGGTCCGTGCTGGCGGTTCCGTGTTTCCCGTGCCCGAAGGCCGGGTGCCCGATCTTGCGGACGGCGCGCCCGTGCTGGTGGGCCTGCGGCCCGATTCCATCAAGATGGGCGAAAGCATCGAGCGCCTGCCCAAGGAATGGTGGTGCCGCGGGGAAGTGGTTGTTTCCGAGATTCTCGGCGGCCAATCCCTGTTGGAAATCGTGGTGGACGATAATGAGCTGATTGCCGAGGTTGAGGGCCGCGTTGAAGCCCAGCCCGGCGAGACCGTGCCTATCGGATTCGAGTTCGACCGCATGGTCCTGTTTGATCCCGAAACGACAAAAGCCGTTTCCTGATTCTTCGTTTTTACGGGAAACGGATTGTTCTGTGTGAGGAGTCTGTCATGGGTAAAAGGACAACTAGGAGGTTCCTATGAAAAATTCCCTGGCGAAATTGTTGTTTGTCGTGGCTGCGGTTGCCATGCTGGGCGCCCTGCCTGCGCAGGCCGCATCCAACCTGAGCGGTGACTTGGAGATTTTTTCCTGGTGGGCCGGAGACGAAGGTCCGGCTCTTGAGGCCCTGATCGATATCTACAAGAAGGAAAACCCCAACGTTAACGTCATCAATGCCACGGTTACCGGCGGTTCCGGCGTGAACGCCAAATCCGTGCTCAAGACCCGCATGCTGGGCGGCAATCCCCCGGACAGCTTTCAGGTCCATGCCGGCCAGGAGCTCATCGGCACCTGGGTCAAGGCCGACCGCATGGAAGACCTGACTCCCATCTTCAAGGCCAACGGCTGGATGGAAGCCTTCCCCAAGGGCCTGATCAAGCTCATCGGCACTGACAAGGGCATCTGGTCCGTTCCCGTGAACATCCACCGCTCCAACGTGATGTGGTTTGTCCCGGCCAACCTGAAAAAGTGGGGCGTTGAAGCTCCCAAGACCTGGGACGAATTCTTCACTGTTGCCGAAACCCTGAAGGCCAAGGGCGTGGTTCCCCTGGCTCTGGCCCAGAACTGGACCGCCAACCACCTGTGGGAATCCGTTGCGTTGGCCGCTCTCGGTGCGGACAAGTGGGACGCTCTGTGGTCCGGCGATTTGGCTTTTGACAGCGCCGACGGCGTGAAAGTCTGGGAACTGTTCGGCAAGGTTCTCAAGTACACCAACTCGGACGCCACGTCCCTGTCCTGGCAGCAGGCCACCGACATGGTCGTTGACGGCCGTGCAGCCTTCAACGTCATGGGCGACTGGGCCGCCGGTTACATGGCCACCACCAAGAAGCTGGCTCCGGGCAGCGGCTTTGCATGGTCCGCATCTCCGGACACCACCGGTGAATTCATGTTCCTGGCCGACTCCTTCGGCCTGCCCAAGGGCGCGCCGCATCGCGACAACGCGGTTGCATGGCTCAAGGTTCTGGGTTCCCTCGAGGGCTCCGATACCTTTAACCCCATCAAGGGTTCCATCTCCGCGCGTCTGGACAGCGACCTGTCCAAGTACAACGCCTACGGCCAGTCCGCTGCCGCCGATTTCGGCAAGGACCGCATCGTGGGGTCGCTGGCACACGGCGTGACCGCCAACGAAGGCTTCATGAACGACTTCGCTTCGGTCATGGAAATGTTCCTGAAGTCCAGGAATGCTCAGGCTGCGGCCAAGGCTTCCCAGCAGATCGCTGTCAAGAACGGCATCGCCAAGTAACGATTCAAAACGGTCCGGCCCGCCGGAAATGTTCCGGCGGGCCTTCGGGCCGCAAGTGCAAGAGAGTAACCGATGCGGGAAGTTTCACGGGACAGGATGAAGGCGGTCATTGCACTGCTGCCGTCCGTCATTCTCATCGGGGTGTTCGTATACGGGTTCATCGGCAACACCGTGTGGATATCCCTGACGGACTGGCGCGGAGGAGCTGCGCTTTCCGAAAATCCGGTCAAGAATTTCGTGGGGTTCGAAAACTACGTCGAACTGTTCACCGGTTTTCTGGACGGCCGTTTTCGTCAGGACTTGGTCAATGCCGTCTATTATTCGATTCTGTTGCTGGCCGGAGCCGTGGGCATCGGCATGTTCATTGCCATCCTGCTGGACCGCAAGCCGCGCGGCGAGGATTTTCTGCGCACGGTGTTCCTGTATCCCATGTCCCTGTCCTTCATCGTCACCGGCACCATCTGGCGCTGGCTGCTCGCTCCGCAGGGAGGGGTGAACATCCTGCCCACCTATCTGGGCGGCGAGCCGCTTCATTTCCAGTGGCTTTCGAGCATGAAGACCGTGCTGGTCTTTGACTGGCAGAACCTTTTTCCCATCATTCTGTATGCGGCGGCGTTCGTGTTCATCGTTCTGGGGCTGGGCAAACTGCGTCGCGATCCCGGGCGCGCCTTCAAGCGGTACCTCGTGCCGGGCGTGGTGTTGGGCGCAGTGGTCTGGCTGTTCGGCGACCTGCTGCCCCGTGCGCTGTTCATGGAGGAAACGCACGGCTTCAACCTGGCCACGTTGGGCATCATTCTGGCCACCATCTGGCAGTATTCCGGTTACACCATGGCCCTGTACCTTGCCGGGTTCAACGGCATTTCGCAGGACCTCATGGACGCGGCCCGGCTGGATGGAGCCAGCGATTTCGACTACTACGTGCATGTGGCCATCCCCATGCTCAAGCCCATCACCATCAGCGCGGTGATCATCCTTTCGCATATTTCGCTCAAGATGTTCGACCTGATCTTCGCCATGACCGGGCCGGACAACGCGGCAACCGGGCATCCCGCCCTGAACATGTATCTGACCACGTTCCGCGCCAACGACTTTGCCAAGGGCGCGGCCATTGCCATCGTGCTTTTCCTGGTGGCCGGGACATTCATCATCCCCTATCTGGTCGCTTCGTACAGGCAGAGGAGGAACGCACGATGACCCGCAGGATTTCCTACGGAACAATTCTTCTCTACCTTGTGCTGACCGTGCTGGTGGTGGTTTACCTGCTGCCCGCGTACATGGCGTTGGTCACGGCCCTGAAGCTGCCCGACGAGATTACCCTGCCGCGCGCATGGGAGCTGCCGACCGCCATGAACTGGGGCAGTTTTTCCGAGGCTCTGGCCCTGCTCAAGCCCAATCTGGTCAACAGCGTCATCCTGACCATCTGCGCCACGGCGTTGTCCACGGTGCTCGGCTCGCTCAACGGCTACGTGTTTTCCAAGTGGAAGTTCAAGGGCAGCGAAGTCATCTTCACCCTGTTCCTGTTCGGCATGTTCATTCCCTATCAGGTCATTCTCATTCCCCTGTTCCAGACCTTGCGGGCCATGCACCTCTATGGCGGGCTGCCGGGCCTGATTCTGGCCCACGTGGTCTACGGCCTGCCCATCACGTCGCTCATTTTCCGCAACTTCTATGCCCAGATTCCCACCGCGCTCATCGAATCCGCGCGACTGGACGGTGCGGGCTTCTTTTCCATCTATACCCGCATCGTGTTCCCGCTTTCCATTCCGGGTTTCGTGGTCACCAGCCTGTGGCAGTTCACCCAGATATGGAACGAGTTCCTGTGGGGCATTTGTCTGACGCGCCATTCGGAAAACCCCATCACCGTGGGGCTGGCCCAGTTGGCGGGCGGACAGGCCGTGAGCTGGAACCTGCCCATGGCCGGGTCCATTTTGGCGGCCATTCCGGTGCTGTGCATCTACATCTTCCTCGGGAGGTATTTCATTCGCGGACTGCTGGCAGGATCGGTCAAGGAGTAGTTTGCGCCGGTCCGGTTTTCATTGATTTTCCAAAACAGCAAAAAAAAGATCCCGAAGTCGTTTCGGGATCTTTTCTTGTTGCATGTGTAACGCTTTGTGATATCGTTACGACGTAATCAGTGAAGGCTTCATTGATATTCGTTTGTGCATTTTGCACATGCGGCAGTGACGGAGGTTGCACCTTTTGCACGGATAGATCGAATGCATGATTGTTGATCGATTCTGTGAGTGTGTCGTTTTTATATATATTCAAAGTGCTTGCGAAGCCAGCGGTATGCGAAGGGGGAACGGCACGGGGATTGCTACATCATGGTCAGGAATTCGCTGTTTTGCGAATCAACGTTGTGCCGCATGCGGTTCGGCAATCGTGTCGGAACCGAGCACGGCAGGGATGGTAGGTATGATGAGCATATTGGAAAACGGACGGAACAAGCGCGCGGCGCATCCGGCGACCCCGGGCAGGGGGATTCTGGAGCGTGAGGAAATCCGCGCCCTGCTGGGTGATGCCGGAATCGGTCTCGCCTTTGAAAGCGATGCGCGGGATTCCGGGCGGACATCGTCCGGGAGCGCCCTGTCTTCTGGCTGGGAAGTGATTTCCCGTGAGGTGTACGGCAATGTCGGCCAAAGCGACGGAACCGTAGTGGAAACATCCATCATGCACGTCAATCGGCTTGGTTCGCTGGTGCGTTGCGTAACCTATCCTGACGGCGCCCCCTCCAGAGTATTGAATGTTGTCATGGAATTCGTGCCGGGATCCAATGCCTTGACCTGCGCGGGCAGGGCGTGTCGGCTGGATTGATCCCTCCCCCTTGCCTCCATCCCCAAAACGTGCAATCCCTGCCTTGAACAACAGCAGGGAGTGCGCATGGTTCATGATTTCTGGTTCACTTATCTCGTCACCATGTTCGTGGCATCCATCATCCCCGGACCGAGCATGATGCTGGCCCTGACCCACGGCATGCGCCACGGAACATCGGCCGCTGCGGTTTCCGGCGTGGGCAACGTGGTGGCGTCATTGATTCAGGCCGGTGTTTCCATGGCCGGGCTGGGAATCCTGCTGACCACGTGCGAGCCTCTGTTCATGGCGGTCCGCTATGCCGGGGCCGTCTATCTCGTGTGGCTGGGCATCGGCCTCTGGCGCAGCGCCCCGCCGGACATGGCACCTGCGTCCCTGTCCGGGCCGCGTTCAGCGCCCTTGCGCAAACTCTGGCTGGATGCCTTTCTTGTGGCCATGGGGAACCCCAAGGCCATCGTCTTTTTTACCGCTCTTTTCCCCCAATTCATCCATTCGGACAGCATAACCGTTCGGGAATGCACTTTTCTTGCGGGCGGACTTGCTGTCCCGGCCTTTGCCGCGTGGATGATCTATGCCCTGTGCGGACGGCGCGTTGCGGGCATGTTTTCCGGTTCCGGTATTGGCCGCTGGGCCAACAGGGTTTTGGGCGGAACATTTGTGGGCCTCGGCGTGGGGCTGGCAACGAACAGGGGGTGACGCAAATGGTCAACGTCGAGATCAAGGCTCGTATAACAAATCCCGAACGGATTCGGGATATTCTCATGGCTGCCGGGGCCGAATATCATGGGTTGGACAAGCAGTGCGACACCTATTTCAACTGCCCGCAGGGCCGCCTCAAGCTGCGTGAAGGCAACGTGGAAAATTCCCTGATTTTTTACCGCAGACCCGACACGCCCGAGCCAAAGGTTTCCGAGTACGAATTGGAACGGCTCGTTCCCGGACACGGCATGGTCCCGTTGCTGAGCGCCGCCTTTGGCGTGAAGGTGGTCGTGGAAAAGGAACGCGAAATATACTTCAAGGACAACGTCAAGTTTCACATCGACCGTGTGCGCGGGTTGGGTCGGTTCGTGGAGATCGAGGCCATTGGCGAACATGCCGGGGAACTGGATACCCTGCATGGTCAGTGCAGCGAGTGGCTTGAGTGCCTTGGCATTTCCATGGAACAGTTGGAACCGTCGTCATACAGCGATATGTTCATGGCCCTGGATGTTCCCTAGCCGTTACCGAAAAGTGACGTGCGTGCGTTGATCGGAGTGTGCGCGATTTTGTATCGTAAGGCCGTATGCTGCGATCGAGAGATTTTCTTAAATCCGATATCCCCGTCATTTGCGGGTTTCCCCGCAATCCACAGGAATTGTTTCATATGTTCCCGGCAGCGACTTGGCCGCTCACCCCGTTGCAATTGGCGCGTTCCGCCGATTCCCGGCACGGGTCCACAGTTGTGGATTGTGACGAGGTGGTGGCGGGATACGCGAACTTTGTCCGTTGCGTTCCCGGCGATGTTTGCGTCATCGGCAATGTCATCGTGAATCCGGCCATGCGCAGGCAGGGCGTGGGCACGTTTCTTGTTCGGGCCATGGCGGCCCGTGCGGCCGCGGAATACGGGGCGCACCGCGTGCGCCTGCGTTGTGTTGCCAGCAATGAGGCGGGGCTGCATCTGTATTCGGCCGTGGGATTCCGGCGCGTGGGAGTGCGTACCCGAATGGGGTTGGACGGAGCCGTCTGGCCGGTTCATGTTTTGGAGATGCCCCTTGATCCCGGGATGGTGCGGGATCGGCAGGATATCGTTGAGGCGAGGGCTGTTGCCCTTGTCTGAGAATGGTTTGGCCGCACGCCGTCAGACGATGCCCACCGTGCTGGCCAGCGTCTTGAGCAGGGTGGCCTTGGAAACGGGCTTTGCAAGGTAGAAGGTGCAGCCCGCCTCAATGCAGCGTCCCCTGTCTTCGCTCAGGGCGTTGGCCGTGACCGCGATGATGGGAGTGGGCTGCATGCCCGTTTGTCTTTCGTGTTCCCTGAGCAGCCGGGTGGCCTCGAAACCGTCCATGACCGGCATCTGGATGTCCATCAGGACCACGTCGTAGGTCTTTTCCTTGAATTTGTTCACGGCTTCAAGGCCGTTTTCTGCAAAGTCGATTTCACATCCCGCATGAGCAAGGTAAAATTTCAGCAACTCACGATTGCTGTCCGAGTCCTCGGCCAGAAGAATGGAAACAGGGCGTTGCCGAAGCATGTCGGTCAGGTGCCGTACCTCTTCGCGTGTCGCCTCGGCCCCGGATTCCGGAGCCTGTTCCGGCAACGGAAAACGGAGCGTGAAACTGAAGGTGGTTCCCCGTTTCGGGCTGCTGTTCAGACGCAGGGTTCCGCCCATGATTTCCACGAGACGGCGCGAAATGGACAATCCCAATCCTGTGCCGCCGTATTGGCGTGTCGTGGAGGAATCCGCCTGGGTGAAACGATCGAAAACCCTGCGCTGCGCCTCGGGGGGGATACCGATTCCGGTGTCCGAGACCGAGAAGACGATTTCACCCTCAATGCCCGACGGAGCCGGGTGCGCTTCAATGGAAACACCGCCCTGATGGGTGAATTTGATGGCGTTGTCCACAAGGTTGGTGAGTATCTGGCCGATGCGTATGGGGTCGGCCATGATCCGCTTGGGCGTGCCTTCGCCCACGACCACCTTGAGCGAAAGCCCCTTGTCGTCTGCCTTGGTGCGGTAGAGAAGGTGTATTTTATCCAATACATCGGAAAGCGTGGTGTCGTGTGTTTCAAGGCAAAGCTGTCCGGCCTCGATTTTCGAAATGTCCAGGACATCGTTGATGATGCCCAACAGGTGGTGGCCTGAAGTCTTGAATATTTCGATGTATTTTCGCTGCTCCGGCGTGGGGTCGGTTTCCAGCATGAGCTCGGCCATGCCCAGAATGGTGTTCATGGGGGTTCGTATTTCGTGGCTCATGCCGGCCAGAAAATCGCTTTTGGCCTTGTCCGCGGATTCGGCCGCCTCCTTGGCTCTTCCCAGTTCCCGTTCCGTGCGGATTCGTTCGGCGATTTCCTTTTCGAGCGCGGCATTGGTCTGTTCCAGTTCCTGGGTGCGGTGGGTGATTTCTGCCATCAGCGTGCTGGAGAGTTCCACCGATGTTTGAATTTCGTGCATTTCCCGGAGCCGCGCCTCGGGCAGGTCGATAGGGGCGTGGGAATCGCGCGCCCTTGCCATGGCCTGCACTGTTTTGGAGATCGGCGTGAGCACGTCCCGTCTGACCAGCACGAGCATGAGAATCATGGTGGATATGGCGATGATCAGTCCGGTCAGTCCGCCGTTGAGGCCCGCTGATGCTTCGTCCGCGATGGTGGTGAACCTTTGGGACGCCTCGATTGCCGCGTTTGCCGTGAGCGATGCGGACAGTGTCTCAAGGTCACGGTTCACTTCGTCCCACGTCTTGTTGCAGGCCATGTCCATATTCAGGATTCGGCGTTTGGTATCAATTATCGCGCTTTGGCTGATGGTTGTGCCGTTCCTGGCAAGCCGGGCATCAAGGCGTGCCGTATCAACCTTGTTCGAAAGTTCGTTGACCGTTTTGACGGTCTGCTCCAGCCCCTGATGGGAATTTGAGGAAAGTACGTGGAGCAGATGGATGAGCAGGACGCGTTCGGCGCGGTTCATTGCTCTTTGCCGGGCCGAGGCCTTGGGCGAACAGGGCTGGAGGGATGCGAGATTTTCGCGCAGCAGGGATTCATCTTCATCAAGCCGTTTTTGCAGCACATCCTGTCTGCCGCGTATGATGGCAATGCGTTCCATGGCCTCATAGCAGCGGCTGACCTTGCTGCGGATTTCCGGGTTGGCGTCAAAGGCTGTATCCTGCGACAGGATTTTTGCGGCAAGCCTGAACGCCCGGCGTTTTTTGGGGTCGTCGGCTTTGTGGATGATCAGGGCAAAGCGCCCCAGACGTTCGAGGTTGATGGCCGTTCGCTGCCGGTCGAAGATTTCGGGCAGCACGCTGTCGCGTGTGTTCTCCGCAAGGTCTCCTATGGTGTTCAGCGCCTTGCCGACAATGACCCCCAAACCGCTCAGAAGAATGACCGCAATGACCGCATACATTGACAGAACCGGGATCAGTGCCGGTTTTTTGTGCCCTGTCGGCGGCGGAGCGGGAGGCGATGGGCGGTCTGTTTTTTCGGGCATGAATGTCCTAGTAGACGCTGAAAGGGAAGTACCGGCGATTGATGCGTTCGTATATGCCGTTGAGTCGCAGTGTCTGCAGGGCCCTTTCGAGTTTGTTTTTCAGTTCGTGGTCGCCTTCGCGAACGGCGATGCATGCTTCACTTGATGGATCGTTCGTATTCAGGGGTTGGCCGATATAGTCGAACGGTTGTCCCGGCTCGGTCTGCAGGAATTCGTAACCCACCAGGCTGTCCGTGAGAACGGCGTCGGCCTCGCCGCGGATCAGGGCGTGAAATGATTCGGCAAGGGTATCGAAGAGCACGATTTTTGCCACACTGCCATAGTGTTTTATCAAATAATCGGCCTGAACCGTTTTGTTCTGGGTGGTCAGGATTTTGCCCTCGAGTTGTTCCGGCGAGGATGAGGAAAGGTGGGCAGGATTGCCGATGAAGTTGGTTCGGGAACGATAGTATGGTGTCGTGAAGTCGATGAGTTTGTCTCGTTCTTCGGTTCTGGCCATGCTGGCCACAACGAAGTCGTAGCGTTTGTTTATCAGTCCGGTGATGATATCGTCCCAGGGTACGAGGATGATTTTGCATTCACCCTGCATGGCCTTGCAGAGTTCTTTGGCCAGTTCCACATCGAATCCGGCCGGTTCGCCGTTTTTCACGTAGTTGAAAGGCGGGTATCCTCCTTCGGTGCCGACACGGTAGGTTGTCTGGGCAAAGGCCGGCTGGAAGAGAAGGACCACTGCAATGAAAATGAAAACGAGGCTTGCTGGGCGCATATGATTCCCTGGGTATTGTTGATACTGTGGGGTCTGATGTATGCTTATACTTAATGTCCGATCGTATGCAAGAGCATGCGAGATAAAATCATATGTGCTAACGAGATGGAGAGGCGCGTGGATTATCATGGGCAACAGGGGGTTGCACGTGTTGATATCGCTGCATGCGGGTAGCTCAAGCTGAAAACGGAGTTGAACCGGTGAACAGGAAATCCAGACAGTCCGACAATAGCCGTGGGCATGGCGAGACGCTTGTCCCTTTGCTGCTTTTGGGTGCGGGGCTGCTGCTCGGTCTCCTGTTCCATTCGGTTGCCCGGCAATGGGAGAGGGGAGGAACCGTTCACGCGCTTCAGGCCGAAAGCGAGCTTGTCCGCCATGATGTGATGCAGGCATACCGCCGCATCCGGATTATCGGCGCCGCCATGCATGGCTTCATGAATCAGGACCGCGCCGTGAGCAGCAGCGATTTTGTGTCGTTTGTTCGCCCCCTGCATCTTTTTGCCGATGGCGTGCTGGCCATGGAATGGGTGCCGCGAGTAACAGGCGACGAGCGGGCAGAATTCGAACGGGCCATGCGTGAGCAGGGAAATCCCGAATTCACGATTCGTGAATTGCAGCCGGATGACACCCTGATTCCGGCCAAGGACAGAAGGGAATATTTTCCTGTGTCGTATGTGTATCCGCAGCGGGAAAATCGTGTGGTCAGCGGCCTTGATTTGGCAACGAGCCCGGAAAGAAGGCAGGCCCTGTTACAGGCCAGCATGACGGGCTTGCCGAGCCTGTCGAAACCGATACGGCTTGTTCAGGATACCGGCGTGGGGCGTGGGCTGGTGTTCTTTTCGCCGGTCTTTGAGGAACTCGAAGCCGGCATCGGGGTGGCGGGATTTGAGCGCCTCAAGGGAGTGGTTCTTATTGTCCTGCGCACGGATGCGTTTTTCGGCTCCGCACTCTCCGCGAGTGAACGTCCGGACCTTGGAGTGCTCTTTCATGACGTAAGTCCGTCCGGACAGGAACGTTTTCTGTTCGGGCACAGGGTGTCGCAGGCCGGGTATGCGAACCTGCCCGAAGGCGGATACAGTCAATTCGATCTAGAAGTGGGACAGCGATTGTGGCGGGTCACCTGCGTGCCGCTTCCCGGATTTGTCGAGCGTCTTGATACCCTGCTTCCGGTTGGCGGGGCGATGGGTATTTTCATGGTGGCAAGTCTTGCTGCGCTTTTTTTGTACATGTCTTCATTGCATGGCAACAAGGCCCGGGAACGGCAAAACAGGGAAACGCAGGAGTTGCAACGCACGGCGTTGCAACTGGATTGTCTGTATGCCGTCTTTAACCTGACGGATCGCCCCGGAGCCGATGTCATGACCGTATTGCGGCGGGCGGCGGTGATTGTCAGGCCCGTTTTTGCAGGATTCGAAGGGGTGTCGGTAACCATCCATCACGATGGACATGTTTTCGGCGACAGGCCGCCGGAGGGCGCCGAGCCTTTGCTCGAGGAGACCATTCATGGCCCGGAAGCGATCGGGCGCATCTGTATCTATTGTTCGGAAGAAAATGATGAATCCGTCGGCCGGGAGCAGGAACGGTCCTTTTTGCAGAGCATTGCCGCACATCTCGGGGCTTTTGTCGAGCGCCGCCGCGGCGAGCAGGTTCTTGTTGCCGCTCGTGATCAGGCCCGTAAGGCAGCCCAGGCCAAAAGCGAATTTCTTGCCAATATGAGCCATGAAATCCGCACCCCGCTCAATGCCATTCTCGGGCTTGGGGAATTGGTGGGCAGGACCGGCCTCAGTCCTCGCCAGATGGACTATTTCAACAAGATCACGGGTGCCTCCCAATCCCTGCTGGGCATCGTCAACGATATCCTTGATTTTTCGAGGATTGAGGCGGGCAAGCTGGAATTCGACAGGCAGCCATTTGAATTGTCATCGGTGCTGCTCAAGATTCTGGACATTTATTCGCCGCGCGCTTCGGCCAAGGGCGTGCGTTTCAATGTGGTTGTCGAGCCCGGAGTGCCTGCGCGATTGGTCGGTGACGCCCTGCGTTTGGAGCAGGTTTTTGCCAATCTGGTGACCAACGCGGTGAAATTTACGGAAACCGGCGTGATCGAAATGGGGGTTGCGCCCGTGGCCGTCGGCTCGGAGCATGTTCGCATACGGGCCTGGGTCATGGATACCGGAATAGGCATCAGGCTGGAGGAACAGCCCGGGCTGTTCGAAGCGTTTACCCAGGCGGACGGTTCCTACACGCGGCGTCATGGTGGAACAGGATTGGGGCTGGCCATCTCTCGGCAACTGGTGAATCTCATGGATGGGGATATTGAGCTGACCAGTGATCCGGGTAGGGGAAGTACCTTTGCCTTTGAGGCGCAATTCGATGCGGCAGAGCCCGAGCCTGGTTTGGATTTGTGCGCCGAGTTTGCAGGAAAGACCGCGTTGGTGACACTCCGGGATCCTGAACAGGACAGGGCTGCCCATGCCCTTGAGGAGCTCGGCTTCCGGGTGGAACGTCTGGACACGGCGGGGCGGGCGTGGCGAAGGCTGCGTGATCCCGGACAGGATGCCGTGGATTTGATCTGGCTCGGCTGGGGCCTTCCGGATGAAAACGGTCTGGAGTTGGCCCGGCGCATACGCCGTTCGGATGAACCCTTCAATTCCGTGCCGCTTGTTTTGTGCACTGGAAATTTCAATGAAGAGTTGCGAAGGATTGCACGGCAGATAGCTGATGCCGTGATTTTGCGCCCGGTGAGCGGCAGGGGCGTATTCGATGCCGTGGCCCGTCTTTTCGAAGTGGAGGATTCCATTGCGGGGCCCCGTATGCAGAAGCCGGGAGCCGAACATGATGTCTTGATCATTGTGGTGGAAGACAACTCTGTCAACCGTCAGGTTTTGCAGGAAATACTGGAAGGGATCGGTGTTCGGGTGCATGTTGCCGAACATGGGCGGCAGGCCGTGGACATGGTCCTGCTCGGTGATGATGTGTACGATGCAGTGATCATGGACGTGCAAATGCCCATCATGGACGGATTGAGTGCCACCCGGGCCATTCGGGAACGTTTTTCCGCCGCGGAATTGCCCATTGTTGCGCTCACGGCTCACGCCATGGTCGAGGACCGGCAGAAGTGCCTTGATGCCGGCATGAACGATTATGTGACCAAGCCGCTGAACGTGGACATTTTGCTCACAACACTCGGGCGCTGGGTGCATGGCCCCGCGTGGGTTCTCCCGGCCCGAACCGAGTCGCCCGAACCGGAAAACGTGCCCGCGGACCTTCGCGACCTGCCCGGGCTGGACGTTTTGGACGGGCTGAAACGGTTGGGGGGCAATGCCGATGTGTACAAGCGGCTTTTGCTGGAATTCCTGAATGACCATGCGGATGTTGGTGATCGTGTGCACAAGGCCCTTGACCGCAACGACATTTCCGAAGTCCTGAAGCTCGTGCACACCATCAAGGGAGTTGCGGGCAACATGTCTGCCCTGGAGTTGCACGACGCGGCCATGGAGCTGGAGGACGCCCTGAAGCTGGGTGAGCTCTATGATCGTCCATTGGCCGATTTCGAGTCCCGGCTGAAGCGGGTCATGGAACCCCTGAAGCGTTTGGCCGAGGGCGAAGCGGACAACGGCCCCCATGCCCAGTGCTCCGGTGGCGCCGTGGTTGACGAGGACCATCTTCTGGATTTCAGACAGCTTGTGGAAAATCATGATTTTCGGATAGTGCAGGTTTTCGAGACGTTGAAAAAGAATCTTGAATGCCAGATGGAAAACGAAGATTTCCAGCGACTTGCCAAGGCTGTCAGCAGTTTTGATTTTGAAAATGTGGCAGAGTTGCTGGGTTCCGTGGATATCAAGAATCGCGTGAACACGACGGAGTAAATACATGTACGAAGCCGAACGACGTTCCCGTTTGCTGGTTGTGGATGATTCCGCACTCAATATCAGCGTTCTCGGGGAAGCTCTGGTGGGGGATTACGATCTGACCGTTGCCAAGAGCGGCGAGGAAGCGCTTGAGATCCTTGGCGGAGACAATTTGCCGGATCTTATTTTGCTCGACATCATCATGCCGGGCATGGACGGGTTCGACGTGTTGCGGCACATCAAGGAAGACGATGCCACCAAGGATATCCCCGTGATCTTCATTACGGCCATGACCGGTGAAGATGACGAGGCCCATGGGTTGGCCATGGGTGCCGTGGACTACATAACCAAGCCGTTCAGCATCCCCATTGTCAAGGCCAGGGTGCGCACGCATGTGCAGCTCAAGAGGAAATCCGACATGCTGCAGCGCCTTTCCGACATGGATGCCCTTACCGGCATTCCCAACCGGCGGCGTTTTGACGAATGGTACGACAAGGAATGGCGGCGTGCCATGCGCGAGGGGGCAGCGGTCTCCGTGATCATGATGGATATCGATTATTTCAAGAAATACAACGACAATTATGGCCACGGTGAGGGGGACATCTGCTTGCGCACAGTGGCTCAGGCGCTCCGGGGGTGTCTGAACCGGAGCACGGACATGGTCGCCCGCTACGGCGGGGAAGAATTCATTGCCATGCTGCCTGCCACAGAAGGACCGGGCGCCGCGGTCATGGCCGAGACTATGCGCAAGGCCGTGCTCGGACTGCAGTTGCCGCATGAATTTTCCGAATGCTCCGAATACGTGACGATAAGTGTGGGAGTTGCCACAGTCATGCCCGCCATGGGCATGAGCCGGGACGAATTGGTCCGGACGGCTGATGAAATGCTCTACAAGGCCAAGGAAGCTGGCCGTAACCGGGTGGAACGAACCATCCTCGGCTGATGCTTCTTGCGATAGTATTGGCGGCCCATGTCCGGTTCGGATATGGGCCGTTTTTCAGTTCACGAGGTTTTGACGACGCGCGCGCCGGACCTGCATGATGCTGTCGGCCGAGTAGATGGCCAGACCTGTCCAGATCAGGGCGAATGTGGTCAGGTTGGCCGTAGTGAACGGTTCGCGATAGACGAAGACACCCAGAAGAAACGCTATGCTCGGGGCAATGTACTGGATGATTCCCAGAGTGGTGAGGCGCAGTCTGCGTGCCCCGAACGCAAAGCCGAACAGGGGCATGGATGTGGCCACACCCGCTCCCATGAGAAAAAGGTTGGTGGAAATGGCGGCATGGCCGAACGTGCCCTGTCCCGTGTATTCGAGATAGAGGACGTAGCTCAGTGCCAGCGGTGTGATGATGGCTGTTTCCACGGTCAGCCCGGGCAGGGACTCCATGGGTGCCGTCTTTCTGAGCAGCCCGTAAAGGGCGAATGTCACGGCCAGGGCTAATGCCAGCCACGGGAAATGACCCAGGCTGACAATGGAATTGATTACACCGGCCGCAGCAAAACAGATGGCGAACAGCTGGAGCCGGGACATTTTTTCTCGGAGCAGGGCAAATCCCAGCAGGGCGTTCATGAGCGGGTTGATATAGTATCCGAGACTGGTGGCCAGCACCTGGTCGTGGTTCACGCACCAGATGTACATGAGCCAGTTGCTGCCCAGCAGCAGGCTGCTCATGGTCAGCATCCCCAGCGTCCGTTTTGACGAGAGCGGGGCAATGGTTTCGCGCCAGCGTCCTTGTATGGTGACGAGCAGGCAGGCGAAGACGAGCGACCATATTATTCTGTGGCAGAGGATTTCCATTGCCGGAACATGGTGCAGCTGCTTCCAGTATATGGGCAAAAGCCCCCAACCGATGAAGGCACCAAGCGCGGCCGTGAGCCCGGAGGCGGTTCGGTTGTCTTTTTTATTTGTCATTACAGTTGATTATGTCGCATGTGAAGGTGGGTTGAGGGTCAAAATTACACCTGCGGTGTAGATAGGTAAAGCACTATTTTCGGGGGGATGGCGCATTTTTTTAATGCATCCTTCTGTTTTTTTCTTGACCGAAAACCTTCTGCAGGGCTACCGATCAAGATGGAAGGTCGTAGGGTATGGTTTTGTTCGCAGGCGTGATCTTCCCGGGCGATGCCTGGCTGGCGGGCATTTCAGGGCCTTTTTGACGGATTGCATGGTGGAAATGTCGGAAGATGCTTCCGGTGCGATCCGCGGGCCGGTTTTTCAAGGAGTTGTATTGTGGCTAAGAACATTTATGTGGGGAACCTGCCGTGGAGCTCTTCCGAGGACGAGGTTCGTGATGCCTTTGCCGTGCATGGCGAAGTGATTTCCGTGAAATTGATTTCCGACCGTGAAACCGGACGCCCCCGCGGCTTTGGTTTTGTGGAAATGGAAGACGCAGGAGCAGAAAAGGCCATCGAGGCACTGGATGGCGAGGATTTCGGCGGTCGTCGCCTCAAGGTCAATGAGGCACGCCCCCGGCCCCAGCGCCGCTGGTAGTCATCGTGTCGCCCCGGCCTTTTGTGCCGGGGCTTTTTTTATGCGGTTTCCGCTTCGCCCGGAATTTCGAAAATGAAACTGCTCCCCTGTTCGAGCTGTGATTCCACCCAGATGCGTCCATTGTAGTGGCTGACGATTTCCCGGCAGATGGCCAATCCGAGTCCTGCCCCTTCCCTGATGTCGGCCAGCGTGTCCCCATGTTCCCGTTTGTGGAAGCGTTCGAATATTTGCGTCTGCTCGGTTTCGGGTATGCCGACCCCTGTGTCCGTGACAAAAAAACGCACGGACTTGCCTGCGAGCCGGGCGCCTACGGTGACGGTTCCCTTTCGGGTGAATTTGGCTGCGTTGTGCAACAGGTTGATCAACACCTGCTGTATGCGGTCCGGGTCCACATGAATCGAGGGCAGGCCGTCGTGAATATCCATGTCGAGCCTGAGGTCCGTTGTTGACGCGAATTGTCCGGAAACGGCGTTGTGGGCCAGTTGTACGAGCTTTTCCGGGCGAGTCGACTGGTCATTCCATTGCATGTGTCCGGATTCGATCTTGCTGAGGTCGAGGGAACCGTTGACCAGCCGGGTGAGCCGTTCCCCTTCGCTTTCCACGATCTCGAGATTTTGCACGATGCGTTCGGCACTGCTCTGCCGCTCTGTGGAGCCGTCGTTGTCTTGCGCGAACTGACGCTGGAATTCCTTGCGGATCAGCTTTGCAAAACCGCGGATGGAAGTCAGCGGCGTGCGCAGTTCGTGGGAGATGGACGATATGATGGCCGACTTGAGCTTGTCCAACTCCTGAAGGCGCTTGTTGGCCGTTTCCAGTTCCCGGGCCTTGTCCCTGAGTTGGCGCGTGCGTTTGAGCACGATGGACTCAAGCTGCTCGTTGAGCACAAAGAGTTCGGATTCCGTGGCTTTTCGTTCAATGGCCAGCGCCACCTGTTCGGAAATGGCGGTCATGAGCTTGATGTCGGCGTCCGTGTAGTGTTCCGTGTTGCTGTAATGCTGCACGGCCATGGCGCCGATGGGCTTTCCCTTGATCGAAAGCGGGACCCCCAGCCAGACTGCGGCCGGAGTGCCTATGCTCTGCAATGTTTTTTCCGATTCCTTGCGCTCGATTTTTTGCCGGGTGATGAACAGGGGTTTGCCGGACTGGATGACCTGCAGCGTCAGGCTGGGGGAAGACAGGCTTTTGATTTCGACAGTTTCGAAGTGGACGTCGTATTCATCGCTGAAATACGGGAAGGTCATTTGTGTCCTGTCTTCATTGAGCAGGGCGATATAGAAATTGGTGGCATCGATTTCCTTGTTCAGGATTCCATGGATGGTCGTAAAGAGCTCGTCAAGGTCACGGGTTCTGCTGACCGCATTGGAAATGTCATACAACACGCGCGATGTGCGCTCGTTGGCCTTTCGTTCGGTTATATCCTCCACGAATCCTTCATAGCGGGTGTCTTCCCCAATCCGCATCAGCCGTGAAGATTCCGAGGCCCAGATCACGGTGCCGTCCTTTCGCACCAGCTGGATTTCATGCTTGGTCACCTGGCCGTGTTGCTGCAGTTCATTGCGCAGCCGGGCATATTCTTCCGGAACGGCGTAAAGCTGTGAGCCGACGTCCTGAACCGTGTCCATGAGTTCTTCTGTCGAGCCATATCCCAGTATGTTCGCCAGAGACTGGTTCACCGCCAGAAATTTTCCGTCCGAGGAGGCTTGGAAGATTCCTTCGATGGCGTTTTCAAAAAGGGACTGATAGCGGCTTTCTGCCTCAATGCGGCGCGAGATATCCCGGATACCCGTGACCCGGGTTTTCCTGCCCTTGAATTGGAACACTTTGCCCTGCAGTTGCACATTGAAGGTGCTGCCATCCTTGCGTACACCGACGACCTCATAGGGCTTTTCATAGTCGTTTTTGATGTTTTGACGTACGATTTCACGGTGTTCAGGGATGACGAGGTCGTGCGTATGCTGGCCGATGTATTCGCCGTGTTCATAGCCGAACAGGGCGCTGGCCGCATGGTTGGCAGCCAGGATACAGCCGTTTTCAGAAATGGCTATTCCTTCGAATGCGGCGCGGGAGAGGGCACTGTGCATTTCCTCGCTTTCCCGCAATGCATCTTCGGTTTTCTTGCGTTTGGAAATGTCCGTGTGCGTGCCGGAAATCCTGTACGGCCTGCCGTTCTTGTCCTTGAAGTTGCCACCGCGCGCGAGTATCCAGCGCCATGAGTTGTCCTTGTGGCGAATGCGGTATTCAACCTGAAATTGGTCCACTTCACCCTGTTTGCATTTTCTGACCTCTTCGATAACTGCGCTTTTGTCATCGGGATGGATCATGTCCTGCCATGCTTCCGGGCTTTCGGGGAAATCGTCCTCCCCGTAACCGAGCATGGATTTGTAGCGCGGAGAATAGAAGCGCTCGCCGGTGCGCAGGTCGACGTCCCATATGCCGTCGTTGACTCCCTGGACCACGAATGCGTACCGTTCTTCACTTTTTTTCAGTGCTTCCTGTGCCTCGCGCATTTCGGTGACATCGAGCAGAATGACGCGGATGCGATCGTTTTCCAAGAGTTGCGGAAACGGCCGGTAAAAGAAATGGGACCCGTCCTTGCGAAGCCCCTGAATGATGGTGGTTTTGACCGGGGCGTTGCGGGATGTTTTCTCAAGGCATTTCGTGATGTTCGGCAGGTCGTGCTTGCTCACGAGCTGCGTGATGTCCGCCAGCTTCCGCATTTCATCAGTGGAATATCCGAACAATTCGGCAAAGGCCTTGTTGTAGCGCCAGATCATGCCCTGGATGTTTGTTTCGTACACGGGCAGGGGGGAATTCTCGAATACGCTCCATTCAAGGTCGGGCGAATATTCCGCTGGGTTTGACATGGCCTTGCCGGGGTCCTTTGCGTGTGTTTTGGGACGTGGGGATGATTTCATCTGGTGTCCCTCGATGCATATCGTTTACCGAAAAGGCGTTCAAGCGAGTCCGCATCCTGTGGCTTGGAGACCATTTCTCCCTGAATGTATTCGCATTCGTAACGGATCAGCCTGTCCATCTGTTCACGTGTATTGACCTCCGTGGCGACAACGGGAATATCGAGCGCCTTGCCCATCTGAATGAGCGCCTGCATGAATTCGGGGCGGATTCGGGTTGTATTGTTTGCAGGCGCAGTGAACACGGTGTCCAGCAGGAGCAGCGACGGAGCGGCTCGCTGGATGATTTGAATGGGTGGGCTCTGGTGCCCGAAACCTGTCAGGGCGAATCGAACACCGTATTCGTTCATGCTGTCGCACAGGCGCAGAGCCCTTTCCGGAGCGACGGTAAGGCCGCGTGCGGGGATTGCGAGTATGATTTTCCCGCGGGCCACACCCTGTTCGTGCAGCGTGGCACATGCCTTGTTGACGATGGCGGTGTCTGCAAAGCTGCCGGGAGAGAGCCTGTAGAGGATGGCATCAACGGCGCCTGTGTTTTTTTCGATTTTACGGGCAGTGCGGCATGCCACGCGCAGGGCCTGCAGGTCCAGGGCATGGGACAGGCTTTGTCGCGACGGGGTAATCCGGTTTTGCGGCATGAATTGTTGTTCATTGCCAGTGGGGTGCAGTTCGCAGGAAAAACCGCAGATGCGTTTTTTGCCGGTATGCAGGATGGGCATGAACCAGTTCTTGAGTCGTCCGGTTTCCAGTGCGATTGAAAGGGTTGATTCCTGTTCAAGGTGATTGAGCAGGGACTGGTTGTCCGTATCGGAGTACATGGCAAAGCGCACTGTGTCCGAGGGATGGACTTTGGAAAGAGCCATTTCCGCCTTGCGGATGATTTCCGTGGGATCGGAGCTGTCATGAGGATAGAGCGCCATGCCGAAACGCATGCAGGGGCGTTGCGTGTTCATATCGATGGCAACGGGGTCTTCAAATGCTTCGAGAATGCGGGCGGCCAGAAGGCGAGCGTTGGCCGCGACTTCGATATCTTCGCAGACCATGGCAAGGAGGGTGCTGTCGATGCGGGCCAGCGTGTCGCTGTCGCGCATGATTTCCCTGAGCCGTGCCGCGGCCAGTTGCGTCATGATGTTGATTTGTTTTCTGCCCAGATGAGGCGTGTCCGCCAGGCCGTTTTCCATGGAAATGAGCACTACTGCGGCAATGGACTTCCTTCTGTCCGTTCCGGCAAGGGCATGTTGCAGTCGTTCCTGAAACAGCAGGTGGTTGGGAAGGTTTGTACGGGTGTCGTAAAAGGCTTTCTGGGCCAGCCGTTGTTCCATGCTCTTGTGTTCGGTGATGTCCAGCAGTGAGGCAATACTCATGGAGGTACCCGGGAACATGGACACCATCAGTTCGACGATGCGGATGTTGCCCGATGCGTCGATGAATCTGGTTTCGTATCTCCGGGGAAGTCCGTCTTCGTCCACGCGACGTTGTTGATGGTATTCCAGCATCCATTTGACATCGTCGGGGTGAAAGCATTCGGTCCAGCGCAGGCCGTTTTCGATTTGTTTCCTCGTATATCCCGTCAGCCGGTAGAATTCGTTATTGGCCATGGCCACGGTCGTGTCTTCATTGACGATGACACTGGCCGTGCCCGTGTTGTTGAAAATGGTGCGATACCGCTCTTCGGATTTTTCCAGTTTGGCGCGAGTGGTTTCCAGTTCCGTGATGTCCACAAAGGATTCCAGAAGGTATGAGGTTCCGTCCCGGGTTATGGGGGTAACGGATTTGAGCACGGAAAGCTGTTTTCCGTCGGCACGCAATAATGTTCTGGTTTTCAGGTCGTTCGGTTGTCCCAGATCCAGTACCGGACATGATTTTTCTTTGTTCGGACAGATGAATCCATGGCATTTTTTGCCCACGATGTCCTCGCAGGGCAATCCCACCAATGCGCATGCATGCGGGTTGGCCTCCACAATGATCCGCGTGTCCACAGCGATGAGAAAAATGCCCACCTGAACGGAGCGCATCATGTTGTCCAGAAAGCGTTTTTCTTCTTTGATTTGATGCACCATGCTGTTCACATCCCGGGCAAGGTCCGTGATTTCATCTTGTCCCGGAATGGAGATGTCGTATGCCTCATTGGGCGTTTGGGAGATGGCATTAACCTGTCTGGCCAGCATGAATATGCGTCTTGTGATTTTTGATTGCAGCAACAGGAGCGTGACGCCGCCCATGAGCAGGCAGGCCGCCCCCATGACAGCGAAATTGATCATGATCAGGTTGTCGCCGACCTTGCTGATCGTCATGGACGATTTTGTCGTGAAAAGCATGGCAGGAACATTGTTCATGTCCCTGAGCACACTTCTGGCCTCCACCCCGTCATCCCTCGACAACACCATCGGGAATTCCCTGGTGGCTACGGCTTCGGGCGATTCAACGATGTGGGCGGTCACGTCCAGGCCGTTTGCCGCCGCCCATTGCTCGATCTTGGCCGGGGTCAGGACCATGCCCATGAGCAACCAACCCCGCGCAGGCCCTTCTTTGTCGGAGGTCAGGATCTGTTCACAGGCCAGCAGCAGGGTCATGTCTCCCACCGTCACCAGCCCGTTGAATCCGGTGCCGCTGTAGTCCTTTCCCCATGGGGCGATGCGTTTGAAGACAAAATCTTCAAATATCCATGGCACGGGGGCCAGCTCTTTTGCTTCCCGGAGATGGTACGCGCCCCAGACCGTTTGTCCCATGGTGTCGTAAAAGGCTATGAGGTTCAGTCCGGTGGACGTGAATGTGGACAGTGGCAGATTGGCCTTAATGTATTTCTTGTTGCGGTTCTTCACGAACGCATAGGTGTCGTCCCACCATGCCCAGTCCTTGGTCAAAACCGTGATGGTTTGGATTTTGTCCGCAACAAGTCGCTTTACCTGGTGAACGTCCCTGAGAATTATCTGGCGTTCCAGTGCCTGAAAGCGCGGCTGCAGGGTTTGCACCGAGGTCGTGTATATCAGGAATACGAGAATACCAAAAACGAAGAGGATGATGAGGGACGTGGCTCTTCTCAATGGCATCTGCATGTGGTTCGGTCCGGATTGATGGTGTTCTTGTTCCCATGAATTTACGTTCGGGAAAAGGGAGAAACAATTATTACTGATATATTTTATACTTTTTTCATAATTGATTAGAGCATGGATTGCATGTCAGAAAAGATTTTCTGCTTGTTGAACAGGTCGGGATGGGCATCTTCCAGTTCGGGAAGATAGGCAAGGAATTCCTCCCATCCCACTTTCTCCGCGATTTTGCGTTTGTCCACGAAGACCTTGAACACCGTCCCTCTCGGGCATTTGGTCATGTTCAACTCGATCACGCCGTGGGGGGTGGTTTCCGCCCAGAAAGCGGACCATGCGGTGCGATCTCCCTCGGTTTTCTTGTATTTTTCGAAAAATTGTTCAAATATGACCTGAATTTGATCATGGTTCATGGCCTGCTCCTTTTGATTGTGAGCATTGCATGAATCGGACGGAATACACAAGAACGCCCTTGTTGTTGTCGGCAGTTTCCTGTCCTTTTGCACTGGAGGGAAGATGAAGGACAAGGCTTTCAGATTTGTTTCTCGTTGGACGGTCCCGCCTCGGTCCCGTTTGATAGCATTGGTCAATGCGGGGCTGGAGGCGTATACCCGCATGGAAGGGCAGTCTGTTGAACGCTCGCTGCGCCTGCAGGTTGCCGTGGAAGGCGTGTATGCATATTGTGTCCGAACGTTGCGCGCCCACGAATCCGCAGAAAAAATATCCGTGGAATTGTACCGGGGCAGCGGCCGCCTGCGTGTATGCGTTACGCACTGCGGACCGGGGGGGGAGTTTGACGCCATGCTTGCCGACGGCAGGATCGAGGAAATCCGACGCACGAGTTTCGAGGCCCTGGGACTGGTCATTGCCGGTGAGATGGTAGAATCGTTGACGTTCGATGCTCATTTTGACCTGGGCTTGGGCGAGAATCGAAAAAGGTTCCAGTTGGAGATTGCCGTATAGGGGAGGCGCCTGCTAATGCGCTTGAACTCTGTCGGCGGGTCGAGTATTCGATCAACGCGGGCACCAGTTCGCATCAACGCAGTGCCATGTGAGGGGCAATGGGAGAGAAAAACGAACGGGAGGTGCTTGGGGTCTATTCCCATAGCACCAAATATCAGTATCAGTTCGGTGAGCGCGCGTCGCGATATCGGCACGGCACGTATTGGTTCGTGCGCAAGATCAACGACCGCAACTATGAAGTGCAGCCGCTCAACGGCAACAATATCCCTTCGGGCGTCCGCAAGATCGTGGACAAGGAAACCTTTCTCAAATACTACACGCCGGAACTTGATTTCTACCGCGAATACACCCTGCCCTGTCTGGAAAGTCTGCAAAAGAAGATAAAGCTCGGCAGGCGCTATTTCAATCTCGGTCGTCTTGACGATGCGGAACGGGAGTTTTGCGAGGCAATCCTGCTCAACGATCAGGATGTGGACGCCAACGTGGGCCTTGGCGGCGTGTATGCCGAGCAAAAGGAATTTTCCAAGCTCCGACAGGTGTTGGACAAGCTCATGTCCAACGATGAGATATTTCGCGAAGAACAGCGCCACAAGTTTAACGCGTTCGGCATTGATCTGCGCAAGCGGGAGTTGTACGAGGATGCCGTGCGGTTCTACCGCAAGGCCCTCGAGCTCAATGCACAGGATGAGAATCTCCATTTCAACATTGCCCGTGCCTATCACGGCCGCGGCAGGCTGGAGGCGGCCTGCGAGCACCTGAAGCTGGCCTTGCAGCTCAATCCCCGGCTCAGGGAAGCCGAAGCGTTTCTCGTTGTCATTCGTCGTGAAATGAAAAAGGCTCAGGACGAGCGCGGCAAGGAACGCGAGTGGAACATGGCCAACGAGGATGATTCCTGACACGGGCCTGTCTTGTTGACGGGGCTATTGACCGTCGGTTCCCTTTTCTTTTCCCTCATTCAGAAAATTCATGATTTCCGCCCATGCGCGCTGTTCGGTGCGTGCGCAATAGGCATTGCCTGTTGTCGGGTCCGGCCGGACCGTGCGGTTGCAGAATCCATGTCCGGCATTGCTGTAGATGGTCACGCGGCAGTCGGTTTCGGATCGGCGCATCTCCTCGCAGAATTCATGCACGTCGGTCATGGGCACGACCTTGTCGTGCATGCCGTGCAGCACCAGTATCCGGCCGGGGATAGCCTGCTTTTGGGCGGGATGCGGCGTGTTCAGGTAGCCGTATATGCTGATGGTTCCGTTCAGAGGCGCTCCGGCGCGGGCCAGCTCCAGTGCGCAGCACCCGCCAAAGGACAGCCCCAGCGCGAACATCCGGTGCGCATCCACGAGGTCATGCGCCGCCAATGCGTCCAGTCCGGCCCGTGCACGGGCCGGCATGAATGACCTGTTCGCCTTGAACGGGGCCGTGAGCTGGCTGGCCCGTGCCGCGTTTTGCGGGCGTATTCCCTTGCCGAACATGTCGCAGAGCAATACGGCGAATCCCGCTCGGGCCAACCTGTCCGCATGGGGCATGAGGTAATCGCCGATGCCCATGAACTCGTGGATGAGCAGCACACCCGGGCGCGGACGGTCCGCAGTGCGGTCATGCACCAGCACGCCCTGCAGGGCCGTTTCGTCATGCCGGTATTCCAGCGGGCTGCGGTCGATCACGCAAAGTCCTTTTCGCTGAAGCGGGTGCCGATGATGTGTGCGCTTTTGCCCGGCGAATATCCGGGCTCGTCGCCTGCGCCGTGGTGATACACACAGTAAAATGAACCGTCCGGCAGCGTGACCCAGCCCGAATAGCCGAAGTCGCCGGGATTGGCTTCGCGGTCGTTCTTGAGTTCGAGGATCGAGCGTGCCGCGTCAGCGTCGGGCAGCGGGTCGCCCGCCTTCCATTCCCATTCGTAGGGGGCGGGCCATGCAGGATCGTCCATGCGCAGGCGTATGCTGTGCCATGTGCAGCGCACGCGGTTGTTTTCAAACGGATAGGGGGAGCCCACAATGATGGGACGGGTGTCGGCGTTGTCCGCAGGAACGGGCAGGGCCGCTTTTTCGCGTCCGTTGACCATGAGTCGGCACAGACCGTTTGCATACTTGATGGTGATGGTGTTGGTGCGGTTTGTCGGCAGGGGCACAAAGGACGTTACGGCTTCGTCCGTTTCGTTTTCGGGATTGTGCGGCGCGTCGAACACGATGCGGTCCGCAAGGATGCGCCACCAGACGCCGAGGCGCATGGCCACGCCGTTGGGACCGGCCTCGTCCACGCGGATGTCCGCTTCCAGCCTCGCCTTGGCGCGGCGCGGGTCCGTCATGGGGCGCAGGGCGTAGCGCACCACCTGTTCCGGTCCTTCCTCGCTGTCCACCTTCAGGCCGTCCGCTGTGTTTTCGGGATTGCCCGGCGCGTAGCCGTGCACGCGGAAGCCGTACAATTCATCCTCGCTGCCCAGCCATGCGCAGGTGCCCCGGTCCGGTCCCACGTTGCGGTAGGTGACCAGCAGCTTGCCCGAAGGGGTCAGGTTCATGGTGGGGCGGTGGCCGATGAGCCCGGTGGGAATCGGGTCGGACCACGTTTGGCCGTTGTCCGTGCTTTGGCACACGTACATGGGCTCGTACACAAAGCTGTTTTCGCGCTGAATGGACAGGATGCGACCGTCCGGCATGCGGCACATGGAAGCCTCGCACAGGGTCAGGTTGCGCAGAAAGGTCATGACCGAAAGGGCTTTCCAGGTGCGGCAGCGGTTTTCGGAAATGTAGACCATCTGTTCGGGCGGGGCCTGCCGTATGGCCGGGTGCGAATGGGTTCCCCTGTGCTGGTGCCCGGTGGTCAGGAAGGTGTTCGTGTCCAGCTGTATGAGCCTGTCGATCAGGCCGTGAGCCATGCCGCCCCCTTTGTGGGCCGCCCATGTTTCGCCGTTGTCCGCGCTCCACAGAAAGGTCGGGCCGTGGTCGTCGCCGATGACCAGATGCCCGTCCTCCAGCGCGGTGATGCGCGGGCAGTGGCTCATGTCCGTGCGCAGCAGGCGCACAGGAGACCATGTGTCGCCAAGGTCGTCGCTGGTGCGCACCACCAATGCGCGGCGCGTGGCCACGTGCTGGTCGTATTCGTTGTAGACAACCACGAGACGGCCGGTTTTGGTGATGCAGACGTCCGGAAAGCAGAGATAGTGGCCGGGGCGGCGGTCGATGACCGTGTGGCGCGCGGCGTTGTCGCTGATGCTCGGCATGTGTCCTCCTCGGGCGGCCGCAAGGGGCCGTGTTGCCGGACAGGACCGCACCGCATCGGGCGGGAACGCCTGCGCCGGTCCGTCTAGTCCTCGTTCCTGTCGTCGAGGACCCGTTTGGTCTTGGCAAAGCTGCGCGGCAGTTCGCCGGGGTTGACCACCTGCACTTCGCTGCGCACCAGAATGTGCCTGCGCACGGCATCGCTGACCGCGTGGGCCAGTTGCGTGTCGCTGTCGTAGTTCGCCTCGGGTGCGCGTTCCACCTTGACGGCCATGTGGTCCAGTCCGTCGCGCCGGGTCAGGTTGATCTGGTATTCCGCGGAAAGCTCGGAGAAGCTTTCCAGCACTTCGGCTATCTGGCCGGGGTAGATGTTCACGCCCCGGAAAATGAACATGTCGTCCGAGCGGCCCTGAATCTTTTCGTGCCTCGGCATGGTCACGCCGCAGGGGCACACGCCCGGGATGAGTCGGGTCAGGTCCCGTGTGCGATAGCGGATAAGGGGCGATCCTTCCTTGCACAGGGAGGTCACCACCATTTCCCCGAGTTCGCCCGGAGCAACCGGCTCAAGGGTCACGGGGTCGAGCACTTCCAGTATGTACATGTCCGCCCAGTAGTGGATGCCCTCATGCGCGGTGCATTCCAGTCCCATGCCCGGGCCGTAGAGTTCGGTCATGCCGGTGATGTCGAAGCTGTGCTCCAGTCCGAGGCTTTCCTCGAACTGCTTGCGCATTTTTTCGGAGTGGGCCTCGCCGCCGAAAATGACCCGCTTGAGTGCGATCTTGTCCTGAAGGCCGTGCTTGATGACCTGTTCGCCCATGAGCAGGGCCATGGATGCTGTGGAGCACAGGCAGGTGGGCTTGAGGTCCTCCAGAATCTGCAGCTGGATTTCCAGCAGCCCCGGTCCCACGGGCAGGGTCATGGCACCGAAACGCTCGCTGCCGAGCTGGAATCCGGCTCCGGCAGTCCACAGGCCGTAGCCCACGCAGACCTGAACGCGGTCTTCGCGCGTCAGGCCGGCCAGTTCATAGCAGCGGGCGAACATGTCCTTCCAGACGTCGATGTCCTTCTGGGTGTAGGAAAGAATTTTGCGTTTGCCCGTGGTGCCGCTGGAACCATGGATGCGCACCACGTCGCGTTCGGGCACGGAGAGCAGGGGGAACGGGTAGCCCTGCTTGAGGTGGTCCGCCGTGGTCACGGGGAGCGTGCGCAGGTCGTCGAGGCTCTGAATGCAACCCGGTTCGATACCGGCTTCGCTCAGGTGGTTGCGGTAGAAGGGACTGCCCTTATAGGCATGGTCCACGGTCCAGCGCAGGCCTTCAAGCTGCCGTTCGGCGATCTGCTCCTCGGTCATCTGCGGTATGAAACGATATTGGCGGGACATGTGCACTCCTTGGCGTGGCCGACGCTTGTCTGATCCGGGAAAATGGGATAGCTCTCCCATAATCCGTCAACCGCTTATTCATGCAGGAAAAGTTTCGTTTCTTCAAGTAGCAGGGAAGGGTAATGAATATTTCGAACCTTCTGGTTTTGCAGTTTTCGCCGTACTTTGCCGTGCCGGTGGCCGCGGTGATTGGTCTTGTGCTGGGCAGTTTCTACAACGTGTGCATCTACCGCTACGTTGCCGAAGTGCCCATGAACAAGCCCCGGCGTTCCTTTTGCCCGGCCTGCAGCCATACGCTTTCGTGGTTCGAGAACATTCCCCTGATCAGCTACTGGGTGCTCGGCGGCCGCTGCCGCCATTGCGGCGCGCGCATCAGCCCACGCTATGTGCTGGTGGAGTTCGTTTCCATGGCCTGGGCTGCGGCGCTGGCCTTCAAGATGGGATTGTCCCTGCCGTGGCTGGTGTTCATGGTCTTCGGCGGTCTGTTCATCGTGGGCAGCTTCATTGATTTCGCCATCTACATTCTGCCGGACCGGGTCACCATCGGCGGCACGGTGCTGGCTCTGGTCATCAAGGGGCTGTTCGGCTGGGCCGCGCTCAAGACCGCGCTTCTGGGCGCTCTTCTTGGCGGCGGCATATTCTGGTTGTTGCAGCAGGTGTACCGCATCGTGCGCAAGGAAGAGGGGCTGGGTACCGGCGACGTGAAGCTGTTGTTCTGCATCGGGGCGCTGGTGGGGCCGTTGGGCCTGCCGTTCACCGTGCTCAGCGCGTCCATAACCGCCTTGATGGCCAGCATCATATATATGCGCCTGCCCGGTTCACGCGGCATGCGCACCCGCATTCCCTTTGGCCCGTTTCTCTGTCTCGGGGCCATGCTGCAAATCCTCGTGGGCCGCGAGGTGCTGGCCTGGTACCTGACCTTCTATTAGGCGTGTCGCCATTTGCTTTCCGGCCATGCCCGGCTTGCATGACAACCGGCTGTTCTTTCGGGCAGAGTGAAGCCTGAAACAGCCGCCCTGCGCCTGTCTGTAATTTTCCCCTTGGTTATGAACACTGTTGCAATCAGTTTGTGGACAGTGTTCTTTTCTTTTTTATACTACTGATATAATTGTATTTACTGTGTTCATTTCGTGTCGGTTGAGTGTGCGCAAGACCATGTGGCATGAGTACGGCGTCCACGAATTGTGGAATCGTGCAACCGGAAAATGAACAGGGATGTGTTCTGCGATGTGGATTCGGGGGAATGCTAGGGCGCTATCGTGACGTAGTCCACCACCGAAGTCACGCCCGGCAGGGAGCGGGCCGTGGACAGGGCCAGTTTTTTGACCTGCGGGTCCGGGGTGAGGCCCATGACCAGCGCCGTGGACTGGATCACCCGTGCGCGGATGGCCGCGTTTTTGAGCGTGGCGGACTGCTGGTAGCGTTTTGCCAGTTCGCGGGTCAGGCTCAGGTCGCGGGCCGGGTCCGAGTGTTCCGAGGCCGGAAAAAAATGGGTGGTGAGCCGGTCCACGCCCTTGACCGTGCAGGCTATTTCGGTTGCGTGGGCCGCGTTGTCCCTGTCCGTAACCTCGCCCACCAGATAGACGTGGCGGTCAAACGAATAGGGTTGCAGTTCCGGGTAGCCCTTGATCAGCAGCCGTTCGTCCATCCTGCGTTCCAGAACAGCGTCTTCCCGGTTCGCCGGGCAGTTGAAGTCGATGCGTTCCTTGGGCAGGTATTTGTCGGCCATGGTGGCCGTGTCGTACCCGGTCATGCCCATGCCCGCCACCTGCACCACGGGCGTACCGCAGCCGCCAAGGGCCGACAGGGCAATGAGACACAGGCTGAACAACAGTGAACGGATCATATTTGATGCTTGGTAATTGGTTTGAAAATCACATTTTTTAAACCGTGCCGAACTGGCGGTCAACTCCCTGATACGCGATTCCTGACCACCAGCATGTAGGTGTCCCCGGAAATGATCTGTTCATGGATGGGAATCAGGTCCTGGGGCCGGTTTTTCCAGTCGTCCCAATGCCGTTTGCGGATGGCCAGAACCACCTTGTCGGCCTGCGCCATGCGCTGTTCCAGTTCGTCCATGTGGTTGGTTTCGAACAGGTTGCGCTCGGCATAGTAGGTGAAGATGCCGGAGTATATCTTGTAGGACATGGGTTCATAGCCCTTGTCCGCGTACTGTTTGATCAGCAGAGCCTCGGCCTTGGGGCTCATGGCCGGGTCAAGGGACGGAGCCGTGAGCAGGCCCACCGGGTACAGCCAGATGATGACCGCGAGCCCGAGGCAGAGCAGGTTGGCCGTTGCCGGAGCATTGCGTTGCACAAAGAGCAGTGCCCCGCCGCCGCACAACACGGCCGCGCCCAGCGCCAGCCCGCGCACGGGCGTTTGCAGGGGCGCGAAATCCGCACCAACGAAGATCCCCGCCCCAAGCATGACAAGGAAGCCTGCAACCATGGTCCAGAAGCGCCGCGCATGGCGGCCATCCGTTGTGGTCAGGGCGTGGGCCGAGAGAATGGCCATGGCCGGGAACATGGGCAGGATGTAGATGAGCACCTTGCCGCTCAGGCTGGAAAGCAGCGCGAAGATGCCCAGAAACATGAGCCATAAAAACGAGTTTCTGCCGTTGCCGCTACTGCGTTCGGCCAATGCCGATGCCCAGAACCCGCCCGAGAACAGTTTTTTCAGGGGCAGGGCAAGGGGCAGCAGGGTCCATGGCAGCCATGCCAGGGGCAGGGCGATGAAATAGTATTGCAGAGGTTCGCGGTGGTGGAAGGTGTGGGTGGCCCGCTGCACCACGTGCTTGCCGATGACCGTGTCGATCAGGAACGACGGTCCCTGCGCGATCATGACCCCGGCGATCCACAGGGCCAGCATCGCGACCATGACCAGCAGCCCCTTGAGCATGGGGCGCGAGAAGAATTCGCGTATTCTGCCGCGCCACAGCAGCCAGAGCAGCACGGTCAGCAGTGGGAACAGGAAGCCGAGCGGCCCCTTGATCAGC